>CAJUFE010000003.1 GCA_910585635.1 uncultured Lachnospiraceae bacterium | reverse complement strand
GATGTGTAATTATACTTTCTGCCTGACACCTGGACATATACCTTCTGTTCCTCATCCTCCGGATGATATATGAGACAATACTCCTTATCAGTCAAAATGGCGATCTCCTGATCGTTTTTATCATCCTTTTGGGTCACCGATCTTGTATACCCCTCAATGCCCTGGATGATATCCTTAGCAACATCATCGGTTGTAGCCGGCGTATCATACGCATATACCGTTGCTTTCTGGTCCTCGTTGCCAGTCAGGGACGTTTCAAACACATATTTTTCGGAACTCTCTAAATATCTGCTGATATTTTTGTTGACGCCAAGGGACGGATAAACGTGGAGCCCCATAAACGCTGCAAAACAAAAAATACAGAAAATGCCCACCATGGCCAGTATCCCATTTCCGGTAGGATGCTTTTCATATCCCGTCTCGACGATATCGCTCTTTTCGATATATTCCCCTTTGGAAAATTCACTTCCGTCTTCCCAGATCTCAACAGAAAGGGTGTGGTCCTCCGGACCATCTTCATATTCCATAAAATAAGCACTCTCGCCCGGGTCTACATCCACATCCCCTTTGGCACAGCGGACCACCTGTTGTCCCTCATCGACCTTATGCCATTCCGGTCCGATCCTTCCGCTCACATCGTTCGCAGGCCATGAGATCGAATATTCATCATATATCTCATCACATGAAAGCCAAACTTCTCCATCTGCTGTTTTTATGCGATATTCCGTCCATGCTTTATTGTGATCCAGTGGATCTTCATATTGGATATAGCCGATCACCTTTCCCGGCCGGCCCTTTATATTGAGCAGTGTACCTACTCGGTAAAACATATCCCGCCTCCTTCTTCCCCCTTGATATCACGCTGTATGGTCTGGATCCGGACACGTCCTGAACCAAATAGATCCTTGAGCATCTGTGCGATCCCATCCGCCACATCATCCCTGCATGAAAAGATATCCACTGCCGCATATCGATATTCCGGCCAAGTATGTATGGAAAAGTGGGAAGTGGAGATAACAGCAAAATAGGTAATGCCGATCGGTTCAAATCGGTGGATGCATTCCTCCACGATATGTGCCCCCACATATCTAATGGCTTTATGCGCCGCCTCCGTCACGGCTCCTGTATCGTCAATAAGCATAGAACAATCATATAGATCTGCCATGATCTGTATCGCCATTTTCCCTTACCCACCCATCCTCTTCCTCGGACTTTCGATCAGTCCTTTCTTCTAAACGATCTTCCGGTCAGCTTGTGGAGGATCCCGTAATCGGCCTTCGACTCCGCTCTGTCTCCGCCGCATTTGGTACAACAGGAAGCATCCGAGCGGTTATAGGAACCACAATATGCGCATAGCCAGTCCGGCGCGTTGGTTGTCCTCGCCTTTTCCTCCTGCGTTAAAGCTGCCCCATCTAGATCTTCAGGCAGATAAAAAACCGTTTCGATCCCCCGGGGCTTTCCGCATGATGTACAAGCGTCAGATCTTGCTTTTATCGCTTTCCTGCCGCAATATGCGCAGTCCCACAGGCCTTCTATCCTTTTTTCTACCATCCGTCACACTCCAGATCGTTTTTTTAAGTATATCTCTTATGGCATTTATCCGTCAAGCGTTTGATCTCTGGACGATCTACACTTCTTCCCATAAAATAACCTCTGCTGATGATCTCTCCTATCCCACCAATGGCCGCTCTGTAAGTCACATATGTCAGTTTGCAACAGAGGATCCCATGGACTTTAATGGAAGAAACAAGTACCTTTTTTAGCTGCCGCTTGCGGCTTTCGCCAGGAACGCCTTCTGATGCTACATAGGAAATATCAATAAGATCTAGATCATTTCTTAACTTTCCACTGTCCACTTCTATGAGAACCTATATTCTCAATAATCTCTTCATTTACTAATTTTTTCATTGTCCTTTGCACTTTACTTCTGGAAAGGTTTAACCGTTTTTGTATCTCAGATTGCGTTATTTTAGGATTTTCTTTCAATAATCCACACAACCTTCTTTCCAATCCTGTCAAAATAATATTTTCAGCTTCACTTTCAGCTTCACTTTCAGCTTCACTTTCAGCTTCATTTATCGGCATTTTATAGTTCAGATTTTTCAATGTCACCATAAACATCACTCTGTCTGAATAAAATATTGGCTCCATCCCTTCCTTATAATTAGCCGCATTTTCATATGCTTCACGGATCTTATTAAGTCCACTGCCCTGACGTTCCATATATCCCAATCGCCCAAATATATCCGCTAGGATGGGATTCCTTCTTGTAGAAGGCACGGTATCAATATCCCTTTCCTGTATTTTTGTACCATCCGGCATCCCGCCCGGAGAATAGATCACAAGACGGTCATCGAAAATATCTATATGGACTTCGCTGCCATTCACCAGATAATCCCGGTGGATCAACCCGTTGACAAGACTTTCAAAAACGCTCCTCTCACAAAAATCCGGCATTTCGATCCGGGAATCTGCCGTCTTTTTCCAAAGCATCTTCATGTTTCTTTTCACAAAACCAATGCCCTCGTTCAGCAGCATGATCAAGCTCCCACTATATTCAGCACTGTCCAGAGCATCTACCTTTCCCCCGCTTTTATCTGATCCATTCCAGTGCGTACAGAATAACCGTGAATACCGGATCGGACAGTTATCCGCAAGCAGGGCTCCTGCATTTGTAAGTTTTCCCTTTTCATCAACGATCCCAAAAGAACCAAAACTCTTTTCCGGCATACTTGTCCCATTCCATTCTTTATAGCGTTCCCGCAATTTCGAAAAAGAATGATCTTTGATATCGTGATCGGTCATCAAAGAATCAAAAGAAGAATTTTTCCCACGCAATACAAGCCTTTTTAATTCCGCTGCATTTGCAGTGACCGTCTCATTTCCAATCCTGATAAAAGCCTCAGTGCTCCCATCTCCGTGGTAATAATATGGCGTTTCCTGCCCTTTCATAACCTCCACAGTAAGCAGGTTTTTTCCATCTTCCGTACTGTGGATCTGCATTGTAACTTCCGGAAACGGATCGATGCGCTCTTTTATTTTCTGACTGACAAATTCAGATGCGCTTTTTATATCTTCGATCCCGGTCACTGTATCATCATCCGCAATGCCAAAGATCAATATGCCGCCGGTCCCATTTGCAAAAGCACTGATACTTTTCAGCCAGCTTTTCGGTTTCTGCATCTCTACATCCCGCTTTTTATCATATTCGGTAGTTTCACCAAGTGATCCTGATCGTTTCAAGTCTATTTTCCTTTCCCGGCAATGCCTGATGATCTGTTATCCTCATTTGCAAGCTCTATACCCAAGTATTTCCTTGTAAAGTTATCTTGATATCCTCCATCTGATGATATTTTAGCCCACAAACCATCCAGAGCTGGCTTCTGGTCCAGGAGTGGCCTCAGCCGGGGAATGCCATCCGGCAGGCACATTGTCTATGGGGATCTTTCTTTGGAGCAGCCAGAGGAGCATCAGATCCGCGCGCTCCATGCTGCCCGCAAACTTAGCCAGTACCTGATAGTCCCTGTCATAGAGTACATTACAGCCGTTCCCCGGCCCCAGCACCACACCGGCGATATCACGGACAGAAAACACCCGGTCTTCGCGGAACCGTCTCCGCCACCGGAGGCTGCTGCCCTCCACGATGATCTGGGTCCCCGGCGCAAAGCGGCTGTGTACGGCAAAGTACGACGGTGGGTTGACAGAGGGGAGTTTTTCCGGGAGCAGGTTGTAGGAATACCCATTCCCCCCAGCGTACGCGATATGCCAGGGGCCTCTTTTCCAGTCCGCGTAAGTCAGCAGGCTCTCTCTGGTAAAGAAAAAGCCGATCAGCCCCAGGCCGGCACATAAAAGCAGCAGCTCCCAGATCTTCCCCCACAGCCTGCCCCAGTCCACTGCGGCGGATGGATCCGGAGAAGCAAAAACAGGCAAAAGAGCCAGCAGCACTACCCAGAGGACGCTGGCGGATACGGTACAGATCCCCACGGTAACATAGGCGGCAGTTTTAGAACGCCGTCCACGGAACAGACGGTAGGACCACCCGATCACCAACCCTACAAAAAGCTGGAACGTGGTAATGAGATCACCTATCCGGCATAAGGCGCATAATAGCATCACCAGGATGCAGACGAGCATCCCAATGACGCTTCCTAAAATGCCCCGCAGGATGCTCCCCTGTGATCCAGGGCTGGTCTCATTGTGAGATGTATTGTGATCACCCGGCATATCATCGTCTCCCGCTCTATCTCAAATTGTACAAGATCGCTCTGATAGGATCTATCCTGCTCCACATAATACTTTTCAGATCCACTCAGCGTATGCTGTTCTGCTATTTTTGCTGAAATAGTTCCCGCATGTGTCAAAATTTCTTTTTTGGATGATCGCAAGATCCCTTCAAACTGTTCCACCCAGTATGAACTTTACCATCTGATGCAGTCATTCGAAATTTTCGAATAACTGACACCAAACACTGTTCTATCAGTATACCACAAACGCTTTTAAAAGTACAGAAAAAGACAAACGTTCGTTCTTTTACTTTCATCCTTTATCCATACGACGTTCTCTTCACGATCTCCAAAATATCCTCATACCTTTTCCATAGGTTTTCCCGCCGCCGATATTGTCTTCGCACATCTGATCTGGTATACTCAGGAAAGGAACGCCGGAAAACACCGCGTACGCCAGATCCATGTAAAGGAGGACATTATGATACTATATTTTTCAGGGGCCGGGAACAGTGAGTATGCCGCCAAACGGATCGGAACTGGACTGGAGGATGAAACCATTTCAAATTCTTTATTCCCGCAAAACTAGTTCAGCGACTTCTGATCAAACATGGCAAAATCCTTGATCCTCTGCTCCAGTTCCCTGATGGCGAAAGCCCTCTCTTCCTCCACACAGTACATTTCCACTCTGCTCAGACGCCTTTCTATCTCACCTAAAAGCCTGGTAAGATCCGTGATCTCTGCTTTGGTGGTAGGTATATTATAGCTTATCTCATAATATCCTTCCCTGGCTTTACTTCCATCAAAAAAGATCCCCCTGCTTATTTATATAAATGAATGTATTATCAGCTTTTCGTATCTCCCTTTTCGGAAAAGTACAAACTGAGATCCGTATCATTCCTTAATATCTATAACCATTAGGTATCTTAACACATTCTTATTCCGACCAACTTTAGATCATCTTTTAAAAATATATTTTCTTAACTCCCTGTTTTTGCTTTGATATTTATCAATGCCTTTAAAAACCAATTTAAAACCATTCTTCTCTAAAACTTTATGTGAGGCAATATTTTCTTCTAAAACTATGCCGTATATTTTATCAATTTGAAGCATATCCATTATCACTGGTAAAAACACCTTTACAGCTTCTGTAGCAGATCCATTGCCCGTATAACTTTTTGCTATATGATATCCAATCTCAAATCCTTCTCCCAACGGACACGCTTGAACGTATCCAATATTTATGTTTTCATTAGTAAGGATCGGATATACAAATGGTCCATTTGAGGAAGAATATGATCCAATCAGCCATTTTAAAGTTCTTTCAGCATCTTCCACAGTTTCACATACTTCATCTGGTACGAAACGTCTATTATCAGCATCTACAGAGTTTTTTTGATATTCACTACACATATCCATAGTTAATTCTGTTATAACAAATCTTTCTGATCTAATATACATGACCACATTCGAGTTATGTCTGCCTCCTTCTTTTCATAAAATGTTAATGTGAGTCTTTCGTTAATGACCTTTGTTTTACCTGTTTGGTGATACCCCATTTTTTCATACAAATGACAGTTTTTAGACTCCTGCAAAATTGTGTCCAGCTCCCAATTTTCGTTTCCATGCATTTCTTCACACAGCCGGATTGCTTTCTGTGCAATGCCTTTCCCTTGAAATTCCGGCAATATAAATATTGGGGAAATTCTTTTGTTTATTCCATTTTCCTTTTTGTCAATAATACGGATAGCTCCTACTTTCTTCTGTCCGATACAGATAAAATAGTAAAATGTAAAATCCTGTTTCAAGCGTGCTTCTACTTTTTCCATGTTTTCATTTGCAGGACTGGTATCAAGATCCTGATATTTCTCCAATAATCCTTTGAAAGCTTCGACCTGCATAGCGTGTAGTTCTTTTGCATCGTCAATATTTGCCCTTAATGATCTTACTTCCATATACAGCCCCCGTATTAAATTAGATCAATGCTTTTAAGTTGATGTATATTTTTATTTCAATAAACCAGATCATCCCTTACTATAGATCCAACCTTTTCCCAAAAAGCATTACCTGATACATTTTTCTCAAATGCCACCAATGCCACTTTATGTATGCCCTCGGCTTCCAAAGCTTTCATCGCAGATCCAACCAGCTTTTTTCCGATCCCCTGCCCTCTGTATCCTTTTTTGACAGTAGTATGATGGATAAAGCCTCTGCGCCCGTCATGTCCACTCATAATAACACCTATGATCTGTCCGTTGTCCTCAGCAACAAAGCATGTGTTAGGATTTCGCAATAAATATTTGACGAACCCATCCTTTGGATCATCTGTTGTATTTAATCCCATGCCTTCCGTATGTATCCACAGATCATATATTTTTTCATGATCTTCGATATTCATTGTCCTAATTGTCATGACAACCATTCCTCCTAACTGATCTTTCTGGATCTCTCCGAGCGTTAATGCTGCTCATCATCCAGCTCTTTTATCCCATTTTTATATCCATATCCCCTTTTCCGATAAAATAAAAGATTTCTTTACGATAAGTAAATATGGACACTTAACATAGTCATGATCACCATAGATCATCTGCCATATCAGAAAATCTGCACCCGCACTCCGGGCAGGCAGATGGAATGATCAGCGGGCAGGTTCTTGATCTCGCATATCGGATATGTTGTCCCTCTATATTCCGCAAACATTCCTTTTCTTTCAGTTTGCCCCCTCGTATCGGAACATAATACGGAAATGGATACCCGCAGCAAGGGCATCGCCAAAAAAGTCTGGGGGTGTATCCAAGCGGGATAGCTACAAAAAACAGGAGTAATGATATCACAGCCGCCACAATGAAAAACGCCAGGAACGGTCTGTTCTCTATGATAGCACGCATCTCCGTATTTTTGTCCAAAATAACTACGGGAATGAACAGCACCATACTGCAAATGCCAAATACAGCAAAGCATCCCCATTGTATCAGAAATACCGCTCTCGCAAAGGCACAGCATCGCCGGAACCGGGGCGGCATCTGTGGGAAAACATACGGAAATGGCTTTGATCTATTCTCTTGCTGCAAACGCCAGTTTGCAATATCATCCATGGGTCTTTTCATATCCCTCTCCTCTGGTGGTTCCTTAAATCCTATATATCACAGTGCTCTGCCTGCGTTTTTGGTCTGCTCTTTAGGATATCCGTTCTGTTCCTGCAACCTTTTCTAGGTACGCCCATGCTCAGATCTGTTTTAACGCCCTGTTTCAGATCATTTTCAAATGGGCTGCCTCGTCCGCGCTTTTGGCTCACTGAAAAGCATTTTCGGCAAGTTTGATCTCATAAGCCTTTTTCTCCAGATACTCCCAATGTCCATTCCCGACCGCTTCATACGATGTCCATGCCACTTTAAGCTGGTCTTCCGATAGATAAAATCGGATACGTGTTAAAACCCCGTCACTTGTATCAATAGCAGGCTCTGTCACATAGTCAAACGTGTAGACCATGTGTTCCTGCGCCCAATCTGAAGTATCCCGGTAATAGATCACAGCATTTTCCGCAGGGATCTTTATCAGTCCAAATAGCTTTTCCCTTTCTTCTTTTCCTGGAAGATAGAAATAGCATCGTGTCCCATTTGAGGTGATGTAAAATTCATCTTCTCCCGCCCTGTCCTGGAACAGGATCTCGCCACCATCCAGATCGATCAAGAGCAGATCGCTTTCTTTCAGCCCGCCTTCCACATAACCATTGTGGTGCGGAGCCGTCCAATGCTCCGCGCAGACCCAGGCTTTACCATCTTCCTGCATGATCCCACGCATAGCTTTGCTCCCCACATCGGGATATCCATATAATACAGAACCCTTCTCGTCCAGGAGCTGTATATCGTAGTCATAGGTTTTCTTGTAGTCATCCGCCTCCTCCCACTGAAGATAACAAGAACTTCCCTCAATGGGGGACCTTTCATCATAAGCATAGGGATCCCTGCTATAGCCGGACGGATAGATCACTTCATATTCTGTCGCGCCGGCTGTTGGATCGCAGCCGGTCAATGATAGCACAAGTATGGCTGCAAAACATAAAGAAACAATATCACGCACGATCTTTGCTTTCATATCTACCTCGCTCTCCTTTTCATGCTACCTATTTTGATCGCGGATCTCTTTAAATCTCTGTGCAGCATCCTCTGGCAGATACTTGACCAGCTCTTCCACCAACTCATACACCCTGGTCCCCGGCGCGATCTCTGCCGGTGTCTTACTTTTACCATTGTTTATTATACGTCTGGCATATCGGATCGCCAGCTTTGGGCTCCCTTCATACATCAGGATATCAAAAATATCTTTCATATTTTTCTGATATCTTCCGATCCCCAGCCCCTTGAACTGATCATCCAAGAATGCTATATATTCTCTCCGGTGGTTATCCGCTGTATAATACGCAAAGTGCAGGAGGAACCAGAACTCGATACATTCATTACTCCATGCTGTATGGTATTGAAGTTGAGGGTCTTCTTTATTTAACTGCTCTGCCCGATCAACAACACCGTTAAAATCATCTGCCGGAAAGCTATCTTTATCATAGACGCACCAGATCTGCCCCTTTTGGATCCTGTTCTTCTTTACATACCTTTCCGCCATTCCGATCACCCGCATCGTTTCTGCCTGACAGGGTTCTATCTCGATCAAAACCATATCCTTATAGATCGGATCATCTTCGATCAGCTTTTTGAAACCTGTGAAATATAAAGGCTCTGTCTGCTGCCCTTCGCAAAAAATATAATATCTGTACTGTTTCATTTCCAGGTACTCCTGGCGGCGTTTCTTTTTCCATCTCTCCATTCCGGCTTTTTTAGGCATTGACCTTCCCCCAGTCTATGATCTTCTTGAGATATGGATCCGCGCCATATTTTCCTTCTAGATATTGCTTATCAAATTTGGCATCTTTGCGGACCGTTCCGCCTTTTTCATTCTTAAATTCCACCAATGAATACAATTTAGAGTTTTGGGCATTACCTTTTGCCACGAACCAGATCTCATCCCTGCGGAACACTTCATTGTTCATTGTTGATAGGTCATGGGATGTGAAGATCAATTGTGCTTTCTTTTTATTGATACACATATCGTTAAACATCTTGATGATATGGCGTAGCAAGATAGGATGTATCTTAGCGTCCAGTTCATCAATGACCAAAACAGTTCCTTTAAGTAAACATCCGGCGATAAACGGCATTAAACCGAATAATTTCTTTGTCCCGCTGGATTCTTCCATTAGATTTAATTCCGCCTCATAGCCATCCACCAGATGCTTTGTATACACATCGATCCTGTCATTCTCATCTTCAACTACGCGGAAATCCACGATATCCAGATCCATTTCCTGTATCATGCCAAGCATTAGCTGCTTCACATCTTCTGAGCTTGATACGGCCATACGAAGTTCTTCGATCGGATCACCATAATTTAAAAAACCGATCCCATATTCAAACCACTCCAGAACATCTTTTACAACCTCATTTTTTTTGTAAGTGATACCAAGATAGGACAGCAGCGGTAATGTTGCAGACATGTCCTTACTGGCTTTCAACTTCGAAAACACTCCTTTTAAAGAGATCTCTTCTGTATCTCGTTCGAAAAGCGCTGAACGTCGCCCTGTGTCCAATTTCACACGGTCCAGGCTTTCATAATGTACTACATCCTTCATTACATGGAGTTTATATCGATATTCTGCGTTCTCTGTGCGGAAAAAGATCTCGAACTCTGTGGGGCGGCTTTTCGTTTCTTTCGAAAACGCAAAAGGTTCGATGAGCAGCCTTTTCTGGAGAAATAACCGTTCCTCCCTATCACCAGTTGCGTATAATGGGCGAAGTACTTTTGAAGCCAACATATGCATTGCCTCCAATACGTTTGATTTTCCACCTCCATTCGGCCCATATATTGCAGAGATCGGTAAGAACGAGCCCCCATCTTTATCATTGATCACATGATCTTCATGTTCAGAAATAGCAGCCGCCTGCATATCAAAAGTCATTTCATCCCGAATGCTTTTATAATTTCTCACTGTAAATTGGCACAGCATCTTTTTCCCTCCAATTTATGTTTTTTCCAATATCTATTATACTCTTTTTTCTATTTTTGTAAACGATATATGAGATATTTTCTCATATTTATCGCTATAGTCATACAACAAGAGCTATCACATCGATCGACATATTTCTGAACACTTTCTTAACCCTCCCCCCACCCCTTCCTATGGTAGGATATATCTATATGTCCCTCGCCCACCGCGTCTCATCGAGAAAGGATGTTGCCCCCTTGCGGATCCGAAAAAAACTAGCTGAAAAATGGCAGGAAGCCCTCCAGGCGGTCCTGCCGATCATCTGTATCGTTTTGCTCTTGTGCTTTTCTATCGCCCCCATCTCCCCCAGCATCCTCCTGTGCTTCCTCATCGGAGCGGTGATGATCCTGGCCGTTATGATCTTAGGCATGATCTATGCGCCACAGAATGGGACCGAGGCCGGGACCGTCCTTTTAGAGGCGGAGGATTCTGTCCAGCTGTGGGGGACATTTGTCTCCAGCCTCCCCACCTATATGAAGGAGATCTCCCTGTCTCTGCTCCCGATCTTCCTATTCTTCATGGTCTTTCAGCTGATCGCCCTGCATCTTTCTAAGCGGAAGCTGACCAAGATCTTAGTGGGGCTGGCCTACACCTATGTGGGACTGGTGCTGTTCCTTACCGGGGCTAATGTGGGCTTTATGCCTGCCGGGAACTACTTAGGGCAGGTGCTGGCCAGCCGCTCCCACCCGGAGGTCCTGATCCCCATCGCCATCGTGATAGGCTATTTCATCGTCAAAGCAGAGCCTGCCGTCTATGTGCTCAATAAACAGGTTGAAGAGATCACCGACGGCGCGATCTCCGCAAGGGCTATGAGCATCGGTCTGTCCATCAGCGTCTCTCTGTCCTTAGGGGCCTCCATGGTGCGGGTGCTGACCGGGATCTCCATCCTCTGGTTCTTAGTCCCTGGGTATGGGATCGCACTGTTCACCTCTTTCTTCGTACCCCGGATCTATACAGCCATCGCCTTCGACTCCGGCGGCGTGGCCTCCGGCCCTATGACCGCCGCGTTCTTGCTCCCCTTAGCCCAGGGGGCCTGCACGGCCCTTGGCGGGAACCTGGTCACCGATGCCTTCGGCGTGGTGGCCATGGTGGCCATGACCCCTCTGATCACCATCCAGGTGATGGGCCTGGCTACACGGCTCAGGGAGGCGTACAGAAAGCGGAGCGCGTCGGCCGGGACGCCTGCTATGGCCTATGACCTGCTGAGCGACGACGCGATCATCGAGCTGTAGGCGAGCCTCCATACGTCCGGCAACGCACCTGTTGTGGACCCTCAGATCTCCTGAAGGTCCACTGCCCGTAGCCACCTACAAAAAACAGATCGAGAGGTATTTATGGACATGATATATATGCTGGTGACCATCAGCGACCGGAACCAGACACGCCGCTTCCTGGCTTTTTACAAAGAACATCAGATCACCATGACCCTGATCACCTTCGGGCGTGGGACCACCACCTCCGAGATCTTAGACTCCTTCGGCTTAGAGGCGGCAGAAAAGGCGGTCCTCTTCGCCTTCGTGACCGGCAGTGAGTGGAAGATCGTGAAACAAGGGCTGCAGAAACAGATGAAGATCGACATCCCCGGCACCGGGATCGCCTTTATCGTTCCTTTAAGCAGCATAGGCGGAAAAAAACAGCTCCAGTTCCTCACAGAAGGATGGAGCTTTAAGAAGGAGGAGGAAAGTACTTTGAAGGATACAAGATATGAACTCCTGGTGGTGATCGCCGACCAGGGCTATTCCGATATGATCATGGACGCGGCCAGGGCAGCGGATGCCCCCGGCGGCACGGTCATCCACGCCAAGGGCACCGGTACGGAGCAGGCGGAGCGCTTCCTGGGAGTCTCCATCGCGGCGGAAAAAGAGATGATCTTCATGGTGACCAAACGGGAGGGGAAGAACGCCATCATGCGGGCGATCATGGATAAGGCCGGGCTCGCCACAGAGGCCAAGGCCATCGTCTTCTCCCTCCCGGTCACGGAAACGGCGGGGATGCGGCTGCTGGAGGAGTCTTGATCCTCCTGCCGCCGGATGAGATCGGTCGCTGGGGCGCACTGGTGCTGGGGGCACACTGGCGCCGGGCGGGATCAGCCGCCTTAGTTGGACCGCCAGCCGATCAGAACCCTTTCCATACCGGTCTTCCCGGATAGGTCTTGGCCTCCTCCTCCCCGCGGAGCACCCGCAGCGCTCCTGCTGCCATGGCTTCCTGCTCACATTCACCCACGTAGACCGTCACCGGCGCGATCCACCCGCAGCGCTCCCGGATCTGATCTGCCACATCCGGAAACCGCAGCAGGCCGCCGGTGAGGAGGATCCCGTCCACCTTGCCCTTGAGCACCCTCCTTTTCCGTCCATCACACAGAAGAGACAGGCCATCTGCGGCCTGCCTCTTCTAAACAACCTACAGCAGAGGATCCACCCCTTTCTATGACTATACCACAAAAGAGAGGAAAAATCTGCTTTTTTGAACTTGAGATCAGATCTTTTAAAGTCCCCGCGCCCGATAAGCCTCCCCCATCCTTTCCAGCGCCTTCTTTAACACCGCAGTCTGGGTCGCCACGTTCAGCCGGACGAACCCCACCCCCGGAGAGCCGTAGCTGGCGCCGCTGTTCAACCGCACCCCGGCATCCATGAACATTTGGATCAGCGCCTCCTGGTCCATACCCCACGCCCGGAAGTCGATCCACAGCAGATAGGTCCCCTCCGGCTCGATCACCTTCACCTCCGGCATGGTCTCTGCGATAAAGTCCTTGACCATCTGGATGTTCTTCTGGAAGTAGGCGTTCTGCTGGTCCACATAGTACGCGCACTCATTGTAGCAGGCGATCAATGCTTCGATCCCCAGATAATTGTAATCAAAATGATAGTCCTCATAGACCACATCGTACTGGTCCCTTAATGCCTTGTTAGGGATCAGCACATAGGCGGAATACATACAGGCCAGGTTAAAGGTCTTGCTGGGGGATCCCATGACCACCACATGGTCCAGGACCTCCTGGGAAATGGAAAAATAAGGCGTATGCACATGATCGCCATATACGATATCGCCGTGGATCTCATCGCTGACGACCAAGGTATCGTTCTTCTTACAGATCTGGGCCATCCGGGTCAGCTCTTCCCTGGTCCACACCCGGCCCACCGGATTGTGGGGGTTACATACCAGGAGGATCCGCACTCTCGGATCGGCGGTCTTCCTCTCCAGATCCTCAAAGTCGATCCTGTAGCGGCCGTCCTCCAGGATCAGGTCATTGTTAGCCACAAAACGTCCGGCCCCCTGGATCACTATGCCAAATGTATTGTAGACCGGGGGCTGGAGCAGGATCTTATCCCCCGGCCTGGTATAGGCATTGAGGATCATCCACAGCGCGCCGGTCATCAGGCCCTGGGAATGTCGGATCCATCCCTTCTCCACGGTGAGCCCATACCGCTTCTGATACCAGCCGCTGACAGCCTCTGTAAAACGTTCCCGTGGGTACTCTCCATAACCATATACGCCAAAGTCCACCACCTTTTGCACAGCCTGGATGGCTTCCCGGGGAGCCCGAAAGTCCGTATCCGCCACTCCCAGGGGGATATACTTCCCGCCCTCGCCTTCATGGTCCCATTTATACGAATCCGTGCCGATCCGGTCCACCGGCTCATCAAAATCATGGATCTGCATCTTATCCTCCGTTCTTTATCTAGCGTGCTGTCTTGTTCACATTTCGACAAATGACTTGTCTGAAAGTGAACGAGACAGTACACTAGAGCACTTGCAGAAAACCTCTATCCGCCAGATCTTCATGTGCGGCAGCACGTCCGCTGCCAGGCTGGCGGGTCTGCGAGAGTGCTCACAAACCTCTCTCTGTTACATATCTTGTGTGACCGCTCCATCACCCCACACCGATCCGGCCATGCATCCTCTCCGGATCAAAACGGTCCCAGCCCGATCAGCTGGGCCACGATCAATAAGAGGATGCTCACCACCGTCCAGATGGCGTGCAGGGGGAACTGGAACCGCAGCCAGTCGAACCAATCTACCTTGGCCACCGCGATCGTCGCCATGTAGGACGCATTGGTGGGATACATGGTGTTGGACCAGCCGTCCCCGAACTGTGTCGCCAGGACAGCCCCCTGCTTGGATACATGCAGGATATCGGCTAAGGGGGACATGAGCGGCATGGTTGCGGTCATCTGCCCTGAGCCGCTGTTGATCGGGAAATTGATCAGCAACGCCGCCAGGAAGATCCCGATGATCGCCAACGCCGGCGGGAAAGCGCCGGCCAGCTTGGATATCCCGTAGACGAACACGTCCAGGGTATTGCTGTTCGTCATGATGACCGCGATGGTCCGCGCAAAGCACATGACCAGAGCGCCCTGGAGGATATCCTTTGCCCCTTTCATAAATACCTGGCAGGTCTTGGTGAGCGTATAGCCTGCCAAAAGACCGGTGCCCACACTCATCACCAGGAACAGGCCGGTCATCTGGGCGATATCCCAGCCCAGACGGACCACGCCGAAGATATTGAAGAAAAAGCAGACGACGATATACACACAGGCCAGCTTTCCTTCCCTGGAAAGCTTGGTCTCCATATCCAGCCCTATCCTGGACTCCCTGCGCTCTAAGTCCGCCTCATAGGTAAAGCTGCTGGACGGCGTCTTTTTGACCTTTTTCGCATAGCGCAGGATATACCAGACCGTGATGAGATAAAAAACCCCAAAACAGACCGCCCTAAACCACATGCCGGAATATAAGGGCAGCTGGCAGATCTTCTGCCCGATGATCGTGGTGAAGGGGTTCCCCATCCCTGTACTGTAGCCCACGCAGTTCCCGCAGATCACGATCGCCAGGGCGGTCATGGTATCGAACCCCAGTTCTAAGATCAATGGCAAGATCATAGGCAAAAAGATCATGCACAGCTCCGGAGCGCCCATAAAGGACTCGAACAGCCCCAGGACCAGGATCAAAAAGGGGATCGCCAGCTCCTGTCTTTTTTGGAACTTCCGCAGTACCGCCGCCAGTGCGGCGGGGATGATCCCTAATTCATTGATGATGCCAAATGTGCCGCCCACCACCAACGTCATGAAGATCATCCCGGCAGCATGTTCAAAGCCGGCGGTATAAGAAGAGATGAACTGTACCGGGGTCATCGGGGTCTTTTCCAGAAAATGAAAGCTGTTCGGATCCACGATGCTCCTCCCGGTACTGGCATCCGCCACCCGGTCATAGGCCCCTGCAGGCATGATCCAGGTGAGCGCTGCAAAAAACATCGCGATAACGGCCAGGATAACAAAAATATGTGGTATCTGTATTTTCTTTTTCATGATCCCTTTCAACCTTTAAAGGATATCTGCATTGGAGACTTTAAAGTCTACTTTGGTCTCTTTCTCCTTCTCCTTTTTGGTCATCCCGTAAAGAAGGATACAGAATAGCAGCCCCAGTGCGCAAAGGACCGCCATGGTCGCAAACACCATCTGATACCCGGCACGTCCTGGATGAGTGTCGATAAAGTACCCGCACATGGTCTGCAGGAAAAAGTCCGGCGCGTTCCCCAGCTGGGACATGAGGCCTAACGCGGCACCTGCAAGCACCACCGGGATATTGATCTCCGCAGTAGTCGAATAGTAGATCCCTCTTAAGACCATGACCGTGGCCGCTACACAGAGCATCACCGCCACCATGAGGAAGAGCGTCCCGTCCCCCGGTGTGATAAAGATCGGCAGCACCGCTAAAATGATCCCGATGATGTAGATATACTGGAGAAATTTCACCTTTGAACCCTTTTTATCCGCTAAAGCGCCTCCCACAGGTGCGATCACGATCGCCAGGATGTAGGTCCTGATGATGCTGATCACCGAGCCCATGCTGGTGCTCATCCCATACACATTGACCAGATACGGGGTAAAGTAACCCAGGCACTGGTAAGCTGCATAGCCGCAGAATACGATCAGGCCGGCTAGCCACACCTTAGGCAACTTTAAGACCTGGAGCATGCCCACCAGACATTCCTTTGCATTGATCTTCCCTTCTACAGGGTTTTTATCCATGAGGAAGAAGCACATGACCCCCAGCGCCATCAGCACCACCGAGTAGAACACGATCGTCCCCTGCATACCTAGCTTACCCTCTCCCAGCTTCGCGCATACCGCAAGGGCTGCGAAAGATATGAGGGTGGAGGCGATCCCCCGGCCCCCTTCCAGTAGTCCGAACAGTCTCCCCTGCTCCTCTGGAGAACCCAGGATGCGGACGCCTTTGAACATGGCCTCCCAGAACAACAGCGTGGTGGTGATCCCGAAGATCGCCTGGGCCAGCAGGACGATCCCCATAGGCGGGATGGACATCAGCAAAAGACCGGTGGCCCCTGTGGTGAAGAGACCGATGGATACCAGATATTTTGCCGGTATCAGGTCCGTCAGCCAGCCGCCCGGCAGAAAGCAGACCGCGCAGGTGAGGGCATAGACCGTCATCATCAGTCCCATCTGTGTGTTGGTCGCATTAAAAGCTTCCTGGAACTGTACATAAAAAACATCGCGGATGTAGGGGAGCTTATAGATCGACCCGCCTCCTACACAAAGACAGAATAAACTCAGCCACTGCTTCCAGTTTTTCTTTAAACCCAAAAACCGCATATCCTTTCCGCTCCTTTCTCCATCACGGCTCGTCTACAGTCACATGGATCAGTGCCTCCGTGATCGCGGCCTCCGAAAGCTCCTGTCCCAGGCCCGGCCGGTCGCTCACATAGAACTTGCCATCCTTAGGTTGCTGCTCATATTTACCCAGACGGGCGATCGCCGGCTGCGTTGAGCGGAAATGATGCTCATAGATCGCGAAATTGGTGGTGGCCGCCGTGAGTTGCAGTGCCGCGGCCGTGGAGATCGGCCCTCCCGCACAGTGGATCTGGGCCTTCACGTCAAAGGCCTCCGCCATGGTACAAATCTTCTTACATTCTGAGATGCCACCGCAGTTGCACGCGTCCGGCTGGACCAGCTGGATCGAATTATCCTTAAAATAATTTAAGAACTGCCATCTGCTGTATAAACGCTCTCCTGCAGCCAAAGGTGTCCGCACCTTCTCCCGGATCAGCTTCTGGAATTCCGGGCGGAGAGGCGTAGCCGGCTCCTCCAGCGCATAAAAGTCATACTTGTCACAAAGCTCCCCCAGCTTGATCGCGGAGGTCACATCGGTGCGCCCATGGTTCTCCATGATGATGTCCACATCCCCGCAGGCCTCCCTGATCGCCACGATCCGCTCCTCCACCATTTTATAGAAGTCTTTAGAGATAAACCCTTCGCAGTCCCGGTTGGGGATATCCCTCTTATCCCGGTCATACATGGTAAAGTCCAGCTTTACGGCATCATAGCCGTCCTCCATGGCATACCGGCAGATATCCGCGTATTCCTTTGCCGTCCCCCTGGGCCCCACATCCTCGTTCCAGCCGAACTGGAGCTGGGAGGCATAGCAGCGGATGCTGTCATTGACCATCCCACCCAGCAGCTCATAGATCGGCACCCCCAGGACCTTTCCCTTGATATCCATCAGGGCGATATCGATCGCACTGATCGCCGCGAACACCACCGGTCCGCCGCCTTGGCCCCAGAAGCTGATCTTAAACATCCGCTCCCATAGCTCGTCCGTACGCATAGGATCCTTCCCGATCACCAGACGGGAGATATCCTGCAGCATGCCGATCCCCGCAGGCGCGGCAAAGTCAAAGGCGATCCCCGCCTCCCCATCTCCATAAAACCCTTCATCTGTCCAGACACGGCAGCAGATCGGTCTCCTGCTGGCCCTCTGGGCAGTGGCATCGAGCATGTAGATATCCACTTTTGTGATCTTCATCTTTCTCTCATCCCTTCTTTTTTATGGTCATTTTTTGATCCGGATCTGTTATGTTGGCTACTCGACCAGTTGCTAGTCAACCTTACAAGTATAGTATCCCACTCCTGGCGAAAAGTCAATGCTTTTTATCAGATCTGTTAAATATAGACGGATCTCCTTGTATATTTTGTACATTTTCACATTTGTGATACGTTGATCCCAACATCTACGCAGAACGCTCATCCAATCTTATAGCGGAGGGAGCGGCCCCTTTGCGACATCTCTACGCGATAAGGCTCCCTGGCGTGGGTGTGAAAAGCAACTACCCTATGACCGACTAAGTGACCGACACGTTTAGGGATTGCCCTATCCCGCCAAATTTGTTATGATGAAAGAAACATATTGGATCCAAATGAACAGGAGTGGTATGATACAAATGGGAAAAAACATCGATACGATCCATCGGCAGACCGTCACAGACCAGGTCTATGACATCATCGTCCGGAAGATCGCCAATGGGAAATGGAAGAAAGGGGAGAAGATCCCCTCTGAGATCGAGCTGGCCCGTGATCTGGGCGTGAGCCGGGTCACCTTAAAGATGGCCCTGCAAAAGCTCAACACCTTGGGGATCATCGAGACACGGGTAGGCGAAGGCTCTTTTGTCTGTGATTTCAGCTTTCGTTCTTTTTTATCAGAATTATTAAGGAGTAACCTTTTGACTGACGACCGGAATGAGATCAATCAATTCCGGGTCTTGATCGAATACTGTGTGCTCCGGCTGGTCACCCTGGCCCCAACCCCACCAGAAAAACTAGAAGCCCTTAAAGAGGCCCTTGACCAAATGGAACATGCGATAGACCAGGAAGATGAAGATGCTTTTCATGCTGCCCACTACCATTTCCATTTCGCCATCTGCCAGCTGTCCGGGAACAACCTGTTCATCCAGCTGTACGAGTCCCTGAAGGAAGTCCTGTTCGACGTGTATAAGGCCAATTCAGAGACCACCTGGCATATTTATGGTAAAGAGGAGACGATCTCCCATCATCGAAAGCTTTTTGACGGGATCCGAGAACGTGACACAGAAAAGCTGGCGCGATTGCAGGATGAGCTGTTAGAGGACGAATATCTGCGCTCCCGATAGGGCATAGGACTATACGGCCATAAGCAAACACATCGCGACATCGCGATACCTGAACGGCTTTGCCAGACCTGTCCCTCGCTCCGAATGCAAGGGTCTGCCCACACAAAAAGGAGTGGTCGTAAAAACAAAGATCCCACTGTATACGGTATCCCATCCAAAAGGATCTATCCCGCATACGGTAGGATCTTTACTTTTTGCAACAATCCCTATCTATCAACTATCCGCTATATCGCCATCTGATCAGCAAACTTTTCGTAACCGTTCAGGGGATCTGGACAGTTACAACTTTTCAGCCTGCACCATCCTATAGCAGGGACTCATACAGCGCCTTGATCTCCTCCACCGAAGTGTCTCTGGGATTCCCCGGACGGCAGGCATCGGCAAATGCGGACTCGGACAAGAACTGCAGGTCCTCCTTCTTGACGATCTCCTTTAAGTCTGCCGGGATCCCCACGTCAGCGGACAGCTCCTTCACCGCCTGGATCGCCGCCTTCCGGTACTCCTCCTGGCTCATGGCGTCCACGCCCTCCACGCCCATGGCCTTGGCGATATACTTATACTTATCACCGGTGGCAGGCGCATTATACTCCATGACCGTGGGCAGGATGATCGCATTAGCTACACCATGAGGCGTGTCATACAGCGCGCCCAGCGGATGGGCCATGGAATGGACGATGCCAAGGCCTACATTGGAGAAGCCCATGCCCGCGATATACTGGCCCAGGGCCATCTGGGTACGGCCATCCGGCGTGTTGGCCACCGCATCCCGCAGGGAGGCCGCGATGATCTCGATCGCCTTTAAGTGGAACATATCCGTCATCTCCCAGGCGCCCTTGGTGATGTAGCCCTCGATCGCGTGGGTCAGGGCATCCATCCCGGTAGCGGCTGTCAGGCCCTTGGGCATGGAGGCCATCATCTCCGGATCCACGATGGCCACCACCGGGATATCATGGACATCCACACAGACCATCTTCCGGTTCTTCTCCGCGTCGGTGATCACATAGTTGATCGTCACCTCCGCGGCTGTCCCTGCTGTGGTGGGGACGGCGATGATCGGGACACATTTCTCCTTGGTGGGCGCTACCCCTTCTAAGCTGCGCACGTCCGCAAACTCTGGATTGGCCACGATGATGCCGATCGCCTTGGCCGTATCCATAGAAGACCCGCCGCCGATCGCTACCAGATAGTCCGCTCCGGAGGCCTTGAAGGCTTCCACGCCGGTCTGCACGTTCTCGATCGTGGGATTGGGCTTGATATTAGAATAGATCTCATAAGCCAGCCCTGCCCCGTCCAGCACATCCGTCACCTTCTTGGTCACATTAAACTTGATCAGGTCCGGATCCGAGCACACAAAGGCCTTTTTAAAGCCCCGGGCCTTTGCCTCACCCGCGATCTCCTTGATCGCTCCCGCGCCGTGATAAGAGGTTTCATTCAATACGATCCTGTTTGCCATAGTACCTTCTCCTTTTCTTTAACACTCTTCCTTGCTGCACCCCATGCACCTGCCGCGGACCCGGCACACCCACAGTCCCTTTACATCCAAGTGGGGACGGTCAACGGCACATCGACAGCTTGCAGACGGCGCATGTTCATATATCCAGTATAGCACGCTTCCCTTAAAAGACAAGCTGATATCGTTAAAAATGTGACAAATGGCCCCAATATCTCAATAGCAGAGCACCGTCCCCACCTTATCCTCCACCGCCTTATCGAACACGATCACATCCCCAAACCCCATGCACCCGTCCACCTCTTCCAGATCGGTGGGGGAATTGACCTCCTGGTGGCAGATGATGACCACATATTCCTTCCCGTCCACCCAGATCTTCAACCCTTCTGCCATAGAGGGCGGATAATAGATCCCCTTTAACGTGGACTTGACCGGGAGCTTCAGCACACGGCAGTCGGGAAGGCTGCCCTTTTCGCCGCCCTGGATGACCGTGAGGAGGGATGTAAAGCCTTTCCCCTCTGCGGATACCTTGAGGGCCGCCCGCTCTTCTGCACAGTTATAGTGGCGGGCGATCTTGCTGCTGAAAAACCGGGTCCGGACCCCTAGGGTCATGAAGAAGAACCGGGCCTGGGCCTTTTCTCCGGTGAACACAGCCGTCTGTACCGGCGGCGTGCCGATCTCCTCCGTGGTGTAGACCCGTTCCTTCCCTCTCTTGATCGTAGGGTCCGGATCCCCCGCCTCATCCAGTCCCGGCAGCTGTACAGGCTCCACAGGGACCGGCTGCCCCAAGGCCACCTGCCCTCTGTCGCTGAAATGCCAGTACTGCTCATAGGAATGGGCATCCCCTGTGTACATCTCATCCATGATGATATAGAGGGATGGCCGGATGTAGATGATCTTCCGGTTGACAAAGACGCCGCCAGCCCCATCCAGATACCCCAGATGGCCGCCCTGGATAAACTCGTAAGACCCCCCAAGCTTACAGGGCTGTTTTACCGGCTGGCACAGCTTGCTGCACGCCCAGGAGTCCCTGCAGACGGTAAAGGGCTTCCCGTCCACCGTGATCGTATTATGGGCTGTGGGGTCCTTAAAGTCAAAGCGGCCTTTATCCACCGCATAAGTATACCGTCCGGAATCCGTCAGCACATCCTCGCCCTGGATCACCAGGTCCACATGGAGCTTATCGGAATGGCCGTGGCCCGCGCCCATGGTCCCACAGTGGAAATGGAGCAGATCCCCGTCCTCCTTCCAGCTGCCGCGCAGATAATAGTTCCCGGAATCCTCCAGAGCCGCCGACAAAAAGCCCGGCTCCCGCGCCTCCATGGCTTCGTACTCTCTCGCGCCCACCAGACCTGCGTCCCATACGCTCTCATAGTCCAGCACCGACCTGCCGCCATATTTCAGCACCGGGTCCTTGAACAGATAGGCCGCCATGCCGATCTGGTCCCGGATATCCATGTCGTCGCTATCCCCCATCATGAACTCCCGCCCGTCCGGCTTCTGCCAGGTCAGATCCGCGTAAGCCATCCTCTTCACCGCCTCCAGGATCGCCTCCGGTACCTGGATCTTGTTTCGGAAGGCCAGAAGGAGCACATCCTCAAAGCAGTGGAGCACCTCATTATGGTACATGGGGGACTGCTCCCACTGGACGCCGTCACCTAAGATCCCCATCCGGGCCTGGACCTCCAGGTGCTCTAAGGCGATGCGGGTATACCACTGACGCCGTTCCTTATCGGGCATGGCGATCCCGATCTCAAAGAGGCCGTGGTTCTCCAGGACACCCCAGTTGCTGATATAACGATAGGGAGAATGCATCTGGATGATGTACTCCCCGTGTTCGATCAGGCACTGGTAAAAAAGGTCCACCACCTCATCGGTCAGCAGCGGGCTGTCCTTAAAATACCGGATCGCCTTCACCCAGTACTCGCCTCGAAAGCCCGCCTCCAAGATCCTCCAGGTGGTCTTTTCCGAGCGCTCCGTCCGCTTTACACGCCGGATCCAGTCCGTCAGGAGACGGACGAAATGCTCAGCATACCGTTCCTCTCCCGTCAGCTGATAGGCCTGCCCAAGACAGATAAAATACCGGTGCCGGTTGAACTGATAGGTAAATTCCGGATCGCTGTCCGGCTGGTACTCCCAGTCCACCTCCCCCTCCGGGTCAAAGCAGACCGGCTCCCAGGTCTGCTCCAGATCATGGGGCAGGTCAAAGAGGAAGGTGTTCCTGCACACCCGGTCCGCCACCTGGATGATATGGGCGCAGTCCTCCGCCCAATGCTCCCGGCAATAGGCCGCGCAGCCTTTCCCGTCCTCAAAGAAGAAATGCTCGTCCCCTCTTGCAAAAAATGCTTCTTTCGTCATCTTCTCCTGCTCTCCTTCTCTCCTCATCCCTTTTTCTCTCCAGTCCTGCTCTTTCTATGACCGATCCCACACACAAGAGGGAGCTTCCACAGAACGGCCCCCTCCTGCAAAAAGTACATCCATAGCCAGCCCAGTATCTGCGGGTCGCCCGATCAACAATCTACCAATACATCTCCCAATCCTTGTACAGCCTGGTGAGAGCCTCCATATAGAAATAGTCCCCCCAGATATTGCACTCGTCCACCCCATAATGGTTGCAGGTGTTATAAGGCGAGTGATTGGAATAGGTGCTGTGGAGCACCAGCCCATTGGAGGCCGCAGGATCTGTCACTGCATAATGGTCTGCCAGCGCCTTCATTAGCTTCCTGGCGATCTTCCTATAATAGGCGCTCTTTTCCCCATCCAGGTACTTCGCCATCTCCAGCATCCCGCAGGCCGCGATGCTGGCGGAGGAGGAATCTCTGGGCTGCTCATCCCCGTCGCCAAAGCTCAGATCCCAGAAAGGCACCAGATCCTCCGGCAGATGGGCCAGGAAATAGTCTGTCACCCCTTCAAAGAGGGGGATATAGGCCGCCCTTTTCGTATAACGGTATCCGATCGCCGTTCCGTATACACCCCAGGCCTGCCCTCTGGCCCAGGCCGACCCGTCCCGATAGCCCTGGCAGGTAGCCCCGTGGTCCGGCGCCCCTGTTGCCCGGTCAAAGAAAAAGGTATGCCAGGTAGAATAGTCCGGCCGGACCACATTAGACAAGGTGGAATGGATATGCTTTTCGGCGATATCCGAAAACCGCCCATCCCCCGTCTCCTCTGTGGCCCAGTAGAGCAGCGGCAGGTTCAAAAGGCTGTCGATGATCAGCCGGTAGTTGTCCGGCGCGTCAAGGGGACCCCAGGCCTGGATAAAGCTCCCCTTTTCATGGAACCGCCCGATCAGGGCCTCGGCCGCTAAGAGCGCCGCTTCCCGTCCGATCTGACTCCCGGTCAGCTTATACCCGGCCACGCAGGAAGGAGAATATAGGAAACCCAGGTCATGGGTCTCCACATCCACCCTCCCCTCGATCCGCTCCAGGAAGCTGTCCATCTGTACCTCCCCGGCCCGGCGCAGACGCCCATCTCCGGTGTGCTCATAGGCCAGCCAGACCTCTCCCGTCCAAAAACCGGTGGTCCAGTCCACATTTTCCGTAGCCTCATAGAACCCATCCACACTGTATGCCTTGGGGAACCGCTCTGTAAACCTCTCCAGGTTGCAAAGCACCTGCCCGCAGGCTATGTCCAGCGCCGTCTTTACCTCCTCTGTGGAGATCTCCGGCTTATCTCCTAATGCCTCTCTCCCGATCCAGCTCATCCTATATCCTCCTCTTTTCCTAACTCCCACACCCATCTGCCGTGCATGCCATATATCCCTGCACAGCGCCCTGTGGTGCTGATGGCCATCCTTGCCGGCGATCATCTGCCAGGCTCCCTGCGACCGCACAGCTTAAAGAGAGGCCTTCTTTAGCATCCTGCATCAGGCCTCTCAGCTGCACGCAAGCTCCTCCTAGCCCTTCACGCCAGAAGCAGCCACCCCTTCCACAAAGTACTTCTGCAGGGACAAGAACACCACCAACACCGGGATCAGGCTCAGCACCGAGGCCGCCATGATCAAGCCATACTCCGATCCGAACTGGCTGATGAACATCCTAAGGCCCAGCTGCAGGGTCTTCTTGGATTCTGTGGTCAGATAGATCAAGGGACCTAAGAAGTCATTCCAGGTGTTCACAAAGGTAAAGATCGTCAGGGTGGACAGGGACGGCTTTGACAAAGGCAGCATGATCTTATACCAGATCTGGTACTCGTTCATCCCGTCGATCCTGGCCGCCTCGCACAGCTCGGTGGGGATCCCCTCATAGAACTGCTTCATCATGAACACGCCGAAGGCGGAAAAGGCCTGCAGGCAGATGATCGCCAGATGGGTATCCGCCAGCCCCATGGAACGCATCATCATGAACTGAGGGACCATGTACACCTGCCAGGGTACCGCGATCGTGGCGATGTAGGCCAGAAAGAGCAGGTCCTTGCCCTTAAAATCCAGCTTGGCAAAGGCGTAGGCGGCAAAGCTGCTGGTGAGCAGCTGCAAAAAGGTGACGATCACCGTCAGCTTAGCCGTGTTCAATACGAACTTGGACAGGGGGATCTTGTTCCAGATATCCACATAGTTCTGCCATCTGGGGTTCGCGGGGATCCACTGGATCGGGAACACGAACACATCCTTATCCAGCTTAAAGGAAGCCGACAGCATCCAGGCAAATGGCACCAGCATCACCAGGGCCAGGGCGATCAGGACGATATAGAGGATCACCCGCATGGTCCTTGTTTTTGTATTTTTGATCTTCATATCCGGATCCTCCTTAACTTGCTCGCTTCTTGTCCCCATAGAACTGTACCAGGGTGATGGCCAGGACGATCAGGAACAAGATCATGGCCACGGCACTGGCATAGCCTAAGTTCCAGTTACGGAAAGCCTCTTCGTAGATATGGTACACCAGCACGATGGCTGATTCGTTCAGCACACCGCTGCTGCCGCCTGCCAGCATGTACACGATATCGTAGACCTTGAAGCAGTTGATGGTCAGGATGATCGTCACGAAAAAGGTGGTGGGCTGCAGCTGGGGCCAGGTGATATAGCGGAAGCGCTGCCAGGTATTGGCTCCGTCTAGGCTGCAGGCCTCATAGAGCTCCGCGTTGATCCCCTGGAGACCGGCCAGATAGATGACCATGTAGTAGCCCATGTTCTTCCAAACAGAGAACAGCACCACCGTGAACATGACCCAATCCTTATCTGCCGACCATTTGGGCAGGCTCTTAGCCGCCACACCCAGGTTGTAGAGGAGCATGTTGATCGGTCCGCTCTTAGCCGGGGAGAACAGCATGTTCCACACGGCGGCCACCGCCACTAAGGAAGCCACATAGGGGAAGAAGCTGACGGTCCTGAAAAAGTTCCGCCCTTTGATCTTCTGGTTCAAAAGGACCGCTAACCCTAAGGCTACCGCCATGGTCAGCGGCACTGTGGCCACACAATAGACCACCGTATTCTTTAAGGAAGCCAGAAAACGCTGGTTCCCGAACATCATCATGAAATTTTCCAGCCCCACGAACCGCATGGCGTTATTGCCGTCCCAGTTTAAAAATGCCAGGACAAAGGCGAACAGCACCGGTCCTAATGTAAAGACCGCGAACCCGATAAAATTCGGCGCGATAAAGGAATAGGCCACCAGGTCCCTTTTGGTCTGGCGGCTGAACCGCTCGCCGGTCTTCGTCTGGCGGATCTTATCCCGGGTCTTATCCATCTGCGCGCCCAGCTTGAGCCGCTTTTTATCATCTGTCTCCGCCTCTGCCCTTTTTTGCAGCTCTTCCAGACGCTGCTCCAGTGCCGATAGCTTTTCCTGCATCTGGGCCGAGGCTGCCTGCTCTATATTTCCCATACTACCTGCCTTTCTGGACCCGGCTGCGCGCCGCAGCCGCGCTTTGCCGGATACTCTAAGTAAAACAAGGGCTGCCGCAGGATGGCAGGTCCCACGCCGGGATCTTTGCCGCCCGCAGCAGCCCCTGGATGATCGGTTATCACTGCTTTAAAAGATCACTGCTCTATGATGGTGTCTGCAGCGCAGACCTGGGGTCACTGTGTCAGGATCTGGCTGACCTGATCGTCCATATAGGCGATCCCTTCCTCTACAGTAGAATTCCCCGTCATGATATTATCATGGGCCTCATTTAACACGGTCTCGATCTCCGAGCTCTTGTTGCTCACCGGCATCTCCAGATACAGGTTTGCCGTCTGCAGCGCCTCTTTGCTGGCCTCATCCTGGGGGAAGCCCTCCATGGAAGAGATGGTGGAAGCGATATCATCGGTCATGAGCGCCGGGATGCTTCCGGTATCCGCCACGATCTTCGCACCCTCCTCGCCGCACACGAACTGTACGAACTTCCAGGCCTCCTCCTTGTGGGGAGCGCTGGTGGGGATAGAGAGCGCCGTGATGGTGGCCAGGGTAGAACCAGGCTCCACGCCCTCGGCATGGGGATATTTCACGATGCCCCAGTTGGCGCAGTCTGTATATTCGCCCGATGCCACCTTATCGATCAGGGTGGAGATGAACCAGGTACCCATGTTCATCATGGCCACGTTCCCCTGGGAGAACGCACCGGAGTAATGGAGGTTGGAGGTCTTCAAGGTCGCATAATCCTGGCATACCCCATCCTCCTGCTGGCTCAAGATCATCTCATAGTAAGGCTGTAAGAACCCATAGCTCCCGTCCAGGATCGTATTCTTGCCGTCCAGGATACCGAAGAGCTGCACCGCGCTCCTCCAGGTGTGATAGTGGGCGCCATATACCTCCTGCCCTGGGGTGTCCACGGTCAGGCTCCTGGCCAGGGCGTCGTACTGGTCGAAGGTCATATCATTAGTGGGATAGTCCACCTGGGCTGCGTCAAACACGTCTTTATTATAGTACAGTACCCAGAAATCACTGCGGAAGGGCAGCTCGTAGAGCTTGCCGTCCACCGCGATCTGGTCCGTGATGCCCTTGAAGGCCTCCAGATCCACCCCGTCCCGGGCGATCAGCTCATCTAAAGGCTCCAGCACCCCTTTGTTCACCAGGGTGGTGTAGCCCGGCACATCCTTGATCGTCACGATATCGAAATCCGAGCCGGAGCCGGTCAGCTGGGTCCCCAGTACGGTCTGGTAATCGGAGCTGCCCAGGTCCACCATCTCGATCTTCAGGTCCGGGTTCGCCGCTTCAAAAGCCTCGATCAGCGGCTTATAGTAGGTGGTCAGGTCCTTATCCCAGATCGACCACTTTAAAACAGTCTGTCCTTCTGCCGCCACTACTGTCTCTGCTGCCGTGGTCGCCTCTGTCCCGGCTCCTGCTGCCTGGGTGTCGGCCTGGGTATCGGCCGCTCCTGTGGTTTCCGCCGTGGTGCCTCCCCCGCCGCAGCCTGCCAGGCTCCCGGCCATGACCACTGCCAGCGCAAGACTGGCTAAACGCATTTTTTTCATCACTGTCTTCCTCCTTTTTCCTCTGCTCATGCACGTTGCTTACCGTTTTGTGCTGGTGCTATTATAGCAATATCCCGCCGGTCCCTGAATAGAATATCTTCAAAAAAAGCTTCAATTTTCTCTCCTGCCATCATGTATTTTTTTCTCAAGACCAGTACTTTTCCACGATTGTATTCATTTGACAAGACCGCACAAAAAGCATATGATTACTAATGATAAGATGTTGGGGGCAAAAGGTTTTTGACCCCTTTGATACCAGGTCGATGAACAGCAAGGAGATCTCCCCATGTCAAAGAATGCTCTGCCAGGGACCATACGCGGCAAGATCCTGCTCAGCACAGCCATCGTCACCGTTACGATCGCCACCATCACGGTCTCGGTCTGCTTCCTGGTCTTCCAGTCTTTTTTAAGGAAGAACCAGCTCCGTTCCGCAGAATATAACCTGCAGGTGGCCTCCAACAATATCTCTGCCCACATGGAAAATATCCTTTCCTTCGAACAGTGGTGCTGCACCAGCGCCGATATCGGACGGTATCTGGAGGCTTTTAAGGACCAGGAGGGCATGCCTCCGATCTCCTCCAAGAACGCTCCCCTGCGGATCACCGCGTCCACCACCTACGAACGCCTGAAGGAAGAATACTATAACACCCATGCCTCCGACCACATCACCCGGGTGGTGATCTCGCCGGTGAACCGGAAAAACTATATGCAGATCTCCGATACCGTCTCCAGCAATACCTCCGCGGCCGCCGACCAGCTGTACCAGTCCGACCAGATCCGCAGGCTGCTGGAAGCGCCCACCCTGCAGTGGGACGGCCTGATGGAAGACCCGTTCTCCCCCGGGAGCGCTCCTATCCTTCCCATCGTCCGCCCCATCCCCAGCCTTTACGGCTCCCAGGTGATCGGATGGAGCTACTTAGCCGTCTCTGGCCGGGTCTTCCTGGACTATCTGGAGACTCTTCCCCTGGAGGCAGACGCCAGCCTCTATCTGCACATCGGCGGACATGCCTACCACTTCACCGACGGGCAGCTGGTGGAGACACCTTTTCCATACCAGATCCTGTCCGATATCAGCGGTCAGGTCTTTAACCCGGAAAGTGGGGCCTACAAGATCCGGACCGAGGACGGGCAGAAACGATATCTGCTCACCTGCTCCTTATGGGACAGCTGGTCCCTGTCCCTGGTGCTCTCCGAACAGGCCTATGACCAGCAGAGCGGCCTCTATCTGTGGATCATCGCAGGTACACTCTGCGCCATCCTCCTGCTGGGGCTCATCCTCTATCGGTCCCTGGACCGGATGATCAACCGCCCCATCGACCGTCTGCTGGATAAGCTGGCCGCCATCGCCGAGGGTGATTTCGCCCCGGCCCCCTCGATCGAGTGGAAGGATGAGTTCGGCAGCATCGGCCGCGGGATCAACCGGATGGCAGAAGATGTCTCCACACTGCTGGAAAAGCGGGTGGCCGATGAAAAGCAGAAAAAAGATCTGGAATATCAGATCCTGCAGAGCCAGATCAACCCCCATTTCCTCTACAATACCCTAAATTCGATCAAATGGATGGCCACCATCCAGAACGCCGCCGGTATCGCGGAGATGACCACGGCCCTGGCCAGGCTGATGAAAAACGTCTCCAAGGGGACCTCCGCCATGATCCCCTTAAAGGATGAGCTGGAACTGACCATGGATTATTTCCTGATCCAGCAATACCGCTACGGCGGCAATATCTCTATGGACCAGCAGATCGCCTCAGAGGATCTCTATACCTGCCTGGTCCATCGCTTCACCCTGCAGCCCATCATCGAGAACGCCATGTTCCACGGGATCGAGCCAAAGGGCTGCGTGGGCCAGATCTTGATCAAGGTATGGGCGGAGGAGGCTGCGGACAGCGGCAAATGCCTGAAGATCTCAGTCACCGATAACGGAGTGGGGATGAGCCCGGAGCAGATCCGGCAGGTGCTGGACGGGAAGGAGCCCTCCACTAACGACCTTTTCCGCCATGTAGGGATCAGCAATGTGGACCGGCGGATACGATACGACTTTGGGGACGGCTATGGGATCACCATCGAGAGCCTTCTGGGGGAATACACCACCATGCAGATCGCCCTGCCCTATAGGACCGCCCCATAAAAGCTGTATAGCGCTACGCTGATAGAGGCCGGCAGCGCACACCACGACCTGATAGAGGCCGGCAGCGCACATCGCGACCTGATAGAGGCCGGTAGCACACACCGCGACCTGATAGAGGCCGGGCCGCGCCGGCTGGCAGGGCAGAGCCAGAGAACAGGGAGATGAGAGAAGATGATAAAACTATTGATCGCAGATGATGAGCCTTTAGTACAGATCGGCATCCGTTCCATGCTGAAATGGGAGGAGTTTGGCATCGAGATATGCGGGGTCGCCTCCAACGGCCAGGCGGCCCTGGAGATGATCCGGACCCATTCCCCCCAGATCGTGATCACCGATATCAAGATGCCCATCATGAACGGCCTGACCTTAGCTAAGACCTGCAGAGAGGAGTTCGGCTCGATCCCCCTGTTCATCATCCTCACCAGCTATGAAGAATTCCCCCTGATCAAGGAAGCCCTCTCTTATCAGGCGATCGATTATCTGATCAAGCTGGAGCTGGATGAACAGACCCTGGCCGGATCCATCCACAAGGCCATGGGGCGCTTAGACGAGCTGAAGGCCAGCCAGGCTTACCGGCAGGCAGACCATGGGCCCATGCTGCAGAGCTACCGGGACAAATTCTTTATGCGGCTCTTGCACAACCTCTTTGACAGCCAGGAGCAGTTCAAGATCCAGGCCAGGGACTTAAAGCTGGACTTTTCCGACAGCTGCTATCTGGCCTCCCACGGGGAGATCCACAGCGATACCGCGGCGCAGATGGACAGCGCCCGACAGGCGAACCTGTATTCCAGCAGCCTGCAGATGATCCAGGAGCTCCTTGGCAAGCAGCTCCCCTGCTATGTGATCTCCCTGGACAAGATCCACTTCGCCGTCATCTACCATTTCTCCACCATGCAGCAGATGGAGATGAGCACGATCCGCAGAGCCTGGGAGAGCACCTGCTCCATGGTCCATAATTATTTTAATGTCTGGCTGACCGTGGGGATCGGCAATATGGCCGACGAGCCCATGAAGATCAGCGCCTCCTACCAGGAGGCCCGCCAGGCCTTTAACTTAGCCCAGCGCCAGGCTCCGGTGGCCCTGTTCTCCCGGGTCAATGAGAGCGCCTGCCGGAGCGCCTTTAACATCGCGCTGTTCAAGAACGCCCTGACCCGGGCCTTTGAGGAATTTGACACCGATGCCCTCTACAGCACCCTGACCGAGATCGGCGAGCTGTTCACGGCCAATCCCCAGCGCCCCCTCCAGGCATTGGACGGCGCCTGCAACATCCTCTATCTGGCCCTGTCCCTGCTCCCGGACGGCGAAGCCTCCCTCCAGGAGATCTTCTGCGCCTACCCGGAGGGCTACCGCTCCCTCTATAAGCAAAAGGATGTGGTGGCGGTCACCCGCTGGCTCAACACCCTGCGGGACGGCCTCTGCGGCATCTTGAAGAACCGGCGCAAGACCTACAAGAACCATGTGGTCGCCAACGTACAGAAATACATCAACAGCCACATTGAGGAACGGCTGACCTTAAACGAGGTGGCCGCCGTCTTTGGCTTGAGCCCGAATTATCTCAGCGCCCTTTTTAAGAAAAGCTGCCAGATCGGCTTCTCCGAGTACATCACCCAAAAAAAGATCTCCCGGGCCAAGGTACTCCTTCTGGAAAAGGACCGGAAGATCTATGAGGTGGCGGAACAGCTGGGCTTTGAAAGCGCCTTTTACTTCAGCAAGGTCTTTAAAAAGGTGGAGGGGGTGTCCCCCAGGGACTACGTCCGGTCGCTCTTATAGCCAAAGCAGGGGATCTGGCCCCACCGCTGCCGGAAGTAATGGGCGGCCAGCTTCGGCCTGCGGTCCCGGGTCAGGAGGCCCTTTTTATTGCCGTCTGCCCGCATGCAGCCCTGGACCGTGGCGAAATCGGCGAAATTCCACACCTGCTCGCCCACGATAAAGGGCCGCCCGTCCAGGCAGGCGTTCTGCCTTTTATAAAACTCCATCTGGTATTCTTCGCTGAACATCTCCGGGACACACTGATGGACCCCGGGGATGGCATCGGCGCCATATTCCGTCAGCATCACCGGCTTGCCCTGCCGCTCCCAGAAATCCAGCTCCTGCTCCAGGGCATAGCAGGCCGCGTCCAGATCCCCGGACAGGTTATACCAGCCGTAATAGCGGTTGATGCAGACCACGTCCATGGTGCGGGTCACCAGGTCCTTCTCATAGTCGTTCTGGCAGCAGACAAAGGTCACCGGCCGCCCTGCCGGATCCAGCTTGTGGGTCAGATGGTACAGGGAGGTCCAATAGGCCAGGGCCGCCTGGGGGAAATGCTCGGTATCCGGCTCATTCCCCATAGACCACATGACCACACAGGGGTGGTTCTTGTCCCGGGCGATCATCTCCCGCAGCACCTGCTCATGATGTGCTTTAAGCGGATACTGATAGGGATCCTCCATCCCCGCCCCGTTGATCCCCACGGCCGGCGTCTCGTCGATGACCACGATCCCCTCCTGGTCGCAGAGATCGTACATCTCCTCTGCATAAGGATAATGGCTGGTACGGAAGGAGTTGGCCTGGAGCCAATGCATCAGATGGACGTCCTTCACGTCAAGGCACAGATCCAGTCCCCGCCCGTGGAAAGGCGAATCCTCATGCTTTCCAAAGCCTTTGAAATAGAAGGGCTTCCCATTGATCAAAAAGTCTGTCCCCTCCACCTTCACCGTGCGGATCCCAAAGGCTTGCCTGTAACGGTCCTTGCCATAGGTCACAAAAGCGGTATACAGGTAGGGCTCTCCCGGCCAGGGCCACCAGAGCCTGGCATCGGGTATAGTCAGCCTTCCGCAGGCCCCTTCTCCTTCTGCCACGACATGTCCCTCCTGGTCCAGGATCTGGATCCTCACAGCCTCGTCCGCAGACATCCCGGCTCCGACTCCGGCCATATCTCTGGCTGCCCCGTCCCCGGCTCCGGCCGTATTTCTGGCTGCCCCGTCCCCGGCTCCGGACATATCTCTGGCTGCCCCGTCCCCGGCTCCGGCCGTAGCTCTGGCTGCCCCGTCCCCGGCTCTGGCCATATCTCTGGCTGCCCCGTTCCCGGCTCCGGACATATCTCTGGCTGTATCCCCAGCTATAGCCACCTTATAATGGACCAGCCCTGTGGTCCCGTCGATGTCCGGCACCAGGGTGATATCCTCGATGTAGGCCTTAGGCGTGGTGTACAGCCGCACCGGACGGTTGATCCCCGTATAGTTAAAAAAGTCAAAATTCGGCAGGTTCTGGTGCCGCCTCCACCGCTTGGCCGCCTCTACGCTTGGCACGCCCGGATTATCCGACCCGAAAAACGCCGTGCTCCCTTCATTTCCCACCGGCAGGGTGCTGTGGCTCACCCGGTCATCTGCCGCCACCACCAGCTCTGCGCCCGTGCCTGCCGGCACCAGGTCCGTGATCTCCACCTCAAAGGGGAGGAAGCCCCCTTTATGCTCTGTCACCAGGCTGCCGTTTATGTAGACCTTGGCCTGATGGGCCACGGCATCAAACCGCAGCACGCGCCGCTGCCCCTCAAGGCAGGCCGGCACCATAAAATGCCTCCGGTAATAGACCCAGCCATAATGTCCTCTGTAGGCCGGATCTTCCATCTGGTCATTATAGGAAGCCGGCACCGCGATCTTCTCCATCGCGGAGAAAGCGCCGCAATGCTCCCCCGGTTCTCTCTCATCGCCCAACTGGAAGTCCCATACCCCGGACAGCTCCCACACCGAACGGATCTCATTTGCTCTTGGATATAACATGCTCTCGTGCCTCCCTTACTCGATCTTTGCATCCTGCGCCAGGCCAGAGGATCTGGTCTGTTCCCTTAATTCTACTATGGGGCAGGAAGGGTGGCCATGTATTTTCTTGCGCAAGATATGTACTATGTTACTTTTCAGGTCCCTGCCTGAGCGGACCCTTGGCCAACCCGTGGAAAGTGACCACGCCCCCCTTTTCCACTTGCCTTTCCCTACATCGTCCTTTATAATAATGAAAAAGCGCACAAAACGCAAAGAGATAAGGGAGGACACATGGGAAAGATCGTTTTTATCGATGTGGATGGGACATTAGTGGATTATGAGGGGAACCTGCCGGATTCGGCGGTGAAGGCGATCCGAAAGGCCAGGGAGAACGGGCATCGGGTCTATATGTGTACAGGCCGCAGCAAGGCGGAGGTCTACCCGCCCCTGTGGGATATCGGTCTGGACGGCATCATCGGGGGCAACGGCTGCTATGTGGAGGACCACGGCCATGTGGTCATGCACCAGCTGATCACCCTGGACCAGTGCCGCCGGGTGGTGGACTGGCTCCATGAACGAAAACTGGAGTTTTACTTAGAGAGTAATAACGGGCTTTTTGCCAGCGAGCATTTCGAGGAGCAGGGCGCACCGGTGCTGCAGGAATACTCCAAGCGGAAGGGGCATGCCGAGGCGGCGCAGCTGACCGTACGCCAAGCCCTCCCGGACCTGATCTTCGGCGGAGAGCTGTACCGGGACGACTTAAACAAGATCAGCTTCATCCTGTCCTCCTATCAGGACCACTTAGATTCTAAGGAACAGTTCCCTGACCTGGAGGCCGGGACCTGGGGCGGCAAAGGGGAGACAGCCCTCTTCGGCGACCTGGGCGTAAAGGGCATCACCAAGGCCAACGCGATCGAACATCTCCTGACCTACCTACAGGCCGACCAAAAGGATACGATCGCCATCGGCGATGCCAAGGTGGACATCCCCATGCTGGAATACTGTGCCTTCGGCGTGGCTATGGGCAGCGGCGGGGAGGAGATCAAAGCCATGGCCGACTATGTCACCGACGATGTGGATAAGGACGGGCTGTATAAGGCATTTGCCCATCTGGGATTGATCTGATGATCGATCTGATCCTTGCCTTGCACAAACTGAGAGACAGCAGTTGATATGGGTCTGGTATGGGATGGTCGTTATACGTAGGGGTAGCGGCCATCCTGTATTTTATCGACATCCTGCATTTTATCGACATTGACAAGCCCAACGCCATGTAATACAATGACTATATGCATGATAAAAGGGGAGGGGGGGTACGCTATGCTAGAGCAAAAGGATCTGGAGATGATCGCAGAGACCGTCAAAGAAATGAACAAGCCTATATACGAAAGGCTCGATAAGATGGACCGCAGGTTCGATGAGATGGATCACAGGCTTGATAAGATGGATCACAGGTTCGATGAGATGGATCACAGATTCGATGAGATGGATCACAGGCTCGATGAGATGGATCACAGGCTCGATAAGGTAGAGAAAAAAGTCACCGAGGTTCAAGTGACCCTTGAAAATGAGACCAACAAAGGGATCCAGATCGTCGGTGAAGGCCATCTTGACCTTAGCCGAAAGCTTGACGAGGCGTTAACGATCGAAAACGAAAAAGAGATGCTCAAGCTCCGGATAAACCGGTTAGAGAGCGAAGTAAAGAAGATAAATGCCTGGCTGGAAGAGATCGCATGAGAGCCTAAAATGTACAAAAAATGTAGATATAGGGATGCTCTCAAGATCTGCTGTCACCCAGGAACATCTAAGCATAGGAAAAGTCCCAGAAGGTCAACCTTTCCGGGGCTTTTCGCTTTCTTATGCTCTTTTTAGGACTAACGCTTGCCAAACTTAGAACGACTACTCTTTTAATTTTCTAATACCTCGTCTGATAGCCTCTGCCCTTTCAATCCCTTCCCTTTCACAGTACTCTTTAAGTATTTGTGAATGCTCTTTATCAAGTCTTACTGTTACTTGTTCAGATTTAGGGTTATCAGACTTCGGTCTTCCCATGGGTGACATAATATTTTCACCTCATTTTTTGAATGTCACTAAATACAATATACTTCATGAATGTCAAAAAGTCAACCCCTTTTTTGAAAAAAATTAGGCGGGGATCTCTCCCCACCTATTTCCAAGCCATCTGTAACTGTCTTTTTTGCTTTACACAATCAGCAAGATACAAATTGATCAACGTTTGATACGGGATGCCGGAATTTTTGCTTTGCTCCTTAAAAAAATCGATCGTTTCATTATCAATGTTTATCGTTATCTGTTTTTTTAATCTCTTAGCATAAGGATTTCTCCGTGCTTCTGCTTTCGAAAAATCATATTCCTCTCTCATGGGTCAACCTCCTGATCTTAAAATTCGCTATATTGTCTACTCTCTGATCTTGTCGCCTTTCGCGCTGATATGATGCGGATCACTGTATCCGAAGCCCTGTAGCAATGGCATACAATAAGAAGTTTTTCGCTATCACTCATTCCCAAGATGATAAACCTATCTTCGTCCTCTGAATGGTCAGGATCATCCCGCACCAGTGCCATTTCGTCATAAAATACACTCGCGGCTTCCTCAAATGATACTTTATGTTTTTTTTTGGTTTTTATTCTCATCCCATTCAAAATCTATATTTTTCATAATTATATTATAATTATATACTTGCTATATTGCAACCCCTTTTTGAAAAAAGTTATTCCCATCCATTTCCAAGACATCTGCAACTGTTTTTTTGCTTTGCACACTCTATAAGATCATACTGACATTTTTTAAAAATCCAGATACCGGAAATTCAAGAAAAACGCAAATTTTGTTTATCAGAAATTTCTAACCATACTTTTCCAAAAATCTAATCTATTAAAAAGTTTCTAAAAACTTTTACTTTACTTTAATATATGGTATTATGAGACTACGAAGTGTGACACCCAAAAGCTATCAAAGAAAGGAAGTGCATACTATGAGCAACCGCGAATTGGAGGATCGATCTATGCTTGATATACGCTATCCCGTATAGCTCCTGACTGGTCGCTCATATATAAACAAACCGATATAGGATTAAAATTAGACCGTACTGGTACACATGCTGATCTATTTGGTATGTAAACGCAAATATGTAAGGAGGACTTCCCATGGCACCCGCATTAGGACGATCGAAAGTTTATACTATTGATGATATTTATGATCTCCCAGAAGGGCAGAGAGCGGAATTGATCGACGGTCAGATCTATGATATGGCACCACCAAAAAGAATCCATCAAAAGCTGATAAATCGTCTTTGTCAAACGATCACAAACTACATCGATCTAAAACAGGGTGGCTGTGAAGTCTACCCCTCCCCTTTTGCTGTCTTCCTGAATAAAGACAATAAAAACTACGTGGAACCGGACATTTCCGTTATCTGTGATAAAGATAAACTGGATGACAGCGGCTGTAATGGCGCACCTGACTGGATCATTGAGATCGTCTCACCCTCCACCCAGCAACTGGATTATGGGATCAAATTGTTCAAGTACCGCACTGCCGGAGTAAGAGAATACTGGATCGTAAATCCAATGACCCAAACTGTAAATGCCTATGATCTCGAACAGGAAAAAGGAACTTGCCAGTACAGCTTTTCTGATAATATCCCTGTATGTATCTATCATGGATTGGCTATACAAATTGCAGATCTGCTCGAATAGCCTGGCGGGTGCTTTGCCACCGTAAAAAGACAAAAGAGGATCCCCGATGTATCAAAGCACCGGGGCTTTTCTTTATATCCTAACGTATGGGAGAAAGCCATATCTTCTTCACACCTTCCAATCTGCTCCAAACCCAGGATATCCCTTTTCTACTATCCGAGTATATGATATGTAATGATTGTAATTTTCTGTAAAACATGGTATAGTAATATCACATATCAATAAACTTTCTGTGTTCAGGATGGCCGTTGCTCTTAGAGGGTAGCGGCTGTCCTGCCTTGTTCGACATTGACAAGTCCAGCAGCACGTAATACAATATCTGTAAACATAACAAAAAGAGGAGGGCAAGCCATGTTAGAACAAAAAGACCTGGAGATGATCGCAGAGATCGTAAAGGAAATGAACAAGCCTATATATGATAGGCTCGATAAGATGGATTCCAGGCTCGATAAGGTAGAGAAAAAAGTCACTGAGGTTCAAGTGACCCTTGAAAATGAGACCAACAAAGGGATCCAGATCGTCGCTGGAGGCCATCTTGACCTTAGCCGAAAGCTTGACGAGGCATTAGCGATCGAAAACGAAAAAGAGATGCTCAAGCTCCGGATAAACCGGTTAGAGAGCGAAGTAAAAAAGATAAACGCAAAGCTGGAAGAGATCGCATGAACTTCTAAAATTTAGAAAAGACTGGGCAGACGTTTAAAAATGCCCGTTACAAAAAACGCTTGAAACCGCCCTCTGGATGTGCTATCATAGACATAAGGAAAGCAACCGCCCACAAAGTGGTTAGCCTCCAGGATGAGTTATAAGCCTACCCCGACTGCCAAGTACAAGGTAGGCTTATTTATTTTCGCTTGTTGTTCCTATCGATATAGGCAAGCAGTGCGACTAAGAAGGTACCGCCTAAAAACAGCAGGCTCAACACTTCGTATGTAGTCCTATCCACCACAGCCTTCCTCCTTCCCTGTTATCCATCATATCATAGTCTTATATAAGACACAAGTTTTTTGGTTTGCACTTTGAGTGCTGTAGTGGGTGCTGTAAGCCGCAATTCCTTAAAATCTGCTGCTATCCAGGAACATCTAAGCATAGGAAAAGCCCCAGAAGGTCAACCTTTCCGGGGCATTTCGCTTTCTTATACTCTTTTTAGGACTAACGCTTGCTGAACTGCGGAGCGCGACGAGCCGCTTTGAGACCGTACTTCTTTCTCTCTTTCATCCTCGGATCCCTGGTCAGGTAGCCGGCTTTCTTTAAGATCGGACGGTAGTCTACATCTGCCTGCAGCAGCGCACGGGCGATACCGTGGCGGATAGCGCCTGCCTGTCCGGAGAAACCGCCGCCATGGACATTGACCAAAACGTCGAACTTATCCAGGGTCTCCGTAGCGACCAATGGCTGACGCACGATCAGCTTCAGGGTCTCCACGCCCAGATACTCATCCAGATCTCTTTTATTGATGGTGATCTTACCGCTGCCGGGTACGAGATAAACCCTAGCGATCGATTTTTTTCTCCTGCCTGTTCCGTAAAATTTGCTGGCCATTATTTCTTCCTCCTTCCCACACACTCACTAAAATGTCAAGACTTCTGGTTTCTGCGCAGCCTGCTCATGCTCCGGCCCTGCGTATACATGGAGCTTCCTGTACATGCTCCTTCCCAGAGGTCCCTTGGGGAGCATACCCTTCACAGCCAGCTCTACTACTCTCTCCGGCTTCTTCGCCATCATCTCGCGAAGGGTCGTCTGTCTCATCCCGCCCACATAGTCGGAATGGTTGTAGTAGATCTTCTGATCCAGCTTCTTGCCAGTGAACTTGACATGCTCTGCGTTCACTACGATCACATAGTCGCCGCAGTCGATGTGGGGTGTGAAGATCGGCTTGTTCTTCCCTCTTAAAACCTTAGCTACCTCGGCAGCTAAACGACCTAATGTATATCCTGTAGCGTCAACTACATACCATTTTCTTTCAATCGTGGCCGGACTAGCCATAAAACTCTTCATGGTTCAACCTCCTGTTGGGTATCTGCTGTTGTCTTCTATCGTTTATCAAAAGATGCTCTCCGGGGCTTTGGTAAGCACGCTTTTGTCTAACGTCACAGTTATTTATTATATAATAGCTGGTAAACTGTGTCAACTGTTTTTTTCGCATTTTCCAAGGGTTTTTAACCGGTTTTAGGCGGTTTTTAAGCGGTTGCAAGGGTTTCTGCGCGGTTTTTACGTGTCAGGTATCTGGCCCGAAAAGATCGCTCTCTGCACAGAAGAAGTCTGGCCTGCGTCGGACCAGGCGGTATCCGTTCCGCTCATAAAGCCGTCTTGCCCGCTCATTATCATCCGCGACCAGAAGGGACAGCCTTGAGACCTTCCAGTCCCTCGCGCAGCTTTCCGCGCAGCGCAGCGCCTTTCCACCATAACCCAGGCCTTCGTATGCTTTCTTGATGGCCAGGATGTCGATGGAGACTGCGACGCCCTCTGTCAGGATCAATGCCAAGACCCCCACCTGCTCTTCTCCCGCCAAGACCCAGAAAAACCGAGTCCCGTCCTTTTCCTGCTCTGTGAGCGTCTCTTCATCATAGGTGGCGGAGCCTGTCACCGCAAAAAAGGCTTCATTATATAAAGCCAGCCATGCCTGCCGCTCTTCCGGCTCTAATATCCGAAGGCTGACCACTGTGCAGCCAGTGCTCGATCCGCCTCCCGCAGAGCCCACAGCCGATCCGCCTCCCGCAGAGCCCGCAGCCGATCCGCCTCCCGCAGAGCCCGCAGCCGATCCGCCTCCCGCAGAGCCCATAGCCGATCGGGTCTCCGTTTGGCCTGCGGGCTCCTCCGGCTCTCCCAGTTTCTTTTCCATCTCCAGATAGCAATGGCTCCTGTACAGCTGGTAATGGCCGAAGCGCTGCCCCTCCTGGATCCTGGAGCCGCCGACCTCCTCTGCCGTTCCTTGGCCTTCTGCCGTTCCTCCGCCCTTAGACCCTCCTTGACCCTCTAACGCTCCTCCGCTCTTTGATCCTCCTTGACCCTCTAACGTTCCTCCGCTCTCTGATCCTCCTTGGCCCTCTGACGCGCCTTTTTGGCACGCTGCCTCCCAACCCTCCTGGTCCGTCACATAGATCTTTCTGGCACCGTTCCTGGCGGCCTGGTGGACCAGGCGGGAGACCAGCCGGTCAAACTCCTCCCCTGCGCAGCGCTTGACCAGCAGATAGGCCTTTCCCTTTTTTAGGATCTCCCGCTGGATCAGGCGGTACTCCCAATATTTGTTGGCCGCCTTGATCTCCGGTGGCAGCTCCTTCTCATAGTCCAGCCCGATCATGGTCAGGCCTTTTGCCGGCAACGTAGGCCCTGCCTTCTGGCGGTCCCTGGCATCTAAGATCTCCTCCACGTGCTCCGGCCCATATAGCCCGGTGCCCACCCGAAGGAGCGTTCCAGCGATGATCCGGACCATGTTGTAGAGAAAGCCGTTCCCTGTGATCCGGATATCGATCACATCATCCGCCCCCCGCTCCACGGTCAGGCTGTAGATCGTCCGCACAGTCTCCTCCGCCTGGGTCCTGGGCGTGCAAAAGCTTTTAAAGTCATGTTCCCCCACCAGATAAGCCGCCGCCTGGCGCATCTTCTCCACATCGATCGGAAAATAACAAAAATAGGTATACAGGCGCAGGGTAGGGACCTCCAGCCTCCGGTTGAGGATCCTGTACACATAGGTCTTGGTACAGTTCTGCTTCCTGGGGTGCCAGCTTAACGGCACCTCCTCCGACGCTTGGATCCGGATATCCTGGGGCAGCCGCTGGTTCAGCGCAAAGCAGATCTTATCCGCCGGCATCCGGTTCTTTGTATCAAAGACCGCCACGTTCCCCAGGGCATGGACGCCCGCGTCCGTGCGGCTGGCCCCGATCACCTTGATCTCTTCCTTCAGCAGGGCAGACAGGGCCTCATTTAAGACCTCCTCGATGGAAAGGCCGTTAAGCTGGAACTGCCAGCCATGGTATGCGGTCCCGTCATATGCGACGATCATCCTTACTCGTTTCATATCATCCACTCCATACTCTTCCTAGACCTGCTCCCTGGAGGATGCACACGGATGCACACAGGATACCACAGGATGCTCAAAAATGGCATCCTGGCGCTGTGCGGTCAGCACGGTAGGGATCCTGTGCGGTCAGCACGGCAGAGATCCTGTGCGGTCAGCACGGCAGAGATCCTGTGCGGTCAGCACAGCAGCGATCCTCACGCTCCTGGGACAGCCCCTGCACAGACCTGCTGTAAGGCTCCGATATTTTCATGGGACCTGCAGAAAACGCGTCCCGATCATCCCGGCCAGATAGGCGAACTGCAGGCCATACCCGATCCGGTCCCGCATCCCATAATGGAGGGGCTTCATCTTCGTCCTGCCGCTCCCGCCCCGATAGCATCTGGCCTCCATGGCCGTGGCCAGGTCTGTTGCCCTACGGAAGGCGGAGATGAACAGCGGCACTAAGAGCGGCACCATGGCCTTCGCCTTCTGGATCAGGTTCCCGGTCTCGAAATCGGCGCCTCTGGCCATCTGGGCCTTCATGATCTTGTCCGTCTCCTCCACCAGGATCGGGATAAAGCGCAGGGCGATGGACATCATCATCGAGATCTCATGGACCGGCGCCCCCACCTTGTTCAGAAAGCCAAGGCCCTTTTCCATGCCGTCCGTGAGCGCATTGGGCGTGGTGGTCAAGGTCATGATCGTGGAGCCTAAGACCAGATAGACCAGGCGGACCGCCATAAAACCGGCAAGCCGCAGCCCTTCTCTGGTGATCGTAAAGATCCAGAACCGGACCAATACCTGGCCGCTGGTCAAGAACAGGTTGAAGCTGACACTTAAGAGCAGCAGGAAAAGGACTGCCTTAAGACCCTTCACCATATAGCGGAAGGGGACCTTGGTCAGCCTGATCACCGCCGCCAGCACGATGGTGGCCAGCCCATAGCCCCAGATGTTATCGGCCACGAACAAAGAAAGGATGAACACCAGCGTCCCAAAGAGCTTGGTCCTTGGATCCAAACGGTGGATCGGCGAATCCACCGGATAATATTGTCCTAACGTGATCTCTCGCAACATAGCCGATCAACTCCTTATCACTTTTAAGATGGCGTCCCTGGCTTCCTCTACGGTGGTCAGATCATCGGGGATGTCCACCCCATGTTCTTTCAGCTCATGGACCACATAGGTGATCTGGGGTGCGGCCAGACCGATCTTTTCCAGCTCCTTATAGTGCCGGAACACATTTTTCGGCAGATCGTCATAGACCTTCTCCCCACGGTCCATCACCAGGAGGCGGTCTGCATAGCGGGCCATGTCCTCCATACTGTGGGAGACCAGGATGATCGTCATATGCTTTTCCTTGTGGAGCATGGAGATCTCGTCTAAGATCTCGTCCCGCCCCTTGGGATCTAAGCCTGCAGTGGGTTCATCTAAGATCAATACCTCCGGGGCCATGGCCAGCACCCCGGCGATCGCCACCCGCCGCTTCTGTCCGCCGGAGAGCTCGAAGGGAGACTGCTTATAAAAGCTCTCGTCCAGCCCCACCTGGGCCAGAGCCGCCCTGGCCCTCTCCTCCACTTCCTCCTTCGGCAGCCCTAAGTTCCTGGGTCCGAAGCATACGTCCGCGAACACATCCACCTCGAACAGCTGATGCTCCGGGTACTGGAACACCAGTCCCACCTTGCTGCGGAGGGTCTTCCGGTCATAGCCCTCGCCATAGATGTCCTCGCCATTATAATAGATGTGGCCGCTGGTCGCCCGCAGCAGACCGTTCAGATGCTGGATCAGCGTGGATTTCCCTGAGCCGGTATGTCCGATCAGTCCCACGAACTGCCCATCTTCTATCGTAAACCCCACATCCTTCAGGGCGTACTGCTCAAAAGCCGTCCCCTGGCCATAGATATGGGTCAGATGCTCTACTTTGATCGCCATCTTCTCTTTTCGCTCCTCTTCTGCCCATGATCGTCCTTTTGCCTGAGCCATGATCCTCTGCTCCCTGCCTGGCACTCGCCCATATGCTCTTCTAGCCAGACGCCCCTATCCCTACAAGCGACCGGCCAAGTCTCCATAAGCCGACAAGTGCGCACACACTGCACACAAAGCTCCGGCAGACATATCTGGCTCATGCCTTGCCTAGGGCTCACATCTTGCCCAGGGCTCATGCCTTGCCCAGGATCGGCAGCAGGCTCTCCATCAGCTCTCCACGGGTCAAGATCCCGTCCGGCAGGTCCACGCCAGCCTGCTTCAGCTCATAGGCCAGCTCCGTCACCTGAGGGACATCCAGCCGATAGGACTTTAGCTGTTCCACCTGGGAGAAGATCTCTCTTGGGGTACCGTCCATCACGATCTTCCCCTCGTCCATCACAATCACCCGGTCTGCATCCACCACTTCCTCCATGTAATGGGTGATGAGGAGCACGGTGATCTGCTCCCTGCGGTTCAACTCCCGCACGGTGCGGATCACCTCCCCTCGCCCGTTTGGATCCAGCATAGCAGTGGGCTCATCTAAGATGATGCATTCCGGCCGCATAGCCATGACCCCGGCGATCGCCACCCGCTGCTTCTGCCCGCCGGAAAGCTTATTAGGCGACCGCATCCGGTAGGCCGTCATCCCCACGGCCTCCAGGCTCTCGTCCACGCGCCGCCAGATCTCCTCTGTGGGGACACCGATGTTCTCCGGCCCAAAGCCTACGTCCTCTTCAACCACGTTGCCGATGATCTGGTTGTCCGGGTTCTGGAATACCATCCCAGCCTTTTTACGGATCTCCCAGATCTGCCCGGCATCCCTGGTGTCCATATCGGAGATCCACACTGTCCCTTCTGTGGGCAGCAAGATCCCGTTGATATGCTTGGCAAAGGTGGATTTTCCGGAGCCGTTGTGGCCAAGGACCGCCACAAAGTCTCCCTTTCGGATATCTACGTCCACCCCGTCCAAGGCCCGGTCCACCTCCTGGATCTGATCCTCCTCGTCTCTGCGGATATAATCAAAGATCAGCTTACTCGCCTTTATGATCCCCACTGTCTCATCCCTCACTTATATAGAAAGCTCCTGCTCATCGAACGCTCCAGCTTAAAAAAATCCCATCTTTATAGATAGTCCCATCATTCTGCAATGTTTACCATTTTAGTAGATTCTCTTCTATTAGTCAAGGATATCACGAAAAAGTGCAAGTAAAAAGAGTCTCGCCTGGAGACTCTCTCTTTTATCCTGTCCATGTTACGATCCCTTCTCACGCCGCTCGATAGATAGGTGCAGGCACATGACCGATCACCCGCCTGCATCTATACCGATCGTCCAGCCGTATCCGAAAGCCTTTTTCTCACGGCTCTGGCACATATCGCCCATCGCTGCCGATCCTAAACTGCCCGTCGATCACGGTATCCTTCGCCATCGCGCCATCTGCATCCATATAATACCACTCGCCCGGGTTATCCTGGACCCAGCCGGTCACCATGGCGCCGTCCTCGCCAAAACGGTACCAGCGTCCGTCTATCTCCTGCCAGCCCCGCTCCATCACGCCTGCCTGGTCCATATGATACCACTTCGCCGCTGCGGCATCGTAGTACCAGCCCGTGACCGCATATCCGGCTTCATTAAAATAGTACCATTCCCCCATGATCATCATCCACTGGGAAGCCGGATAGGTCCCGCCCTCCAGACGGTACTTACGCCCTTCGCTGCTGGTCTGCCAGTTCCCGCCCACCTGACCGATATCCGCGGTCTCCACGAAGAGGGTATCCTCCGACAGGGCATACTCGCCGGTCAGGAGATACCGACGCTCCTCCGCGTTCTTCCCCTTCGCCCGGACCTGATAGGTGTAGTTCCCTTCTCCTTTGATATAGGGGCTGATATCGATGCTGGTGGCCGTGGTCTCCAATGTCTTGTACCATATGTCATCCCGATAGAGACGGACCTCGTAGAGGGTGGCATAGGGGACCTTCTTCCAGCTGGCCCTGGTCTTACTGTGATCGCTCCAGCCGGCCTTCTCCGTCTCCCCCAGCTGGACAGTGGGCGTATACTTGATGGTCACCTGGAGGGTGGTGGGATCCTCTTTATCAGAGGAAGCGCTCCGAAACTCCGCTCCGCTCACATGGCACTGGCTCTTCGTATAGCTGCCGGCAAACTCCCCCGACCCCTCGATGGTCAGATAGCCCATGACCATCTTTCCCGGTTTCCATTCGTCCACCGGCTTCGACCAGCGGATCTCTGACAAGCTGCAGCTGGAGGGCGAGATCCGGATCGAGGGCTCCCCGATCTCCTCCGCCTCCTTATCCGCCTCCACTGTGATGCTAAGGACCCGCACCTGGGCGGCTCCCAGCGCCGTAAAAGCCGCTGTGGACTCCATGAGCACCACCGCTGCCGCCAGTATCTTGATCCGGCCCACCGGCCGTCTGGAAGAACGGCCCTTCGTCCATCCTTCAGATAGCACCTGCATCCATCTCTCCATCCGGCTCATCCGTTCTTTGATCCCCTGTCCTTCTCGCATGCTCCATTTCCTTCCTGAACTGTTACGGCATCCGGCCATTAAAGATCGCTGCGCGATGGGCCGGATGCTTACAACCACCATGTTTTACCCAAAGGGTACGATGTCGTACGGTCAGCGCAGTGAATGCCCAAGGGGGCAGCCCCCCACAGACCTATCTGAACGGTTACGTACGCTCTTCACCCTACCAAACTATACACAAAGCTCACTTGATGGCCTGCCAGCCCAAGACGCATCTGCAGACCTGCACGATGTCCGCTGCCTCTGACAGGCCATATCTCGGGGACCACACCATAGACCGCACCATACAGCGGTCTTATCATTATCTTATCATTTATGCCAGACCCCATCCGCATCCAGCACAAACCCGCTGATCGTGGTGGACACGGCCTTGATGCCAGTCCCCGGATAGAAATAATACCAGTTCCCGTCCACCTGCATCCAGCCCTCTGTGCGCATCCCGTTCTGGTCCAGATAAAACTGGCCCCCGCTATCCTGGATCCAACGGCTCTTGACCAAGATCCCCTCGAACTGGTCAGGCGTGGGGTTCAGATAATAGACCCCATTGTCTGTCTTTAACCAGCCGGTCACCATAGCGCCGCTGGCATCCATATAGTAATCATGGCCATTGCGGCTCTGCCAGCCCGTCACCATCCAGCCTTCTGCGTCGAACAGGTACCATTTCCCATTCCAGGACAGCCACTCATCCTTGGGATAGCTGCCGTCGGGATAGAGGAAATACCAGCGGCTCCCCCTCTGGATCCATCCCACCTGCTGGGTGTTCCCGGAGGCCGTCTGGCCGCCTCCCTGGCCGCTCCCGTCAGATACAGCCTCCTCCGGCAGGTTGATCTCATCCGACCGGGCCCACTCGCTGGACTTTCCGTATCGGTTCCCATCTCCCGGCACCACCCGGACCCGGAAATGGTAGGTCCCCTTCTTCGTCATATAGGGATAAAAGTTATAGGAGGTGGTGCTGACTGTGGTCTTATATACCTGAGAGCTCCCCCGGTAAAGGGCGATCTCATACTGATAAGATCTTCCCAAGCTGCCGTCCATCTTCCACCTGGCATTCCCATAGCCATTGCCGCTCCAGTAGGCCTCCTCCGGCGCCTCATACTGCCCCTTCACCGGATCCAGCTCCAAGGTGACCACCAGATCCCGGCTGACGATCGACGCCGACTTAAAGGTGCCGCCGGTGATCTTCACATTGCTGGACTGATAGCCGCCCTTGAACCGCCTGTTGGTATAGTCTGACGGCTCCAGCCAGACCTTCATCCGGGGCGTATCGCCCACCTGGACCGTCTTGGATGTGGAAGTCACCCACTCCGCCTTCTCCACCAGATAATAGTCGCTGCTGGTATACACATAGGCCGTCTCCCCGGTATCCTTGCTCCCGACCACGATCTCCGGCAGCTTATCCCCCGGTTCAAAGTCATTAAGCCCTACCCGTATGTTCACTGAGTTGATCGCCGAAGCCGCTCCATACACCGTCAGCGGCCCCATCACCGCCACCGACAGACAGACCGCCAACAGACCGCTCAGGATCCTCCGTACCCTCTCCATATGCCCTCCTCCATCTTAGACCATGCAGACCGCACAGTACATCTACTTCCTTCAGTATCCTTCTATCATTATAGATCGAGGGGCGTAAGAAGGCAACTTACAATATCCTGACTATTTCTTAAGAGATCAGGAGAGTGGCTTTTCGTGCAGTCGGCTGAGGGGATCCGCGGCGGGAGGGCATAAAAAAACTGCCTTACCATATCTCTATGATAAAACAGTTTTGTGTCCATCCTGTGTCTTATACCAGCTCGATCAGCACTTCCATCGCCGCGTCGCCCTTACGGGGTCCGATCTTCACGATCCGGGTGTAGCCGCCGTTGCGGGAGGTGTATTTCGGTGCGATCTCGTCGAACAGCTTAGCGGGCAGATCCACCTTCTTGGTGTTCCTCTTCCGTCCGGCTGCCTTGGTGGGGACCTCGGTCACATCATAAAGGACCTTCAACATCTGGCGGCGGGCATGGAGCCTGGAGGGCAGATCCTTCTTGATCTCCTTCTCGACCTCGTCGAACACGGTGACCTTCTTGCCGTCCACCACTTCTTTTACCCTCTTGCCGTCCTTATCCTTGCGGGGTACCTTAGCGGTGACCTTGACGGTCTCAAAATTATCCTTCTCGCGCACGGCCATGGCGATCAGACCTTCTGCCACCTTACGGATCTCTTTTGCCCGCATCTCGGTGGTCCTGATCTTTCCATGATAGAGCAGCGCGGTGACCTGGCTCCTGATCAGAGCCTTTCTCTGGGAAGCGGTCCTTCCTAATTTTCTATATCCTGCCATGATCTCTTCCTTCTTCCTTATCTTGCGGGGGTACCCGGCCATGCATCATCGGGCTTACTGGCCGGACCGCATCTATTCGTCGCTGGGATTTAACTGGAGACCCAGTTCCTTTAACTTGTTCAGCACTTCCTCTAAGGACTTGCGCCCCAGATTGCGGACCTTCATCATATCCTCGGAAGTCCTGTTGCACAGCTCTTCCACCGTATTGATGCCGGCACGCTTCAAGCAGTTATAGGAACGGACAGAAAGCTCCAGTTCGTCGATGTTCATCTCTAATACTTTTTCCTTTTCATTATCCTCTTTTTCCACCATGATCTCCGCGGTCTTGGCGTTTTCGGAAAGATCGATGAAAAGGTTTAAATGCTCGCTCAATACCTTAGCCGCCAGGCTGACTGCCTCGTCAGGGGCCAATGTCCCGTTGGTGAAGACATCCAGCGTGAGCTTGTCATAGTCCGTGACCTGGCCCACACGGGTGTTCTCTACGGTCATGTTCACCCGCTCCACCGGTGTATAGATCGAATCTACGGCGATCACCCCGATCGGGAGCTCCTCGCTCTTGTTCTTGTCGGCGCTCACATAACCACGGCCCTTGGTGATGGTCAGCTCCATATAGAATTTGCTGTCCGGTCCGCCGCTCAAAGTGGCGATCACCTGCTCCGGGTTCATGATCTCGATATCCGCGTCGGCCTGTACATCTGCGCCGGTGATCACACCGTCTCCCTCGAACTCGATGTAGGCGATCTTCGGCTCACTGGTATCGCTGCTGTTTTTGATGGATAAACTTTTGATGTTCATGATGATCTCAGTCACATCTTCCTTGACCCCGGGGATCGAGCTGAACTCATGCAGGACTCCGTCGATCTTTACCTGACTGACTGCTGCACCCGGCAAGGAAGAAAGCATGATCCTTCTAAGGGAATTGCCAAGGGTAGTGCCGTAGCCTCTCTCCAAGGGCTCAACTACAAACTTTCCATATTTCTTATCTTCTGAAATCTCTGCAATTTCAATGTTTGGTTTCTCAAAATCGAACACTAATAGCCCCTCCTTTTAGGGTGATCATACAGCAAACCTGCCCCCGGCAGCTTTTCTGCATACTGAGGCATCAAAAACCTCCTCCATTATTTGGAGTACAACTCGACGATGAGCGTCTCGTTCACCGGAACGTCGATCTCATCTCTGGTCGGCAGTTCCTTCACCACGCCCTTCAAGTTCTCCTGATCGGCTTCCAGCCAGGCCGGGACCATACGTCCTGCTGTGACCTCTAAGATATCTTTATACCGCTGGGAAGACTTGCTCTTCTCCCGGATCTCCACGGTATCCCCGGCCTTTACCCGATAGGACGGGATCTGCACACGCTTGCCGTTCACAAGGATATGCTGATGGCCCACGATCTGTCTCGCTTCTCTCCTGGTGCGGGCAAAGCCCAGACGGAACACCACATTATCCAGCCTGGTCTCTAAGAGGATCATCAGGTTGGTACCCACCATGCCGTTCATCTTGGAGGCCTTCGCATAGTAATTGCGGAAGGGCTTCTCCAGAACGCCATAGATGAACTTTGCTTTCTGCTTTTCTCTCAGCTGCTGGCCATACTCGCTCAGCTTACGGTTTGCTCTCTTTAACTCTCTGTTCGATTTTTTATCGATCCCTAAATAGATCGGATCCATACCAAGGGATCTGCATCTTTTAAGAACAGGAACTCTATTAACTGCCACTTTATCTTACCTCCCGATCATACTCTTCTACGCTTTGGTGGACGGCATCCGTTGTGTGGTACCGGGGTCACGTCCTTGATACTGGTCACCTCTAACCCGCAGGCCTGTAATGCGCGGATCGCGGCTTCACGCCCGGAACCCGGTCCCTTTACCATAACGTCCACAGACTTTAGTCCATGGATAAGAGCTGCCTTTGTTGCAGTTTCTGCGGCCATCTGAGCTGCATACGGAGTAGATTTTCTTGAACCTCTAAATCCCAGACCACCAGCACTCGCCCAAGATAAGGCGTTCCCCTGTGCATCTGTCAACGTCACGATCGTGTTGTTAAAAGATGACTGGATGTGTGCTTGTCCGCGTTCAACGTTTTTCTTAATACGCTTTTTCGTCACTTTCTTAGCAGTGGACTTATTTTTAGCCATTTTAAACTAACCTACTTTCTGAATCTTCCAGATCTTATTCCTGTTTTTAAAACATACAGATCTGATCCTCTATGCTGCTTTTTTTGATACGTTCAAATGCTGCCTGTCATCACTTCTTCTTGTTCGCAACGGTCTTCCTGGGGCCTTTACGGGTCCTGGCGTTCGTCTTCGTCTTCTGTCCGCGGACCGGAAGGCTCTTCCTGTGCCGGATGCCGCGATAGCAGCCGATCTCCTGGAGACGCTTGATGTTCATGGCGATCTCTCTGCGCAGATCGCCTTCTACCATCTGGGTATCCGCGATCACTGCCGCCAGCTTCCTCACTTCGTCGTCGGTCAGATCCTTGACACGGGTATCCGGATCCACTCCTGCATCCTTGAGGATACGGTTGGAACTTGCTCTACCGATACCGTAGATATAAGTCAGACCGATCTCAACACGTTTCTCTCTTGGCAAATCAACGCCTGCAATACGAGCCATCGTTTTTACTCCTCCTAAAATTTTTAACCTTGTCTCTGTTTGTGCTTTGGATTCTCACAGATCACTCTGATACTGCCTTTTCTCTTGATGATCTTGCACTTTTCGCAGATCGGTTTTACAGAACTCCTAACCTTCACAGTAACTCTCCTTTCTGTTGACCAACAAAGTCGCTAAAACATTATACCAAAATGCCCCAGCAAATGCAAGCGTTTTTTGTTGGGCTATGCTCATTTATCCCGCCAGATGATCCTCCCTTTAGACAGGTCATATGGGGACATCTCGAGAGTGACTTTATCGCCTGGCAAGATCCGGATATAGTTCATACGCAGCTTTCCGCTGATATGGGCCAGCACCTGGTGGCCATTCTCCAGCTCCACCTGGAACATGGCGTTAGGCAGCTTCTCTACCACTTTCCCCTCGATCTCGATCACATCTGCTTTCGACATTCCTTCTATTCCTCCTTGCTGCGGGAGCTCCTCCTGACGCGCTCTAAGGCCTTTACGATCTCCTCATCGCTCAAGGCTCCCGATCCTTCCAGCTCATGCTCCAGAGTCCTATCCTGTGGATACTGGAGCTGCACATGCTTTTTGTTCTTCCGTTTCGGCCGGTCCACGGTCCGTATCCTGCCATCCGTCAGGATAACATATTCCCCGTCCTCTCCCAATATGACATAAAGCCTTCCTTTATCATGACCGGCCAGACTCCTGGCCAGACAGCCCGGTCCATAGCAGACCCTCTGATCCGAAGCTTTTTTCCTGCTCACTCCTGCCTCCTATCCACTATGGCCCTTTATCAGGGGCCATGCTCCCTATCCGGCCGCAGGCTTTCATCGTGAACCTGCATGCCGCCTATCCGGCCGCGGACTTTCATGGTAAACCTGCATGCGCCTGGCGGGCGCACTTGGCATCCCTGGATACATGCCGCCTATCCGGCGGCGGACTTTCATGGTAAAGACAAGATCTCCGGCTCACCATCGGTGATCAGGATCGTGTTCTCATAGTGGGCGGACAGCGATCCGTCATCTGTTACCACCGTCCAGTCATTGTCCAGCCATACCACGTCATACCGGCCCTCATTGATCATCGGCTCTATCGCCAGGGTCATGCCCGGCCTGAGACGGACGCCTCTTTTTTTCTGGGAAAAATTCGGCACTTCCGGATCTTCATGGAGGCGGGAGCCGATCCCATGGCCTACCAGGTCCCGGACCACCCCGTACCCAAAGCTTTCCGCATATCGCTGGATGGCAGTGGAGATATCATTTAAATGATTTCCAGCTTTTGCATATTTAATCCCTTCATAGAAACATTGTTCCGTCACTTCGATCAACTTGCGGGCCTGGGGCGAGATCTGCCCGATCCCATGGGTCCTGGCCGCGTCGGAGTGGTATCCCTTCCAGATCACCCCTGCGTCCAGGCTGACGATATCCCCTTCCTGTAAGATCCTGTGCCGGTCCGGGATCCCGTGGACCACCTCGTCGTTCACCGACACACAGATCGAAGCCGGAAAGCCGTTGTAATTTTTAAAAGAAGGGATACAGCCAAAGTCCCGGATGATGCGCTCCCCCAGCTTATCCACCTCCCAGGTGGACATCCCGGGCTTTAATGCCTGGCCCAGCTCCTGGTGGACGCGGGCAAGGATCTTGCCCGCCTCCCGCATCCGCTCGATCTCTTTCTTCGATTTGATGGATACCATCGTCTATTCTCCCAAGATCTTCACGATATCCTGGAAGACCTTTTCCATATCCTGGGTCCCATCCACCTCCACCAGAGCGCCTTCTTTCTTATAATAATCGATCAGCGGCTGGGTCTGGTCATGGTAGACGGTCAGACGCTTCTGCACGGTCTCCGGCTTATCGTCATCCCTGAGGACCAGCTTCTCACCGCAGGTATCACAGACATCCGCCGTCTTCGGTGCATTGAACAGGATATGGTAGGTCGCGCCGCAGCCTATGCACGCGCGCCGGCCGGACATACGGTTGACGATGTTCTCATCTGGCACGTCCACGTTCACCGCATAGTCGATCTTCTCTCCCCGCTCCTTTAACGCGGCGGTCAGGCTCTCTGCCTGGGGGATCGTCCTGGGGAACCCGTCCAGCACATAACCGGCCTTGCTGTCATCCTGGGAGATCCGGTCTAACAGCATCCCGATGGTCACTTCATCCGGCACCAGCTGTCCCTGATCCATGTAAGACTTGGCCTTCATCCCCAGCTCTGTCCCGGCCTTGATATTGGCCCGGAAGATATCTCCCGTGGAGATGTGGGGGATCTGATACTTCGCCGCGATCTTCTTTGCCTGTGTCCCTTTTCCTGCGCCAGGCGCTCCTAGCATGATCAATCTCATGTTCTCATCCTCCTTTTTAGTCCTCCTTATACTCCAAAAGCACTCTCTTAGATCGAGAGTGCTCGATGTGCTTTTTAATCATTTAAGAAGCCTTTGTAGTTCCGTACCAGCATCTTTGACTCGATAGATTTGATGGTCTCCAGCACGACGCTGACGATGATGATCAGGGAGGTCCCCGAGAAGGAGATCCGGCTCACACTGAAAAGGCCGGAAAACGCGATGGGGAGGACCGCCACTACGGTCAGCGCGACCGCGCCGATGAACACGATATAGTTCAAGATCTTATCCAGGTAATCCGACGTAGGCTTGCCGGGACGGATGCCCGGGATAAAGCCGCCCTGCTTCTTCATATTGTTCGCCACCTCCAGCGGATTGAAGGAGATCGACGTATAGAAGTAGGCGAATAAGATCAACAGCGCGATATAGATCACCAGTCCGATCGAATATACCGGGCGCTCCGGCACCAGCCAGTTGGAGGTGTCTAAGACCGCCAGGATCTTCCCCGGGATCGTGCCGGTACCCACCCCGATGAACTTGCCGATGATGACCGGGAAGGACATGATCGAGGAGGCAAAGATCACCGGCATGACTCCTGCCGTGTTGACCTTCAGCGGGATATGGGAGGACTGGCCTCCGACCATCTTGCGGCCCTGCATCTTCTTGGAATACTGGACCGGGATCCGCCTCTCCGCGTCATTTAAGATGATGACATACACCACCATCGCGATGATGATCGCCAGGATGATCAGCGCGGAGACCACAGCCACCGGCACCTTCTTGCCCCGGATAAAGCGGGTGAACAGCGTGACCGCATCATTGGGGACGCTGGAGATGATGTTGAACAACAGAACGATGGAGATCCCGTTCCCCACGCCCTTTTCCGTGATCTGCTCGCCGACCCACATCAGGAACGCGCTCCCTGCTGTCATACAGCTGACCGCCACGATGATGCTCCACACATTATAATCGATCAAAAAGCCCTGCCGGCCAAAACCGATCGACATGGCGGAAGACTGCAGGAGTGCCAGCGCCACCGTCACATAACGGGTGTATTCCAGGATCTTCCTTCTCCCGTCCTCACCCTCCTTCTGCATCTCTTCCAGCTTCGGAATCGCGATCGTCAACAGCTGCATGATGATGGAGGAGGTGATATACGGTGTGATGCTCAGCGCCAGGATCGACATGTTCTCGAAGGAACTTCCCGTCACGGCATTTATGAAGCCCAGGGCATCTCCCGCCTGATCAAAAAACTTCTTCAGATAAGTCGGGTTAACGCCCGGGGTAGGGAGCTGAGAGCCAAACCGGATCACGACCAGCATCATGAAGGTGTAGAGAAGACCTTTTCGGATCTCCTTCACCTTAAATGCGTTACGGATCGTTTGAAACATATCATATCACCTCGCAGGTTCCGCCTAAAGCCTCGATCTTAGTCTTTGCGCCCTCGCTGAAGGCATTTACCTTAACAGTCAGCTTTTTGGTCAAGTCTCCGTTACCAAGGATCTTCACGCCGTCGTACACGTCCTTGATGATGCCTTTTTCCAGCAGCAGCTGGATCGTCACCTCCGTACCCTCATCAAACTGCTCCAGCTTATCGACGTTCAGGCTCACGATCGTCTTGGAATTGCGGTTTGTGAAGCCTCTCTTGGGTATACGTCTGTATAAGGGCATCTGGCCGCCTTCAAATCCAGGCCTTGGTGCGCCGGAACGAGCCTTCTGGCCTTTATGGCCTTTACCGGCTGTCTTGCCATTGCCGGATCCATGCCCGCGGCCTCTCCTGAAGTTGTCGCTGTGCTTGGAACCTTCTGCAGGCTTTAAATTATATAATTCCATGTCTGCACCCCTTTCTTAGATCTCCTCCACTTTTACCAAGTGGCGGACACGTTGGATCATACCTCTAACAGCGCCGTTATCCGGCATCTCGACGGTCTTGTGCATCTTCTTGAGGCCAAGAGCCTTGACCGTCGCTCTCTGCTTGGGGATAGCACCGATAGGGGATTTTACTAATGTGATCTTTAATCTCTCTGCCATGATCTTATCCTCCTATTCGCCCATGATATCTTCTACAGACTTACCCCGCAGCCTTGCTACCTCCTCCGGGGTCTTCAATGAGGTCAGACCCTGCAGCGTAGCCAGGACCACGTTGGTCTTATTGTTAGAACCCAGAGATTTGGTACGGATGTTCTGGATACCCGCTAACTCCACCACTGCACGGACCGGGCCGCCTGCGATGATACCGGTACCTTCGGGAGCCTTCTTTAAGAGGACGTTGGCGCTGCCGAACTTACCGAAGTGATCATGGGGGATGCTGTTATTGTCATCTCTGGGGATCTCCACCAGGTTTTTCGTGGCCGCCTCTTTTCCCTTGCGGATCGCCTCCGGGACCTCGCCCGCCTTGCCTAATCCTGCACCTACGTGCCCGTTACCGTCGCCAACTACTACCAGAGCGGAAAATCTCATGGTACGTCCGCCTTTCACGGTCTTGCTGACTCTTTTGATCGCCACGACTCTGTCTGTGAGCTCTAACTGGCTGGCATCAATGATCGTACGTTTCATGCCTGTTCTCCTCTCTACTAGAATTTCAGACCAGCCTCACGGGCTGCATCTGCTAATGCCTGGACTTTGCCGTGATAGATGAAGCCGCCTCTGTCGAACACGACCTCCTCTATCCCCTTCTCTAATGCTCTCTTGGCGATCACAGTGCCCACATACGCTGCGGCAGCCACATCGTTGGTCTTTTCAAGCTCTGCTTTTATCGTTTTCTCTACGGTAGAAGCGGCGACTAAGGTGTGGCCCACGGTATCGTCGATGATCTGTGCATACATATGATCGTTGCTCCTGAACACAGCCAGACGCGGTCTATCTGCAGTGCCTGCATAGCGATTGCGCTGTCTCATGTGCTTTTTAATGCGGATCTTACTTCTTGACTGTTTGCTAACCATCTCACACTCTCCTCACTTATTTCTTGCCAGTCTTACCAACTTTGCGCCTGATCACTTCATCCGCGTACTTGATACCCTTGCCCTTATACGGCTCCGGTCTCCTCTTGTCTCTGATCTCCGCAGCATACTGGCCGACCTTCTCCTTGCTGATGCCCTTGACGATGATCTTGTTCTGGCCTTCCAGCACCGTCTCGATGCCTTCCGGATCCACCATCTCCACTGGGTGAGAGTACCCCAGGTTCAGGACCAGGGTCTTGCCCTGCTTTGCCGCACGGTAACCTACGCCGTTGACCTCCAGGACCTTCTCATAGCCGTCGGTGACACCGTGGACCATATTGTTGATCAGGGTCCTGGTGAGACCGTGGAGAGATTTCATCCTCTTTAAGTCGTTGGGTCTGGTGACCGTGATGTGGCCGTCCTTCTCCTCGATCGTTAACTCGGGCGCCAGCTCTCTCTCAAGAGTGCCTTTAGGACCTTTTACAGTCACTTTATTATTTTCCGCGATCGTTACAGTCACCCCTGCGGGGACTGCTATCGGCATTTTTCCGATACGTGACATGTCTGCTTCCTCCTACTTAGATTTTCGGAAGATCCTTCTGCGGATCTTCTGTTTTCAGTTGCACTGAGCATTTAGCGTCTGTCGCTTACCACACAAATGCCAGCACTTCACCGCCCACACCCGCCTTGCGGGCTTCCTTGTCGGTCATGACGCCCTGGTTGGTGGAAACGATGGCGATGCCTAAGCCGCCTAAAACCTTCGGCATATCTTCTCTGCCTGCATAGACCCGCAGACCGGGCTTGGAGATCCTCTTCAGTCCGGAGATGATCTTCTCGTTCTTATCTTTACCATACTTTAAGGTGATGCGGATCGTGCTGAACCCGCCATCTTCTACCACATCAAATTTCTTGATGTAGCCTTCCTTTACCAGGATATCTGCGATAGCCAGCTTCATCTTGGAAGAAGGTACATCTACTGTATCATGCTTAGCAGTATTTGCATTACGTATCCTTGTAAGCATATCTGCGATCGGATCGCTCATAGTCATAGTGGTCGTGTCCTCCTTTTTAATCTCAACTATATCGTCAGTTGTCCGTTCAGCGAAACGCAGCCCTCACATCTGTCCGGCTCCGTTAAGGTCCACGGACGACTTCGCGCTAGGCGTCACCAGCTCGCTTTCTTGACCCCGGGGATCTGGCCCTTGTAAGCCAGCTCGCGGAAGCAGATACGGCATACGCCATATTTCCTCAGATAAGCATGTGGACGGCCACAGATCCTACAACGGTTGTATTCCCTGGTGGAGAACTTAGCAGGACGCTGCTGCTTGATCTTCATTGAAGTCTTTGCCATGGATATATCCTCCTTTTGATCATTTCGCAAATGGCATATTAAATAATGTCAAAAGTTCACGGGCTTCCTCGTCGGTCTTTGCGGTGGTGACAAAGACAACATCCATACCCCTCACCTTGTCGATCTTATCGTACTCGATCTCCGGGTAGATGAGCTGCTCTTTGATCCCCAGCGCATAGTTCCCTCTGCCGTCAAAGGCGTTGGGGTTCACACCGCGGAAGTCACGTACACGAGGCAGCGCAAGGTTGATCAGACGATCGGCGAACTCATACATCCTCTCGCCGCGCAGCGTTACCTTGCAGCCGATGGCCATCCCTTCACGGATCTTAAAGTTTGCAACAGATTTCTTAGCCTTGGTGGTGACTGCCTTCTGTCCGGAGATGACCTCCAGATCCCTTACAGCAGAATCAAGGACCTTGGCATTCTCCTTCGCCTCACCGACGCCCATATTGATGACGATCTTGTGGAGCTTCGGCACTTCCATGACGTTCTTGTATCCGAATTTTTTGATCATCGCATCGACGATCTCTTTTTCATAAAACTCTTTTAATCTAGCCAATTTCCGTTCCTCCTCTCTGCATTTAGTCGATCACCTTGCCGGTAGCCTTGGCGACGCGGACCTTCTTCCCGTCCTTGACCGTGAAGCCAACACGGGTCGCCTTGCCGTCCACTACCAGCATGACATTGGAGATGTCCAGGAAAGCTTCCTTCTGGATGATGCCTCCCTGAGGATTTGCAGCGCTGGGTTTGGAATGCTTGGTCACCATATTGCAGCCTTCCACTAAGATCTTCCCTTTTTTGGTGTCGACATGAAGGACCTTACCCTGCTTATCTTTATCTTTTCCTGTGATGACTTTTACTAAGTCGTCTTTTCTGATCTTACGCACAGTGGCCACCCCCCTTATAATACTTCCGGAGCCAGAGAAACGATCTTCATGAACTGCTTCTCCCTAAGCTCTCTTGCTACCGGCCCAAAGATACGGGTCCCTCTTGGAGTCTTATCATCCTTGATGATGACGGCTGCGTTCTCGTCAAAGCGGATATAAGAGCCGTCTTTTCTGCGGGCGCCCTTTACCGTACGGACAACAACTGCTTTTACAACGTCGCCCTTCTTTACAACGCCGCCTGGTGTTGCATCTTTGACCGAAGCAACGATGATATCGCCGATATTTGCATATCTTCTGGTGGAACCGCCCATAACACGGATGCACAGGAGTTCCTTTGCACCGGTATTGTCGGCTACCTTAAGTCTGGTTTCCTGCTGGATCATACCTGATACTCCTTCCTTTATCTGGCCTTCTCGACGATCTCCACCAGTCTCCATCTCTTGTCCTTGGACAGGGGTCTGGTCTCCATCACTTTTACCGTATCGCCGATGCCACATTCATTTTTCTCGTCATGGGCTTTTAATTTATAGGTCCTCTTCACGATCTTGCCGATCATGGGATGCTTTACATGGTTCTCGATCGCCACAACGATGGTCTTATCCATCTTATCGCTGACCACCTTGCCGACACGCACTTTTCTCAGATTTCTTTCCACGGTGATGCTCTCCTTTCCTGCTCTTAAGCCAGCCTGGCTTTCTCAGCGATAACAGTCTGGATACGGGCGATATTCCTGCGGACCTCTTTGATCCGGCTGGTGTTATCTAACTGGTTGGTCGCATTCTGGAATCTCAAGTTAAACAGTTCCTTCTTCGCTGCAACTAATTCCTCATTTAATTCCGCGGCAGTCTTTGCCTTTAACTCTTCAAGATATTTATTTGCTTTCACTGTTATCACCGCCTTCTAAATCTGCCTTAGAAACGATCTTGCACTTGCAGGGCAACTTATGCATAGCAAGACGTAATGCTTCACGAGCTGTCTCCTCTGGTACGCCAGCGATCTCGAACATGACACGGCCTGGCTTGACTACGGCTACCCAGTACTCCAGAGAGCCTTTTCCGGAACCCATACGGGTCTCTGCCGGCTTCGTGGTCACGGGTTTATCGGGGAAGATCTTGATCCAGACTTTACCGCCACGCTTGATGAAACGGGTCATAGCCACACGGGCAGCCTCGATCTGGTTCGATTTGATCCAGCAGGGCTCTGCCGCTACCAGGCCAAACTCACCGTTGGAAATGGTATTGCCTCTTAAGGCCTTGCCAGCCATGCTCCCACGGAACTGTTTACGACGCTTAACTCTCTTCGGCATTAACATTATTTATCGCTCCCTTCCTTATTCCCTTTAGTAGGAAGTACTTCGCCTTTGTAGACCCATACCTTGACGCCTACCTTGCCGTAGGTGGTATCGGCCTCGGCGAAACCATAGTCAATATCTGCCCGCAAGGTCTGCAGCGGGATGGTCCCTTCGCTGTAGAACTCGGTACGCGCCATATCCGCGCCGCCCAAACGTCCTGCCACAGCGGTCTTGATCCCCTTTACGCCGGCCTTCATGGAACGTCCCATGGTGGACTTCATCGCCCTACGGAAGGAAACACGGTTCTCCAGCTGCTGTGCGATGGACTCGGCCACCAGCTGAGCATCCCGGTCCGGGCGCTTGATCTCTTTGATGTCGATGAACACCTTTTTGGTGGTCATCTTCTGCACTTCGACCTTTAATCTCTCGATCTCGGAACCGCCCTTACCGATGACGACACCCGGCTTGGCCGTATAGATGATGATCTTCACGCGATCGGATGCGCGCTCGATCTCCACCTTGGAGATACCGGCGCTGTATAATCTCTTCTTCAAGAACTTCCTGATGTCATGATCTTCGATCAGGCAGTCAGCAAAATCCGCTTCTGCGTACCATCTGGAATCCCAGTCTTTGATGATGCCGACCCTCATACCGTGTGGATTAACTTTCTGTCCCATGCTTTGCCTCCTTCTTATCGTTCATTCAGCACAATGGTGATATGGCTCATCCGCTTCTCGATCCGGTAAGCCCGTCCCTGTGCCCTCGGGTGGATCCGCTTCATAGTCGGTCCCTTATTGGCGTAGCACTCCTCGATATACAAGTTATCGCGGCTCATGTTGTTGTTGTTCTCCGCGTTCGCGATCGCCGACTCCAATAACTTCTTGATCAGGCTGGAAGCATATCTTGGGTTATACGTTACGATAGCAAGTGCAGACTGCACGTCTTTGCCTCTGATGGCATCTAATACAAAACAAGCCTTCTGGACGGAAACCCGTGCATAGGATAACTTTGCTTTGGGCCTGGTGTCCTTCTTGGCATTTCTCTCTCTCTTGATCTGGGATCTATGTCCTTTCGCCATGGATAAAAACCTCCTTTCGAATCAACTGGGTCATCTTGCGCCAGACTTTTTCTCGTCTTTACCGTGTCCTCTAAAGGTCCTGGTGGCAACAAATTCACCCAGCTTGTGCCCTACCATATCCTCGGTGATATAGACCGGCACATGCTTTCTCCCGTCATGGACAGCGATCGTATGACCGACGAACTGCGGGAAGATGGTGGAACGGCGGGACCAGGTCTTGATGACCTGCTTGCTCCCGGAAGCGTTCATCGCGTCGATCTTTTTCAGTAAATGTGCATCCGCAAATGGTCCTTTTTTTAATGAACGAGCCATGTTAAAACCTCCTTGATCACTTTATTGTTCTACCGTCACGTCTTCTTACGATGAGCTTATTCGACTGTTTGTTCTTCTTCCTGGTCTTTAAGCCCAGAGCCGGCTTGCCCCAAGGAGTACTTGGACCCGGACGGCCGATACCGGTCTTGCCCTCGCCGCCGCCGTGGGGATGGTCATTGGGGTTCATGACAGAACCGCGGACCGTAGGACGGATGCCCATGTGACGTTTTCTCCCGGCTTTCCCTACATTGATCAGGGCGTGGTCGCCATTGCCCACCACACCGACCGTAGCGCGGCAGACGATCGGGACCATCCGCATCTCGCCGGAGGGGAGCCTTAAGGTGGCATACTTGCCTTCCTTTGCCATCAACTGAGCAGAGTTGCCTGCGGAACGAGCCAGCTGGCCTCCCTTGCCCGGATATAATTCGATATTGTGGATCTCGGTACCGATCGGGATCTGCGCTAAGGGCAGGCAGTTGCCTACCTTCGCCTCTGCGGTGGGGCCGCTCATGACCTTCATCCCTACGGTCAGCCCGGCCGGAGCCAGGATATAGGCCTTCTCGCCGTCTGCATAGGCGATCAGGGCGATGTTGGCGCTCCTGTTGGGATCGTACTCGATCGCCTTTACGGTCGCCGGGATCCCATCCTTGTGGTTCCTCTTGAGATCCACCAGTCTGTATTTTCTCCGGCAGCCGCCGCCGCGATGCCGGACTGTGATCTTACCTTGGTTATTACGACCTGCGTTCTTCTTTAAGGAAACGACCAGGGACTTCTCCGGGGTCGTCTTGGTGATCTCAGAGAAATCCGAACCGGTCATGTGTCTCCTGGAAGGTGTATAAGGACGATATTTCTTGATTCCCATGACATTTTCTCCTTTTCTTGCTTACGATAGTCTATCGCGGCGCCCATACCTTGTGTTTTGCGGACGCCTGATGGGGGCTCCTACAGCCCTTCAAAGATCTCGATCTCTTTGCTGTCCTCGGTCAGCTTCACATAGGCCTTCTTGGTCTTCGCCGTCTTGCCGAAGGTCATGCCTCTCCTCTTGGTCTTACCGCCGATGTTCATGGTGTTCACAGACTTTACCTTGGTGCCGGGGAACATCTTCTCCACCGCCTCTTTGATCATGGTCTTGTTAGACTCGGGGTGTACCAGGAAGGTATAGGTCCGGTCTGCCATCTTGTTCATGCTCTTCTCTGTGATCACCGGCTTTAGGATCACGTCGTAATATCTGATATCTGCCATTATGCGAACACCTCCTCGATATTTTCGACAGCCGCCTTGGTGGCGACCACGGTATTGTATTTCAGGATGTCGTATACATTGATGTTCCCTGCAAAAGCCGTCTTGATGCCCTCCAGGTTCCTGGCGGACCGCACCACGTTCTGGTCATGGTCGCCCATCACCACCAGCGCCTTGGATACTTTTAAGTTATCCATGACCGCCTTGAACTTCTTGGTCTTGATCTCGTCGAACTTCAGTTCATCGACCACGATGAACTTGTTATCCTGTACACGGCTGGTCAGAGCGGACTTTAAGGCAGCCCTCTTCTCTTTCTTGTTCAGCTTGATGGTGTAATCTCTGGGGGTCGGTGCGAACACCACGCCGCCGCCGGTCCACTGGGGCGCTCTGGTGGAACCCTGCCTTGCATGGCCGGTCCCCTTCTGTCTCCAGGGCTTCCTGCCGCCGCCGGATACTTCCGCGCGGGTCTTTGCTTTCTGGGTCCCCTGACGTTTATTGGCAAGCTGCGCGACGACTGCCATGTGGACTAAGTGCTCATTGATCTCCACTCCGAACACAGCATCGTTCAGCTCTAATGTGCCGACTTCTTTGCCTTCCATATTAAAAACAGCTACGTTTGCCATCTCTCAAGATCCTCCTTTCCGGTCAAAAGCTTACTTCGAAACCTTCACGGTTTCTTTGATGGTCACTAAACACTTCCTGGGTCCTGGCACCGCGCCCTTGATCAGCAGCAGGTTGTTCTCGGCGTCCACCTTCACCACCTCTAAGTTCTGGATGGTCACCTGTACATGGCCCATATGTCCCGGCATCCCTTTGCCCTTGAACACGCGGCCCGGGGTGGTGGCGGAACCGTTAGAACCCTGATGTCGATGGAACTTGGAACCATGGGTCATAGGACCTCTGTGCTGGCCATACCGCTTCACGGCGCCCTGGAAGCCTTTTCCCTTGGAGATCGCGGTGGCATCGATCTTATCGCCCGGGGCGAAGATGTCGGCCTTGATCTCATCCTTTACGGAGTACTCCTCGGCGTTCTCAAAACGGAACTCCCGCACGAACCTCTTATAAGAGACCCCGGCTTTATCAAAATGGCCCTTTAAAGGCTTGTTCACTAATTTCTCTCTCTTATCCACAAAGCCTACCTGTACGGCCTTGTATCCGTCGTTCTCCTCGGTCTTTACCTGGGTCACCACGCATGGGCCGGCTTGGAGAACGGTCACCGGGAGCAATACGCCCTCGTCATTGAAGATCTGGGTCATCCCGACTTTTGTTGCTAAGATCGCTTTCTTCATCTTTTTACCTCCTGTTCTTGATCTACAGCGGAACGGATCGCGGGCCGGGGAGCCCTTAGGGCCTCCGCCTGCTCTCCGTTCATCCTAGAGCGTCCTGCATCCGTAGGGACGGGACACGTTAGGAAGTGATCGGCTAGCTATATGCTTGAAGAACGTTCTTTCTATATTATTTGTTCTTCATCTTGATATCGATATACACACCGGCCGGCATCTCCAGCTTGGACAGCGCGTCCACGGTCTTCTGGCTGGGGGTGATGATATCGATCAGCCTCTTATGGGTCCTCTGCTCGAACTGCTCTCTGGAATCTTTGTACTTGTGCACGGCACGCAGGATGGTCACTACCTCTTTCTTTGTAGGCAGCGGCACCGGCCCGCTCACCTTCGATCCCGTCTTTTTTACTGTCTCGATGATCTTTCCTGCGGACTGATCCACCAGCTGGTGATCGTACGCCTTTAATGTGATCCTCATGATCTGACTTGCCATAAAAAAAGTCGCCTCCTTTTCGCACTTTTACGAAGTACGACAAGCGGTGACTGTACACGTTCCCGTGTGTGTCCTGAAGGACCACACGTCCTATCTGCGCACATGGGCAGATATATTCAATTTGTACAGTGACTTGTCGCCAGTTTTTGAACTTGACATTCGCTCCACGGAAAACCTGCCTCTCTTGGGCAGCAACCTCACGCTTCAACGCTATCATGCCACAGCATTTAGTAGGATAACATAGATTTTCCTGGATTGCAAGCGGTTTTTGCGAGAATGCTTGTTTTTTTGTGGGGGAAGGGTACTTTTTACAACCAAGCCAGCTGTTGGATGGGTGCAGGCGCATAGCCGACTACCCGTCCGCATCCGGAGGCCCGGTCCCCCACGGGGACACGCTCTCGCTCCGACCAAAACGCAGCGGTACTAGGGCGCGTGAAAGACCGCGCCCAAGGACCGGCGTTTTGCTAGGGTCCCCTTAGGGGGATCCGGGCCTCCGGATGCTAGGTGGTCTCGGGAAATACACCAAAAGATCTGCCAGCTAAAGCAGCGGAGGGAGGGGCCTGTCACAACGTCACTTACGCTTAACTCCGAGAAAGACGCAGCGGCGTGAGGAGCTGGATACCCAAAAGGCATAGGCCGCTGACGAAAAAGGTATTTTACTTCTGTAGCCATCTTTAGTATGATGGCATCATGATCAAAACTGATGGGAGGATAGGAAGATGGCATTTCCAAAAGATTTTTTATGGGGCGGTGCAGTGGCGGGGAACCAGTATGAGGGCGGCTATCAGTCCGGCGGAAGGGGGCTTGCTACCTTGGATGCGGTCACCGGCGGCGGGTACAAAAAGCCCCGTATGATGACCTATCGCACAAAGGAGGGGGAACTGGGGGAGGCTCCCATCGACAGCTCCATGACCGGGCAGATCCCGGAGGGGGCTACCGGCTACATAAAGCCGGACACCTTCTACCCCAGCCACATGGCTACCGATCTCTACCACCATTATAAAGAGGATATCGCCCTCTTCGCCCAGATGGGGTTCAAATGCTTCCGCATGTCCATCAGCTGGTCCCGGATCTGCCCGAAGGGGATGTATGAGGTCAATGAGGAAGGGCTGGCCTTCTATGACCGGGTATTTGACGAGCTGCTGCGATACGGCATCCAGCCGGTGGTGACCATCGACCATTTCGACATGCCCCTCTATCTGGCGGATCACTATGACGGCTGGTCCTCCAGGGAGGTGATCGACTTTTTTGTGTTCTACGCGGGAATGGTGTTCAAACGGTACAAGGACAAGGTGCGGTACTGGATGACTTTCAATGAGATCAACGTGCTCTCCGGCTGGTGCCAGATCGGCATCCACCGCAACGATCCCCAGACCCTTTACCAGGCCCACCACCATATCTTCGTGGCCAGTGCCAGAGCGGTGGAGCTGGGCCATCAGATAAACCCTGACTTTACGATCGGGATGATGGCCGCCGTGATCCCCAGCTATCCCATGACCTGCAGGCCGGAGGATGTGATGGAGTCCATCCGGTTCAACCGGTCCAGGGAATTTTATATGGATGTCCAGGTCAAGGGGTATTATCCGGCCTATCAGCTAAAGGCGTTTGAGCGGACCGGCGTGCGGATCGCTATGGAGCCGGGGGATCTGGAGATCATCCGGAAAGGGACCGTGGACTTCATCGGCTTCAGCTACTATATGTCCACCGTCTCCACCACGGACCCGGACGCAGAGAAGACTGAGGGCAACCAGTTCATCGCCTTTAAAAATCCCCACCTGGCCACCTCGGACTGGGGCTGGACCGTGGATCCCATGGGCCTTCGGATCGCCATGAGCCAGATCTACGACCGCTACCACGTCCCGCTCTTTGTGGTGGAGAACGGGCTGGGGGCCGCGGATACTATTAACGAGGACGGCCAGATCGATGACGGCTACCGGATCGCCTATCTAAGGGACCACATCAAGGCCATGAAGGAGGCCGTGGAGCTGGACGGGGTGGAGCTGATGGGCTACACGCCCTGGGGCTGCATCGATATCGTCTCCGCCGGGACCGGGGAGATGAAGAAGCGGTACGGGTTTATCTATGTGGAGCGGTATGATGATGGGACCGGAGACTTTTCCAGGCGGAAGAAGAAGTCATTTGACTGGTATAAGCGGGTGATCGCTTCTAACGGGGAAGATCTGGGGTAATGGATCATGTTCTTGATCGATCGGTCCCGCGCTCTCGCTCCTCTTCGGGCTGATCGGTCATTTCTATCGAAAATAACCTTTGATGAACAGGGGCTGTCGCAAAATGCAGCTTATACACGATATGTGGCTGTGACCGATCGGGTCAGAACGCCATATCCTGTATATAGCGGCTATTTTGCGACAGCCCCTTCGTTTACCCCTTAGTCTATTGCGTTTGAGATCCTTCGAAAGTAGGATGTAGACCGATCATCCACATGCCAACAACCCACTGGGGCCATCTTTGGCGATGGAGCGGACCAGCTTGGGGTCTTCACCGCTCTCCAAGAGCTCCATGAACTGTCCTACATCGAACCGGTAGCTCATCTGTCTACCGGTCCCCTCTCCCTCCTCGTAGTAGTTGTAGCAGAAAAAGCGGATGCCGCCATAGGCTTCCAGCCCCTTAGGCTCACCAGTCTTCTGGCTTTGGCCTTGTACTGTGGCCGTCTCCATCTCTCCGGCCTTTTTGTACTGGTTGATGGCATATTGATAGGCCCCTCTTTGCACCTATCCCTTGGCGCTGACGGGCTTTAAAAGCCTCAAGGAGCATATCCAGCGTCTCCTCGTCGATCCTTTTCCCGACCTTCGCCGCCTCTGCTGTGAGATCGGAGTCTGCCTGTCCCACGCCCGCCGTCACATCGCTGACCAGATAGGACTTTGCCTTTCTGCCAGAAGCCACCCGATGAGCGGCTTCGGCCACCACAGCGGCGGCCTTGAGGCTATCTAAGCTGTATTTTGCCTTTAATGTTCCTGATGCGGCTATCTCATCAGAAACCCCGTCCTCCTCATTGCTCATCAAGTTGCACTGGAGCATAAAGCTGGTCATATCAAAGGGATAGTTCCGATACACATCCATCTGATAGATATCTGACAAATCCTTATCCTCCAGGATCTTCTCCGCCTCAGCCACTTTTTGGTCCATGACCGTCATCAGGCTGTCCTTCATAGCCGCGCCGGTCCCTTTCCCCGCACAGTTATCATAAAAGCTGCCGATCGCTTTTTCATAGGAAGCTGCTACCCGCTCTTTCGCGGTCTTATATAGACGGTCCAGTTGTCCTAGCCGATCCTCCAAAATCCCCTTCTGGTCCTCATCTGGATACTGCTCCTTTAGCGCATGTTTCGCTGTCACATAAAGGGTGGCCACATGTCGGACCGTATGATCTAAGTCATAGCAGATACGGTCAGGGGAAGAGTCGATCGACATGAACGCTCGCTCTACCTCTCCCCAGTCCAACTCCTTTTTCTGACTGCCCGGCTCCGTCTCACAGATATCCAATACGCCGGATGGCCGCTCTCCCCTCAAGGCCGCTCCTTTGACCGCATCCGGGGTCACCGTCAGCACCCAGTCGCTGATGATACCGGTCTTGTCTGAGCGTTCATAGGTATCCGTCCGCTGCGTCCTTGCTGCGGTGGAAGTTTTTTTCCCTGGCGTCGCTTTTGGGGCCGGTGATGTGGTCCGGTCCGGGCGGGACTGGATGTTCATGTTCACTTCCATAAAGATGGGTCCTCCTTTTTTGTCCTCTTTTGAGAAGACTTTTCTAAACTACTTTGTCATTACTTTGATCAGGATATGGTAGATATACTACAGTAACTTTCTCAATTCCTCTGCGTCCTCTTCTGACAGCTTCCCATCCCCGATAAAAGCAGACACAAAACGGCTGAATGAATTTTCATAACACTCTGCCACCATCTTTTTTGTCCAATTATGGATATGCTGCTCTTTTGTGCATAAGGCATAGTACAGATTGCAGGACGCACCTTTCTCTGCCCCTACCAGCCCCATCTTCTGGAGACCCAGCAAAAAAGTGTTCAACGTCTGCACCTTCCATGTCTTTTTCCATTCTTTTGTCGCCACATCCATGATCTCCCTGAATGTCATAGGGTCTTCTGCCGTCCATAATAGGCCCATGATCTGTGACTCCGTTTTTGTCAGACCAAAATCCTTTTTCATCTAAATTTATCTCTCCACTCATTAATGAGGACAAGACTCATGAGTCAAAGTACTTATTAGTTTTGTTGTTTTTATGCTTCCACATTTTGAACAGATCAATGCTTCATACGTTTTGACTATACATCCTCCCTTTCCATCTTTTTTATGGACAGTGGATGTCCCTGAACCAGAATAGTCATGGACACAGCTCACCCTAGCATCTTCATCATCTGCCGTGAGGATATAGATCGTCCCATCATCTGCAGTAAAAAACTGGTCCGCTGCAAGACTCTCCGCTGGCGCGGGCGGCCCTGCTGTGACCGATGTCACCACTCCCGTATCTCCCCCTGCTTCATTCAAGAATGTTTTCGGCGGATCATAAGCAAAGGCTGTCATCACCCCCGCCATACCGATACCCATGGCCGCGACCACAGATAAAAGTGGTTTATACTGTCTGCATACTTTCATTTCCAATATCCTCCTCTCATACATCTTTTTATTTCTGCTGTTGGTCAACCCCGCAACAAACTGGTTTTTATCCGATAGCATATTTCCTGCTGCCAGTTCTAAAAACAGTTCTCCATATCGGCTGCGCTCCTTTTCCCCTTTCCCTTCCATCACGACGCTGTCGCAGTACATCTCGCTGACACAGGAGAGTTCGTCCCACCATAGATATACAAATGGGTTAAACCAGTGGACCGCTACTACCAATATCCCGATCAGCCGGATCAATACATCATGGTGTTTGATATGGGCCAGCTCATGTGTGATCATATATCCATACAGCTCCGGGTCCACCGGGCAGTCCTTTTTCCATTCCGGGAATATCACAACAGGCTTTCGTACCCCGCTGGTCAAGGGTGACCTACAGTGTACAGAATGGACAAACCTTACCTCTCTCTTTATCCCCAATGTCCGCTTTATGGAAGAGAATAACTCATCTTCCCTTTGTCCTGCCGACCTGCACTGCTCAGAAAGGCATAATACCTTCATCCTCCGATATTGATGGATCTGCCGACAGACTAAGATAACGGAGACCGCTCCAATGAACAGCATGGACGCATACAGATATTGTAGCTTCGTGGAAAACTGTATGGCACTCTCATCGACCACGATCAGATAGCTTGTATCCACGGATGTCAGTCCCTGCTTGACCTTTTCCTGTATGGCCGGTGAACGGTCATAGATGAGCCCCCATAGCCGATATTTGTAATAGGGGAACGGGAGCAGATAGAACACCATAGCCAGCCGCAGCATCCAGCATCTCCACCGCGGCGAAAAATATCGTTCCGTTAGTGGGCGGACCAGCAGATACAGAAGAAAGACCATCGTCCCGGACAGGGACATGATCAAAAAAAGATTGCGGAACAGGAACATCCTACACGCCCCCCTCTCTTAGGTTTTGGGGAAATTTATCATCTGTTGGTGGACAGGCTATCGGTATTCCCACATCCTTTCTTTATCGGTGTTTAGCATCATCGATCTATATTAGTTTTTTCTAGTATCATCTAATGGCTTTTATGATACTTTATCTACCTGACTTTGACAAGAGGATATCCTCATCATAGGTCGAAAAAACACCAAAAAACATTAAGAGCGACTTTCAAGGCTGTTCGATCCAGCTTTTACTCGTCGCCCTGACGGCATCCTCGGTCCCCACGGGCCTGGTCAAATGTATATCTATTCAGAGATGAGATGTTTCAGATACCTTTCACAGATATTTTGTCCCAGGGCAGCCAAAGCCCCTCCTCTGATCCCATGATCATACGCATCCCGAAAGAAACGACGATCATTTTCCGCAAAGCTTAAGTATGGATCTTCTGTGTACCCCATATCTCGATCCCCTCCCTTCGGACATTTTGGTGATACAGCTTTTTGCTGTTCCTCCATCCATCCCCTATCACAACATGCATGTCAACTTCAGGGAACTCCAGGCTGGACGGTGATATGTCCCCTTTCAGCTGGATGATGTCAGGGCCGCACTTTATCGGGTCGATGTCTTCTGAAAATTCCACCAGAAGATCCACATCACTTTTATAGGTCTGTTCCCCCCGCGTACAGCTCCCGTAAAGATACACATTAGTGATGTATGGGGATAAAACGGACTCATAGAGCCTGCACAATGCATATTCCAGCGTTTTTTTGTCCTCTCCACAAGAACATGGCTGCAAGAGCCAGCCTTCCTTTTCCCTACTTTCATGGCGCTCCCCCGATCCCTGATCAGAAAAACCCAAACAACTCCAATATCACACACTCTCTTTCCCACTATACTTGCTCATCATTTGACCAGCGCAGCTTGGCCACGATCCCCATCAAACGATCCGAGCTAAATATTTTTCTCAGCAGATCCATGAGTTCATGCTGATCTTTCAGATGGTAGATATATCCGTGGTCAAAAATATCGATCTCCGCAGCGATCCCCTCTTCCAAAATGATCGTCACAGGATAGCCCGCGATATCGTAACACATAAATAGGACTCTAAACTTATAATCCGGTGTACCCTTTGATGTTAGAAAAAATTCATACGTAAATCCTTCTTTGCCCACCTCACCTAACTCTTTCTGGATATCTTCTTTTTTCCTCGCCGATCTCTTACCGCTCTTCTCATCACCAGATCCAGCTGATGACCACAGACCAGTTGATAAAGCATCGGTGGCAGGTGTTTCAAAATAGAGATCGATCTTTTTCGGGTATCCCGCCACCCTTCCGATCACGATCCCATCTGTATCTTCATTCAGATACCGGCATTGCTCCTCCAGGATCTTTTTCGGCGACAGTTCTGTTTTTGTCCATCCATCTGATCGGATCGTAAATAATCTCTCCATTTACATCCCCTCCTTGATCTCAAAATATAGCGGCAGATGATCACTGATCGACCTATCAGGCCTTCCATTTTTTTCGAGCAGGCTCCTGCCCTTGATATCCTGTACGATCCGCAGACTATCCTTGACAAAACAGTCGATCAGTCCCGGACGGAGGATCACTTGGTCATAGATGTTCCATTGGTACATGTGTATCTGGTTCTTATCATAAAAATAAGTTCCCGCTGTATGGTCAAAATCTCCAAACAAGTTCCACATCGGGTTATAGAAGGTGGAATATGAACAGCCCGCGACCGTTCTGGAACCTTTTTTCGCCTCCGCTCCGCTTGGCAATGCATGAAAACAATCTGCATTGATACAGGCATTTTCAAATGGATCCGCATTAAAGTCCCCCACTACAAATGTTTTCCGGTGGCCCGCTCTTTCTTCCTCCTCTTCTATGTCATTTCGGATCTTTCTGGCAAGAGCCTCTGTATCCGAAGGCTCGTAATACAGCTTAGATGGCAGATGGAGCGCTGCTAACAACATGATCCCCCATGCTGATCGTAGACTATAGATACAATATCTATGGTCATCTCGCAGCAATGTCGCTCTATAGTCTTTTACCGATATGATCTTTATCTTATCACATGCATTTTCCAGCCATGGATACAGATCCATTTGGAGCAGGGATAGCAGATCACACAGTCCAATGATACTATTCTGGTATTCTGCCAATATGATGATATCGCAGCGGTTTTCCTCTACAAAGTCATATATATAAGGATCGATCTTTTCATTTTTATGCGTGTTCCAAAAAAAGACTTTCATCTACTTCTTATGCCTCATCTTTATGTGATGACCTTATTATAAAGCATGTAGACCCACTTATCAATATCAGATCGTAGAAATTAGAAATTTTTTACTATGACAACTCACCGCAAGACCGCAAACACCACACTCGCTCCATAAAACAAGAGCAGCGTCACCCCCTCTGCCCGTTCGATCTTCCCCTTGCTCAGGGAAAAGATATAGGTGAGCAGGCTGATCACGATCAAGGTCAGCATATCATAGATCGAGGCGATGTTCACATCGATCGGGCAGATCGCGGCGGAGATCCCCAGGATGAAGAGGATGTTAAAGAGGTTGGAGCCCACCACGTTCCCGATGGCCAGGCCGGTCTCGCCTTTCCTGGCGGCCACCACCGATGTGACCAGTTCCGGAAGGGAGGTGCCCACGGCCACCACCGTGAGACCGATCAAGGTCTCGCTCATCCCTAAGGCTTTTGCGATGTTCTTCGCGCTGTAGACCACCACCTGGCCGCCGGCGATGATCAGTCCCAGCCCTATGAGGATCAAGAGAGCGCACTTCCCCAGGGGCAGGCAGGCCTCTCTATCTGGCTCTCCTGCCAGGTCGGGACCTTGACCCTGACTGCGGCTCTGACCCAGCCCGCTCCTTCTCTGGCTGTCGTTATTCCCCTGGCTACCGCTGCTCCCCTGGCCGCCGTTGCTCCCCTGGCTGCCGCTGCTTCCCTGGCTACCACTCCTTCTCTGGCTGCTGCTCCCCTGGCTGCCGCTGCTCCATCCATCCCGCTCCCCGGTCTCGATTTTCTCTGGTCTTTTCCGGGCGTCATGGATCAGGTACAGGATATAGGCCAGGAAGAGGACGAGGAGCAAAAGACCTGCGGACCTGCCCACAGTTCCCGCCACAGCGTCCATGCCGCCTGACATAAGATCCATACCGCCGGATATCGCACCTGCTATAGGCCCCTTGAAGGCGCTCTTTACCACCGCCCAGTCCGCGCCGGAGACCAGCAGGGCCAGGACCGCCGCGCCGATGGTCAGGGGAAAGTCCCGCTTCAGGACGGCCTTATCCACGGGGACCGGATGGATGACGGCGCAGATCCCCAGCACACAGGCCAGGTTAAAGACATCGGAGCCCACCACATTGCTCAGGGCGATCTCATTGGATCCCTGGAGGGCAGCGGAAATGCTCACCGCCAGCTCCGGCGCGCTGGTCCCCAGGGCCACGATCGTCAGGCCGATGATCAGGCCGGGGACGTGGAAATTTTTTGCCAGGGCAGAGCTGCCATCCACGAACCAGTCCGCTCCCTTGATCAGGGCGAAAAAGCCCGCCGCCAGCAACACTACATTTACCATGAACATCTGTACCATCCTCTTTTACCTCCTATATAAAAAGTGTGCATCCTGAGCGGCGCATTTTCATTTCATAGGACGCGATCTCCTATGAAATAAAAAAGAGACCCCTACTGCAGATGCAGTAAAAGTCTCGCTGTTTCCGATAAGCCCCGGGGATCCGCTCCCGTATTGACGGGACCTATCACATGATGCCATGTAAGCTACTCCCTTATACTGGAGGTCAGTTTATCATGTCCTGGGAAAAAAGGCAAGGGAGCGGCCGAAAAATTTACACCATTTTTACATAGGGATCTTTTCGATCTTACAAAGGCATGTTACAGTCATCTCATCAAGGGCATCCCCGGAGCATGCGCAAAGCGGTCCTCCCGGCGATGCAAGGAACTTAAGACTCAAAGACCAAAAGGGAGGTTTTTTATGGATATGACCGGTTTGACACGTTTTATCGGCGGTCTGGCGCTGTTCCTGTACGGGATGCATGTCCTGGGGGAGGGCCTGGCCAAACTTTCCGGCGGCAAGCTGGAAGGCGTCCTGTCGAAGATGACGGACAGTCCTTTGAAAGGCGTATTGCTGGGCGCAGGGGTCACGGCTGTGATCCAGTCCTCTTCGGCCACCACGGTGATGGTGGTAGGATTTGTCAACGGGGGGATCATGCAGCTTAGGCAGGCGGTGGGGATCATCCTGGGGGCCAATATCGGCACCACCATCACCTCCTGGATCTTGAGCCTTTCCGGGATCCAGAGCGATACGTTGTTCCTGCAGCTGCTAAAGCCGGAGACCTTTGCCCCGATCGCCGCTATGGTAGGCGTCAGCTTCCTGATGTTTGGCTGTTCTGAGCAGAAAAAGGAGCTTGGCGGCATCTTAGCCGGGTTTGCCATCCTGATGACCGGCATGGATACCATGAGCGCCGCGGTAGCGCCCCTGCGGGATGTGCCCCAGTTCACCCGGCTCTTTGCCGCTTTCTCAAACCCTGTGATGGGGATGCTGGCCGGCGCGGTGCTGACCGCCATCATCCAGAGCTCCTCCGCGTCGGTGGGGATCTTGCAGGCCCTCTGTGCCGCGGGGACGATCCCTTACGCCGCGGCCATCCCGATCATCCTGGGACAGAATATCGGGACCTGTATCACCGCCCTCCTCTCCTCCATCGGCGCCAGCACCAATGGGCGGAGGGCGGCCTTCATCCACCTGTACTTTAACCTGATCGGGACCGCGATCTTCCTGCCGGTGGTCTATCTGCTCCGATATCTTTTCCCAGTCGCCCTTTTCCACCAGGCGGCCACGCCGGCCGCGATCGCGCTGATCCATTCCTGCTTTAATGTATCCACGGTCCTCCTTTTGCTGCCCTTCTCCTACAAGCTGGTAGCCCTGGCGCGGCTGTCCGTACCGGATAAAGCCTACTGCGGCGCACCGGAGCAGTCTTAAGCGTAAGAGGCTCTGGCCTATGACTGCTGCCGCTGTGGGAAGTCCACAGTGATCGTGGTCCCCGCATCCTCGTCGCTCTCCAGGGAAAGGGCGGCCCCATGGACCTCCGCGATATGCTTGACGATCGCCAGTCCCAGCCCTGTACCGCCGGTCTTTTTGGACCGGCTTTTGTCTACCCGGAAAAACCGCTCGAACACCCGCTTCTGGCATCTTTTCGGGATCCCGATCCCGTCGTCCTTCACGGTCAGCCGGTCGGTGACAAGGATCCACACGTGGCCGCCGGGACGGTTATAGCGGATCCCGTTGTCGCAGAGATTGTAGAGCAGCTCCTCCAGCAGGCCCTTGTCCCCCCGGACCAAAAGGGGACCGCCGCAAAGCGACAGGGAGACCTCATGCTTATCCGCCACCGGCGCCATCATATCCATGCAAGCACCGGCCAGATCATATACATCCACTGTCTCAAAGGCCGGCTCCTCCTGAGGGCCGGCCTCCAGCTCGGATAATTTCAGGATATCCTCGATCAGGGTCAGGAGCCGTTTGGCATTGCTATGGATCTCCGCCGCAAAATGCCGCCCTTCTTTTTTCGAGGCCATCCCGGTGGCGATCAGCTCCGCGTAGCCGCAGATCGAGGTCAGGGGGGTCTTCAGCTCATGGCTCACATTGGCCGTAAATTCCTGGCGGAGCCTCGCCACCTGCAGCACCTCTTCGTGCTGGGAACGGATCAGCCGGATAAAAGGCAGCAGCTCCTTGTAGGCCGTTACATCCTCCAGATGGTCCATGTCCTCGGCCATCTGCTCGATCGGGCGGATGAAGGCGCGGGTCAGGCATCTGGCCAGCCACATGGCGATAAAGAAGGACAGGGCGGCGATCAAAAGAGTGACCGGAAGGGTATCCCGGTATACGTTCCAGATACTCCCGGCCTCCTTGGCGATCCGGATCACCGTCCCGTCCTCCATCCTTTTGGCATAGAAAAAGATGCTCTTGTCCAGGGTCTGGGATCTTCGGATACATGCCCCTTCTCCGTTCTGCAGGGCCTTCCAGATCTCCGGCCTGTCCTTATGGTTATCTAATGCTCGGTCATCGGCGTAGCTGTCGTAGAGCACAGAGCCGTCCTGATCGATCCAGGTGATCCGCAGCTCCTCCTCCGGTTTTAGGAAGCCCTGCTCCTTCATCTGCCCCAGGATCTCTAGGTCCTCCAGCATCTGGGCAAAGGAAGAGAGCTCGGAGAACACCTCCTCCTGGAAGGACCGGTAGGACAGGATGGTGGTAAAGAACACGGTCAGGAAGACTGCCACCGCGATGACGAACATAAAATCCCGGTTGATCTTCCTGGTCATCCCATGCCTCCTGTCCCCTTTGTCCCTGCCTTCCCCCTCGTTTTAACAGCTCCTGCCATCTCTCCCGGCCCCGCCGACCCTCCTGGCCCTGCCGCCCCGCCGACCTCTGCCGCCTCTCCTGCCCCTGCCGTCTCTCCTGGCCCCGCCGACCCTCCTGGCCCTGCCGACTCTCCGACCTCTGCCGCCTCTCCTGCCCCCGCCGTCTCTCCTTCCTCTGCCGCCTCTCCCCGGTCCGCCAGATATCCCACGTTCCGCACGGTCTTGATGTGCCGCCCCCCGTAGCCTAATTTCTTCCGCAGGGTCTTGATGTGGACATCCACGGTCCTGGATCCTCCGATGAAATCTACGCCCCAGACCTTGTCCATCAGGACCTCCCGGGTCAGCACGATCCCGGTGTTCCGTATGAGGAGAGCCAAAAGCTCAAATTCCTTATAGGTCAGCTCCACCGGCTCCCCGGCTACCTGGCAGGTCCTATCCGCCATGGACAGGATGATATCGGACAGGACCAGCCGCTCCTTCTCCTGATCCGGCTCCGCCCGCCGCAGCAGGGCCTTGACCCGGGACAGCAGCTCCATGACCCCGAAGGGCTTTGTGATATAGTCATCCGCACCGGCATCCAGCCCCTTGACCTTATCGATCTCCGTGGTCTTAGCCGTCACCAGGATGATCGGGAGGCTCTTCGTCTCCCGGCCGGTCCGCAGCCTCTTAAGGACCGCTATGCCGTCCTCATCCGGGAGCATGATATCCAGCAGGATCAGGGAAGGCCTTCTTTCCTTTATCGCCTTCCAAAGATCGGCGGCGCATTCAAACCCTGCCGTCTCATAGCCGCCGCTCTTTAAGGCGAACATCTCGATCTCCCGGATGTTCGCATCATCTTCTACAACATATATGGACTTCATCGCTCAACCTGCCTATCCCTCGATCTTACGTACTGTGCTCTCCAAGCCTTCACATGCCGGCATCCGGCATGTCGCTCACCATTACTATAAGAAATGGCGGGCAGGCCGTCAATAGCCTGCCCGCAGATCTTACATAGATCTTACATACCCGGTAACAGTTCAGATACCCTGAACGGTTACCATACCCGGTCACTTTTCACAGACCCGTCAAGCGGTCCGCTCCGGCCAGCGTGTATATGGATCGTAGCTATATCCATAGCCGATGCGATGACTCCTCATCCTCCCAGGGTCACATCCTGCTCTGCATACCAGCGGAGGGCTTCCCGTACATGTTCTACGGAAAAGTCCGGCCAGTAGGCATCGACCACATAGATGTCCGCATAGACTGACTGGACCGGCAGGAAACCGGACAGCCTCCGCCTGCCGCCCCACCGGATGATCAGATCGATCCGGGAAACCTCCGCCGATCCGAGCCGGATATCCCGAAGGTCTCGGCTATCGCTTTTTCCATCTCCGCCTGGTCCAACCTGCTCACCCTGCCCATTTTGTCCATGCTGTCTGATCTGCCCATCCGATCCGTTCTGCCCATCCTGTCCGACCTGCTCGTTTTCTCCGTCCCGCCTCGGCCGCTCCTTCCATCTCCCGGCCTTATCCAGCCCTAAGTCCCACTCATAGCTGTAATTGACCAGGAAATTGATCTTCATCCCGCCATTTCCAAAGGTCTGCCTGGTGGTATAGGGCAAAAGCTCCCTGGGGAACATGGCGGACCTTGTGTTCCCCAGCACCAAAAGCTGGGCGTCCTCCTTAGAAAGGGTCTCCACCGCCTTCACACAGGCGCGGGAAAAGGCCATCCGTTGTACGGACGGCCGCTTTGTGTTATCAACGGTAAAGCCGTAAAAGCTCATCTCCCCGATCCCCAGCTCCCGGCAGAGATGGTACAGCTCCATCCCCGGCGAGATCCCATGGTCGTAGCCCGCTTCCTTTGTCATCCCTTTTTCGCAGGCCCACCGCCGGTTGCCGTCCGGGATGATCCCGATATGTCTTGGTATCCTCATACGCACTCCTGTTCTACCTTTTAACAGGAAGTATCTCCCATATCAGGCGGACTATACACTGATATGGCTATAGTCGGTCTTTTTCGGGACTGTGCAGAGCATCTGGCGATCACGAAAAAGACTGCGGAGCGATCCCCGCAGTCTCTGTCTACATTATGGTATGCACGTATCCAGCCTTTCGGCTCCTCCGTCCTAATCCCTAGTCCACTCCGGCTCCTCCGGCATCCGGCCTTCCACCTTAGCGGACTCGCCATCGATCGCGGTCACCTGACCGGTGGCATTAGTCTTATATTTGCTGCCGTCGTTCAGCTTGACCGTACTGTTCTTCATCACCTTTCCGGAGGTGTTGACCATCACGCCGTACTTCAAGGAGGGGACATAGATCACCTCATACTTATCTTCTTCGGCCTTCTGGACCTTGCCCATATAATACAGGTAATTATCCTTTATCCCGGAATAGCCTCTCCCGTTCGCGTTAAAGAAGAAGGTACTGGTAGTGCCGTTCTCCTCCTCCACCTGCTGTTTTCCGGTGTGGGCCCAGCACTCATTCTCGTTCCGGCCAAAATAGTACGCGTCAAAGCTGCCGTCCTTCCCGGACTGTGCTACCTTGCGCAAGCCGTAGGTAGGATTCCCCGCCTCATTGAACAGGTAGGTCTTTCCACTGATGGTCTGCATATCCTTGCTGTCCGGGGTGCCGTCCTCATCTGCCTTGGGGACGCCCTTGGAATTAAAATAGTACCAATGGACCTCTCCGTCTGCCTGCCCCAGGCTCTTGGGCGCTTCCGCAGAATACCAGCCGGTGACCATCTTTCCGTTAGCGAGAAAATACTTATAATCGGTGATCGAGCTCCCGCCGCCCACCTTCTTCCAGCCAAACTGGATCGCGCCGTCACTGTTCATGCAATAGGTGGCGTTGTCGATCTTCACCACCCCGTTCTCGCCGCCCTCGTCCTTAGGGGTCACCTTTTTCCCGTTAGAGCGGAAATAATACCAGTAATGGCCTTCGCTGTCCTCCACCATAAAGGGGCCGGTATCATCATCCTCATCGGTGTAATCCGCGCCCTCCGGAGGCAAGAGCTGCTGCCAGCCAGTCACCATCTCGCCGCTGTCCTTGGTATAATACTGGTCCTCGTCCACCCAGCCGGTCTTCATCAGCCCGTCCTCGTCGAAGAAGTACCAGCTGCTCCCTACCTTCTTCCAGCCGCCCTTCACTTTTTTCCCGTTGGTGTTAAAGTAATACCAGCTCACCTCCTGGTCGGAGGAGGGGTCATTGACCTGGAGCCAGTTTGCGGCCACCATGATCCCGTTCTGGTCCACATAATACTCGTCGTCCACCCAGCTGTCCACAGCCATATAGCCGGAGCCGTCCAGATAGCGCCACTGGCCGTCCGCGCCCTTCTTCCACTCATCTGTCACCGCATAGCCGGAATTATCCTGGTACTGCCACTGCCCGTTGTTCTCCACCCATCCGGCGGCCCAGGCAGGGATCGTCATCCCCAGGGTCAATACGGCCACAGCCATCGAACCTGCTGCTCCCTTTTTCTTCATCTTACCGATACTCCTTTTATCTCCTTGGATCCCCTTGATCTTTTACCGATCGTCATGCAAAATCCGTCATGTATTGAAAATTGTAGCAAATATTCCTGGAAGATGCAACATAATTTCCTTTTCGATTTTATTACGTTTTTTGTATCGCGTTCCTTCTCGCGGGCCAGGCCAGCCGATCTGCGGGTTACTTTTCATAGGTAAGCCAAGGGCCCGCTCCGGGAGGGGCTGCGAAAATGACGGCAGCTCTTGACGCCCGCGCCTTTGTTCCGATATAATCAACCTGATACAGCAACACCCGATAACGCATCGCAGATAGAGAGGTAGGGAAGGTCCTATGTGGATAGCTGATAAATGGAAAGACTATGAGGTGATCGACTGCTCCAAAGGCGAGAAGCTGGAGCGCTGGGGGGAGCAGGTCCTGATCCGGCCGGATCCCCAGGTGATCTGGGATACGAAGAAAGCGGCTCCCGGCTGGCGAAAGCCGGATGCCCATTACCACCGGAGCGCAAAGGGCGGCGGGGAGTGGGAATTTTTTGACCTGCCAGAACAGTGGTCCATCCGGTATCAGACACTCACCTTCCAGTTAAAGCCCTTCAGCTTCAAGCACACCGGCCTTTTCCCGGAACAGGCAGTGAACTGGGACTGGTGCGGGCAGAAGATCCGGGAGGTCGGACGGCCTGTGAAGGTCTTAAACCTCTTCGCCTACACCGGGGGCGCTACTTTGGCCGCCGCCCGAGCCGGAGCCGCCGTGACCCATGTGGATGCCTCCAAGGGCATGGTGGGCTGGGCCAAGGAGAACGCGAAAGCCAGCGGGCTGGAGAACGCGCCGATCCGCTGGCTGGTAGATGACTGTGTGAAATTTGTGGAGCGGGAGATCCGTCGGGGCAACCACTACGACGGGATCATCATGGATCCGCCCTCCTACGGCCGTGGACCGAAAGGCGAGATCTGGAAGATCGAGGACTGTATCCATCCTTTAGTGAAGCTATGCGCTAAGCTTTTATCCGATGACCCGGTCTTCTTTTTGATCAATTCCTACACTACCGGGCTGGCCCCTTCCGTTCTTTCCTACATGCTGGGCCTGGAAGTACGGCAACGCTATCACGGTCGGGTCAGTGCGGACGAGGTGGGGCTCCCGGTCACTTCAACAGGTCTCGTCCTGCCATGCGGTGCATCGGGACGGTGGGAGCGTTGACCCTTTTCACGTTGCGGACGGCGGGCGATGGCCGAAATGTGATCGGGTCTATGTGTTTAAGACAGGGGATGACCATCCGAAGTATGTCTATGAGCTGGCTTGATGCCACAGAGCTATAAGCGTCTATACAAAAACGACCCTATGGGAGGTTGTCGCAAGATCGACCATCACCAACGTCATCGCGTGCCTGGATGATATACGTATGGATCATCTGCAGGACCTCCCTTGCTATAACCTCCCATTCCAGAGTTCCAACAAAATAGTTCTTTTTTCGAAATCGCTCCCACATTTGCGCTATCCCGGCATCCTCTCTTATTTGTGTAAGTGTTGCTGCCATATCTTCTTTCGTAAACACAGTCTCTCGTTTTCTACATGTCGCGTGGAACGCTTCCAAAAGGATCTCTTTATCCAACTCATCGATATACTTTTTTGTGATCACATAAACATCATAAAAATCTCGGAGGCGGGTATTGGCGATACCCCTTGCAAGGATCGTCTGGATCTTCTCAGCAAGCAATGTTTCTTTATTGTATGTACGTAATAAGATCACCCTGTCCTCAAACATCAGTTTATATTTATAGCTGATCGCTGCTGGTGTTATGACATCATCTGTTGATAGATCAAGCTTGATGGTCTGCCTCATCCGGTCCAGCGTAGCCTGCAACACCATCCTGATCCCTGGATATTCATGCTCAGCCATGATCTTTGCTATAGAAGTGATATGGAAGCTGACGCCATCGTCCACCGGGATCTTGCATATCTCAGAAACGATCCTTTGCGCAGCATCCTCATTTAGCGGCAACGCCTTGACCGTCGTATCGATATCCATAGTAGCCCGCATATCGACCCCCATGATCGATGCAATGAGCATGCCTCCTTTAAGGATCAGACTCTCGCGATACACCGAAAGAGACACCCGCTCCAAAAAACGTTCCATCACAAAGTTTCTGATCAGCGTTTTTGCGATATCATTGTCCCCTTTTGAAAGATCCCGCACCTTATCCTTTAACTGTTTTGATGTATGGATCATACCAGTACCTCCACATATTTCATCACTTCATCTCTGATCCCGATCTTTTCCGCATATCCGATCAGCTTTGACAATCTCTTGTCTTTTCCGGACATATATCCTTTGAGCGCAGTCTGAAGATCTTGCACTTCTATCCTATCTCTATCTGCGATCAGATCGCAGATACATCTCTCCTTATCATAGGCCCTTACCATATTCCCACTATCTGAAGACACCATACACACCCCCAGCTCATAGAGGGCTTTCGCCGCATATCGTACCTGCAGGCTATCCGCCTTCCCCTTTTTCAAATGCGTGGCATTATAACCAACAGGTACTGAAACACAGATCTTCGTATATTCTCTATCGATCAGATCATGGAGATAGAGGGCGGTCTCACCAAAAAAAATGACAGCTGCACTCCTGGCCTGCATGATATATAATTCATCTGGCCATACATCATCTGTGATATAGATCCCTCTTGCGACTCTCTCTAACCCGTATTTTTTCACATATCTTGCCAGGTACGGCTTCGTGATCCCTTCTTTTGTTGCCATCGATGTAAATAAATACCCGTTATTTTCTTCGACCAGTTCCTGTAAAATACGGTCTTTATCCATGCCGTCCCCTCCTGTTTACTTTCTCGCTTAAATATTACTATTTTTAAGCGAGAAAGTAAAGCTCTTAAAAATAAAAAAGCGACGATGATCGCCGCTTTCCCTCTTCATCTCCCCCCGCTGAGCACCCGCCACACCCCCGGCGCATACCGTTTCAGCGCCAAGGACAGGCCAAAGCCTGCCGCCACCATGAGCGCCGGCATCAAAAGGTACAGAGCCACCGGGATCAGAGGCAGGGGCGGCGCGAAGAGGGCCGCGGTCTTGTTCACGGTCCGCACCAGGGCGAAATGGACGGCATAGAGGAAAAGGCTGCCCCCCATCCAGGGCCTGACCTTTCCCAGACGCTTTTCATCCATCGCCAGCCACAGCCCCAAGGGCGCGAAAAGGCGGCAGGCCACGGCCAGGCCCGGCAGGAAGTATCGTCTGGTCACACAAAGGCCCGCGAAGGCCGCGGCTCCAAGCCCTACCCCTAAAGCGCACCGCCTGCCGGTCCAGACCTTTTCCAGACAGTGTCCATGGAGGGCTAAAAAACCGCCGGAGCCATAGTACAGAAGGGCATCCTCGTTAAAAATGGGGAAGTCCGCCCGCACCCACACCGCCCAGGACACGGCGGCCAAAAAGAGGAGCCCGCTCCAGAAATGCCGCAGGAGGGCATAGAGCACCGGCGCCAAAAGGGTCAGGCAGATCAGCTGCTGCAGATACCAAAAGGTATAGAGGTACTTATAATGGAGCACCGCCTCCCACAGCTCCGGGAGGGTAAAGGGGATCACCCCCTTGCCCACCACCCTGGAGATGAAGGGCAGGCGGCTGGCCGCCACATAGCCCAGATAGTAGAGCAGGGTCCAGACCAGGTAAGGGATCAGGATGCTGCCGGCCCGGGAGCGCCACTTAGGGAGGAGCCTGCTCCAGTCAAAATTCCGATAGAACAGGTAGGCGGAGGTCAGGAAAAAGCCGGGTACCGCGATCTGGCCTAAAGTCTCTCCGATGAACCGCTCAAACCCGTCCACCGCCAGCCCCTGGGCCGTCTTTCCCAGGAAGAGCTCCCCATTATAGGAGTGGACCCACACTACCAGGATCCCGAAAAAGAAGGTGCTCCAGGTGACCTTTTTCCGAAACTGCTCTTCTCCCATGGATACCTGCCCTCCTTCTACCCGATATGTCCGATCCATCAGAGGCACTCCTGTCTCCAACACACTTCTGCACTGCATACATCCACGGACCCGCGCCACGCGTCCTGCCTGACCGGCGCCCGACGCATCCTTCTCCCTACCGTCTCACCCCAGCTCCAGTCCCAGCACCTGACTGAGCTTGACGATCAGCTTCTTACGGTCCCCGTCGTACACATACCCCTCCATGCCACACCGGGCCGCGCTCTCGATGTTCAGCCGCTGATCGTCGATAAAATAGCATTCCTCCGGCTTTAAGGAGAACCGCGTGAACAACCGCTCATAGATCTCCTTTTGAGGCTTCATGCATCTGACCTCCGCCGAGAAGAGCACACCGTCAAACAGGTGGATCGCCGGGATGACTTCCTTATAGCAGGTCAGGAGGCGGATGGAGGCATTGGAGCAGAGATAGATCTTAAGCCCCCGCTCCTTCAGGGCTGTCACCAGCTCCCCCATGCCCTCCATGGGCCACATGTTATATTCATGCCAATGCCAGAAGCACAAGGCCGCCATCTCCTTTGCATGGTCTGTGGAGAGTCTGGAGAGCATCCTCTCCAAGGCCTCCTCCTCCCCGATCACGCCCATATCTAGGAGCACCCACTCCGGCGAGATGAAGACGCTGGTACAGACCTCCCGGATCTGTGCCTCATCGGTCATAAAATGCCGGCAGGACGCATCCGCCACATAGTCCACCAGGACCTTCCCCATATCAAATACGATATTTTTTATCATCTGCTCATCCCCTTTTCTTCCCACAAGGCCACCGCACAGACCATGGACGATCTATGCCCCATCCTCTCTTTGCTCAGCCTGGCTGTAACAAAAAAGCCATGGCGGCACCAAGCTGTGCCCATGGCTTTCTCCTTTGCTCTCGTCCTACTCCGGTTTTTCCACCTGCACGATCGCCTGCTTCTGCATAGGGATCCGGCAGTTCTTATTGCTGCCGAACTCCACGATCACCGTGTCATCGGTCATATCGATGATCACGCCGTAAAATCCGCTGCTGGTCAATACCGTATCGCCCACGGCGATGCTGGCCATCAGCTCCTCATGCCTTTTCTTCTCCTTCTTCTGGGGCCTGAAGGCGATAAAATACATCAGCCCGAACAGAAATATAAAATACAGGATCCAGCCCATAGGCCCTCCAAATCCACTCATCTTTTTTCCTCCTTAAATCTAGCCATTACATCTCGCCGCCTGCTAAGATCGACTTGATCTTCTCTTCTTTATAGGCTTTATAGCGGTGTTCTTCGATCGCACATCGGATCTCTTCCATCATTGTATTATAAAAATAAAGATTATGCAAGACACATAGCCGCATCCCCAGCATTTCTTTTGCCTTTAAAAGGTGCCGGATATAGGCGCGGCTGTAGGACCGGCATGCGGGGCATCCACAGCCCTCCTGGATCGGGCGGGGGTCCAGCTCATATTTTTGGTTGAACAGGTTCAGCCGCCCATGGTCCGTATAGGCGTGGCCATGGCGTCCGTTCCTGGTGGGATAGACACAGTCAAAAAAGTCCACGCCCCGGTCCACCGCCTCTAGGATATTGATCGGGGTCCCCACCCCCATCAGGTAGGTGGGCTTATCCTGGGGCAGATGAGGGACCGTCACATCCAGGATGTGGTACATCTCCTCATGGGTCTCCCCCACCGCCAGGCCTCCGATCGCATAGCCGTCTAGATCCATAGCTGCGATCTCCTGGGCGTGCTCGATCCGGATGGCATCCACCACGCCGCCCTGGTCGATCCCGAAGAGCAGCTGCTCCTTATTGATCGTGTCCGGCAGGCTGTTCAGCCGCTCCATCTCCTTGCGGCACCGGACCAGCCAACGGGTGGTACGGTCCACACTGCGGCGGATATAGTCATAGTCCGCATGGCTGGGGGGACACTCGTCAAAGGCCATGGCGATGGTAGAAGCCAGATCCGACTGGATCTGCATGCTCTCCTCCGGTCCCATGAAGATCTTATGTCCGTCGATATGGGACTGGAAGGTGACGCCTTCCTCTCGGATCTTCCTGAGGCCTGCCAGGGAGAACACCTGGAAGCCGCCGGAGTCCGTGAGGATCGGCCGGTCCCAGTGCATGAACTTGTGGAGCCCGCCAAAAGCCTTGATCAGCTTATTCCCTGTCCGCACATGGAGATGGTAGGTATTGGACAGCTCCACCTGGGTGCCGATCGCCTTCAGATCATCTGTGGAGACGGCGCCCTTGATGGCGGCCACCGTCCCCACGTTCATGAACAGCGGGGTCTGGACAGTGCCGTGGACTGTTGTAAGCTCCGCCCGCTTGGCCCGTCCGTCCGTTGCTAATATGCGGTATCTCATCTTACTTTTTCGCTTTCTTCGCTGCCTTGGCCGCCGCCTTTTCCTCTGCGTCCTTCTTCTGCTTCGAGGTGGTCATCACATACCACAGCGCACCGGTCACGCAGATCGAGGAGTAGGTGCCGCAGACGATCCCCACCATCAGCGGCAGCGCGAACTCACGGATCGAGGACACGCCCATGATGAACAGCACAAAGATCATGATGAAGGTGGTCAGGGAGGTATTGGTGCTGCGGGTCAGGGTCTGGGTGATACTGGCATTGACCACCTGGGCCAGATCCGCGTGGCTGCCCTGTTCCTTTAGGTTCTCCCGGATACGGTCGAAGATCACGATGGTGGCATTGATGGAGTAGCCTACGATCGTCAGCATACAGGCGATGAAGGTAGACCCTACCGACCACTTACATGCCGCATAGAAGGTGAGCACCACCAGCACATCGTGGATCAGCGCCGCCACGGCACTGGTGGCGAAGCGCACGTTGCTGAAACGGAACCAGATGTAGATCAGCATGCAGATCGTGGAGATGATCACGGCCACGATGGCATCCTTCTTCATCTCGGTGCTGACCGCGGCGGAGATGCTCTCCGCGGTGATCGTCCCTTCATCTACACCGAAGGTATCCACCAGCGCCTTATTGAGGGCCTGGCGCTCCTCCACGGTCAGGGACCGGGTCTTGATGATGACTTCATTGGTGCCGGCCACCTTCTGGGTCTGGGTGCTGGCATCCTTGGTCACACTCTCCACCACCGGCACCACCTGGCTGGAGATCTGCTCTAAGGACAGGTCCTCGTTAAAGGTCACATTCGTCGAGGTACCGCCCTTGAAATCCAATCCGTAATTTAAGATCGAGCCTGTGGATCCCTTGTTCACACCCATAAAGGCGAAGCCGGCCAGGACCAGAACAGCGGACAGGATAAAGCAGAGCTTCCGCTTGCCCAGGAAGTCGATCGGCGCCTTCTCTTTTCTGACCCCGTAGAGCTTCGCGTTCTCAAGCCCTAAGGCGCAGAAGGCCGCCAGCACGCCTCTGGTGACCACCAGGGCGGTGAACATGGAGAGGACGATACCGATCGCCAGTGTAGCGGCAAAGCCCTTCACCGTGCCGGAGCCCCTTAGATACAGGACCGCGGCGGCGATCAGGGTGGTCACATTGCCGTCGATGATCGCGGACAGCGCTTTGCTGTAGCCGCTCTTGATCGCGGACTTTACGGTCTTTCCAAGACCCAGCTCTTCCTTGATACGGGTGGAGATGATCACGTTAGCATCCACCGCCATACCGATGGACAGGATGATACCGGCCACGCCGGGCAGGGTCAGGGTCACTTCAAAGGCGGACAGGAGCACCAGCTCCAGCCCCACATACAGCGCCAGGGCGATGGATGCGGCCAGGCCGGGGAGCAGATAGACAGCGATCATAAAGACCACCACCAGACCGAAGCCCACGGCTCCAGCCTTTAAGCTGGTGCTGATGGCCTCCTGACCCAGCTTCGCGCCCACCACATTAGAGCGCAGCTCCTGAAGCTCTAAGGACAAAGATCCGATCCGGATCGTGGAGGCTAAGTTCTCCGCCTCCTCAAAGGAGGCCATGCCGGTGATCTCGCACTGCCCGCCGGTGATCGCCGTCTGGACCACGGGGGCGGACTTCACCTCATCATCATAGATGATCGCGATCCGCTTGCCGATATTGGCCTGGGTGATCTCCCCGAAGGTCTTAGCTCCCTCGTCGGTCAGGGTCAGCTGGACCACATACTCCTGGGCCTGTACGCCGCTGCCCTCCCGCATGCCGGCCTTGGCGCTGGCCACCATGTCCCCGGTCATCAGCACGTTAAAGGACTCATCAGTGAACAGCAGGGAGCCGGGCTTTCCCAGCTCGGCCAAGATCGTGTTCGCATCGGACACGCCGGGGATATCGATATTGATCCGGTTAGCGCCCTCCTGGTAGACCTCAGCCTCCGTGCTGTAATTCTGTACTCTCTGCTGCAGCTTGTAGATCGTGTCGGACATCTGCTCTGTTGTAGGATCTGGCACCACTGTCTGATAGGTGATGCTGACGCCTCCGGCCAGGTCTAAGCCCAGCTTGATGTCATCCATGCTGGTATAGCCGAACCAGCCGAACACGGCCAATGCGGCGATGACCACGATCAGGCCCAAAAGGCCTTTTCCCTTGTTGCTCTTCATCTTCGTTTCTCCTTTTTCTCACTCGTCATGATATCCGGCACACCGGTCCTTAAGGCCCCATCTATCCACACAGCCAAGTCCGCTCTGGAGGCGGCCTGACCGCCGTGCCTTTGAACATCCAAGCCTTTGACAGGACTCTTTAGGGGCGGCTTTTGCCCCTTGCACTCCTGCGGCAGGCCTGATGGTCATCCCTGTTTTTCCTCCTCCGCCAGCGCGGCCTTGATCATCAGGGCACACTCGATCCGCTTCTTCTGCATAACGCAGCCGATATCGTAGGCCTCGGTGATCGAACCGTGGAAGTTGTAGGCATTGGCCGCACAGCCGCCGCTGCAGTAGAAGCGGGCGAAGCAGTCCCGGCATTTTTCCTTGGCGTAGACATTGCACAGCTTAAAGGTGTCTTGGACCTGCAGGTTGGTGACGCCGGTATCCACATTGCCCAGGAGGAAGCCCTCCTGTCCCACGAACTGATGGCAGGGGTAGAGGTCCCCCCAGGGCGTGACCGCCAGATACTCCGTGCCGGAGCCGCAGCCCGAGAGCCGCTTAGCCACACAGGGCCCGCCTTTTAAGTCGATCATAAAGTGGAAGAAGTTGAACCCTCTCCCCTCTTTTTTCCGCTTGATATACTCCTTTGCCAGAAGGTCATACTGCTCTAAGATCTGGGGCAGATCCTCTTCCTTGATCGCATAGTCCTCCTCCGGCGGGGCTACCACCGGCTCGATGGAGATCTGCTTAAAGCCTAGGTCGGCGAAATGGATGGCGTCCTGGGCAAAATCCAGGTTGTAGTGGGTGAAGGTCCCCCGGATATAGTGGTCCTTCTCCCCTCTGCGCCGGGCAAATGCCTGGAACTTGGGCACGATCAGGTCGTAGCTGCCCTTGCCGCTGCGGAAGGGGCGCATCCTGTCGTTGACCGCCTTCCTGCCGTCCAGGCTCAGGACCACATTGCTCATCTCCCGGTCACAGAAGTCCATGACCTCCTCATCCAAAAGGACCCCGTTGGTGGTCAGGGTGAAGCGGAACTTCTTATCGTGGAGCTTTTCCTGCTCCCGCCCGTAGGCCACCAGCTCCTTGACCACCTTCCAGTCCATCAGGGGCTCGCCGCCGAAAAAGTCCACTTCCAGGTTCCGCCTGCCCCCTGAGCTGGCGATCAAAAAGTCCAGTGCTTTCTTGCCGGTCTCGAAGCTCATCAACGCCCGCCGGCCGTGGTACTCGCCTTCCTCTGCAAAGCAGTACCGGCAGGCCAGGTTGCAGTCGTGGGCCACATGGAGACATAATGCCTTGACCACAGTCTTCCGCTCCTTAAAGTCTGCCACCATATCCTGGTAGATATCCTTCGCGAACAGCATCCCCTGGTCGATCAGCGCCTGGATCTCCTCCAGGGTCTCCAAGATCTCCGCCTCCGGATACCGCCCTCTAAGCCCCTTAAGGACCGCCTGTGCATCCTCCTCAGGGATCCGGGCGGGCTCATCCATATCCGGCAGACGCTCCTTTAAGATCTCCACTGCATCATAGAGTATGGGATCTGCCACATGGACAGAACCGCTGTCCACATCCAGTATGATGCTGTAACCGTTATTTTTATACTGATGTATCACAAAGATCCCTCTTCTTTCTATCCCTTCCGGCTTGTATGACGTCTATCCATCTTGTATGTTGTCCATCTGGTCACGGGCGGGCTCCTGCCCGCCGGTCCCCGTCTCTCACAGACACGGAAAATACCCCTACGATCCGGTGACCGTAGGGGTTATCCTGAAAACGATCGGACCGCCATGAGGCGAGGGTCATCGGCTGCTGTTCTCGCAATGCTGATTCCCTACCGTGCAGGAAGTCTTACATGCGGACTGGCAGGAAGTCTGGCACTCACCGCATCCGCCCTTTTTCATAGTGTCCTTTAACGTGTTGGCATTTAAAGTCTTTACGTGCTTCATCTCGCCTCGCCTCCATTCTCTTAAAGTTCCTTGCGATTATATCACAAGAAATAGGAGTCCGCAAGGCTTTTATGTCCGAAAGGGGCCGCGCAGGGCCGGCATGGGTTACTTTTCACAGGTGATATCCTGCGAGGTGTTTCTTGTGAGCAAAGGTCGCAAGAAACCCGAGGGTTGCAGCGCCAAAATGGGCGGTCAGCCCATTTTGTGTGCATTCTGTTGCTGTGAGCGGCGTAACCGTGAACAGTAACCGGCATGGACAGAAAAGATAACAAGCCCTCATATCCCGTCCCGCCCCGGCATAGACTGGACTATACATCATAAAAGGAGGGAAATGATATGCGGACGATCAAGATCCTGACCCGGTCCCTGCTCTTTTCCTATCTGCTGAGCGCCCTGCTCCTGACCCTTCTAGCCTTCGGGCTTTTCCGCTTTAAGCTGGCCCCCTCCAGAGTGGCCTCTGCCGTCTATGGGGTCTATGCCTTGAGCTGCTTCTTGGGCGGACTGCTGGCAGGAAAAGGCGTCACAGACCGGCGGTTCTTCTGGGGGCTCTTAGCCGGCCTCCTCTATTTTCTCCTGCTGGCCCTGATGTCCTTTCTGTTCAACAGAGGGGTGGAGGGCGATACCCGTTCCATGACCATGGTGATGGGCATCTGCGTCTTTGGCGGAACGCTGGGAGGGATGGCCAGCTGATCGGAAAGATCTTGCTCCATGAAAACGCACTTTCCCAGGCCGCGAAAAAGGGGCGTCACGCCCCTTTCTCCTCTGTCATCTCATCCGGTCTCTCTTGCCCCTTAAGGCCGCTCTCCTCCGGAGCGCTCCCTTCGGTGTCTTTGTCTTCTGCAAGCTTTGCCGCCGCTGCCTGATCCTCCTCCGAGCCTGCCCCTTCTGTGTCCTCAGGGACTGGTAAGTACAGATGGACCGCTTCGATCCGGTTCTTTTCCATATGTTCCACCACCATCCGGATCCCCTCGTGGGTGACCTCCTCCCCTTCCTCGGGAAGGTGGTCTAAGAGCCCGATCACCAGGCCGCCCAAGGAATCATATTCCTCTGACTCCAGCTTCAGGTCCAAACGGTTGTTCAAGTCGTTCAGCTTCATGGAGCCGTCCACCCGGTACTGACCGTTCTCCAGCTCTACCAGCTTATCCTCCTCGTCCTCATCATACTCGTCCCGGATCTCGCCCACGATCTCCTCCAGCATATCCTCCAGGGTGATCAGTCCGGAGGTGGCTCCGTACTCGTCTAAGACGATCACGATGTTGTTCAAGGTCTTGCGCATCTCTACCATCAGCTCGGCCGCTTTCTTGTACTCATGGGTATACAAAGGCTGGCGCAGGCAGTCCCGGATGTGGAAATCCTCACGGCCGTCTAAGAGCAGCAGGTCCTTTACATTGATGATGCCGATCACATTGTCTGTGCTCTCCTCGTAGACCGGGATACGGGTATATTTATCCTTGCGGAACACCTCGATCAGCTCCTCGTAGGTGGCGTCCACGTTCACAAAGGTCATATCCACCCGGGGGACCATCACATCCTTGGCTAAGTCATCCCCGAAATCGAACACATTGGTGATCATCTTCTTCTCTTCCATCTGGATGACGCCTTCCTCATGGCTCACCTCCACGATGGTCCGCAGCTCGTCCTCGGTGATCGCCCCCTGCTTTTTATCCGGGTCGATCCGCATCAGCTTCAAGACCAGGAGGGAGAGATGGTTCACTAAGAAGATCGCCGGTGTCAAAAGGTTCATCAATGTATAGATGAAAGGCGCATAGTTGAGAGAGATCGCTTCAGGGGATATGGTCGAAATGGTCTTCGGGGTGATCTCTCCAAATACTAAGATCAGCAGGGTCAGGACACCGGTGGCAGCTCCCACCCATTTACTTCCGAAGAGATCTGCCGCCAATACGGTCAAAAGGGCCGATGCGGACAGGTTCACCACATTATTACCGATCAAGATGGCACTGAGCATCTTACCTTGGTCCTCGAGGATCTTGATCACAATCTGGGCCCTCTTATGGCCGCTCTCTGCCAATGTCCTCATGCGGATCTTGTTCACTGTGGTAAGTGCTGTTTCTGCCGAAGAAAAGAATGCAGATAATGCTAGCAGGATAAGTAAGATACACGATCGTATGGCCGCGTCGCCAGACGGTTCCATAAAATAACACGCTCCTTTTTCATTAAAAATTTATAAATGATTGTACTATGATCTCCTGCATATGTCAATGAGGGAAAAAGATGTATCGGGGAACGTGCATGGGAAGTGTTGCGGTCCACTCACACGCCGGGGTGTCTTATTGCTGATATATGTCGCGAAGGGTCCGCTCCTTTCGGAGCGGACCCTTCGCGATACCCCTTATCGTATCTATCTCTTCTTCCACTGGATCTTCCTGACCAGGCGGTAGCCCTCGGATGCGATCTGGGAGAGGACCATGATGGCGGTCCCGGCGAAGATGCAGATATCGCCCAGGTTAAAGACCACCTTTTTGAGCTTTCCCATATCGATGCTGAAGTAATCCACCACATAGCCACGGGACAGCCTGTCGTAGAGATTGCTGAAGGCCCCGCCCAAGGTGAGCACCAGGGCCAGCTTCTCTGCCCAGTAGCCCTTCTTCGGGATCAAAAACCCCAGCACGCCGCCCAGGGCCGAGATCACTATGGTCGGTACTGTCCGGACCAGCTCCGGTCTGCTCTTTAAGACCTGGAACGGGAATCCTGTATTGTGGCTTTTATGGAGGATGATCTTCCCATCCGTCCCTATGAGCTCCTTAGGGAACTCACTGCCGTCCCTGGCCTCGATCTCCTCCTTGATGCACAGATCCACCGCTGCGATCAATGCGATCATCAAAATAAGCATCATATCTGCTGCCTCCCTCCATCCTCTGGCTCATCGCCCCTGCCGTTACGCGGCATCTCTTACTCTATTCTACCCTTTTTCCATCCAACCGTAAAGGGAATTTTTTACCACGACCCGCATATACAAGTAACAAAGCCGATCCATAGAGGTCCTTTTATGCCCGTTTGCCCCATAAACCCCGCCAGTGAGCAGGTCGCCGACTTTATCTATCATGCCGGCAGCAGCACCCTTCCTGCCGTCAACCTGGAGCAGGATTCCCTCTGCTACGACACCGTCTCCAGAGAATACGCGGTCCTTTATCTCCCTCTGGATACGGTCACGCCCATCAGCCTGTCCAAATATGATTATTCTTCTATCCCAAAGCTGTATACACTTTTAGATACTTCCAGCATGGAAGCCTCCGGCATCCTCCCGGTGTTCCAGCAGCCGGCTCTGGGCGGACAGGGGCGGGGGGTGCTCATCGGCATGATCGATACCGGCATCGATTACCAGAACCCCCTTTTCTTACAACCGGACGGTACCACAAGGATCTTAGGGATCTGGGACCAGAACATCCCGGAAGGACCGGACGAGATCCCGCCGGGGGTCCGGTCCCGCATCCCTTACTATATGGATATCCAATACGGTACAGCCTACACAGCGGACCAGATCAACGAAGCCCTGCGCTCTGACGATCCCTTGCAGATCGTCCCCTCTACCGATACAGACGGTCACGGCACCTTCATGGCCGGCATCGCCGCCGGCGGGGCCACTGCCTCCGGAGATTTTACAGGAGCCGCCCCCCAGGCCTCCTTAGGCGTCGTCAAGCTAAAACCGGCCAAGCGATATCTGCGGGATTTTTATCTGATCCAGGAAGATGCTGATGCATACCAGGAAAATGATATCATGATGGGGATCAAATACCTGTATCTCCTCTCCTCCTGGTATAACATGCCTCTGGTCCTATGCATCCCTATGGGGACCAATTGGGGCAGCCATGAGGGCGCGTCCCCTTTAGGCTACACCCTCCAGTCCTACAGCCAGTTCGCCCATTTCATCAGCGTAGTGGCAGGCGGCAATGAGGCCGGACTGGGCCATCATTATCTGGGGATCATCTCCAGCGGCCGGACCTCCGAGGATGTGGAGATCCGTGTCGCCCCCGGCGAACGGGGCTTCGTGGCGGAATTCTGGGCGGACGTATCCGATCTTTATACTGTAGGCTTTATCTCCCCCAGCGGAGAGAACATCAGCCGGATCCCCCTCTCTCTGGGGCGGGATTCCCGGATCTCTTTCCTCTTAGAGCCTACGGTCATCACGGTCAACTATGTGCTGATCGAAGGGGGCTCCGGAAGACAGCTGATCTTTTTCCGGTTCCAGGATCCCACCCCTGGTATATGGCGGATCCGCGTTTATAATACCCTTTTTCTGGTGGGCCGATACCATATATGGCTGCCTGTGGAGTCCTTCATCTCTCCGGATACGGTCTTTTTGAAGCCAGATCCGGATACCACCATCACCAACCCGGGGAACAGCCCATTCCCCATGACCATCAGCGCTTACGACCACCGTGACGGGAGCATCTACCTCCATTCCAGCCGGGGCTACACGATCAACGGCCAGATCAAACCGGATCTGGCCGCCCCAGGCGTGAACGTATACGGCCCGGCCCTGCCGCCCCTCTCCTGGCGGGCGGCCGGAGAGGGGCCGGACTCCGCCCCGCCCATGACGAGGCGGACCGGCTCCTCGGTCTCTGCCGCCCATGTGGCCGGGGCGGCGGCCAACCTGCTGGCCTGGGGCCTGCTCCAGGGCAATGACCTTACGATCAGCAATGCGTCGGTCCGGGGCTATCTGATCCGGGGTGCAGACAGAAATCCAGCGTACCAATATCCAAACCGTGAATTCGGATATGGTACGCTGGACCTCTATCAGTCTTTCCTCCAGCTCCGGGAATGACCAGACCTTTCGCTGTCGCCCATGGCACTGCCATCCCTGTGTCCGCCCCAAAAGGCCGGCAGGTTCCTTATCACCCCATCTGGCCTCGCATGGCGATCCTGGGACCCCCTCGTTTCTCCAGGTAGGGCCTAGTGATGACCACGGCGCCGATGTTGGGATCCTTGGGGGTCTCGTACATGATATCCAGCATAAAGTCCTCCAGGATCGCCCGGAGCGCCCTGGCCCCGGTCTCCTTTTTGATCGCCTCCTCCGCGATCCAGTCCAGAGCCTGATCGTCGAACTCCAGCCTGACCTCGTCATAGGCCAGGAGCTTTGCGTACTGCTTTAAGATCGCGTTCTTCGGCTCTGTGAGGATCCGCTTCATCAGCGGCTTATCCAGCTGCTGCAGGGTGACCGTCACCGGAAGGCGGCCTAAAAATTCCGGGATCATCCCGAACTTGCGCAGATCCTCATTGGTGACCTTTGTGAGCAGGTCCTTATCCCCGTCAAACTGGTCCTTTAAGTCCGCTCCAAAGCCCATGGAGGTCTTTTTGCGCAGCCGTTCCTTGATGATCTCCTCCAGTCCCGGAAAAGCGCCGCCGCAGATGAAGAGGATGTCATCGGTGTTCACCGTGGTCATGGGGGTCATGGCATTCTTCTGGCTGGCGCCTACAGGGACCTCCACCACGCTGCCCTCCAGAAGCTTCAACAGCTCCTGCTGCACCGATTCCCCGCTCACGTCCCGGGCATTGGTCTGCTGCTTTTTCGCGATCTTGTCCACCTCGTCGATGAAGATGATGCCTCGCTCCGCCCTTTCCACATCGTTATCTGCCTCGGCTAAGAGCTTGCTCACCACACTCTCGATATCATCGCCGATATATCCGGCCTCGGTCAAAGAGGTGGCATCCGCGATCGCCAAGGGTACGTCCAGGAGCTTGGCCAGGGTCTTCACCAGATAGGTCTTGCCGCTCCCGGTAGGACCCACCATCAGGATATTGGATCTCTCGATCGTCACCCCGTCGGAGGGTCTGCCCTCCTCTCCCTCCCGGTCTGCTAAGAGGGTCCGCTTATAGTGGTTATAGACCGCCACCGACATCACCTTTTTAGCCTGCTCCTGCCCTACGACAGACTCGTCCAGCTTCTGCTTGATCAGATGGGGGGCCGGGATATCCTTGATCGTGTAGGTCCTGGCCTCCTTTTCCTTCTTCTTCGGCCTCTGCTTCTTGGTCACCGCCATATCCGGGCGCAGGAAGCTGGTGATATCGCTGACGTTCAGGTTCATGAACGGGATCCCGGAAAACTTCCCTATATCCATCCCGCTCTTGCCCAGGGAGTCAAAAGCCTTCTGCATGCAGTCATGGCACATGCAGATCTCCCCGGGCATCTGCACCATCTCTCCTGCCCGGCTCTCCGGGCGGCGGCAGATGCTGCAGACCTTCTCATAGCCGTCCTCCTGGCGGTCCTTTACACCGGATCCGCCCCCTGTCCCTCCTGCGCTCTTATCTTCCAATATGTTCTCTCTATCGTCCAATGTGATCTCCTTATCCTCATGAGCCCCGCTGACTTCCCTGTCCTCAACGCTCTGCTAGAGCACATTATAAAAGATTTTCGCAGCAGATACAAGTGGCAGCACACCAGATCCTGCATTTTTTATCCTCTATCTATTCCGTCCGCATCCCTAAGGTGATCTCCACCTTCCGCTCCACATACCGCCCATCTGCTAAGGACTGCACCGTCAGCTCGATGGTATCGCCGCCTGCATAATAGGTCAGCATGTTCTTGAGTTCAGCCATACTCCTTACGGACTGTCCGTCGAAGCGGGTGATGATATCTTTTTCCTTTAGATCGGAGGAGGCCGCCGCTCCCCCCTCGATGATCCGATAGACGTAAACGCCCTGGGGCATGTCATACAGGTTGGAGGCAGTAGCATCGATATCCTGCCCCTGGAGCCCTAAGTAGCCTTGTTTGCTCGCTTCCACCTGGACCCGGGTCTTTTTGGTCATCAGATCGTCGATGATGTCATGTACCTTGGAGATCGGGATGGCATAGCCCATCCCCTCTACCTCTGTGGAGGAGTATTTCGCAGAGTTGATGCCGATCACCTCGCCCTGCATGTTCAGGAGCGCGCCGCCGCTGTTGCCGGGATTGATGGCGGCATCGGTCTGGAGCAGGTTCCTGGTGGTCTCCTGGTCGGTCTGCACCTCCCGGTCCAGAGCGCTCACATAGCCTACGGTCACAGCCTGCCCATAGCCTAAGGCATTGCCGATGGCGATCACGCCCTGGCCTACCTTCAGATGGTCGGAATCGCCCAATGTGGCCACCGCGATCCGGCTCTTTGTGCTGTCAGGGATCTTATCTAACGCCACGGCGATCACCGCCAGGTCATTTTCCGAATCAGTGCCCTTGATATGGGCTTCTACGCTCTCGTCGTCCACAAAGACCACGCCCAGCTCTGTGGCCCCCTGGATCACATGGTTATTGGTCACGATCAAAAGCTCGCTGTCGCTCTCCCCCACGATGATCCCGGAACCGCTGCCCTTCCCCTGGTAGATCTGGGTCTGGCCGAACCAGTTCTGGTACTCCTGCTCGGTCAGGCTGTTGATCGCCACCACGGAAGGCATGGCCTTTTCCACGATCGCGGAGACATCATTGGTGATCGCAGGGGTCACGGTCAAGCCGCCGTCACCTGCAGCAGCCGGGGTCTGGCTCACGACCGGCGGGACCGTCTCTGCCTGAGCCAGGGTGGCCTGGGTCTCCTCCAGCTCATAGCGGCCGGAAAAATGATCTGCCAGCAGAGAGATCCCCGATATGGTCCCGCCGGCCACAGCGCCGAAGAGCAGCGCCGCGGCGGTGATCCCTGCCGCCTTCTTGAGCAGCGGATGGGGACCTTTTGCCTTGGCCGGCTTTTTCTCCGGCTCACCGGCGCCAGTCTGGGGCTGCTGCCATGGAGCATAATGCGGCGTGCCGGGCTGACCTGGCCCGAAAGACCCCCTGCCGCCATACTGGCCGCCGTACTGTTGGCTCCCGTAAGGAGCGTTCACACCGGGCTGGCCGGCCCCATATGTCCTGTCCGTGCCGGGCTGACCGGTCCCATAGGCCGTGCCCATGCCCGGCTGGCCAGGCCTGTAAGGAACGCCCATGCCCGACTGGCCGGTCCCGTAAGGAGCGTTCATACCCGGCTGGCCGGCCCCATGATGAGCATCTGCTCCTGGCTGGCCGCTCTCCCCCGACCGGGCACTTTCCGGATCGCGCATGGTAAAGCCGGCGCCATCTATGGGCTGCTCTCCTGCGCCGCTCTCTGTCTGCCCCATCGGCCTCTCACCTTCTCTTGGCATATCGTCCTGTTCATCCTTTTTATAGCCTTCCTGATACATAACAACGTCTCCTTTCCCCATCTGCGTTCATGGAAGATATCTATCTGTCCGGAGTCCTGGCCGGTAAAAGCTGCCGGCCCGCTCTTCTTGTTTACATATGGGATTGTAACAACCCTTTGTGATCGAACTGTGACCGATCTATGATAAAAAAATGAACTGAAAAAGGGGATGCGGCTGCATCCCCTTCTAGCCCTTATCATGGGACCCTCGGTCCTTCCGGTACCGTCAGGATATCCCCGCCTCCCGGTGATACCGGGCCGGATGCAGGCCCGCCGCCGGTCCCGGATGTCCCGGTGCTCCCCCCGGCGGAGGGCCCGCCAGGGACAGTCCCTCCGGCTCCTGCAGGGACATTTCCCGCGCCGCCTCCGGATGTAGTCCCCGTACTGCCTGCCGGGTTGTCTAGAGCACCTCCAGGGGCGCCTCCTGTACCGCCTGCCGGGCTGTTCCCGGCGCCTCCAGAGGGACCTCCTGTACCACCTGATGGCGTATCCGTGGCATTTCCCCCAGGCGTGAGGCCCCCCGCCGACCCGTTAGCGGGGCGTTCTCCCTGCCCAGGTCCGCCGTCCGGCAGATCCGGATACAGGCCGTTTGCTCCTGTGGGGGCATCTGTCCGGTCTCCAGGTGTCGTGCCTGTGCCGCCGCCATCCGCCGGCCCCCGGGTAGGCGTCGTACTGCCGCTCCCGTCATCCGGCGCCCCTCGGGTAGGCGTGGTGCTCCCGCCCTCATCCAGTGTCCCCCGGGTGGGCGCGGTGCTTCCATCTCCGTTATCCGGCGTTCCCCGGGTCGGCGTGGTGCCGGGACGTGCCAGATCCGGGGGCTCCGTCCCCTCCAGGCTCTCCCTGGTCTCCAAGGGCTCACCCTCCTCCGGCTCGGTCGTCTCCTCTTTTGTCTCTTCTTTTGTCTCTTCCTTTGTCGCCTTGGGCTTGTCTTCATCGCTCCCGCCGGCCTTTTTGGGCTTCACCCCACTGGGGATCACGCCTCCGCTGGTGGATACATGGTCGATGGACACGCCCTGGGTGTACATCCCGGTATCACTGGAGATCTTAGCGCTCAAGGTCTGTACCGTATCGCTGAGCACATAATCCTCCTCCCCGTACAAAAAGGCGTGGAGCTCTTTTACATTGGTCTCTAAGGTCTGTGGGATCACACAGGCACCCTTCTTCCCCATATTTTTATCGCCTCTGGCAAAGGGAAAGCCGCCGGTCTCACCGATGTGGTATTTCCCCACATCCCCTACCAGGCTCAAAAGATCATGGATATCCACGCTGGTCGCCACCTGTGGGAACAAAGCCAGGGTCAGCTCGTTCAAGGTGGCAAGATCCGCCTGCTTAGCTTTTTCAAAAGCGGCCTGGATCACCTTCCGCTGCCGTTCTGTCCTGGCAAAATCCGTATCCATCAGGCGCAGCCGCCCATAAGCCACTGCCTGGACCCCGTTCAAATGGTTCATGCCCGCGTGGGTCAGCTGTTCACTGTATATGCCCGTGGCCTCGGCTGTCTCCGTGATAAAGGAGTTGATATAGTAAAATTCTGCCTTGCTCAGCTCCATATCTACGCCGCCCAGGATATTGATCCCGTCCGCCACCGCTTTCCAGTTAAAGGTCACAAAATCACTGATGTTCAGATCTAAGTTCTTGTTCAGCATCTTGGCGGCGGTGGTGGGCCCGCCTTCAAAATAGGCCTGGTTGATCTTATTATAGGAGCCGTTCTCATTGATGTTCAAGTACGTATCCCGAAACACGCTGACCAGCCGGATCTCCCCGGAATCATGGTCGATATCACAGATGATGTTCACATCCGCATTGGTCCCTTTCCCCACATTGGTCCCCCGGCTGTCCACACCGAAGATATAGATCCCCCAATGGCCTTTCTGCTTCTCATACTGGGGAAGGTCCACGGAAAAGTTCGGGTTCTCGATCTCTTCCGGCACCCAGTCGTCCACCCGCTGGATCATGTTCCAGCGTCTGGCGAAAAAGCCGTAGCAGCCGATAAAAAGGAGGGCAAAGCACTCGGCCACGATCATCGTGATCACCCGCCGCCGGGTCTTGGAGGGCTTCTTTTTCGGAGTCGGGGCTGACCCGCTCCCACGCCCGGAGGCCTGCCTGGCATCCACCTCCAGCTCGATCACGCCGTCGCGGCGCCTGCTCCTGCCTGCGCCGGACCTTGATCTTCCTCTTTCTAAACCATAGTCCATCAATGTTCCCTCATCATTTTAATATGCGTTTTTATTGATAAAGCCCTTGAAGATCGTCAAAAAAAGGATCTTAAAGTCAAAGCCCGGGCTCCAGTTTTCAATGTAATACAGATCATGCTCGATCCTCTTGGTGATCGATGTATCTCCCCGATAACCATTCACCTGGGCCCAGCCGGTAAGCCCCGGACGGACCTGGTGCTTGACCATATAACGGGGGATCTCTTCTTTAAAACGTTCTACAAAAAAGGGGCGTTCCGGTCTGGGCCCCACTAAGCTCATATCGCCCTTTAATATATTAAAGAACTGGGGCATCTCGTCGATGCTGGTCTTTCGGATGAACTTCCCCACGGCCGTCACTCTCGGGTCGCCGGGGATCGTCCATTTAGACTTCTCCTGTGCCGGAGGCTGCACGGCCATGGATCGGAACTTGTACATCTTGAAGGGCCGGTTATGGAGGCCTACCCGCTCCTGGCTGTAGATCACCGGGCCGGGAGAGGTCAGCTTCACCAGCAAGGCTGTGATGAGCATGACCGGTGAGAAAAGGATGATCGCCACCACGGCCCCGAGAAGGTCCATGCCCCGTTTAAAGGTAGCATTTAACAGGTTGTTCAGCGGGACATGACGGATATTGATGACCGGAAGGCCCTGGAGGTCTTCCGTATAAGGCCTGGTGGGGATGATGTTGTTATAATCCGGGATGAACTTGGTGTGGACCCCGCTCTTCTCACAGGTAGCCACGATCCGCCCCAGCTTCTCATATTCCTTAAGCCCCAGGGTGACCACGATCTCATCCAAGGTGTTCTCCGCCAAAAAATGTTCCAGGTCCCCGCAGCCCCCCAGGATCGGGATCTGATGGCACATAAGCCCAGGTGGACAGCGGTCGTCTAAGATCCCCTGGATATGATAGCCCCACTCCGGGTTCGCCTGGACCCTCTCGATGAAGCCTTCCGCCGCCTGGCTGTAGCCCACCAGCAGGATATGCTTCTGGTTATAGCCCTTAGACCGGAGGGTGTGGAGCGCCCGATGGATCACCCATCTCTCCATCACCTCCATCAAGATGTTGAGGACAAAAAAAGCCATCACCATCCTGCGGGAAAAGTTATAGAAATAAGGGTCCTTCCCTCCCAGATATAAGACCAGGGTAAAGATCAAAAGCCCGATCGTGTTCGCTTTGCAGATATTGGCAAATTCCACCCGCCTGCGCATCACCCGCTTTGGCGTATAGAGCTGGAAGATCCCATATAAAAGGAGATACATCGGGATGATGACCAAGAGCGGGATGAAGTAGACCGACGGCGCTAAGACACCGGTCCCCTCCTCCAAAAAGAGGCCGCTCTCGATGATAAGGTACCAGGCTGATGTGTAGGAAAATGCGATCACGAGGGCATCCAGCAGCACATGGGTCCGGTTCAAAGATCTCTGGTTATTCTTGATCATAGTACATCACCTGCAATTTTGCTTTCTTTTGGATCCATCCACCCATTATACATGGTCTTGTGCAAATAGTCTAGTGGGTGTTGCAAGAGATGTCGAAAAGGGTCCTGTAGTTGTTACTTTTCACACTCACACCGATCATTAAATACTTGATAGGTGCAGGTGCATTGTCGGTCACCCGTCCGCACCCGGAGGCCCGGTCCCCCACGGGGACGCGCTCTCGCTCCGACCCGAACGCAGCGGTACTAGGGCGCGAAAAGACCGCGCCCAAGGACCGGCGTTCTGCTAGGGTCCCCTTAGGGGGATCCGGGCCTCCGGGTGCTAAGTGTCTGGCATGCCGTATGACCGAAGAGCAGCCATAAAGTAGCGGAGGGAGGGGCATGTCACATAAAGGACCCTAGCGGAACGTCGGTGCTTGGCGAGGTCTTTTCGAGCCTAGCATCCGCTACGTCCCTGCCAAGACATCGGAGCGAGAGCGCGTCCTGTTGTGACATGCCCCTCCCGCAGCGGACCCCTCGCGACATCTCCATGCAATAAGACTCCCTGGCGTGAGTATGAAAAGTACCCCCTCCCTACGCTCCTGTAGTCGGCAGATCTTTTAGGCGCTAACGTCCTGGACGGATGCACTTCTTCACCTGCCGGAGGGAAAATTCGTAGATGTAGAGCAGGGTCCCCGCAAAGAGCTCACACTGGATCGCCAGGTAGTTCTTAAAGTTTTTGGAACGGTATGGCACCTTCTGGCATCGGTGCAGGGTGCAAAGGCCGGTCATTAGGCCGGCCAGGTGGTCTTTTCCGTAGCCGATCTTTCTAAAGAACAGGTGCTTGATCCCGATGCCGGCCAGGATGCCCGGAAGGTTTAAGATCAGCTGGGGCAGGGGCATGTTCTTATAGTTGAGGTAGATGTTGTTCCGGGCGGCCAGGCGGACCTTAAAGGCATTGTACTTTGAGCCGCTGGTGCCGCTGCCTACATGATAGACCACAGCGGTGGGGCAGTAGATGTTATCGTATCCGGCGATCCTGGCACGGTAGCCTACATCCAGATCCTCCAGGTAGGCAAAATGCAGCTCATCGAAATAGCCGATCTCTTCAAAGATGCTGCGGCGGTAGATCGCGGCCCCGGCGCAGGCAGAAAAGACCCGCATGGGGCGCTGGTAGTGCAGCGTGCTCCTGCCCACGCCCCGCTGGTAGGCCCAGCCCAGCAGGCAGTACATATCCCCGGCGTCATCGATCAGCTCCGGATGGTACATCTGGACCATCTTGCTGCTGACGCTGAAGATCTTGGGGGAGCGCTGGATCGCGTGCAGCATCTCCTCTACATAGTGTTGGTCCACCTCTGTGTCATTATTCAGTAAGATCACAAAAGGTGTGGTGCTTTTTTGGATCCCCAGATCCACCGCCCCGGCAAACCCCCTGTTCTTTGGGAGGAACAGCGTGGGGATGTTCCGTTCCTTCAGCCATCCCACGCTGCCGTCCTCAGAGCCATTGTCCACCACCAGCACGTCAAAGTCCTGGCAGGTCTGGGCTGCCAGAGACTTTAAGCAAGGCTCCAGATAGTGGATGCCGTTATAATTCGGGATGATGACCGTGACTTTTTTCTCCATCTACACCACACTCCATTTCCAACGTATTTCTTTTGCTCCTACCCGGCCGCAGCCTTCTGTCCGGTCACGGCCGCCGGTCTATCCGTCTTTTTGCTCTGTCTGCACCCATCACGCCCTTTCCATCGCCGTACTGCTCTCCCTTTTGTCACGCCTCCTCCAGCGCCCTTCCGGTCTTCTCTTTAAAGAGGGCACAGACCTTTTCCTTCACCTCCGGCTCCATATAGGGCAGATAGACGCCCAGGTCGTAAGGCTCCCCGATCTTCTCTTTTAAAAGGTCCCGGAGGGAGAAGTCGGACTTGCGCAGGGTCAGGTTGGGGTTATAGAAGGGGTCGCCGCCGATCACCAGCCCCGGCCAGTAGCCGATGAAGCGGGCCACCTCCCGGTTGAACCGCTCCACCTTCTCCGGCGTGTCCTCCAGCCCCCTGGACTTGGATTCGTAGTGGTAGAGCAGGGCGTAGGGGGCGTAGATCACCCGCTTGCCCAGAGCCCTGATCTTCAGGCAATAGTCGATGTCGTTAAAGGCCACCGCCAGTTCTTCACGGAAGCCGCCCACCTGGTCGAACAGGCTCCGTTTGCTCATCATGCAGGCGGCGGTGACCGCGCTGTAGTCCTGGGCGCACATGGCCCGGTGGAAATAGCTGTTCTCTGCCCGGTGGAGGCCGATAAAGGTGTGGCCCGCGATCCCGCCGAAGCCGATCACCACGCCGGCATGCTGGATCGTATCGTCCTGGTACAGGAGCCTGGCCCCTACCGCGCCCACATCCTCCTGCATACAGAAGCCCAGCATCTCCCGCACCACATCCGGCTCGATGGCTTCTACATCATTGTTCACGAACAGCAGGTACTCGCCCTTTGAAAAGCCCACACCGAAGTTATTGATCGCGGAGAAATTAAAGCCCTTGTCCCAGGTGACCACCTGCACATTTGGCCGTTCTCTCTGCAGCTTTTCGTAGTAGCGGAAGGTCTCCGGGTCCCTGCTGTTGTTCTCCACCACCACCACCTCCAGGTTCCGATAGTCGCCTTTGTCCAGGAGGGAGACCAGACAGGTCTCTAAGTCCACGCAGTGGTCCTTATTGGGGATGATCACGGAGACGAGCGGCTCTTTGGCTAGATGGAACCGGGTATGGTAGATCCCATAGTCCACCCCCTTCTCCACGGCATCCACCTGGATCCCCAGCCGTTCATAGTGGGCTTTGACCGCCCGCGCCCCGGCCTCGAAGGCATACATCTTGCTCTCCGGGTTGCTGGCGGTAGAGCCCATGTGGCACCGCCAGTGATACAGCACTCTGGGGATGTGGCAGACCCTCCTGGCCTTCTCCGTGCAGCGGAAGATCAGGTCTAAGTCCTGTGCGCCGTCAAAAGCCGGGTCTAAGCCGCCCACCTCCTCCACCAGCGACCTGCGGACCACGAACAGGTGGCAGATATAATTGACGCTGGTCAGGAGCGCCGGGTTAAAGTCCGGCTTGAAATGGGGATCGAACAAGGCCTGTCCATCCATGTCCAGCTTATCCTCATCGGAATACAGCACATCGCAGGAGGGATCGGCCCCGATCTCTCTGGCACATCTGTAGAGCGCATCCTCGGTCAATGTATCGTCATGGTCTGCCAGGACGAGATAGTCGCCTTCCGCCATCTCCATGGCCGCATTGGTGTTCCCGGAGAACCCCCGGTTCTCGCCCAGGACCACATAGCGGAAACGGGGGTCTGTCCGGGCATACTCCTGGAGCACCTTCTCCACGCTCTCCCCTGCCGGGCTCCCGTCTGCGATACAGGCCTCCCAGTTCCCATAGGTCTGGCAGCGGATGGAGTCCAAAAGCTCCCTTAAGAACCGGGGAGCGGTCTTATAGGCCGGGATCAGGATCGAGAACTTCGGGCCATGGACGAAGGTCTCCTGTCTTTGCCTCTCCAGCTCCTCTTGAGAAGGCCTGGTGAGCGCATACCATTCTCCATAGTCATAATCATTATCCAATCCCTGTAATTTATGCCTGGATTTTAAGAGCAGGGCCCGCAGGCCGTTCTCCTTCCAGAAATCCATGGCCACATGGACCGTCTCCATGTTCATCAGGTCCTTGATCTTCTGCGCCCGCTTATAGGCCACACTGGCACGCTTTTCGATCAGCTCTTCATTATAACGGATCTTTACCTGCTTCCCCTCACAGCGGATCACCAGATAATAGTCCTTTCCCCGCTGGTAGGCGAACCGGATATCGAACCCGAAGTCCCGGTCGATGATCTGCTTAAAATAGATCCGGCTCACATCATCCCGCCTGGTGGGTACATACTGGAAGTCGATCTTCTGATGCTTCCCGTCCTCCACCGCGAACTCTGCCCTGGAGCCGGGATCTTTTCCCAGCACCCAGCCGTTCAGCGTGATCGAATTTTCCCTTATCCGGACCACATCGATCTTATACTTCATATGATCAAGATCATCCTCTCTCTTGTTCTCTTACATCCATAGCCTGGGCAGCCTCCTTCTGGGGGCTGTCGGGCTTTTTCCGCCTGCGGCGGCGTTTCGGACGGTCCGCCCCCTCCGGGCGTCCGTCTGCCGGGTCCTGTCCGTCCGGTCCTGCCGTCGGACCTTGTCCGCCCGGATACCGGCCGACGGCTCCCTGGGCTGATGGCTGCCCGCCCTTTGGCCCACGATCCGCCTTCTTTTTGGGGCCGGATGGGCGGTCGAAGTTCAGCCGTTCCTCCTCGACCACCAGCGGACGGTGCATGACCCGCTGGTTGATGCTCAGGATATATTCGCCCACGATCCCGATAAAAAAGATCTGTACGGAGCCTAAGAAGCACATGCCGATCAGCACCGGCGCCATCCCCGCGGGGAAGCGGTCCCAGTAGAGCAGCTTCATGATCAGGTACGCCATGGCTACCAGGATGCTGCAGCCGGAGCAGATGCAGCCGATCACCGTGGCCAGCCGGAGCCCGGCCTTGGTATAGGAGGTGATGCTCAGCATGGCCGCGTCGTAAAGGCGGTAAAGGTTATTGCTGGTCTTCCCCGCCCGGCGAAGAGGCTGCTCATAGGGGATCTCCTTCCGTCTAAAGCCCAGCTCCGCCACGATCCCCCTTAGGAAGGGCGTAGGGTCATCCAGATCCCTGAGGACCTGGATAAAAGCTGCGTCATATAAGCCAAAGCCGGTGAACTGCTCGATCTGCTCCACATCCGAGAGCTTCTTGACCAGCTTATAATAGCAGCCCCGCAGCCAGTACATCAGCTTATTTTCTTTGCTGGAGGTCTTGATCCCGATCACGATCTTATAGCCATACTCCCACTCCAGGACGAAACGGGAGATCATCTCCACCGGATCTTGGAAATCCGCGGCCATCAAGATCGTGCAGTCGCCGGTGCTCTGGAGCATGCCGTGATAGGGGGAATTGAACTGCCCGAAGTTCTTCGCGTTAAAGATCCCCTTGATGTCCCTGTCCTCCTGGCACAGGCGGCGGATGATCTCCCTGGTCCGGTCGCGAGAATCATTATCGATAAAGATGATCTCATACCGATAGTCTTCCAGGTCCTTCCGGAAGGTCTCTTTGATCGCGGTGGCCAGGGCTTCTACATTTTCTTCTTCATTATAGCAAGGTACTACGATACTGATCTTTTTCATCCTCTAAACCTCTATGGGCCCGGCAGCGGATGCCCGCCACATGTAAAGCTCCGACCGGGGGCACATGTATAAAACCTGACTCCTGTAAAGCCTTTTTCCTTCTACTCTTTGATACGGGGGATGATCATGTTCCTCTCCATCTCCTCATCGGGCAGGAAAGGCGCAAGATCCTCCAGGGGCGGCGAGACCAATGTGCCGTCCTCCAGCCGCTTGGCCGAGGATTTTGGGGCAAAGACCTGCTCCCGGTCCACGAACACCTCACAGATCACAGGCCCTTCCATCCCAAGAGCTTCCTCGATGGCCGCCCCCAGCTGGCTGTTGTGATGGGCGGACACATAGGGGTAGCCGTAGGCGGCGGCCAGCTTTTCCATGGACGGGAAGCTTAGGTCCGGCCCCTTAAAGCCGCTGTCCACACCCACGCCCACCAGCGGCTCCCCGAAGAAATTCCGCTGGCTCTGGCGGATCGAATGATAGCCCCCGTTGTTGATCAGGAAGATCTTGATCGGCATCCGGTGGTGGATGATCGTCTGCAGCTCCTGCAGGTTCATCTGGATGCTGCCGTCGCCGGTCAGCAGGACGATCTCCTCCCCCTCCGCTGCCATGGAGGCGCCGATGGCAGCCGGAAGATCGTAGCCCATGGCGGCCACAGCCGAATTGGTGATGAAGCGCTGGCCCTTTTTGATGATATAGCCATGGCCTCCGGCCACACAGGCCGAGCCATTGCCCACCACGGTGATCTGGCCTTCCGGCAGGCGGCTGCTCAGCTCCTCCACCAGGGCATACATATTGGCCGGCTCCTCATCGCTCCGGTCCATATACGCCGGCAGGAGCACCGGATAGGTCTCCTTCCACATCCGGCAAGTATCAAGCCAGCTCATCCCCGGGAGTCCCCTGCCGCCGCCAAAAAGGGGATAGGGGAGCCGATCGGCCTGCTGTCCTTCCTTAAGGACCTCTGCCATGGTCTCCAAAAGGTCCCTGCAGTCTGCATGGATACGAAGGTCCGAATGGACAGAAGGCTTTTTAAGCTCCTCCGGGTCGATGTCGCTGACGATCACATAGGCGGCTCTGGCCCAGGTCTTATAGTTATATCCCACCTGGCGGATGCTCAGCCGGCTGCCCACAGAAAAGACCAGATCGCTGTTCTGGACCGCTAGGTTCCCCGGACGGTCCCCCATATTGCCCGGTCTCCCGGTATAGAGGGGATGGGTATCCCAGATCGCGTCCTGGCTGTTCCAGCCGGTCACCACCGGGATGCCCAGACGGTCCGCCACCTCAAGGAATGCCTGATGAGCGCCTCCGATCCGTATCCCGTTCCCGGCATTGAACACAGGCCGCTCTGCACCTTGGATCTTCTCCAGGACCGCATGCACCAGCTCCCTGTCCACCTTTCCCGGCAGGGCCTGGCGCTTTTCCCCGCGGCCGGCCTCATCCTCCAAGATCTGGGCCGGAGCCGCCTTTTTCCCTGGCGCTGCCCTCCCGGCCTCCCCCATATCAGACCGAGCCTCACAGCTCCAGCCTGTCCCGCCGGCCTCATAATCCTTTGGATCAAAGCCGGCCAGCTCCTGGCTCTCCACATAGGCCCCCTGGACATCCAGGGGGATATCCAGCCAGCAGGGCCCCGGACGGCCGGACTGGGCCAGATACAGGGCCTTCTCCAGGCAGAACCGGATCCGCCTCGGATCGATCACCATCTCGCAGTATTTCGTCATGCTGGCCACGGCCTGGCAGATGTCAAATTCCTGGTCCCCCATCGCCCGGATGCCCACGCCGGACCAGCGGGCGGTGGTATCATAACGCACCTGGCCGGAGAGCACCAGCATGGGGATCGAATCCAGCCATCCCCCTAATACGCCGGTGATCGCGTTAGTCCCTCCCGGACCGGTGGTGACGCAGACCGCCGCGATCCTCCTGTGGATCCTGGCATAGCTCTCCGCCGCCATGGCACAGGCCTGCTCATGATGGTCATAGATACAGGTCAGGCCCTCTTTGTGGCCCAGACCGTCGTTCAGATGCATGGCGCCGCCGCCGGTCACGGTAAAAACATGGCGGATGCCGGCCCCCACCAGCCGGTCGGCGATATAGTCTGCTACTTTTATACGCATAGGCGGTTCCCTCCTGATCTGTCTTCATATGCATGATGTGCGCTTTCTTCTGTTCTTTTTACAGTCTACCATATTTTCTCTCAAAATCATACAAAATATTTTTTACGTTTCACGGACGGGCCAGCAGGGGATACTTTTCATGGCCTGCCGAAGGGGTCCCCCCAATGGAGGCGGCCGCCTGGTCCACACCCTCTTTCCAGCGCTGCCGCCCTCTAGCAGTTCTGGCAGCAACCTACACTAGCCATACGGCAAAAGCCATGTTATCATCAGTCACGTAATGCAACCATAGTTCTTGGGCGACAGCCCAGCAAAGCAAAAAGGAGAGACAAAGATATGAGAAGACCGATCACCATGATGGCTGTATTATCTACCGCGGCGATGATGACCGCCGTTACCCCTTCCCTTTTCCCTGCTTCTATGCCGGCCAGAGCCCTGGCGGCGGCTGCCGGATGGGTGGAGGATGCGGATGGATGGCATTACCTTGAGAGCGACGGTTATCGACTGACCGACGCCTGGAAGAAAAAAGACGATGGGATGTACTATCTGGATGAATATGGCGAGATCGCCACAGACATGATCATAAATGATGAATACTATGTAGATGAGACCGGGAAGCGGGTGACCAATCATTGGTACTCCGTTTATAATGACGAAGAGATCGACGCGCCGGATGCTCCCGAGTACTTCTGGTATTACTTCGGCAAGGACGGCCGGGCTGTGAAGGATAAGTGGTATAAGATCAACGAGAACTGGTACTACTTCGATCAGAGCGGCCGTATGCTGACCGGAAAGCAGGAGATCGACGGCTCCACCTATTATCTGGGCGAGGAGGATGACGGCGTGCGCAAGAGCGGCTGGTTCTTCTTAGAAGAGGAGGCTGAGGATCCGGATACCGCCGGCTACTGGTATTACTTTGACCAGAATGGACGTATGGCGGAAAACTATGTGGACCGCAAGATCGGCGGATCTTATTACACCTTTGTAGACGGGCGGATGCAGACCGGATGGTTCAAGCTCCCCCAAGAGCAGCTGACAGAGGATGTTCAGGACAGCGCCGACGATGGGGCCACCGCGGAGGATGCTGTATTGGAGGAGTCTGCCGGAACAGACGAGGCCGGTACGGAAGCTGTGGTGTCTTCCGCTCCCAGGGAAGGCACGATCCATGGCTATCAGTATTACGAGGAGGACGGGAAACGTGCCTCCGGCTGGCATGAGATCGAAGGCGCCGAGGGCGTCAGCACGGAGGGTGAGCTCTATCGCTTCTACTTCCGCAGCGGCAAGCCCCTGGCTGCAGAGACCGGTATCCAGACATTTTCTGTGGATTCAAAGCGTTATGGCTTCAATGAGAAAGGAGAGATGCAGACAGGAAAGCAGGTCATCACCCTGGAGGATGGCCAGATCGCTAATGCTTATTTCGGAACAGACGGCGTGATGCGGACCGGAAAGCAGACGATCTATAATGAGGACACTGGCGAGAACGAGATCTGGTACTTCCATACCGACGGAGCTAAAAAGGGCCAGGGCTTCCACGGGATCCGCGACAATGTGATCTACCACTATGGTCTGCGCCAGGCAGCTCCCAGCGACTTAAGATATGCACCTGTAGAGTTTGACGGCGTTCCTTACCTGGTGAACACTTCTGGCGCGATCCAGAAAGCCTCCGCCTCTTCCAGGTCCTCTGTGATGGCCGATCTGGGCGCCGGCTTCAAAGATGTGACCGACTCCAATGATAAAGTCTGGGTCGTGGATGTCAATGGCGCGATCCAGTCCAGATAAGCGCTCCTAAGAGCAAGGTCCCTAAGGACAAGATATCCGTTCTCATGGCAGATCCATCCGTTCAATGATCTGTTAACGGTCCCTTGGGTATCCGGCAGATGCGCTATCCGCGCATCCTGCCGGATACTTTTTTCTATTTATCTCTTTTTGCTGTCACATTTTGCGCCAACATACGTTATATAGATAGAGTTTATAATGGTCTTTTGTTTTTGATGGGCTGTCATCAGGAAGGAGTATGCATCCATGCGGGAGCTTTCCATCTACTATTGTGTCAAATGTGGCTATTACGCCTATTACCAGCTGGCCAAAAACGCAGTCTGCCCCAAATGCGATCAAAAGATGCATCTTTTGGATATGCCCTATCAGAAGTTCATGGACTTAGATCTGGAAGAGCGTGATGTGCTGCTGTCCCACGAGATCTTACGGAACTGCCCTTCTGTGGTGACACGCATCACCGCTCCTCATAAGGCCTTTAACCAGCGGGAGACGATCGCCATCTTAAGCGCGCAGATCGTGGCGCTGGAGGAAGAGAACCAGAAGCTGAACGAGACCGTCACCTGGATGCACCAGACCATATGGGACATGATCCACCGCCAGGAACAGCCCGACGTACGATAAAAAGACCGCCCAGCCACAGCTGGACGATCTTTTCCTTTCTTATCTGTTGGACCCGCAGATCCCTTTCGATCCTTCTCATTCTCCGGATAATGGTCCTGAACAGGTCATATAGCGATTGATCAACCGGTTTAAAGTGACCTTCATCTGGGCGAGGATCTGGATCATTGCTTCATTGTCCTTCTTAAGCTGCTCGTTCTCTTCCATCAATACCTTTAACTTCTCTTCCATATAACCACTTATCCCTCCTAGCTGTTCCTGCTGCCATCCCATAATGCACCCCAGCGTTTGCCGGATACTTCGTAATATAAGGCTTTTCTTGCTGTTTGAAAAGCAGATCTTGCCGCACTGTTCGACAGAAAAAGAGAAATTGTATCGAAAATTTCCCAGATCTCCTATGATCTTCGCACCAAATATGCCTTTTCAAAAGATCGTCCCACCACTGCTGGGGGATGTTCCCATCTCAAAAAAACGATTTCTTGTCGGATCCTGATGACCGATTTTCCGTTCCTGGACCGGTCATTTACAGGTCACGGTCAATCCATCTTTCGTATCCTCCAGTATCCAGGTCTCCCGCGAACCGTCCGGGGCTTCATAGACGATACTGGTGAGCCGCAGATCGTCCTCTATGAACATCTCCACGATCTTCCCTTTAGGATCCCAGCCGGCAGGACAACAGCCATAGAGCGGGTGCTCTTCATCGTCCAGGGTCTTCCAGAACAAGCTCATATACACCTCGCTCTCCATAGGATCTTCTGTGGATATATCATTCTCCAGCATCATCGCTGTCACGGCCATACGCAGCTGTCTGGCCTCGATCAGCGCTTTCTGTTCCTTGGCTTTTCGGATGTAGGCCACATAGGTCGGGACGCCTATCCCGGCTAGCAGCGCGATGATCGCCATCACCACGATCAGCTCCAGCAGCGTAAAACCGCCTCTGCCTCCTTTCAGGCGGCAGCGCCCCCATCTCGCTCCTGTACTTTTTCTCATCTCTTCTCCTCTTTTCTTCCAGAGCCTTCCTGTTCTCCCATCATACTATATGCAGATGGAGCCTACAAGACCAAGAAGCTGCGAATATAGGCAAAATCAGTATCCACTTTCGGAAATCCCTGTAGATAACATCCCCTTGACATCCCGCTTTTAGCGTGGTGTAATGGTAAGAAGATCACAAAATGACGAAAGAAGGACAGCAAAATGACGCCGCCATCAAAAAAAAGGGGCCCCACCGCCCAATTAAAAGAAGAGGCGGTCTTGGAAGAGGGTATATGCTTAGAGCTGTCTCCTGAGGAGGCCGCATCAATAGAAGGGAACGAAACTGCCACAGGTTCCGGGCAGGAGGGACCCGAGGGATCCACCGCCGGAACACTCCATGGGATCGATCTGCCTGAGGAGGAGCCGCCCCCCAAAAAACCGCTCTGGGAAAGCCTCCTTTCAGGGGCGATCATCCTGTTAGCCTGCGGTGTGCTGGCCGGCCTGGGCTATGTAGACTATATGCTGGGAAAGATCAGCCGTCCGGAGGATGTGACGGTCACGGTAGCGGAGGAGGTCCTGGAAAAAGAATTAGAAGAAGAGCTGGCAGAGGCGGGAGCTCCAAACCCGGATGACCCTGCGATAAAGGTCATCGATCCGGAGGAGATCAACCTGCGTCTGGCCAGCCAGATCGTAAAGGATAAGGATGTGCTCAACATCCTGTTGATCGGGCAGGATACCCAGGAAAATGTGTCCGGCACCCGTTCGGACTCCATGATCTTGGTCACTGTACGGCAAAAAGAAAAGGAGATCGTCCTGACCTCCTTTATGCGCGATCTCTATGTGGATATCCCCGGCTACAAGGCCAACCGCATCAATGTAGCTTACACGCTGGGCGGCACCCAGCTCCTGGATGAGACCATCGAGCAAAATTTCGGGATCCACATCGACGGGAACATCGCCGTGGACTTTACTGGCTTTGCCGACTGCATCGACATCCTAGGGGGCGTGGATATGGAGCTGACCGCCTCGGAGGCCGGGGCGATCAATAAGGAGCTTTTTAAAAAGCAGCCCTCCATCCTTAATGGCACCGATCCCCAGGCAGACCGCTGGGCCTTGGTGGGCGGTAAGCGGCACCTGACCGGCAAGGAAGCCCTCCAATATGCCCGTATCCGGGAGATCGACAGCGATTTCAACCGCACCAGCCGGCAGCGGAAGCTCCTCAGCGCTCTTTTTGAAAAGCTGAAGGGCATAGATCTTAAGACCATGAACGCGCTGCTAACGGAAGCTCTCCCCCTCCTGACCACCGATCTGCCGAACCAGAAGCTGATCGGCTATGGGGCAGGTATCCTCCTGATGCAGCCTGTCCAGATCCGGACCGACCGGATCCCCGCGGACGGCACCTTTAAAGAAGCGATCGTCCGCCGGATGCAGGTGCTGGTGCCGGACCTGGAGGCGAACCAGCTCCATCTAAAGGAGTCGCTGTATGGCCGCGATGAAGAGGACGAGCCCGATGCGGGGTAAGGGTCGTCCTGATCGCTGTCATTTATCAAAACGTCCCTGTCCGTGCGCTCTGTCTCATCCGTTCATCTGGCCATCTCTGCCCGTAAACACCGCAGAGTCCTCTCCACCCCCGCCTCCATATCCCAATGGGCCTCCCAGCCCAGGGCCTTTAGCTTGCTCCCGTCCATCACCGCCCGGGTGGCCCTGGAATAGCCCGCGGCCTCCCTGGCGTCGGGGAGCATAGAGACCACCTTTGTCCCCGCCTTTTTCGCGATCATCTGGGCCAGGTCCTTTAAGGTGATGTCCGAGGCCGGGTCGGCTACATTGTAGGCCTCCCCGCAGTCTCCCTTTAAGAGGACGGTCAGAAGACCGGACACGGCGTCGGCCACATAGCTGTAGGAGTAGAACTGGTCCCCGACGCTCTTGAGCACGATATCCTCCCCGGCGGCTCCCTTTTTCAGGAACTGGGAGATGGCCTTGGTGTCGGACAGGAGCATGGTGGGCCCATAGGTCCTGGAAAGCCTGGCGACCGCCACATCCAGCCCCTCCTGGCGGATGAAGGCCTGGCATAAGGCCTCCCCGGCCCGCTTGCTCTCCGGATAGCCTGCCCGAAGGGTGTTGCAGTCGATGTAGCCACAGTAGGATTCGTCAAAATACCCCTGCCCCTCCCGGTTTTCCCCATAGACCTCCACGCTGGAGGCGAAGAGGAAGCGCTCCGCCTTGCAGGCCGCTGCAGACCGGAGGAGCTGGTAGGTCCCCAGCACATTGGTGGTCATGGTCCCGATCGGATCGGCAGAATAGGCGGCCGGGTGGGTGTTGCTGGCCGCATGGAGGAAGAAGTCTGCCCCCTCTTCCCAGGCCAGAGGCTCATTGATATCCTGGGCCAGGAACCGGAAGTCCTTCCGGCCCCACCAGGGGGCAAAGCGGGCCTTCGCCCTGGCCAGGTCCCGGCCCACCCCGATCACCTGGATATCCTCCTTCCGGGCCAGCAGCACCTGGATCAAAAAGGTCCCGATCATACCGCTGGCCCCGGTGATCAGCACCGTCTTTTTATCCAGCCTCCCCCAGGGGAGGGGGAGCGCGGCCACGTAAGCCACATCTGCCTGGTAACCCGCAGCGCCAGCCGCGCGCACTCTGTCTTCTCCTGCCTGTACGTCCATCCGTCTTCTCCTTTCCGTCATTTCAGCCAACTGTCCTTTTCTAACTTCAGATACGCCTTGAAGATCTCCAGATCGTCCTTGGTGGTCAGCTTGATGTTCTTGTCCGATCCGGCGGCGAAATATAAGGTCTCCCCTAAGTCCACCATCATGGTATTGGCATAGGCGGAGCCGTAGATCCCGATCCCTTTCTCAAAAGCCTCGTGGTAGGCCCGGTCCAGCTTGTCAAAACGGTAGGCCTGGGGCGTGGACACCCGACGCAGGGTCTCCCGGGGGATATACTCGCAGGTGGAGGTCTCATCCTTGATCTTGAAGATCTGCTCATTGTAGGGCATGGAGGTCACCCCGTTGCCGTACTGACGGCATTTGATGATCACGTCGGACAATACGGTATCATCCACCAGCGGGCGGATCCCGTCATGGATGATCACGATGTCCTCCCCGCCGCATATGCCCTCTAAGTGGAACACCCCATTGCGGATGGACTCCTGGGTGGTCTCGCCGCCGGAGACCACCCATTTTAGTTTGTCGATATCAAACTGTCTGGCATAGGCCTTTAAGATATCATGCCAGCCATCTAAGCACACCACCTCGATCGCGTCGATCTCGGGATGGCGCTGGAAGCCCTCCAGGGTGTAGATGATGACGGGCTTGTCATATACATTGATGAATTGCTTCGGGATATCCTGGTGCATCCGCTTCCCGCTCCCGCCTGCGATGATCACTGCGATGTTCATCTTGCTCCTCCTTGTCGTCACAAAAGCTCTCTTGCCTTTCTCGCCAGATACAACGGCAGGTCCGTGACCGCGCCATCCTTTCGGTATCCCCGTTCTGAAAAACGGAGGGCTCAGCAGACCTGTATCAAATACAAAGAGCTTGATCTTTCAAGTTTTACAATGTCTTTCTCACGCATTTTTCCCGGCCTTTTTGCAGCTCTTCTGCACGTTTTTCCGGATCTTTTGCGCATTTTCTGCACATTTTTTCAGAAACCCCAGATCGGACCCTTTCCATACCACGTCCACGGACGCCCGATGCAGGCTCATGACCGCTCCTTTGTCCCCGTCCAAAGGCCTCCGGGTACTGCGCATAGCCCCGCTCCAGATCCACCACCACCGCCTCGTGCTTGGCAACCTGCTCATTTTCTGGCGGCAGCGTCATATAATCGCCAAAAGCCATGGTCAGATAACGATGGTAGCCTGCGGGGATCGGGAACCTTTCGCCTTCAAACTCCTTAAAGACCGCCTTCTCAAAGACTTCCTTCGGATACTCGTTCACCATATATTGATACCGGGAGCACAGCTCCGTGATATGGCTGCACTGATCGAAGGGATACCGGCTCATCTGCTCCTCGGCCAGCCGCCACATACAGTACCGCAGCCTCTGGGTGGGAAGGAGAGCCAGCATCACCCGCCCGGTCCACTCCAAAAGCTTCCCCTTGCTGGTGGGCGCCTCCTGGAGGTTGAAGACCTGGTAGGTCAGCGCCCACAGGATCTGGATCCTCCGCTTTAGCCGCCCTTTGGGACACCCATCTAAAGGCAGGATCTCCAGCCGCACCCCATGGCAGATATCCAGATCCGCCTGACGTTCCTTGATGAAGGTGGTCCGTTCATCCACGATCGCGGTCAGCATGGAACGGAGGAAATGGTCCCGGTCGCTGCGGCAAAGTACGTAGCGCGCCCTGCCTTCCCCATCCCGGTCCACGTTTCTCTCCCAGATCTTCTTAAGCCTTTCATAGTCCGGCCTGGGCATGAACAGGTCGATATCATCATCCCAGGGGATGAACCCCCCATGGCGGACCGTCCCGATGCAGCAGCCGCCGCACAAAAAATACCGCAGCTTATACTGCCTGCAGAAACGGTCAAAATAGCGCAGGATCTCCAGAGACTTGAGCTGGAGCGCCCTAAGCTCCTCCCGGCTCATCTGGCCTGCAGCCTTCTCTTGCATATCATCCGCTCCTTTCTCCTGATGCCCCCTACAGCCTTCCTTTCCGCGGATAGAAACGCCTGCTAAGGAGCAGCGCTCCCCCGCAGCAGATCGCTGCTGCCGCCCAGAACTGCATCGTCAGCACAAAGCTGAGGAAACCCATGGCCTCCGCCCTGGGGATCAAAAACAGGTTGGTCATGCATAAAAGCAGCAACGTCAGAAAAAAGGGCCGCCGCCTGGCCAGCTCCGGCCCTAAGAGCAGGAGGTAGCCCAGCCCTAAGCTGAACACGCAGATCCCCAGATAGCCATAGTCGATGAACAGCTCCAAAAGATAGGAGGATCCGCAGCCATGGCCTGCCAGATACTCCTCCGGCCCCATCAGCAGGTAGGACATATGGTGGGCCAGGGAATGGCCCAAGGTGGCCTTCGCCAGACTGTTATTAGAGCCCAAAGGGACCGCGCCGAAGAACCGCTGGGCGACCGAGCCATGGGCAAAGTAATCGATAAAGCTGCCAAAGGTATAATGGGATCTTCCTTTTCCCGGCAGATCCGCGATCACGCCATGGCCCAGGGCCAGCCACTGGAAGGAGACGCCTTGCTTATAGAACAGATCCACGATCGCCCCGAAAAACCCCAGGCGTGTCCCCCCACCGCCCTCCCGCACATAGTTCATCATGCCCAGAAAGACCAGCCCGCAGGGGATCCCGGCCAGCAGCGCCGCCTTCTCCAGCCTCCCGATCCAGGGCGGCCCTCCCGGTCCAGGGCGGCCCTCCCGGTCCAGGGCGGCTCTCCCGCTCCCCCGGTCTGGCTGCGATCTAGCTGCGGTCTGGCTGCGGTCTGGCTGCGATCTGGCTCTGGCCCCCCTGCCTGGCGGGCTGCTCACCGGCTCTGGTCTGGATCCAGATCCCCTTCCCGGCGGATCGCTCTCCCGGTAAAGATCGCGGAGCACATAGTAGGACAGCGCAAAGATCGTCCGGAGCACGATCGGGTTCCGCTCTCCCACGATCAGCTCCGGTACTGCCGCCAGCACATACAGAGACAGGGCAGGGAAAGCCCGGCGCTTCTTCGGGAGACCGGCCAGAAAAAAGCATAGACTGTACCGGGTCAAGGTGGACAGCTCATAGACGATATAGGGGAGCTGGCTCTTGAACTTTGCAAAATACTCGTAATAGGTATGATCGGCGATGTAGACGATCTTCTCCCGCCCCAGCATGAAGGTAAAGACCAGTGAGCTGTAGAAGACGATCTGGGAGACATAGCCCAGATAGTAGCGGAAGGCCCGGGCAAAGCCGCGCTCCTCCCAGGCAGCGTCCTCCGCCGTCCTCTGGCGGCGCAGCGCCCCCAGCCGACTGCCCTGCAGCTTTAGAGGCCCCTGCGGCCCGCCCCGCAGCCTTCGCAGCTCCAAGGCCTCCTGCGGCCCCCGCAGCTCCAAGGCCTCCTGTCCCCTGCCCCGCAGCCGCAGCGCCCTCTGCTGCCCCAGGAAGGCTCCCAGGACCAGGAAGATCTGGGTGAGGAGCAGGCTGATCAGGGCGAACAGCACATTGTCATGGCCGTAGTCCCACCACTGCTGCCCCCGCAGCGCGGTGATCACAGGCCTTCCGATCAAAAAGGTAAAGAGGGTGATATGGAGCCAGAAGAATAAGATCCGCTCCCGCAGCCGCTCCAGCGCATAGAGCATGTTCCCGGCCCACAGGCAGACCACCGCTCCCAAAAGCCCCTGGTAGGGCTCCTCTGCCCCAAGGGCCAAAAATATGCAGCCAAAGACCAGGATATACAGCCCATACCGGAGCCATGCTCTTATCCCGCGGCCTCCCCCCCTGCCGGTCCTTTCCAAGCTCATCTCACCGCCCTTCTATCCTTTCTCACAGATGAACGCGCCCGCCAGGTCTTCATGCGTGGCGGCGCATCCGCTACCTGGCGCGTGGAGGTTTACGGAGGATCTGCCAGGCCCGTCCGAAAGCCGCCCGCATCTGCGCCGGTTCTGCCGCCCCGTTCACTGCCGCCAGGACACCTGCGCTGATGCACCCGCAAAGGGCGGCTCCCGCCAGCCAGCTCCCATACCCATAGCCGGACCAGTCTCCTGCCGTTTTAAAGCATCCGTACCAGACCGCCATGCTCAAGGCCGCGGCCAGACCGTTCTGTAAAAGACGCCTCAGAGAACGTCTCAAAGCGCCCTTTACCAGATACCGGCTGTTATATAGGAGCACGTCAAAGGTCCTGTACCCGTAAGAAGCCAAGGTCCCAAGGAGCACCCCCACGATCCCCAGCGGACGGACCAGCGCTATAGACACAGCCAGGTTGATCACCGCCTCCAGCGCGGCCCTCCCCTTTGTCTCCTCATAATGCCCGGCCGCGCAGATCATGGTCAGCCCGGGGATCCGGATGTTCTGCAAAAGCCCGATCAGCGGAAAGAGGAGGACCAGCTCCAGGCGCAGATAGCGGACATCCTGGATCCCTCGTGTATAGATCTGGATAAACGGGGCCAAAAGGCATGCCATACAGGTATAGCAGAGGAAAAGGACCATATCATACAGATATTCGTAGGTGTCAAAGGCCCGCCTCAAGGTCTCCTCCTCCCGGATCGCGAAGAGCTGCCCAAAACCAGAGCTTAAGCTGCCGGAAAAGGAGCTGACGATGCTGGCGATATGGTAAGCCACCATGTTGTAGACCGAATAGACGCTGACCTCCAACAGAGAGCCGGTCTGCAAGAACAGGGTCAGGAGCACCAGGTCCGTATTATTGACCACGATGTTCACCACCTGATGGAACAACACGGCCCATTTCTGCTTTAGAGGCTCTTTATCCGGCTCTGCGGACAGGTCTACGTATGGGTAGCGGCGACGGATATAGCCATAGATCAGGAAGCTGCGCATCACATAGACCGCCGTGGCTGCCCCTCTTACCAGGACCAGCCCCCATCCCTGCCGGATCAGGAAAAGAGACAGCGCCAGGTTCGCCACGGTCCCCAGACACTGGGTCAGGGTGACCACATAGCCGTGCTGATCCGCGTTTAAGAGGATCCGGTACTTGCCGAGGAAAAAATAGTCCACCAGATTGCTTAAAGACAGGATCAGGACGATCGCCCTGGTCACCTCCATGGGGGCCTGATCGGCCACCAAGAAGGGATAGCCTGCCGTCAGCATGAGCACCAGGAAAAGATACAGGACGCCCGACCGGCGGTAAAACTGGCTGGAGGCCGCCAAGATCTTATTGACCCCCTCTGTATCCCGTCTGGATAAAGGGCCATAGAGAGCTACCGCACAGGCGCTCCCCACCCCGGCTTCCACCAGCATCAGGTAGGACATGAACTGGGAGACCGAGGAGATCATCCCGTTCATAGCTGAGCCGTAAGCCAGCAGGTAAAAGCGGGGGAGGATGAAGCCGCTGGCCGCCGTGATGAGCTGCAGCAGGAGGCTCGCCAGGATATTCTTAAGGGCCTGTCTTCCTCTCATCCTCCATCATCCTTTCTCTCTACGGATAGCTTTTGATGATCCGGGCCGGTACGCCGGCCGCTATGCACTTAGGCGGCACATCCTGCGTGACCACGCTGCCCGCGCCGATCACGCTGCCATCCCCGATGGTGACCCCTCTGGTGATCACCGCGCCTGCGCCGATCCACACCCGGCTGCCGATCCAGACAGGGGCCGTGACAAAGCTTTCCAGATCCTTCCTGTAGTCATGGTCGTGATCTACGATCGTCACCCGGTCCCCGATCTTGCAGCCATCCCCGATCGTCACCTGCTCCATGCAGGTGATGCTCACATCATGGTTGCAGAAAACATCCTTGCCTATGGACAGCTGCCCGCCTTCCACCAGGATGGACACCCGGCTCCTGGTGATCCATCCATCCCCGATGGACAGACGGCCTTTTGCTGACAGCTCGATCTGGACATCCTTGCGGATCTTCCACCGTCCTCCCATGGCGAACTGCTTTCCATAGAACAGCCTCCACACCAGGCGCGTCCACCGGGTCCGGCCTGTCAGGGCCAGCTTATAAACGGCTCTTTTAAAAACGATCATAGTATCGCTCCAATCTCTTCGCCACGTCCCCGATGGCAAAGCCGGCCTGCTCCACCTTAAGAGCCGCCTGCCCCCGGAGTGGGACCCTTTGCTGCCTGGCATCCTCCTCCTGATGGATCTGGACCTGCGCCTGCCCGGCGTTCTCCATCAGACCCAGCTGGCTCTCTGCCTCCTCTGCGATCTTCTTTGCCCAGCGCTCTGCAGCCCCTTTTACAGGCAGATAGCAGACCTTTCCTGTAAGATCGGCCTGTCTGGTGATCCGGTCGCTGACGATGCAGGGCAGCCCCGCCGCCTGCGCCTCCACCAACGCCCTGGGGAGCCCTTCAAAAAAGGAGGGGAGGAGGAAGAGGTCCGATGCCCACAAGATCCTGGGCACATCGGCCCGCTCACCCAAAAACAGCACCTGGCGGGAAAGCCCCATGGCCCGGGCTTTTCTTTTAAGCCGTTCCTCTTCTGGTCCATCCCCCACGATCAGCAGCCGGAACATGGGCTCATCCGTCGGCCCGTGATCCATCTTTCCCGTCCATGCCCGCGGCCCGGACCGCTCCTGCTCTTTACTTTGCAGCTGCCGTCCCCTCCACCGTCCTTCCTCCACCGCCTGCAGCACCTGGAAAAGAAAGGCCAGATTTTTCTGCCTGGCCAGCCTTCCCACCGCACAGAGGACGAACATCTGCCTGCCCGTAAGGCCCAGCTCCTGGCGGCATCTCTGCCTTTCTTTCTCCGAAAAGCCAAACTGCTCCACCCGTATCCCGTTGGGCAGGAACACCACCCGCTCCGTTCGCAGCAGCCTCCCTGGGAACATCCAGCGGGCTGCCTGGGCAGAACAGGCCAGATAGCCGTTGGCCCAGACCGGCAGCAGCTGTCTGAAAAATGCCTGCCGGACCTCCCCCAGCCTACCGGACTGGGTGCCGGAATTGTGGGAATGGACCACCCGGCCCTTCACGCCCATCAGCCAGGCAAAGAGCAGGATCAGGCTCCGCCCGGCATCCTCTGTGTGGACATGGACCACATCGTAGCGCCCCCGCCTCATCAGCCGGCAGCAAAAGACGATCTTGTGGAGGGTGTAGGCGATCCGCCCTTTTTCCTGGCAATAAGCCGCGATCGGATAGACCCGTCCTCCTGCACGCCCCTCCGGCCAGATCTTCCTGATCCGCTCCCGGACCTGCTCTGCAAGCTCCTGATCGCCTAAAAGGAAGTCGCATGTGACCCGCGAAGGATCCATATGCTCGCAAAGATCCAGCAGGACCTGGGTCGCCCCGTCGGTCTTTAGGGCATATTTAAAATGGAGCACCCGCTTCTTTTTCTGTCCACGCAATAGTATCTCCCCTTATACGTTTTATAACTCCTCTCAAGATCCACGAAGGCCACATCATGCGTGGGCTTTCGGTCCGCCTCCTTCGGGAGCTGCATGTAGTCCCCAAAGGCGGTCCGCAGATAGATGTCATACCCCACCGGGATCGGCATCCGCCTCCCCTCGAAGGGCCACATGACGGCCTTGGAAAAGGCCTCTTTCGGATACCAGTTCCTCATGTACCCCGGCCCGGCGCACAGCTCCGTGACACCGCCGCACCGGGCGATCGGATAGCGGCGCATCTGCCGCTCCGCAAAATGCCAGATCCGGTATCGCAGCCTTTTCGATGGCACCGCAGCCAGGCACAGCCGCCCGGCCAGCTCGATCACCTTCCCGTGTTTTTCCGGCACCACCTGGGAGCAGTAGAGGGAATAGATACAGGCCCACATACACTGCAGACAGCGCTGCCATCGTTTATCCGGATAGCCATCTAAGGGAAAGATATCGATCGCTACACCGTGGACGATATCCAGATCAGCCTGGTAGGGCTTGATCAGGGTGGTCCGCCGGTCCCGCAGGGTCATAAAGGCATTATGGTCATGGTACGCAGGCCCAGGCTTTGCCAGACAGAAGCGCTGGTCATCGCCCTCCTGCCGCCAAAGCTCCCACAGCTTTTCGTAGTCCTTTCTGGGCATGAAAAAGTCCAGATCATCATCCCAGGGGATAAAGCCGCGGTGGCGGACCGCTCCGATGCAGCCGCCGCCGCAGAAATAGCACAGCAGCCCGTGGCTCCTGCAAAAGCCCACCAGATACTCCGCCATCTCTAAGCTCACCTGCTGCAGTCTCTTAAGCTCCTCCTGCGTATACTCCATATCCCTCTCTGCCTTTCGCTCTTTTGTCCTTCTTACGTCCTGCGTTCTGTCCTTCCTGCGCCTGCTCTCTACACTTTGCCCTTCCTGCGCCTGCCCTCTACACTTTGCTCTTCTTGCGCCTTCCCTTTGTCCTTCTTACATCTGCCCTCCCATCGCCCTTGCCCCCCCTCCCGTGACCCGGCACTGGGCCTTGGCTCTGATCTGCAAGGGTCTTGCCGCCGGGGATCTTCCTCCGGACAAAGGCATCGAAGAGCCCGACCCATGTCCCCATGCCATAGCTGACATGGAGGAGGAAGAACAGCGGCACAAGGAACAAGGAGGAAAGGGTCTTCCTCCGTACCAGATCAGCTGCCGCCATCAGCCCGCACAAAGATCCATAGCTCCCCCAGAGCAGACGTTTGGGCTGGCTGTGCCCGGCGGCCGCCAGCAGCGTGGCGGCTGCGATCCCTCCCAGGAACAAGCCCGGCACGTAGTGATGGGCCGAGAGGCAGCCGGGGCAGACCGACGTGGTGAGGCCGATCCAATAGCCGTTCCCATATTTTTGCGCCAGCATAGCCGGAAGGGCTGGTCTGGCGTATTGAAAGGAGCAGATCTTCGGGTCCGAACAGATGCGGTAGCCCGCCTTTCGGATCCGATAATGGAACTCATTATCCTCCGTCCGCCCTAACCGCTCATCCATGAGGCCTACCTTTTCCAGCACCTCCCGTCGGTAGCAGGCATGGAACAGGGAGGACACATAGCGCCGCTCTCCCTTGCGCCTGCAGGAGGCGATCCCACTGCCGAACATGGAATTTTCAGCAGCCAAAAGGAGCTGCTTCCAGGCAGAGCCTCCCTCGATCACATTGGCCCGCATGCCGCCGGTGACCATCTCCCCCCGGGCCAAGAGCGCTGCGTTCCTGGCGATAAAGTCGGCAGGGATCCGCCCGTGGGCATCGATCCTGGCCAGGGCGCCGCCGCGAAAATGCCGAAAGGCCACATTCCAGCCGGCCGCCTGGATCCTCTTCGGGTTATCCAGCACCTGGACCCCGAAAAATCCCTTCTCTCTGTCCCGGAAACGCTCCATCAACTCCCTGGTCCGGTCCTTGGAGCCCCCGTCCACCAGCACCACCTCCAGCTGATGCCTGGGGTAGGTCTGGGCACAGATATCGGCTAACAGGTATGGGAGATACGCCTCCTCGTTATACGCCACCACACCGATCGAAATGACCATCTCTTCCACCCGCTCCTCCTGCAGCTTTCTTCAGCAGCTTTCTTTAGCATTTTTCCGTCTTTTTCAATGGCCTCATAGCCGCCATGGGCCCCCGGCGTCACCGCAGCACGGCAAAGACCGTGCGCACCATGATCTGGAGCTCCTTTAAAAAGCTGTAGGACTGGACAGCCTTTAGATCATAAGCCATCTTCGCCGGGAGCACACGGCGGACATAGACCTCATCCACATCCTCCCCCGCCGCCAGATACGGCGCCATGAGAGCCGCCTCATCCTTAAAGCAGATGCTGGCCTCAGAGGTCACGCCCGCCGGAAGGAGGAGCGTGGCCATCATCTCTTCCGTATATCGCCTGACATACCGTGGGACCTCCGGCCTGGTCCCCACGAAGCTCATCTCGCCCTTCCAGATATTGAGCAGCTGGGGCAGCTCATCCAAACGATAGCGCCGCAAGAAACGGCCCGCCCTGGTGATCCGCCCATCTTTCTCTAAGGTGATGAGCCCTCCCGCCTCCTTCCGCTCTGCCTCCATGGTCCTGAACTTGTAGATCCAAAAGACCCTTCCATACTGGGTCACCCGCCTCTGCCTGAAGATCGCCGGCCCGGCCGAACCTGATCGGATCCAGACCCCGATCGCCGCCATCAGCGGCCATAGCAGTATAAGCAGCACAGAGGAAAGGACAAGATCCCACCAGCGCTTCCAAAATAGTGCGGTCCTGTGACTGGACAGCGCCCGGTGATAGGCTGCTACCTGTGGCGTTCGCATAAAAGCGGGAAGCTCCTCCCAGCGCCTTAGTCCCATGGTCCATCCCTCCCTTCCTCTGATGGCAGGAGCTTTTTTGCCCCTGCAAAGACGCCCTGCAGCCCTGCACCGTCAGCCCGGCAATCCAGCGATCTTCCTGTAGCATTTTCGGAACCCACAGATCACCAGCTCCACCTGCTCATCGGTGAGACAGGTGTGGAGGGGAAGGGTGATCTCATTGACGAACTGCCGGTAAGCGTGGGGATAGTCCTGGATGGAAAAGCCCAGCCTTTTATACGCCGTGTGCATAGGCAGCGGCTTATAATGCACATTGGAGGCGATCCCCTCCTTTGCCAGCGCCGTGATCATCTGGTCCCTGGCCTCCCGGCCCAGACCCGTGAGCCGGACTAAGAACAGATGGCCGCTGGAGGCTGACTCCCGGTCAAAATGGGCAAGGATATCTAAGGGCAGCTCCTTAAGCCCCTCCTCATACCGCTGGATGATCGCCTTCCGACGCTCTAAGATCTGGGGATAGCGTGCCAGCTGCACCTGGCCGATGGCCGCCATGATATCGGTCATATTGCACTTATAGCCGGTGGTGACGATGTCATATTCCCAGGCCCCCAGCTTTGTCTTATCATAGGCATCCTTGGACTGGCCATGGAGGGAGAGGAGCATATACTGCCGATAGATCTGCTCATCAGAAAAGCCGGGTACCGGCCGCCAGGTGACCGCCCCGCCTTCCCCGGTGGTCAGGTTCTTGACCGCATGAAAAGAAAAACAGGTAAAGTCTGCCGCCTCCCCGCTCATCTTTCCTTTGCGGGACGCCCCCAGGCTGTGGGCGCCGTCAGCCAGCACCACGATCCTGCCGAAAGCCTCCTGCATAGCACCAGAGGGCGAGAACAGATGCCGCTTTTCCTCCACGATCTGATAGATCTGGTCCACATCGCACATCCTCCCCCCAAGGTCCACAGGGATGATCACCTTCGTCCGCTCTGTTATCGCCCGGGACAGCCCATCCATGTCCATCTCATAGGAACCCTCTGCCGTATCGACCAGCACCAGCTTTGCCCCCACATGGCAGGCCACGCTGGCCGAGGCGGTATAGGTGTAGGCTGTGGTGATCACTTCATCCCCCGGCCCCACGCCTAAAAGACGGAGGGTCAGCTCCATAGCCGCTGTGGCCGAGCTCAAGGCCGCCACACGGCCGGTATGGAGGAACTTTGCCAGCTCTTTTTCAAATGCTTTCGTCCTTGGGCCGGTGGTGATCCAGCCAGACCGCAGGACCTCTCCCACCGCCCGGATCTCCTCCTCGGTGATATCCGGCGGAGAAAATGGTACTCTCATCTCCATCTCTGCTCCCTGCTCCTATGTTTTTATCCAGACAGTCCTGACCGGCCTTTTCCGGCACCTGATAGGTTGGCACGATCTTTTGGACCTCCTGACGGATGGCCTCCGAATCCCGGTTCGCCACCTCGTAAAGATGGGCCAGCTGCCGGCAGAACTCCTCCTCGTCAAATTCCAGAGGCCTGCCGATGTGGATCAGCTTATTGGGTGTGTCCCGCAGCTCTTCCTCATGCATCAGGAGCTCTTCGTTCAGCTTCTCCCCAGGCCTTAAGCCCGTGAACACGATCGGGATATCGATCCCCGGCTTTAGGCCGGATAACCGGATCAGATGCCTGGCCATATCCACGATCCTCAGGGGCTCACCCATATCCAGGACAAAGATCTCCCCGCCCCTGGCATAAGCCCCTGCCTGCAGCACTAAAAGGACCGCCTCGGGGATGGTCATAAAATACCGGCTCACCTCTGGGTGGGTCACGGTCACCGGCCCCCCCTCCGCGATCTGTTTCTGGAACAGCGGGATCACCGACCCGCTGCTGCCCAGCACATTGCCAAAGCGCACAGCCACAAAATCCGTTTTGGACCGGTCGTTCATCATCTGGATCACCATCTCGCACATCCGCTTGGAAGCCCCCATGATGCTGGTAGGGTTCACCGCCTTGTCGGTGGAGATCAGCACGAACCGCTTCGCGCCGTACCGGTCTGCGGCGATCGCCGTCTTATAGGTCCCAAAAACATTGTTCTTGATCGCCTCGTCCGGAGAATCCTCCAGAAGGGGCACATGCTTGTGGGCCGCCGCATGGTATACGATATCCGGCCGGTACTTTTCAAATACGGTCTGGATCCGATGGGTGTTCCGCACTGAACCGATCAGCACCACCAGATCCAGCTCCGGATAGTCCCGCTTTAGCTCCTGCTGCAGCTCATAGGCGTTATTTTCATAGATATCAAATACTACGAGCTGTTTTGGCCGGTGCCTCGCCACCTGTCGGCACAGCTCGCTCCCGATGGATCCGCCCCCGCCGGTGACCAAGATCACCTTTCCGCACACATAACCTACGATCTCATCTAAGTTCACCCGCACCGGCTCACGGCCCAGGAGCGCCTCCAGCTCCACCTTTTGCCGCCCCGCATCCAAGGCCAGCCTCTTCCTAGCTTTTCTCATCCGTTTTTTCATCTCATCACACCAACACGCACCCTAAGACCCTGCCCTGGCAGTTCTCCACCGCTAATGCCTCCTGCAAGATCTCCTGATAGGTCGACTTATCTTTTTCCACGACTAAGATCACCCCGTCGCACCCTGCCGCGCCTGTGAGCGCCTCCGGGTCCTTATGTACAGAGCCCCCCATATGGATCTCCCTGTCCGGAAAAACCTTTCTGAGCCTTACCGCCAGCTTACCCTTACAGGTATCCGGCCCCAGTCCCGCCACATAGATCCGGGACACCTCCGGGTAAAAGGTCTTTACCCTCGCTCCGATCAGCTGATAGACCTGCTCGTCCTCCATCGGCTGCCCGATCCCAAAAAGCTTCTCCAAAAGGCGGTCCACTTTCCAGAACACGCCTTTTCTCTCTTTCCCAAAGGTCCCCAGCTCCGGGATGCCAAACCGCGCCTCCACTTCCGCCCCAGACCTGGCACGGTCACAGAACAGCCAACGCAGGCAAGCGATAAAGCCTGCCAGAAGGATCCCCAGCACACCGCCCAGCAGTCCGTACCGGATCCCCAAAAGTGCTGCCGCACCTTCCGGGCTCCCCGAAGGTTCCGGTCCCTTCAGTCCGGCCAGCTCCTTTCTCTTCGCTTTCAGGCTTTCTTGCAGCTGGGTCTGCCTGGCCTCTTCCTCCTCCTGCAGCTCCCACAGGCTCTGGTCGGACACCAGATCGGAGGTCTTGCTGACCACCACCAGCTGGTTCTCCCCGATCTCCTGCTCCAGCCAGCTCTCCTTCTCCTCTATAGCCGCTAAAAGGCCGTCTAAAAGAGCTTCCGCCCTCTCCTCGTCCAGATGGGTCACCGTGATGGTCAGCATCGGGCTGCCCTCATCCGTCTCCACCTGGATCAATTCCTTCACATAGCGCAGGTCCGTACCGTCTTTCTCCGTCGCGCGGGCCAGGATGCTATCCTCTTTAAAAGAAGACGCATAGGCCTGGACCAGAGCTTCTAATCGCCCACTATCCAGAGCCGCGTCAGAAGATACCCCGTCCCGGCCAGCAGCCGTACTCGGCCCCGCCATGCCGCTGCCCGGCCCTGCGGGGCCGTCCGGCACATCCTCTGCCGCTCCCACAGCCGGCGCCGCCTCTGTCTCCTCTGGATAAATCCTTGTGGCGGGGGCTTCCTCTGGCTGTCCCTGCTGAGACTGCCGGGTCCGCACGTACAGCTTTGCGGCTGCCGTCCCTTTGGCATATGGGCTGATCTGCATCAGCACGGACCCGTCCAGATAGATCTGCTGGGCCTGCATGCCCTGGAGGATATCTCCGATCTCCCGTTCAAGCCCCTTCTTCTCTGTCTCATAGGCCAGCAGCGCCTCCCCATACTCGGCCGCCTTACTGGCCTCGTACTCCGGGCTTTTGGAGAGGGCAAGACTCCCTGCGGCCTTATAGCCGCCAAGGGCTGCCGCACAGATACATCCCGCCCCCAGGAGCAGACGCCATTCCTTCAAGATCCCATATACCAGCTCTTTGATATCCACTTCCTGGCTACGGCTGTCCATGCTCATCCTCCTAAAAAACAAGATCTAAGAAAATACGGGGTTAAATCCCAAAACATAATAGCACAAAAGCGGGCCGGACACAATATAGGAGCACACAAAAAAAGCCGACTTGCGGCGATCTTCGCCTCACATCGGCTTTTCCAGCATCGGATCTTAGAGCACTATGCAGCCTAAGATCGGTTTCTTCAATGTATCCACGGCCTCCTTCTCCTGCAGGATCTCCCTGCATTTAGAGGTCCCCCTCTGCTCTGCCAGCACCACGGCGTCGCATGCAGCCAGCAGGCGCAGTGTATCTGCGGTCTTGTTCATATCAGCTCCCACCGACAGGCTGATCTGCGGCAGGCGGCCGGCCAGCTTATCCGCCAGTTCTTTTAAGGTCTCCTCCGGGACTGTGCCGGTGAGCAGCACCTTTCTCGCCTCTTTAGCATGATTGATGATGTTCAGCGCGATCCGATCAAGCACCTCATCCTCTGGCGGGCGCACCGACCGCCCCTCCAGCCGCTCTATGAGACGATCCACGCAGTTAAAGGCACCTGTCCTCTCCGGCATACCGAACACCCCTAAGATCTTGACCCGGAACTGATCCTTTAACTCTTCATCGGTGTGGAGCTTCCCGCACAGCACATAGACCATGCAGAAGTAAAACGCGACTAAAAAAGCGCCGCCGACCCCGCCGATCAATGCGTATTTGATCCCACTCAAGGCCACCTTCCGTCTGGACAGTCCCTCCGGGAGCTCCGGCTCCACTAGGCTGTCCTTAGCCTTCTCCATATTGGTCAGGCTGCTCTGATAGGATAGGATCTTGTCACTGGTATTCTTTTTTAGATCCACTAAGGCCATATCCAGCACGGTATCCACGCCGTGGTCCACTACATCCACCGTGTGATCCCCCGCGATCGGTACAAGGGCCTTCTGACAGGTCTCCACATTCGCTAAAAACGCGTCCAAGATCTTTTCCGCAGTCCCCGCATCCAGATAGGTGGCGGTGACTGTGAGGGTATTGCTGTCCACGTCGCCGGATACGGAAAGCAGCTCTCGCAGATAGATCTGTCCGATGCCCAGTTCATTTTCCAATCCCTTCCAGTCCATCATTTGGAGCAGACTAGAGCCATAGAGCTTGACCAGGCTGTCCGCAGGGTCTGCATCAGCTCCTGTCCCCTCTGCCCGCCCACGTCCTGCCTCCACCTGGAACAGGAGATCTGCCGAAGCTACGGGCTTGTCATAGGGGTCGATCTTCAGCAGCACCGACTCCTCCATATACCGGTCCAGATCCTTTACCGCCTTCTGGATGCTCTCGATGTTCTTTTCATAAGAAGCCAAGCCTTCCTCATAGTTGATCTTATCCTGCTCATACTGCTCTCTGGTCTCCACCACCAGCGACGCATCCTGCTGGGACTGAAGGCCCTTCACCACCTTATAGCTCCCCAAGACCAGCCCCAGGGCTACCGCTGCCAGGAGGATCGGCCTCCAGCGATATAACAGGGTGAACAGCAGGTCCTTTAAGTCGATCTCCTGCTCATACATATACTCATGATCCATTTTAGCCTCCGTTCCACCGGCTCACACCGGTCTTATGCCGATCCTCATCGGGATCCCTTTTTCGTCAATACCACAAATACCGTCAAGATCAGGATCTCGATATCCTTCAAGATCGTCCAATTATCGATATACTGCATATCCAGCCGTACGACCTCGTCGAAATCCTTGATATCGCTCCGGCCGCTGATCTGCCAGAGGCCTGTCAGGCCCGGCGTCATGCTCAGCCGGCATTTATGCTTTGCTTCATACTGCTCGAACTCATCTACGGTGGGCGGTCTCGTCCCCACCAGGCTCATATCGCCCTTTAGCACATTCCAGAACTGGGGCATCTCGTCGATGCTGGTCTTCCGGATGAACTTGCCCACCCTCGTGATCCGCGGGTCCTCCTCTATCTTGAACATCAGCCCATGGACCTCATTTTTCTCCATCAGCTCCTTTTTCCGGGCCTCCGCATCCTGATACATGGAGCGGAACTTATAAAAGGTGAACTTTCGCCCGTTCTTACCCACCCGGGTCTGTCCAAAAAAAACCGGTCCCGGGGACTCCAGCTTGATCGCCGGCGCCACGAAGATCGTGGCGACACTTAAGAGCACCATCCCCACCAGGCTCCCCGCCACATCCAGCATCCGCTTTGCCACTACCTGGCGGGTGGAAAAAAGGTTCCGGGCAAAGGTCACCACCGCATACTTCCCTACCCGGTTCAGGGTCTTCTTCCCATGGACCTCCATGTCAAAGATATCGATGTTCACATCTACGATGATCCCCATCTGGGCCAACTCCCTGGCCCACAGCTCCAGCCGGCCGCGGTGCGACCGCTCGGGATCCATGATAAAGACCTCGTCGATCTCATGGTGGATCACATAGTCCATAAAAGTGTCCACATCAGCCACCACCGGGATCTTCTCGATCTCCTCTCCCACAGCATCCTCGTCCAGCAGGACGATGCCGGTCAGGTCCCGGCTCCATTCGTTAAAGCTCAGGATATTCTGGATGACGCCGCAGATCCTTTCCCTGGTGGCTACCACCAGCATGCGGTTGCTGTATTTGCTCTTTCGATAGATCTTGACCATATATTGCTTTAACAACAGATGGCCGGCATATGTAAGGATGATATCGATCGCGATAAAATAGCTGAACACCAGACGGGATAATATAGCCGCCTGATGCCCCAGATACAGCAGGAGGATCAGGATGACCGATACCATCGACTGGGCCTTGATCACCTCTGTCAGATCCTCTATGTAGCTCTGCCGGAAAAAGTGATGGTTAAAATCAAAGACCATGCTGGCTATCACCTGGATCACCAGGGTCAGCGGGATCAGCCATACCTGATCGCCGGACCGGGAGATCCCCATAAAGACCGAATATCGGATATGGAACGCCGCCACCAGGCTGATCGCCAGGCATATGGCATCCACCAGCATGAGCATACCCTTTTCGATCGTTTTTCTCTTTTGATACATAGCTCCTCCACCATAGGCCCGATGTCCGCGAACGCCGATATGACCGGCCCATCCCGCGCAGACGCAGCTGACCTATATGAAACAGTTACCTATATAAAGGGACACTGCCCTAGCTGCCAATGGCACAGCCTTTGTCCATTATAGCAATAACCTTATCTTTTTTCATTAAGATATCCTTAATTTTTTCGAAATCCTCCTTCCGATCTTTACCACTCACCTGTACTCATCCATCTATAGCAAAGCACAGCCCCAGCTGTCACACAAAAAAATAGAGCCTACCGCCCGGTACGCCCTATCATCGATCCTCTTTCCTTCCATATTTCCTTCCATATTTATCCCAGGATACATCCATACGACAGTCAGGGGATGGGACGTTTACTGCCGCAGGAGAGCGCCGCCGGCCTTTCCGCCAGCATCCGCCGGAGCATACGGTTCTCCTCCTGCAGGAGCCTGACCTGCCGCTGCAGCTGCTCCACCTGTTCGCAGTCCCCGCCCCATAAGGGGCAGTCTCCTGTCTCTCCTCTCATCGCGTCGCTCTCCTCGCTTTGATCCATAGACGTAAAATAGTCATACATCAGACAAAAAAATTCTTTATTCGTGGGGCGTTTGCGCGGGACACCACCGCAGATGGCATACAGGAGCTGACGGTCATCGGTCTCCCATATGGCGCCTACCACGGTCCGGATGTCCCTTTCTACACAAGTCCAAGAAGTATGATAATGGACGGCGATCTCAATATAAAGAGATTTTGTGATATACGTCAGATATTCTCTGCTCTGTAAGACTAACGATATCCCATACGCCGTGTATTGGTACCCACGATTGGATATCTTGACACCAAGTCTACGCAACACTTTCTTTATATCTTCCATTTCGTATATTTCCGTATCCTCCATGATAAAATACTCTAAAAGTATCTTAAAATGCAGAAAAACAGAATACAATAAGATCAGTTCGACAGAAGGTGTCGAAAGCATCGCAGCCCTTCAGAACGGGTTGAAGTATCACCAACGCTTCCTGTATTCCCCCGGCGCGATCCCTTCCACTTTCTTGAACACCCGTGCAAAGTACGCCGGCTCCTCAATGCCGCATTCTCTCCCGATCTGTTCCACGGACAGATCGCTGAAACGCAAGAGCTGCTTGGCCCGTGTCACACGGATCTGGGTCAGATAAGTCCCTACCGACACGCCGAACTGCTCCTTAAAGATCCTGGTCAGATAATATTTATTGATAAAAAACAAGTCCGCCAGCTGGTCCAACTTGAGCTTTTCCTGATAATGCTGCTCTAAGTGATCCTTCACATGCTGGAGGGACTGTTTTTTTTGCCCTGTGCGGGGGCTGGCCTCCGGATCCCAGCTCTCCTCCATCAAAAGCGTCAAAAGCCTTGACAGCTTTTCAAAGAGCCGCATATCACGGATATAGTCCCCGGAGCCTGCGATCTCAAAAAGCTCCTGCAGCAGGTCTGCAAAGCTTTCAGGCGCCTTGGGGCAAAAGACCGGCCGTCCCCCCCGCTCTCTGTATTTGGCATAGATCCCATTCATGTTGGGGCCGTAGAAATGGACCCAGCGAAGCTTCCACAGATCCAGGTCCGATCGGTGGGCGTAGGCCTTTTGGCAGTCGACAAACACGCAGTCGCCCGCAGAGATGGGATACTCCGCCCCCTCAAAGGTCAGCCTCCCCGAGCCCTCCAGGATGATAAAAAAAAGATAGGAGACCAGCGCCTCCCGGCTGCTGGTGTGGGGCTTTAGCGCCTGCAGCTCGCCCGTCTCCTGGAGATGGAGCAGGTTCGTCCTGGCAAAATCAGACGGTGTGTAGATGATCCGCTTCGCGGCTACCATCGTCCCCTGAAATAATGCATCCATATATATCCTCCTGTGATGTCCTCCTATGGGCTGACAGATCAGGACCGGCGAGGCCCTCTCTGGCTTTCAGTATACACAGTGGGGCCATAGCGGTCAAGATAAAAGTCAATATCATACCAGTATAACGCAATATCGTGGCTTGCGCCCGCTCTCTCCTTTTTTTAAAATAAAGCAGATAGGCATTGTCATCTCTGTAAAAAACCGTTATGATAAAGGAGTCACAAAAATGAAAAAAGCATTGATCACAGGCATCACAGGCCAGGACGGATCTTATCTGGCAGAGCTGCTCCTGGAAAAAGGATATGAGGTCCACGGCCTTGTCCGCCGGGCCTCCCTGCCCAACACGGACCGGATCAGCCATCTGCTAAAAGAAGGGCGGGTCCTTCTCCACGACGGGGACTTATCGGACTCCTCCTCGATCATCCGCGTCATCAACATTGTACAACCGGACGAGCTCTACAATCTGGCGGCTCAGTCCCATGTCCAGGTCTCTTTTGATGTGCCGGAGTATTCCGGTGAAGTGGATGCCATCGGCGTCCTGCGGATCTTAGAAGCGATCCGTATCTTAGGCCTGACAAAAAAGATCCGGTTCTACCAGGCCTCCACCTCTGAGCTCTACGGCAAGGTGGAGGAGGTCCCGCAGAAAGAGACTACCCCCTTCCACCCCTACAGCCCTTACGCGATCGCCAAGCAGTACGGCTTCTGGATGACCAGGGAATACCGGGAAGCCTATGGGATGTTCGCGGTGAACGGCATCCTGTTCAACCATGAGTCCGAGCGCCGGGGCGAGAACTTCGTCACCCGCAAGATCACCCTGGCCGCCGGGCGGATCGCGGAGGGCCTCCAGGACCATCTGAGCCTGGGCAATCTGGACTCCAAGCGGGATTGGGGGTATGCAAAGGACTATGTGGAATGTATGTGGCTGATGCTCCAGCAAAAGGAGCCGGAGGACTTCGTCATCGCCACCGGCAAGCAGCATACCGTCCGGGACTTTACCGAAAAGGCCTTTAAGGCCAATGGCATGGACATCCGCTGGGAAGGAGAAGGACTGGAGGAAAAAGGCTACGATGCCAGGACCGGGAAGCTGCTGGTCCGGGTCGATCCCGCCTGGTTCCGCCCTACGGACGTGGATAACCTGTTGGGCGACCCCACGAAGGCCCGGACCCGCCTCGGCTGGGATCCACAGAAGACCAGCTACGAAGAGTTGGTGCAGATCATGGCCAGACACGACCGCCGACTGGCCAAAAGAGAAGCTCTGATCCAGGAAACGGAAAGGAAAGGCGATCCATCATGATGGAAAAAAATGCAAAGATCTATGTGGCGGGCCACCAGGGCATGGTGGGCTCCGCTATCGTGAGAGCTCTTGTACAGAAGGGCTATGAGAACATCATCACCCGCACCCACCGGGAGCTGGACTTATGCCGCCAGGAGCCGGTGGAACGCTTTTTTGCCCAGGAGAGGCCGGAGTATGTGTTTTTAGCGGCCGCTAAGGTAGGCGGGATCGTGGCCAACCAGGATGCCCTAGCTGATTTTATGTATGATAACATGATCCTGGAGATGAACGTGATCCATTCTGCCTGGAAGAACGGCTGCAAGAAGCTGGAGTTTTTGGGCTCCTCCTGCATCTATCCCCGCCTGGCCCCTCAGCCCATGAAGGAAAGCTGCCTGCTGACCAGCGAACTGGAGAAGACCAACGAGGCTTATGCCCTGGCCAAGATCTCCGGTCTGAAATATTGCGAGTTCTTAAACCGCCAGTATGGCACCGACTACATCAGCGTCATGCCCACCAACCTCTACGGCCCTAACGACAACTACCACCCCACCCACAGTCATGTGCTGCCCGCCCTGATCCGCCGGTTCCACGAGGCCAAGGTAGCGGGAGCGCCTTCCGTCACCTGCTGGGGGGACGGCAGCCCTCTGCGGGAATTCCTGTATGTGGACGATCTGGCAGATCTATGTGTGTTCCTGATGGACCATTACAGCGGCAACGAAACGGTGAACGCCGGCACCGGCAAGGAGATCTCCATCAAGGAGCTCACCAGCCTGGTGGCGGAGGTGGTCGGCTTTACCGGGGATATCCTCTGGGACACCAGCCGGCCTAATGGCACCCCCCGCAAGCTTTTGGATATCTCCAAGAGCAAAGCCCTGGGCTGGACCTATAAGACCGGCCTTAAGGAGGGCATCCGTCTGGCCTACAAGGATTTCCTGGAAAATCCCATGCGGGCAGAGCGGTGACCGGGGCAGCGTCTCGCGGCATCCCACTGCGCCCTGCTCTCTCACGTATACGAAAAAGGGGACTCTGACATGAACATCATCCTATTATCCGGCGGTTCGGGAAAAAGGCTGTGGCCTCTATCCAATGACATCCGCTCCAAACAATTCATCAAGATCTTTAAGACCGAGGAGGGCAGCTATGGCTCCATGGTCCAGCGGATATACCGCCAGATCAAAAAAGCGGACCCGGCAGCGGACGTGACCATCGCTACCTCAAAGGCCCAGGTCTCTTCCATCCATAACCAGCTGGGCGAACAGGTAGGGATCTCCGTGGAGCCCTGCCGCCGGGACACCTTTCCGGCCATCGCCCTGGCCACCGCTTACCTCCACCACGTCCGGCACATCCCCGCCGATGAGGCGGTGGTGGTCTGTCCGGTGGACCCCTATGTGGAGGACAGCTATTTTGAGGCCATCAAAAAGCTGGGGGAGCTGGCCGAAAAAGGCCAGGCCAACCTGGTGCTGATGGGGATCGAGCCCACCTATCCCAGCGAAAAATATGGCTACATCATCCCTGAGGATCAGGGCCTGGTGAGCCCGGTCTCTACCTTTAAGGAAAAGCCTGACCTTGAGACGGCAAAGGCCTATCTCCGGCAGGGAGCCCTGTGGAACGGCGGCGTCTTCGCCTACAAGCTGGGCTATGTGCTGGACAAGGCCCATGAGCTCCTGGACTTTACCGACTACCAGGACCTGTTCTGTCGATACGATACCCTGACCAAGATCAGCTTTGACTATGCGGTGGTGGAAAAGGAGCCGGATATCCAAGTCATGCGCTACAAAGGGCAGTGGAAGGATCTGGGTACCTGGAACACCCTGACCGAGGCCATGGGCGAGAGCATCGTGGGGCAGGCCATGATGGATGAGGGCTGCAAAAATGTCCATATCATCAATGAGCTGGGCGTACCGGTGCTGGCTATGGGCCTTACGGACGTGGTCATCTCCGCCAGCCCTGAGGGGATCTTAGTCTCCGACAAAGAGCAGTCCAGCTATATCAAGCCCTTTGTAGACCAGATCGACCAACAGATCATGTTCGCGGAAAAATCCTGGGGGAGCTTCCGCGTTCTGGACGTGGAGAACGAGAGCCTGACGATCAAGGTGACCTTAAACCCGGGCCACCGCATGAACTACCACAGCCACCGCTGCCGGGACGAGGTGTGGACGGTCATCTCCGGCCGGGGAGAGACCGTGGTGGACGATATCCGGCAGGAGGCAGGCCCCGGCGATGTGATCGTCATGAAAGCCGGATGCCGCCATACCGTTATCGCCCAGACAGAGCTAAAGCTGATCGAGGTCCAGCTGGGGCAGGAGATCAGTGTGCACGATAAGCAGAAGTCGGAGCTTCCCTGACCCGGCAGCCCGAAAAGATCATGGAGGACAGCAATGGGAACACAGAGCAGGATGGGGACAGTGATAGAGACACAAGAAGGAACGAGATACCGGATCTGGACAGCGGCGGTCCGGGCGGCAGGCGCTGCCTCTGGAAAAACCCTTTTTGACCGCGATATCTTAAAAGAACTGGAGGCCATGGGCTCGGATCCGGAAGCCATAAGGGAAGCCTTTTACCGGGACCTCACCTTCGGTACCGGCGGCCTTCGGGGGATCTTAGGGGCCGGGGCTGCCCGGATGAACGTCTACACCGTAGCCAAGGCCTCCCAAGGGCTGGCGGACTATATCAAAGACGCCAGACCTGCCAGGTCCACGGCTGCCCCGGCAGCGATATGGGCAGATGGGCCGGTATCCCCGCCGGCCATCGCGGTCAGCTACGACTCCCGCATCAATTCCCTGCTCTTCGCGCAGACAGCCGCCGCCGTCTTTGCCGCCAACGGCCTTACGGCCCTCCTTTATCCGCGGCTGATGCCCACGCCCTGCCTGTCCTTTGCCGTGAGCAGGCTGGGGTGCGCGGCCGGGGTCATGGTGACCGCCTCCCACAATCCCGCCAGCTACAACGGCTACAAGGTCTACGGACCGGACGGCTGCCAGATCACCACCGGGACCGCCGCCCAGATCCAGGCTGCGATCAAAAAGCTGGATATCTTCTCCGATGTGGCGTGGATCCCTTTTGAGGACGGAGTGGCGCAGGGTCTGATCCGTTATATCCCGGAGGACGTGACCACGGACTTTGTGGAGGCGGTGAAAGCCCAGTCCCTGCTGGAGGCCCATACCCCTGTCCGCAAGGATCTCTCCATCGTCTACTCCCCTTTAAATGGCGCCGGCCTGGAGCCGGTGCTGCGCGTGCTAAAGGAAAGCGGCTACAGGGACATCACCGTTGTCAAAGAGCAGGCACAGCCGGACGGCACATTCCCCACCTGTCCCTATCCGAACCCGGAGGAGAGTAAGGCCATGGCCTTAGGCCTTTGCTATGCCAGGGCCTGTCAGGCGGACCTTTTACTGGCCACCGATCCGGACTGTGACCGGGTGGGCATCGCTGCAAAGGGCTCCGACGGCCGATATGTCCTGTTATCAGCCAATGAGACCGGCCTGCTGCTCTTAGACTACATCGCCTCCCGCCGCACCGCCATGGGGACCATGCCGAAGGACCCGCTGCTGTTCAAGACCATCGTGACCACGGACCTGGCCCGGTCCGTAGCCGCCCATTACGGGATGGAGACCGTGGATGTGCTCACCGGCTTTAAGTTCATCGGCGAACAGATCGGGCTCCTGGAGGCTGCCGGGGCGCTGGACCGGTATGTGTTCGGCTTCGAGGAGAGCTATGGCTACTTGAGCGGCACCTATGTACGGGATAAGGACGGGGTGGGCGCCACCTTCCTGATCTGTGAGATGGCCGCCTTCTACGCTGCCAAAGGCATCAGCCTGCCGGAAAAGCTGGAGGCGCTCTACCGCACCTACGGCTACTGCCTGGACACCCAGCATCCCTATACCTTTGCAGGCGCTGCAGGCGCAGAACGGATGGGCCAGATCATGGGACGCCTTCGGGAGGGGATCGGTCAGGTAGGTCCTAGAAGGGTCCTCTCCTGCACAGACTATAGGAAGGGCATCGATGGCCTGCCAGCGGCCGATGTGCTGCGGTTCAGGCTGGATGAGGACTGCTCCCTGGTGGTGCGGCCCTCCGGCACCGAACCGAAGATCAAAGTCTACATCTCTGTACGTGCAAAAGACCGAGAGACTGCCAAAAAGATAGAAAAAGAGCTGGCAGCCGGGCTTTCGGAGCTGTTCCGATAGGCTTGGCGCCAGCTTTTTTCTCTCTTATCTCTTGTCCTTCTGGCCGATATCCATCCCTTGTCCGGACAGACCATACCCCTTGTAACGGACCATATCCTTTGTGACCGTTCAGATCCCCTGGACTGTAACGATCCCCTTCCATACTTACCGCGGCCTTATGGCTCCTGCCGTTTCCTGCTGTCGAAGAAGGGGAAGGCCTCGATGGCCTCCAGGATATCCTGGAAGGTCTCCCTGGGCGCCAGATCGATATACCGCCTTAAAAGCTCGGTCTCCTGGTCCTTAAACCGGCCATAGAAGATATCATACAGGTTATGCCCCCGCATATAGATCTTGAACTCTTCAAAATGCGTCTGCAGGGTCTGGATCGAATCGATCTCCTTACCCAGGACGCGGACCAGGTTCCGCCCGCAGCTTAAGCGGTATAGATATTTCTTCCACTTTGAAAATAAGATCTTCCAGAACGCCTTCTCACTTTTGACGACCCCCAGCTGTACCATGATCTTCGGATCCAGGAAATAATTTTCAAAGGAATAGTAGCGCAGGATCAGCACATTGCGCCGCTGAACCTTGGGCAGCTTATCCACATCCTCCTTGCCCCGGTCATGATAATACTTACACAGATGGCCGGCCAGCTGCTCCGGATCCTTGCCGTCACTGTCCCGGATCATCAGGAACTGATCTTGCAGATACACCTGGTTCATATATTTCAGGTTCGCATAGGTCCGGATATTGGTACAGCTGTTGGTGGTGATGATCGAGACCCTGGACAGGCTCCCGTCCTCATCGTAAAGCTCCGAATAATACTTCTCCAAAAGCAATGGCAGACGGCTCTTATCCTGCTTCCCCTCCACGATGAACACAAAATCTACGTTGAGGACATCGTTGGCGCTGTAGCCAAGATCGTCCAGGATCTGGTCGATATCCGCATTGGCCCGGGTGATCGAATAGCCATCCTCATCCAGCACCACCTGATGGAGCTGCCGTCCGGAAAAATTGGAGATCATGGCAGGAGAATGGGTGGAGAAGATCACCTGGTTCTTCTTGGACAGCCGATAGAGGATCTCCCCGGCTGTCTTCTGCAGGGAGGGGTGGAGGAACAGCTCCGGGTATTCCACCAGGATGATGCTGGGGATCCTCTCCTCCCCCTCCACATAGGTCTCTAGAAGGGACAGCATATAGATGCTCTTCATGCCGTTCCCCAGATGCTCCACCGGACTTAGGCGCTTTTGCTGGCTGTGCCAGGCCTTCGCCTCCACCTCGAACAGCGGATCCAGATGACAGGATAAGGTATAGCGGATCTCCTCTCTGCCCCCGTTCTTGTGATAATTCTCATTGACACTCTGGGACAGATCGCTTAAGTTCAGCTGGTACATCTTGTACTCCAAAAGCCGCACGGTCTCATGGAGGGTCAGCTCCTGGGGGCTCTTCTGCTGGATCAGCCCCACACAGCTATAGCAATGATCGCACTGCTTCGCGGCATCGAACATGCAGGAGCCAGACCGGATGCGGATCAGCTGTGCATCCTCCCGGAACATCAGAAGGTCCTCCTGGAAGGGCTTGACATCACGGCCGGTGTCGATGCAGTACAGACGGGGGAACACCTCCGGCAGGGAGCGGTTATTCCTTTGATAGCCGTCAAAGTAGCGCACCTCCCCGCTCTGGTTCACCGAGCAGGTAAAAATAAGCTCCCCGTTCTGAAAAGAAGGGAGCTTTTCACAAAATTCCCGCTCCCACGATCCAAAACGCTTATAGGAGCTGACCTTTTTCTGGGCATGGAGACGGACGAGATCCTCATCCGTGATCTTCATCGTCATGGTGATCTCGATATTCTGCTTTTTTTCATTAAAATCCTTTTCCGACACCTGATAAGAGCCAAAGACCAGGCGGACCGCGTCCAGGATACCGGTCTTTCCTGTATTGTTCTTGCCCACTAAGATCAGGGCGTTCTCAATGCTGGGGATCTCCAGATCCCGGATATATTTAAAATTTTGGATGCGGAGCGAGGTGATCTGCATGGTAGCCCTCCTTTGTGTGTTCGTCTATACTATCATGATAAGATAGACGGAGGGAAAATGCAAGCTGTTCTATGTCATCACCTGTCCACAGATATCTGGACTGTCGCGACCGTTCAGGGTATCTGGACTGTCACGAAGGGACACACCTGCTACGCGCCATACCGGATCCGGGCACGTTCTTTTCTGCGGACGATCTTTCCCGCTCCTTTTGACAGCCCCGCCTCTGTCGGCTGTATCTGCCACTCCCGCTCCAGCCTCCCCATGATCGCAAGGTAGGAAGGCACCAGGAACAGATCCGCGGCGATCCAGGCACAGGGGCTGGCAAAGCAGACAGCCGTGTACCCAAAGTAGGGGACCAGCAAAAAGCCCACACCGGCCCGCGCCGCCATCTCGCACACACCGGCCAGGACCGCCCGTTTGGAATAGCCCATCCCCTGGATCAGGAAACGCACCGCGTTCACGAAGACCAGCGGGATATAGAAGACGGCATTGGCCAGCAGATACTGTCTGACCTGCCCCAGGATCTGGCTCTGATCGGCGTCCAGGAACAGGAGGGCGATGCTGTCACCCAGATAATACAGCACCAGCAGCGCCAGAAGGGCATAGACAGAGCCCATGAGCACCGCATCCTTTAACCCTTCCCGGATCCGGTCCAGCCTCCTGGCGCCGATGTTCTGTCCGCCGTAGGTGGCCATGGTCGAGCCCAGCGCGTCGAAGGGGCAGCAGAAGAACATGCTGATCTTCGTCGCCGCGGTCATGGCCGCCACAGACATGGAGCCCAGGCCATTGACCGCCACCTGCAAGACCATACTCCCGATCGCAGTGATCGAATACTGGAGCCCCATAGGGATCCCGATCCCACACAGGTTCTTCATGATCCGCAGATCAGGGGCTGCCTCCTTACGGCTCATCTTAAGGATCTCGAACCGCTTGATCATAAACACCAGACAGGCGATCCCGGATACGGCCTGGGCCAGCACGGTCGCCCAGGCTGCGCCAGCTACCCCCATGCCCAGCACCACGATGGTGAAAAGGTCTAGGAGCACATTTAATACTGAGGACATGAGCAGGAAATATAACGGCGTGCGGCTGTCCCCCAGCGAGCGGATGATCCCGGATACCATATTATAGAGATAGGTGACCGGGATCCCCAGGAAGATCACAAAGATGTAAGCGTAGGCCCCGTCGATGATATCCGCCGGTGTGTCCATCCACACCAGGATCTGGCGGCACAGGACGCACACCAGGATGGTCATCACCAGCGAAAAGCCTGCGGCCAGCCAGGCACCGTTAGCCGCGGCCTTCTTAAGCTGTACAAGATTTTTCTCTCCGAACTTCTGCGCTACAGGGATGGTAAACCCATTGCACACGCCGATACAGAACCCGATGATCATAAAATTGATGGACCCTGTAGAACCCACCGAGGCCAATGCACTGACCCCCAGATATTTTCCGACGATGATCGTATCCACCATATTATAAAGCTGCTGGAACAACAGGCCGAACACCATCGGCACAAAAAAGCCGCAGATCAGCTTTGCCGGAGCCCCGGACGTCATATCCTTTACCGCATTTCCTTTCATATCCTCACCTCATCCTCTTCTATCCCGTCTCATCTTTTTTCTAGGTCATCCACGGTGCGCCTGCATACAGCTCAGCGATCCGACCCAGCCGCCCTCTCATCCTGCCCGCCGCGCTCCTGTCCCGGCGGACCGGCCCTCTGTCTTCTGCCGCTAAACGGTATCCTATAATCTACTTCATCCATATCCAAAATACAATAGCTACTTTTACTAATGTTCTGGAAGGGTCCTTTGCCCTTACTGGACACTTTTTCTACGGATCTGGCAAAAGCCACAGTAGAAAAAAATTCTTTTCGCGGGATATCTTAGTGCAGGATGACCGGATCTATGTTATGATGATGGAAAAGATGATGAAAAAACCGATATGGTTTAAAAGGAGGGTCACAAAAGATATGGAGCTTCTAACCCACGCCCATCGATACGCGGATGCGATCATCAACCAGGATCCTTATCTGTCCCAGCGCTTCCGGGAATTTACCTGGGCTTTAACAAGCATCTCCGACCAGGATCTGATCGCCGATTTCCAACAGAAAAAGGATATCCATGCCACCAGGGGGACCAGCTTCAAATCCCTGACCCCCAGCATCAATGACTTATTAAAACAGCGGATGGCCACTGTCCCAGGCTGGGCATGTGAGGTGGATATCTTCAATGACACCACAGGGATGGTGGTGAACACGGAATGGCGGCTGGATTTCGCCTGTGCGGACGGCTTTGCCGTGGAGGTGGCCTTTAACCACGGCGAGGCGATCGCCTGGAACCTGCTAAAGCCGGTCCTGGCCAGTGAGCTGAACCACGTCCAAAAGGCGCTCCAGACCAGGCTGGGGATCTACGTGTGTGCCACGGAAGCGATGAAGAGGGCAGGGAACATCGACAGCGCCAGCGGATCCTTCGAGAAGGTGCAGCGCTATCTAAGGCCTATGATGAACCAGCTGACCACTCCCATGATGCTGATCGGGATCGATGCGCCCAGGACATTTTATATTGATAAACGTACAAGGGAGGTCTGTTACTATGATCCATCATTGGGATTTTTCCCCAATAACACTTGACAAAAAACCCGGATCAACGTATAGTAGACCTATAGATGTAACAGTTCAGTGGGTATCTGAACTGTTACCTATAGATAGGAACAACGAAAGGAGGAGTCATATGAACCTTGACAGAGACCGCATCCGTGATGCAGCGGATATCGTTCGGGACCGTCTCTCCCTGTGTGTCCCCATTTCCTTAGATACCCTGCGCGATACGATCGTCGAAAAGCTCCCCGGACGATGTATCCCTGTGGACAAGGACACGCTGGATGCAGATGCCCAGATACGCACATTGGATCATACCAGGTTTGAGATCCGCTACTTGAACGACCGGCCAACGACCAGGACATTATTTTCGATCTCCCACGAGCTCGGACACCTTTTCTTACATCTGCTGCAAATGGACGGGACCCTCCGCCAGGCGGTCTGCAACCGCGATCTGGCACAGAACCATCAGGAGGCCGAGGCCAATGAATTTGCCGCCGTGTTCCTGATGCCAGAGGATGCGTTCATCAGCAAATGCCACGAATACGAACATGAAAATAAAGTCAATGTGACCAAAGTCGCCGAGTACTTCAACGTTTCCGTACGGGCGGCCACAGTGAGAGGAAGTGTACTGGGATTATGGTGGTAGCAGACCCATCGGAATTGCTGCAGACATTAGGAGAGCGCCTTTCTGTATCTTTGAAGAGCACGCTCAAAAATACCCCTGACCCTACTGCACCTGAAAGTGGGGTCTTTTTATTTTTTTCTTTTGATCTGGCAGGATCCACCTCGTTTAAAGCTGAACATCCTTCTTTATGGGCGAATGTCTTTACCTGTTTTTATAGCCAGGTCTTAGGCGAACTGGGCGTAGAGGATTACAAAACGCCGAACAATGATGATGATGACCCGGTCTGTGTGCGACGGCTATGGAAGCTGATCGGTGACGAAGTCTTGATCTATGTACAGGTGACCGACCGTGAACAGCTCTATACGCAGATCGTCAATGTCAACAGGACTTTGGACGGCCTGATGGAGAAGATCGCACAAAAGGCCGATAACGTGAGCAGCCATGATCTATGCTCCCAGCGGCATTGTCAGGCTGTCCAAGATGTCATCCTCTCTACCTTAGGCATCAAGGCGACCGCATGGCTGGCCGAATGCTATGACCAGGCCGATCCCGCTGCTTCCAATATCATCTATCATCCGACGACCACCCCATTTAACGAAAGACGGATCGATTTTCTGGGTCGGGAGATCGACGAGGGCTTTCGGATCGCCAAATATGCCATAAAAGATAAGCTCATCCTTTCCCCCCTCTTAGCCTGGATGATCTGGAAAACCGCACAGAGCAATAAGGATGATGCGAAGATCGTCGCATCCAATTTTAAGATCATCTCTTTTATCGCCATGAAAGGGGTCTGGCGGGGCAGAAAAGTCCCGCTGGTCATGTTCCATCAGGCATTTGACAGGTTGGAGGATATCTTAGAATATGACGAGCTGGAGGCTGAGTCCTTTGCGAACGTCAAGGAAGCGGGGATCCGGGATTTCGCTACGGACAGCCGCTTCTCTATCCAGCGGATCGACGCGATATTGGGTAATGTACATAAGTTAGAAGACGCCCAAAAGCTTTATGCGAAATTAAAAGATCGGACCGATATCGAACTTTTCTCCAGCCATATCGAAAGAAAGCGGGGCTTCCATATCGCCTGCCTGATCTTCGACGAGCAAGACCGCATCCTGCTCCATACAGATCCAGATAAGGGTCAAAGCCCCGGCTGCCTCAAACGTGTATCCGATGCAGACCCCAAAAGCTGGAAAGCACTATGCGAGGAGGGCTATAAAGAAAAATATGATATCGACATCAATACAGCTGTCTGCCCCATACCGATCGCTACCTATCAACCTCAAGACAGCAATGCCCTGGGCTTGGTCATCATGGCCGACTATCCTGGCGATCCGGCTGTGATCGATCTGCGAAAAGATTGGGGATTTTATACAGCAGCTGCGATCGACAGTGGTACGGGAACGATCGCTGCCGACTTAAAAGTGGCTATACACAGAGCGCTGGCCATGCGGCAAGCCGGGCTCACATGAGCAAAGGCCAGGAAGCCCACTCCTCTCCATGTGGTCTTCCTGGCCCCTTTTTCTATGCTCCGCCAGACGGTCTCCCAGCAGCACTCCACCCTGGCATATCCGGCGGCACTGCAAGCGCTCCTAGTGCGCCCACCTGCGGACCAGAAAGCTGACCATCCCATAGGACCAGTAGCCGGTCCTTCGCAGAAATAAGATCGCCTTCTGTGTCACCAGCGGATAGATAGCCGGATACTCTCCACGTATCCGCTCCTCCATCGCCAAAAGCTGCTCTTTATGGCTTTCCGTGAACAGGAGATAGATCTTATACTGGCTGGTAAGGATCCTGGCCAGCGTTGTCTCCAATACCTTCCTGCAGGACTCCGTCTTATGCTGATCATAAAAGGCCAGCAGCCTGTCCAGGACCCGTTCATGCTGCCCGCACTGCCGCTGCAGCTTCTCAACACTCATACTCTGCCCGGGCAGACCGATCCGATACAGATAGACAAAGTCTTTGATCGCAGACACGGTCTTCACATATGGCAATGGGAACAGCATATACTCCGTATCCACATAAAAGCAATGCTCATCCAACCGTTCTGGCTGCTCTCGGATCACCTCTGTCTTATAGGTGATCGCATGCATCTTCATAAAAATATGCTCCCCGACCTCCTCAAAGGGGTATGTGGCCCCATATCCGATCCCTGGACAGATCTCGTCTACCTCTGTGCTCCGCCTCCCGCTCCTATGGTCCACCCAATGATAATTGGACAGCACCATATCCGCATCGGTCTCTTCCAGATGCCCCACCAGGTGGATGAACCCTTCCCGATCCACCCAGTCATCTCCGTCCACCACCCGGAAGTACCGCCCGGATGCCTCTTCAATCCCTCGGTTGATCACCGATCCATGACCGCCATTTTCCTTTTGGATCACGCGGAACGTGCCGGGATAGCGCGCTCCAAACCCCTGAGCGATCTTAGCTGACTGGTCGGTCCCCCCGTCGTCGATGGCCAGTATCTCTACCTTATCCATCACCTCTGGGACTACAAAGGAATCCAGACACTGCTTGATGTAACACCCCACATTGTACATAGGGACCACTATCGTCAGAATCTTTTTTTTCATCCTTCAGTCTCTCTCTCTGTGCTTTTTATACCAGCTATACCAGCTGGCTATCTATCCAATGGAGAGCCTGACCCTTTCTGGCGCCCCTCTTACAGCAGGCTCCTCTGCTACTGAGTCTCCTCCTTCTCCACCAGTGCCGGATCCTCCCACTTCCCTTCCTCAAAGCCCTCAGTGGACTCCTTCATGAACAGGACCTTCGGTGTCATCAAGATCAGCTTCAGATCCATCCATATAGAATAATTTCGGATATAGGTCAGATCCAATTTCAGCTTATCATAGCTGGTGGTACAATATTTCCCGTATATCTGGGCATAGCCGGTCAACCCCGCTTTAACCTTTAAGCGATACGTAAACTCCGGGATATTTTTCGTGATGATCCTGGCCAACTCCGGCCGCTCCGGTCTTGGCCCCACCAGGCTCATCTCCCCCTTTAAGATGTTCAGCAGCTGGGGGAGCTCGTCCAGTCGGGTCGCCCGCAGGAAACGCCCTACCGGCAGGATCCTTGGATCCTTATCGCCGGCCTTCACCGGTCCGCTCTTCTTCTCTGCATCCACCACCATGGTACGGAATTTGTAGATCCTGAACACCTTTCCGGCTTGGGTCAGACGTTCCTGTTGATAAAAGACCGGCCCCTTATCCGTACACTTGATCGCGACTGCGATCAGCAGAAAAAAGGGACTGGTGATCCCCAGCAACAGCCCTCCGATCAGCACATCCACCATGCGCTTCACCACCCTCTGGTCCCAGGCGAGCCCCTCATAATTCCTGGACAGATATAAAGGGGAATCGAAGATGTTCAGTTCGATCGAGGTCCTGAGCAAGATATCACTGATCTTTGGGACCGTGTAGCTCCTGATATCCTGCGCATAGCAACGCTTCATCAGCTTGTTCCGCAGCTCCGCCGGGATATCGCCGATCAAGATACCGTCATAAGCCTTGGACTCCTCTACGATCTCCTCGATCCCTCTATCGATCGACACTGTCTTTTCGATCTCGTATTTATCCTCCCGGGTATCGATCCGGTTCCTCAGCTGGAACATGGGATAGTCGCTGTGGACCATGAGGAGATGCTTCCTCGGAAAAAGGAAGCTATAGCACCGTTTAAAGGCCCAGGCCCAGAGCATCACCAGGATGAGATCCACCAATGTCACAGCCAGCATCACGGACGGATTATGCATCTTCTTATCGAACAAGACCACCTGGACATAAAAAAAGATATTGATCGCCACAACTGAGATCATATGGGAATAGACCAGGTTCCAATATCGGTATATCCCCACCTTTAATCCGCCGTACATCCGATGGAAGATCAGCAGCAGGACCAGATATTCTCCGGCGATCAACCAGTTCCCTCTGCGGTAGAACGCAACGGTCATATTTTTATTATACCAATTCATCCATGCATAAAAATAAACCGCAAATTCCACCAGTACGATGACAGCGGAACCTGCAAATTTGATCAGTCGTTTATATTGTTCAAATCGGCTGTTATCTGTTTTCTCATTCATCATCTAATGGTCCTTAAGCTCATAGAATAGACGATCTTCCTCACCTTATCAGGCAAAAGGCTGACCAGGATCCTGGCCGATGTGGCAGCCAGATACTGGGGCAGGCCGATCACGCCATACCGGTACAGCTTTGTCTGGAAAGATAAGACCGCCCCCCCATAACGGAGCCCACCCCGACGCTTGTGCATCTCATCTACGCGCATATACAGGAGTGTTTCTGTAAGGTTCGCAAAGGTATAGTGTGCCAGATACATCCGCGCCCACAGATCATAATCTTCAAACAGGTGGCATGGCTGATAGCCTCCAACGGCCAGTACGTTGGTTTTTTTAAACATCACACATGGATGGTTCACCGGGTTCCTGTATCGGATATAACTCCGGATATCCTGGTCAGCGGCCGGCACTTTCTTATAAGATAGGATATGCTCTTTTGCCGCCCCCACATCCAGATGATCCCCCTTAAATTCTGCCAGTGTACCACTTAGAACGTCTACCTCCGGATGCTCCCTGAGATACGCGATCTGCCATGCACAGCGCTCTCTCACCGAAAGATCATCGGTATCCATACGGGCGATCAGTTCATTTTTGCAATGCTTTAGCCCCTCGGCCAGGGCATGGCCTAGGCCGCGGTTCTCCGGGAGCCTTACCACCACCAGCTGAGGCAGATATCCTTCGATCACCTGATCCAGCGCCTCGGTCAACGGCCCATCGCACACCAGCACGATCTCGTCCGGCGGCCACGTCTGCTCCAGCATACTGCGCAGCGCGGCCTGGAGATATGCCGGCTTCTCCTTCTGATAGACAGACATCAAAACAGAGTATCGTTCATCCATAGACCTCTATCATCTCTTTCATAATGACAGCGATCCTGCCGCTGCCATCTATAGTCTGATCCCCATGTCTTTCGGCAGACCTTAGTACAGTATACCATCGAACGACTCTTTTCGCAATGTAAGCCATGTCGAAAAAAACTGGAAAAAGTTTAAGTTTTCCTTAATCTGCCCCTTTTTTCGCCCTCGCCACCCCCACAGCCAGGAGCATCCACATGATCGGAGTGACGATGGGTAGGTTGATCGTCAGGATAGCCTGGGCCAGATAGCACCCTACCCCGAACACGATCGCCAGGCACCAGTCCTGGTCAAAGGCATTTTTCAGCAAGCTCCCTATAGCTGACGCTAAAAAACCCAGATAGGCCAAAAAGCCGATCGGCCCGATGGTCACCAGATACTGGAGGTACTCATTATGGGCGCTGTCAAACACCTGGCCCATGATCCGCCCCGTCTCACCCTGGTACGGGTAGACTAAGAGGCCAAAAGTATCCAGGCCATAGCCCCAGAGCTTATGGCTGAGCGGCTGCTTACCATAGGCCTCCAGCGTGATCCGCCAGATCATCCCTCTATAGGTGCCCCATTCATCGGAAAAATGCAGATAGCTGCTCAGCGCGCCATATCGCGCGGCATTTCCGCCCCAGTTGGCATCATACAGCACGAAGAGCAGGGCCGCCGTACAAAGGATCAGGAAGATCCCCCAAGCCAGCACATATCGTTTCCCCAGTCCACCGTCCGGACAGCCCACCTCTTTTTTCCCCATGTAATGGATCCCTGCCCCCAGGCACAGACAGGCTGTTGCCGCAGGTAAGAGCGCCTTCAAGTGGATCACTACGCCAAAAAAACCATAGATCGGGATCACCCGTCCCTCCATAGCCGTGCTGATCTGCCCCACCGCCCAGGCACAGGCACAAAAGCCTGCCAGCTCCAGGAAGTACCGCTCGATCCCCTGCCTTTTCCAAAAGACGGCTAATGGCAGGAACGCAAAGACCATGCCCATGGCCAGGACCGCATTATCGCTGTTGGTCATGATCATCGCCGTCACAGCCACCAGATAGCTCACATAGTAGAGCGCTGCCTTCCAAACCTTTTTTTCTCGTACGAACAATGTGCTCAGACAGCCAAAGATGATCCCTACATACGTCACATACGTATTGATATTCCCAAAAGTAGACATAAAGGTATCCCGGTCATAGTCCGAGATGTCCTTTTTAAAGTCCAGCAGATCCATCTGGAAATAATCCGTGATCCCAAACAGCATCGCCGCCATAGCCGCAAGCAAAAACAGCTCCATATGCCAGTCCTTAGGCCGATAAAGGCGGCTGACCAGGAAAAAACCCACCCCATAGATCAGGTGCAGAAAAAGCCCGGTGAACCTTCCTTCATTTCCCCAAAAGGCCTCAAAAACGTAGCGGGACTGCATCGTCGAGATGACCCCCACTGCCAAAAAGAGGAGCAGGCACCAGTCCGCAGGCGACATAGCAGCCCGCAGTTTTTTAAAGGAAAAGGCCTGACCAAAAGCCCTCGTATGAGCAAGCTTATACTCCAAAAAGTCCACCGCCAGAAATGCGATCGCTGTCAGCAGGCACACCGCGAACATCCCGATCATCACCATATAATAAAACTGGTATTTCGCTTCCAGGATATCAAAATAATAATACCTGAAATATAGCGGAAAGACCACCAGCACGCATAACACACCTACCGCGACAATACCTTTGTAGACCTTTCCAAAGCCTTCCACAAAAGGATCCGTCATCATCTTTTTATCATCTGCTCCCATCCTGTCCTCCTGCTCTCTCGTCTGCTTTCGATCCTACTCCCATCGATACCCCACCGATGGCCACAGGTCACTACCAGTCCACTACCTCATTGATGATACTCTTCTGCTCTGTGCTGCTCCTTTTTAGATAGATCCTGGTAGTCTCCAGGCTCTCATGCCCTAAAAGGTTGGAGAGCAGCGAGATATCATCGCAATGCTCGATAAAATTCCTGGCAAAAAGATGGCGGAAGGAATGGGGATAGACCACCTGCTCATCCAGCTGATAGCGGACAGCCAGGATCTTCAGCTGCTTCCGGATCCCTCCGGTAGAGATCCGCGCGCCCGAGGGGTTCAAAAAGATATACCCCCTCTCCCGCTCGATCTCCTCCAGCCATCTCAATGCATCCTTCTGGAGCAGGTCCGGTATGTAGACACGGCGCACTTTATCTTCTTTTGAGCACACGTCTTTATAACCAGCTCTCACATCCTCCACCGTGAACTGGACCACCTCGCTGACCCGGGCCCCGGTGGCCGCCATAAAACGGATCAAAAAATAATACAGGTACTTTTTATCCCTCAGCAGGCGTGATTTAAGATATTCATAATCTCCCTCGCTGATCGCGTGGTCCAGAAATCCCTTCTGTTGGATCTTGACCCGCATGATACGACCATCCTTCCAGCCTATGTACTCCAGGTAACTGTTCAGAGCCTGGATCCGGAGGTTGATCGTCTGTGGTTTATAATGGTCCAAAAGATAGATCTTATACAAACGCAGATTGGCTGCGGTCAGCTCCGGGTAGATCCGGAAGAACTGACGCAGGGCGGACAGATACGCACGGATCGTATTCTCCGACATGTTCTGTCTCCTCAGCTCGTCTTTAAACCCATCCCACGTATGCCTGTCCATCTGATCCCTTCTCCTTCTTTCGTACTATCCCGTCCTTATCGATCTGCCTAAGGGCCGCTCTGGAGTCGCTCTGAGACTGCTCTGGAGCCATCCTCCTGCCACTAAGCATCGCCCCAGCACTCCCCTTTCTCTTGCCCTACCTCTTAAATGATAGAAAAGATCGCCCAAAAAGTCAAGATATGACAGAGAGATCAATGCTTGCTCCTGGATGGGCAGCATGCTATACTCAGGACAAGATGATCTTTTTGCTATGAGGTGCCTTATGACGATACGATACAGAGAGCTATGTGCCCATGAGATCGGGCGAACGCTATTTAAAGATTTTGACCGCCGCCAGGTCGTTACAGACTGCTGGCGGAGAGAAGGGGCCACATGGACGATCAAGAGCGCCCCCTTCATCGATGACTGGTCAGAGACAGACTATCAGACCCTGATCACCTGCCTGCAGAACACGGTCCAAACAGGCGGATATGTCTATGGAGCTTTTGTCGATGGGATGCTCAAGGGCTTTGTTTCTGTTGAACCGGCCCTCTTTGGCGAAATGCAGCGCTATCTGGACTTATCCAGCCTGCATGTATCCGCAGATATGCGGGGGAAGGGGATTGGAAAGGCACTCTTTCTTGCAGCAAAGGGATGGGCCCGGAAAAGGGGCGGCAGAAAGCTTTATATATCCTCCCACTCCGCAGCGGAGACCCAGGCCTTCTATCAGGCTATGGGCTGTGTGGACGCACAGGTATATGTGCAGGCGCATGTGGATGCAGAGCCCTTTGACCGCCAGTTAGAATGTGCGCTATAGCTGGCCCTGATGAAAAACCGCTCCAGGTGGGCCCCTGGATGATCCATGACCTCGTTCACCGCTGCCCCACATTGCGATATGGAGGATGGGACTGGGGTGTCACTTTCTTGTACCCAAACAGCCCGCAGGTCCTGTTCCGGAGCTTGCGGGCTGTTCGTCGTTCACATGGTATCGATAAGCGCAAGCAGGGCCTTTTTCTGCTCGTCGTTTAAGGTACTCCATTTTGAAAACAGGGTGCGCTGTTCCTCGGTAAATCCCGCCGAGCCATTTCCATCGGAAAAGAATTGCGCTAAAGTTATACCAAATGCCCCGCATACCGCCTCTAAGGTCGGCAGCGTCGGCGCATTATTTCTGTTGAACATATTTGTAACCGTGGAATGAGAGAGGCCGGATCCCTTTGCCAAGCGGTAATCCGTCCAGCCCCGTTCCTCCATGAGCTGTTTTATGCGTTTCTGCGCATCCATGCCATCACCTGCCTATCTGTATCTATTTTAATTCCCAAAAGGGTACTATAATAGTCACGATCAGTAGATATACTATTCCCCAAAAAGGGATCATCCTGGCATTGCGTGATCTGTGAGCGGTATATGGGCCGTATTCCTGTGATCTCCATCCCCTTAAACAATACAAGCCCCAGGAGCTTTGGGGCTGCGTGAGAGCTTTTATGCGCTACCATCTGGCGTGGGACAATAGGCTTTTCCGACGAGGGAGCCCCTACTATCCGCCTTCTGCCTAACGTCTTGCTCTATACCATAATTTCCCAAAAGTTGCGATGATTTCAACTATTGGAAGTATAATAGCCTCGTGATGTAAGCGGGACGTCCTGCTCTGCATACGTGATGGTGCAGTGAGCATCGGTAGTCTCAAAAAGGATCTCAAAAAGAAGCAAGAGTGATCAAGAACAACACTTATCTGTTCAACGACAAGGGTGTTATGCTACAAGGTCTTTACTTGCTGGATGATGGTGTTAAGAACACTACTGACAAGAAGATCGACAAGCAGTAAGATCTCCATATCCTGATCGCCGATCAGTAGGACCTGAGAAGGTAGATATCTGAAAGATGATCCCTTTCCATGGCAGAGATGTCATGGAGAGAGATCTTTTAGTGTTAACGGATATATCCTTTCTGCCAAAAGTGCACAGCACCTGATGATCGATCCCATAAAACCGTTTACATCCTTATATTCTAGGAGTATAATCCATATAATACAATAAAGGAGGCATGATATGGATTGGATCGAACGAAAGGAGTACCTGAGCTGGCTCCTGCGCTGGCGCGAAAGACAACTCATCAAGGTAGTGTCCGGAGTACGGCGCTGCGGAAAATCCACATTGTTCCAGATCTATCAAGATCATCTGCTAAAAGATGGCGTAGATCCCCGACAGATCATCTCGATCAATTTTGAGGACCTGGACTTTGAGCATCTCACAGACTATCGAACGCTTTACGACCATATCAAAAGCCGGCTATTGCCCGATCAGATGAACTATATCTTTTTAGATGAGATCCAGCATGTAGAAAGCTTCGAAAAGGCTGTGGACAGTCTGTTCCTCAAGGAAAACTGCGATGTGTATATCACAGGCTCTAACGCCTACTTCATGTCCGGGGACCTGGCGACCCTGCTCTCTGGTCGGTATGTGGAGCTGAAGATGCTGCCGCTCTCCTTTCGGGAATTCTGCAGCGGATATCAAGGTCCGCCCGGCTCCAAGGCACAGCGGTTCGATGCCTATATGCACATGAGCTCCTTCCCGTACGCGCTCCGCCTCCCCGACACAGGGCGGGAGGTGCAGGAATATCTGCTGGACATCTACCATACCGTCCTGTTAAAAGATGTGGTGGTCCGACAGCGCATCGCAGATGTCACCAGCCTGGAGCAGGTCACGAAGTTCATCCTCCATAACATCGGGAACCGGGTGTCACCGGGCAAGATCGCCAACACCCTTAAGTCGGCCGGAAAAGGCGTGGACCAAAAGACCGTGGACAAATATCTCCGCGGGCTCACCGACAGCCTCTTGTTATATGAAGCGACACGGTATGATATCAAAGGGAAGCAGTATCTGTCCACCCAGAGCAAATATTATGCCGCCGATGTGACCCTGCGCAATGCCCTTGTCAAAGGCTCCGCCAGTGATATCGGACATATCCTGGAAAATATCGTCTATCTGGAACTCCTGCGCCGAGGCTATCAAGTGTTCGTGGGGGATATCGATCACGGCGAGGTCGATCTAGTCGCGGTCGAGTCGGGGACCCTGACCTATTATCAGGTATCCGCTACAACGCTGGATGGCGCCGTCCTGGAACGTGAGCTGACCCCTTTGCGGAAGATCCCGGATAACCATCCTAAATATCTGTTGACATTAGATGAGGTGTTCGCAGAAGCCGATTATGATGGGATCAAAAAACGCAATGTACTGGACTGGCTGTTGGAGGATCCAGAACAGTCGCGATAGCAAGATGCTCTATTTGTCCCTCTCCATGGCATAACTGTCATGGGGAGGGATTTTTATACGCATCCTTCACCTACCTCTACTTCGTGCTTTTATATACAATGGCTGTCCCCCTCAGTATCACCATAATATACCAAAAGTTGCGATAATTTCAACTATTGGAAGTATAATAGCCTCGTGATGTAAGTGGGACGCCCTGCTCTGCATACGTGATGGTGCAAAAGAGTATGGACGACCTCAAAAAGGATCTCAAAAAGAAAAAAGGAGAGTGCATTCATTATGAGAAAGCAAGCGAAGTTCGTTGCAGTACTTTCTGCAGCGGCCCTGCTGGCTGTCGGTGCATCCATGACCGCTTTCGCAGCTACCCCGCACTGGGATATGGAAGACGGCGAGTGGGTATACCTTGACAGGAACGGGGACAGAGTGACAGATGTCTGGAAAAAGTCCAACGGTCAGTGGTATTACTTAGACAGCGACGGCTACATGGCAAAGGATATGGTCATCGAGGATGACAACGATGCTTACTATGTAGGCTCCGACGGTGCCCGTGTCACCAACGCATGGGTATCCATGGACAACGACGATCGTCTGGATGACGACGAAGAGCCCGAATCCATCGATACCGTCTGGATGTTCTTCGATGGCAGCGGCAAGGCGATCGGCTTTGGCGAGAACAACGAAGTGGTCAAGAAGCTGAGCTACGGCGACGGCCAGAGCGCATACTTCATGTTCAACACCGACGGCTACATGCTGAGCGGCTGGAAGGACAGGAACGGCGATCTGTACTACTTAGGCGACCAGAACGAAGGCTGGGCACGTACCGGATGGCAGCAGCTGGAAGTTGACATCAACCTTCCCGTGTTCCAGGCACTGGATGAGGATGATGACGGCGAGGAGGAGTGGTTCTACTTCAAGCCCAACGGCAAAGCTTATAAGAACACCACCCAGGGCTACAATGGCAAGACCTATGTGTTCGATGAGTATGGCCGTATGCTCGACCTGTGGACCTACAAGTCCAATGGTGTAGATTATAGCAATAACGCAAGTTCTTCTTCCGCATATGCTACCCCGGCTGGTGCGACTCCCTCTTCTGTCGCTGCTTACTATGCAGAGGATAACGGCGGGCGTGACAAGAACTGGATCTGGGCTTATCCGAAGACTGATTACGAGGAGTATGATGACGATCAGTACTGGTTCTGGCTGAACTCTAAGGGTGTTCCCTTCAAGGCTGGCGATAACGGTACTACTGGATATGCGAACAGACTTGATGATACCGATAGGGTCAGTGATACTACACATGCAGAGTACAGCGGTGTGGTAGAAGCAAAGGTCATCAAGAACAACACTTATCTGTTCAATGAGAAGGGTGTTATGCTGCAGGGCCTGTATAGCTTAAGTGGTGTTAAGAGAGGCAACGGCTCAGTCATGTCTGGGATCTATCTGTTTGACAAGGCTGGTTACCCCAGCTCCAGCTCCGGCAAGATGGTCACCAACCGCAAGATGAAGGTTGACGTGAACGGTGAGGATGCTACTTACTACTTCAGCAAGAATGGCTGGGCTTATCAGAATTCGGTCGTAAGTTCTACTGTTTATGGTAAAGACGGCAAACTTCAGGATGATTATGGCGATGGCTCTACCTATGAGAGAGTAAAACTTAGCGATGTCACCGATGCTATAAACAGTGCTGGTAAGTATATCTTAAGAGGTAAAGCAACTGGCTCTGTTGTCGTTGAAGGTGATGCTAATGATGAGGTCCTGATCAACGGCTATGGCCGTATCAAGACTTCCGGCTCTTGCAAGGATATCGACGGCGATACGATCACTGTGACAAAGGGTATTGTCACAAAGATCGAAACTAAGTAAGATATCTGGGATATCCTGATCGCCAATTAGCAGAGACCAGATATGTAAATATCGAAATAAAGGATCCTCCTTCATGGCAGAGATGTCATGGAGGGGGATCTTTTATATCTTTAAGATCCTTATCATTGATGCCAACGGTCACTTGACGATCTCCTGACCATAGATCTTATAAGTTGTATTTACCTCATAAATTGTGTAGACATAAAAAAGGAGGCCAGCAGACAGACAAGATATCCGGGATAAGAGATACGTTTATACTGGAGTCTGCTGTCTATAGCATTATGCAGTCTTTTGGTGGAGAAGACCCAATGACAAGTTTTTGTAAAGATATTGTATTGCGCTTATCTTTATATTGTGATAAAATGTAAAAAACGGACGGAGGGTTTTATCATGGCACAAACATTAGTGAACATCCGTATGGATGAAGAATTAAAAAAGAGCATGGAACAAACTTGTCAGGAGCTGGGTATGAACATGACTACTGCGATCACCATATTTGCAAAGAAGATGACAAGAGAAAAGCGGATCCCCTTTGAGGTATCTGTGGACCCATTCTATTCTGAGAGCAATATGGCACATCTACGCCGAGGGCTCGAAGCTCTCGATGCCGGAAAAGGCGTAGAACACGACATCATCGAGGTGGACGGATGAAAAAGATCTGGTTTGATGAAGCATGGGAGGACTATATATACTGGCAGATGCAGGATAAGAAGACCTTAAAACGCATCAACATGCTGCTCAAGGATATCGAAAGAGGGTATTTTGAGGGGATCGGTAAGCCAGAACCATTGAAAGGGGAGATGAGCGGTCTCTGGAGTCGGAGGATCGATGATACACATCGACTGGTATATCGGATCCGTGACGGTGTGATGGAGATCCTCTCCTGTAAAGGACATTATGAGGACTAGATCAGGATAACAGTGGTAAGATAAAAAATATCGGTCAGCTCGATAAGACATCAGAGATATTTATGGATCCCTGATGTCTTATTTTTATATCCTAAGATCATCCAATAATGGGATGATATGGTAAAAGTTTCGATAATTTCAACTATTGGAAGTATAATAGCCTCGTGATGTTAAAGGATCTCAAAAAGAAAAAAGGAGAGTGCATTCATTATGAGAAAGCAAGCGAAGTTCGTTGCAGTACTTTCTGCAGCGGCCCTGCTGGCTGTCGGTGCATCCATGACCGCTTTCGCAGCTACCCCGCACTGGGATATGGAAGACGGCGAGTGGGTATACCTTGACAGGAACGGGGACAAGGTAGTTGACGTTTGGAAGAAGTCCAATGGCCAGTGGTATTATCTGGACAGCGACGGCTACATGGCAAAGGATATGGTTGTTGAGGATGACAACGATGCTTACTATGTAGGTTCCGACGGTGCCCGCGTTACCAACGCATGGGTGTCCATGGACAACGACGATCTTCTGGATGACGACGAAGAGCCCGAATCCATCGATACCGTCTGGATGTTCTTCGATGGCAGCGGCAAGGCGATCGGCTTTGGCGAGAACAACGAAGTGGTCAAGAAGCTGAGCTACGGCGACGGCCAGAGCGCATACTTCATGTTCAACACCGACGGCTACATGCTGAGCGGCTGGAAGGACAGGAACGGCGACCTGTATTACTTAGGCGATCAGAACGAAGGCTGGGCACGTACCGGCTGGCAGCAGTTAGAGGTCAACATCGAACTTCCTGTGTTCCAGTCACTGGATGAGGATGATGACGGCGAGACCGAGTGGTTCTACTTCAAGCCCAATGGCAAGGCTTACAAGAACACCACCCAGGGCTACAATGGCAGGACTTATGTGTTCGATGAGTATGGCCGTATGCTCGACCTGTGGACCTATAAGGATGGGAGCCCATCATCTTATACCAATAACGCTAGTTCTTCTACTATTTCCGCTTCCGGTTCTAAGGCAGCATTCTACAGAGAAGATGAGGGCGGTCGTGATAAGAACTGGATCTGGGCATACCCGAGCACTGATTATGAGGAGTATGACGACGATCAGTACTGGTTCTGGCTGAACTCCAAGGGTATCCCGATCAAGGCAGAGGCGGGTGCTGGATCCGCTAAAAGGATTGATGATAACACAGATAGTGATACTGACTTAACGGATCCCGAGTACAGCGGCAAGGTAGTAGCAAAAGTGATCAAGAACAACACCTATCTGTTCAACAGCAAGGGCGTTATGTTGCAGGGTCTCTTTGCATTGAATTCGGTAGACAGAGGCAATGGTGAGCTGAAGAACGGTCTCTATCTCTTTGATAAGTCTGGATATCCGAGTTCCAATAGCGGTAAGATGGTCACCAATCGTAAGGTTAAGATCGATGTAAATGGCGAGGATAAGACCTACTACTTCAGCAAGAATGGTTGGGCTTATACAAGTGCAGTCATCAGTTCTACCGTTTATGATAAGAATGGCCAGTTGGTAGATGACTTCGGTGATGGCTCTACTTATGAGTTAGTAGATATTGAGGATATCACTGATTCGGTCGGTGGGTTATATGTGTTGCGAGGCAAGACCGATGGTTCGGTTGTTGTCAAGACGTCTAACGGTACTGATAAGGTCCTGATCAATGGCTATGGCCGCATCAAGACTTCTGGTCAGTGCAAAGATATCAACGGCGATAAGGTTAGCGTGAACAAGGATACCGGTATCGCTACGATCGACAACGATTGATCTTCAGATACCTCGATTGCCGATTAGTAAGATTTAAGAGCACAAATATCTAAAAGGAAATCCCTTTCCATGGCAGAGATGTCGTGGAGAGGGATTTTTTATGTTTCTCATATCTTGCATTTCCTTAAGTATCATGCTATAGTATTTACATATAATCCCAGGCGCAGTCCATCCATGGCCATATCCATGAACGGATGACCGCTCAGCACTATGTGATATCTTTTACAGAAAGGGGTGCTCCCATGATGAGCGAGATAAGCAACACGATCCTCAGCACAGAGGAAGGAAAGGAGAAGTATGACGCGACCCTGAAAGAGCTCCTCGCGAACAAGCAGTTCCTCTCGCGGATCTTAAAACGCTTTGTCTCCGAGTTCACGGGCTACCCTCTAGAAGATATCGAGAAAAAGTATATCGAGGCCGACAGTATCTCTGTCTCTAAAACGGGTGTGGAACGGAACCGGACCAATATCGACGGGATCTCCAACGAGGATAAGACCTTAAATGAAGGGAATATCTATTACGATATCATCTTCCGCGCATACTATCCTGGAAAAGATGGGGGATATATCGGGCTGTACATCAACCTGGAGATGCAGAACGCCTATTATACAGGATACGACATGGAAGCCCGCGGAGTATATTATGCCGCCCGCAGGCTGAGCTCCCAGTTAAAGAGGATCAATAAGGACACGGATTACCGGTGCCTGGAGAAGGTGTATTCCATCTGGATCTGTATGGGGGATGTCCCAGACTATGAAGCGAGCACAGCCACCTTGTACCGCACAGAAAAATGTGATATGATAGGAACAGTAGAGAGGAGGCCGGAGCAATATGACCTGATCAACGTGGTGATCCTCCGGATCAATGACCGAAAGGACCCAGAAGATGCAGTCCTGCGTTTATTGCAGGTGGTGTGCAGCGATCTGATCAAGAAGGCTGATAAGCTGGCACTACTGCAGAGCTATGGGATCCGGCTCGACGATGGAGTGAAAGGGGGCGTGGAACGCTTGTGTAATATAAGTGACCTGATCGAAGCGCGTGGAGAGGCACGTGGGGAGGCACGCGGAGATGCTCGGGCAAAAAAGAGGATAGCGATAGAGATGCTCCGTGATGATATCCCCTATGAGAAGATCGCAAGGTATACCCAGACCTCTATAGCGACCATAGAGCAGTGGGGAAAAGAACTACTCATTACGACACATTAAAAAGCATTTTCAAACGACCGATCAGTTACGGCATCCAAGATATCTATAGATCTTGGATGCCTTCTTTATTTGCCTCAAAAAAAGCTGACAGCATATCTTGCTCTCAGACCAGCCCTATTTTTATGTCATATGATATCCTCTATTTTCTTTTCATCCCAAAAAGATCCAGACAATTTCACCCCTATCCTTCCAATAAGTGTATCGTCGGCCAAAAAGTTGCGATAATTTCAATTATAGGAAGTAGCTCAAGATCCTAACTAGGGTTCTCACCCACGATCTCAAAAAGACAAAAGGAGAGTATACTTATTATGAGAAAACAGAACAAATTAGTTGCAGTCCTTTCTGCAACCGCACTTTTAGCGATCGGTGCCTCTATGACATCCTTCGCGGACACCCCCCACTGGGATATGGAAGACGGCGAATGGGTCTACTTAGACAAAAATGGCGACAAGGTCACCGATGAGTGGAAGAAGTCCAACGGCCAGTGGTACTACTTAAACGAAGATGGTGTCATGGCAAAGGACACCCTGATCGATCACAATGATGACCGCTACTATGTAGATGCCACCGGCGCCAAGGTCACCAACACCTGGGTATCCACCGACAATGACGACCTCTTAGATGATGAAGACATCAACACCGTATGGTTCTACTTCGATGCCAAGGGTAAAGCTACCGGCTACGGCACCGATGAAGGCACGATCAAGTCCATCAGCTACGGCGATGGCCAGAAGGGTTACTTCCTTTTCAACTCCGACGGCGTGATGCTGACCGACTGGCAGGAATGGAAGAACAACCTGTACTTCTTAGGTGATGAGAATGACGGCTGCGCAAAGACCGGCTGGCAGTACCTGAACACCGATGCCGAGTACTTCGACGATGGCGATCTTGACGGCGAGCCCTACGAAGATGAAGAGTGGTTCTGGTTTGAGAAGGACGGCAAGGCCGCAAGAGGTAAGAACAAGCAGATCAACGGTAAATGGTATGCCTTCGATTCCCATGGTGTCATGATGGATCTGTGGGTATACGGTACTGGCTCCGATATCACCAATGTCAATGGTACCTCCATTGCCTCTGCTTCCAATGGGGAAGCTGCTGCCCGCTATCACATCGAGGATAATGGCGGCCGCGATAAGAACTGGATCTGGGCTTATGCCAATACCGAATATGATGATTACGATGAAGATATGTACTGGTTCTATCTGAACAGCAAGGGCAGACCTACCCTGGCACAGGCTGGCGACGGTTCCGGTATCGATATGACCGATGACAATAAGGTTTATGATGAGCTGGTAGCCAAGTCCATCAAGAGCAAGACCTATATCTTTGATGCTGCAGGGCGCATGAGGAGCGGTCTCTTCCATCTGACCAACGTGACCAAGGGCAACGGCTCCAACCCCTTAGACGGCTACTACTACTTCACCGAGGACAGCGATCACGGCCCCACCGACGGCCAGATGGTCACCAACAGAAAGATGACCCTGGATGTCAATGGCGAGGATCAGACCTACTACTTCGATAAGACCGGTAAAGCTTATACCAATATGATCATCAGCAGCGCCTTCTACGGGAACGACGGTTCCTTAGTCGATGAGTTTGGCGACGGTTCTACATACGCGAGGGTCGCTGTATCTGACCTGATCAGCAAAGGCTTCTTATCTGCCAATGACCAGCTGTTCGAGAAAGGCAAGACCACCGCTGTTGATCTGACCCCTGTTGCTGACGTTGATGCAAGCGAGACCTATGTCCTGCTGAACGGCAACGGCAAGATCAAGAAATCCGGCAGTGTCACCGATGTGGATGGCATGAAGGTCACTGTCAAGGATTATGTTGTAGTAAAGGTTGAGGATAAGAACTAACAGATAAAGGACTAAAAAAGAACGAATAGGATAAAGGTTGCCAATTAGGGCAGGCGGGAGGTTTCTCCCGCCTGTTTTTATATACATGATCAGCCGGGCTACCGGCAGAAACATAAAGGATCCCCCTCCACAGCATCTCTGCCCTGGAGAGGGATCCTCTTGTTCCGATATCTACATATCAAGTTTTTACTGATCGGCGATCAGGATCGTAAGGATTTACTGAACGATACCGTTAACTACCTTTACAGTCTCGCCATCGATGTCCTTGCAGGAACCGGAAGTCTTGATACGGCCATAGCCATTGATCAAGATAACGTCATCATCATCACCGCTGACTACAACCTTATCGTTCTTATCTACTAGGACATAATTTCCATCCTTATCTACTTTATTAGTGACAACTTTAATGTTGACTTTCTCATAAGTAGAACCATCACCAAAGTCTTTTACAAGCTTACCAGCCTTATTATAAACAGTAGAGCTGATGACGGCGTTCTTATATGCCCAACCATTCTTGCTAAAGTAGTAGGTCTCATCCTCGCCATCTACATCGATCTTAACCTTGCGGTTAGTGACCATCTTTCCGCTGTTAGAGCCGGGATATCCAGACTTATCAAAGAGATAGAGGCCGTCCTTCAGGTCACCACTGCCTCTCTTTACACCCTCCAGTTCGAAGAGACCCTGTAGCATAACGCCTTTGCTGTTGAACAGATAGGTGTTGTTCTTGATCACTTTTGCTTCTACCAGACCGCTGTATTCAACCTCGCCTGGTTCATCCTTCTTAGAGGAATCGTCTTTCCTGTCAGCAGAACCAGATCCAGCCGGCGCCTTGAACGGGACACCCTTAGAGTTCAGCCAGAACCAGTACTGATCATCGTCATACTCTTCATAATCAGTCTTCGGATATGCCCAGACCCAGTTCTTATCACGACCGCCCTCTTCTTCTCTGTAAAATGCTGCCTGAGAACCGGTAGTGATAGTAGAAGAACTAGCGTTATTGGTATAAGATGATGGACTCCCATCCTTATAGGTCCACAAATCGAGCATACGACCATAGCTATCAAACGCATAGGTCCTACCATTGTAACCCTGGGTGGTGTTCCTGTAAGCCTTTCCATTGGGCTTGAAATAGAACCACTCAGTCTCGCCGTCATCACTCTCATCCAGCGCCTGGAACACGGGAAGCTCGATATTGATCTCTAACTGCTGCCAGCCGGTACGTGCCCAGCCTTCGTTCTGGTCGCCTAAGTAGTACAGGTCATCATTTCTCTCTTTCCATCCGCTCTGCATGTAGCCATCGGTGTTGAACATAAAGTATGCGCTCTGGCCATCGCCATAGTTCAGCTTCTTGACAACTTCGTTGTTCTCGCCATAACCAACAGCCTTGCCGCTGGCATCAAAGAACATCCAGACTGTCTCGATGGATTCGGGTTCTTCGTCGTCATCCAGAAGATCGTCGTTGTCCATGGATACCCATGCATTGGATACACGAGCACCGTCGGAGCCTACATAGTACTTGTCATTGTCATCCTCGATGACCTGATCCTTTGCCATGTAGCCGTCGCTGTCCAGATAATACCACTGGCCATTGGACTTCTTCCAAACGTCAACTACCTTGTCCCCGTTCCTGTCAAGGTATACCCACTCGCCGTCTTCCATATCCCAGTGCGGGGTAGCTGCGAAAGCGGTCATGGATGCACCGACAGCCAGCAGGGCCGCTGCAGAAAGTACTGCAACGAACTTCGCTTGCTTTCTCATAATGAATGCACTCTCCTTTTTTCTTTTTGAGATCCTTTTTGAGACTACCGATGCTCACTGCACCATCACGTATGCAGAGCAGGGCGTCCCGCTTACATCACGAGGCTATTATACTTCCAATAGTTGAAATTATCGCAATTTTTTGACAAATGATACGTTTGTTGGATAGATGGAACGGAATTGTCTGGATCTTTTTGAATCTTAAAGAAAATAATGGATATCAAATGACATAAATGCAGCGCTGATCTGAACGCAAAACACGCTGTAAGATCTTTTGGAGACAAAAAAGAAGGCATCCAAGATCCATATCTATCTTGGATGCCATATCTGATCGGGCGATCGTTCCAAAGCCTTTCTTTTATTGTGCCATAACGATCAGTTCTCTTCCCTACTGCTCTATGGTCGCTATAGAGGTCTGGGTATACCTTGAGATCTTCTCATAGGGGATATCATCACGGAGCATCTCTATCGCTATCCTCTTTTTTGCCCGAGCATCTCCTCGCGCTTCTCCACGTGCCTCTCCACGTGCTTCGATCAGGTCACTTAAATTACACAAGCGTTCCACGCCACCTTTCACTCCATCGTCATGGGGTCATCACGATAAAAAAGCGCTGTATATCAAAGACCGCCTCTATCCCTACTACTGGCCATTCCGGTCTCATTGCGGGATAAGATGATAGATGCATATTTTGCCGCCAACCTCTGTGTGATCTCATCCCCTTTCTTAAGTAACCGCGCCTGCTCCATCCCCCATTCGGCAGCCGCTCGGTCGTCTTCTGACCTTTCGCTCAAAATGATCCTTTCAGCCATACGAACACCTCCTAACGGTCATCATATACAATATCAGCTTTATGACAATCAGACAAAAATCTCGATACTGCTTTTTGATAGTCATGGATATTGTTTCCCTTATTATGCTCACTGACTGCATAATTGAATATCTCTATAGCCTTTTTCCGGTCATACCGTTCCTTTTTTACAAGATATGAAATGTTCCCCAGGTTCGTGATCACTACCATCATCTTCACCGTTCCATTGCTCAAAAAGAACCTCACGTCTTCCAAAGAGAATTTGGATAATGAAGGATGGTTATGGAGTACGATAACAACACATGCAAAGGAGGCCTTGATCAAATGATAGGCTACTGTGCTCATGCATGGATCGACGGAATGTTCATCCCCCAAAGCAACTCCCATAAAGTCTTTACCTTCGGCGATCAGATCCCTATAGTTAAGGCTGTATGTAAGGGCTACCTCATTAGAGTCATTATCATTCTTAGAGACCGTCAATACTTCCTTTGCCAGTTCCCGTAGCATCAGATATTCACTTTCAGGGATCTCTTTATATTTGATCAAAGGCACTTTTTCGATCGCTTCATCGGTTATCATGATCTTATGATCACGCTTCTTAGCCATCTCCAACTCATTCATGGAGATCTTATCTTCACCTAAGGCCATTCATGATCATCCTTTCTCACCTCTCATCGTTTTCTGACTTCCCTTTCTATAGTATACACAATTTATAAGGCAAATACAACGTATAAGATCCAGGATGCTATGATAAAGATAGCAAAGGCATAAAAAATCCCCCTCCGTAACATCTCTGCTACGGAGAGGGAATCTTTATCTCGATATCTGCAATATCCGTTTATCCTAATTGGCCATCAGGATGCTCAGAACATCTTACTTGTTCTCTAACTTGGTAACAACACCGTTCGTTACGGTAACTGTGGTGCCATCGATGTCCTTGCAGGTGCCAGAAGTCTTGATACGACCATAGCCATTGATCAGGACCTCGGTGTTAGCATTACCAGAAGCAACTGCTACGCCGCTCTTGTTCACTAACTTGTAAACGCCATTAGCATCAGCATCTGTGATCTGGCTCAGGTCAACTCTCTCATAAGTAGAGCCATCGCCGAAGTCGTCTACCAGCTGGCCATCCTTATCATAAACAGTGGAGCTGATGACTGCGCTCGTATAAGCCCAACCATTCTTGCTGAAGTAGTAGGTCTTATCTTCGCCGTTCACATCGATCTTCACCTTGCGATTGGTGACCATCTTACCGGAGCTGGAGCTGGGATAGCCGGCCTTATCAAAGAGATAGATACCATCGGTCAGATTGCCGTTTCCTCTAACAACATTCTCCACCTCAAACAGACCCTGCAGCATGACACCCTTGTTGTTGAACAGGTAGGTGTTGTTCTTGATCACCTTAGCTTCTACCTTACCGCTGTACTCAGCATGGGTAGGCTCGTTCTCTCTGCTCGTATCGTCGATCCTTGCAGCAGTACCATTGGTATCGGCCTTGAAGGGAACACCCTTGGAGTTCAGCCAGAACCAGTACTGATCATCGTCATACTCTTCGTAATCGGTCTTCGGATATGCGTAGATCCAGTTCTTATCGCGGCCGCCGTTATCCTCTGCATAGAATGCTGCCTGAGAATAGGAAGCACTGCCCTTTGTAGCATATGCGGAAGAAGAGCTGGCGTTGTTGGTGTAATCGCCGTTCTCTTTGTAGGTCCACAGGTCGAGCATGCGGCCGTACTCATCGAACACGTAAGTCTTGCCATTGTAGCCCTGGGTGGTGTTCTTGTATGCCTTGCCATTGGGCTTGAAGTAGAACCACTCGGTCTCACCGTCATCATCCTCATCCAGCGCCTGGAACACGGGAAGCTCGATGTTGATCTCTAACTGCTGCCAGCCGGTACGTGCCCAGCCTTCGTTCTGGTCGCCTAAGTAATACAGATCGCCGTTCCTGTCCTTCCAGCCGCTCAGCATGTAGCCGTCGGTGTTGA
>CAJUFE010000002.1 GCA_910585635.1 uncultured Lachnospiraceae bacterium | reverse complement strand
AAGCGTCAAAATCGCCGGTAGCCTCTGCCACCTCGGCGGCTGTCTCCTCGGCTGCCTCTGAAGCATCAGCCTCTGCCTTGGTCTCCTCGGTCTCTGCCGCGGTGGTGTCCGCTACAGTGGTCTCTGCCGCGGTGGTCTCTGTGGAGCCGCCGCCGCATGCTGCCATGGACAGCACCATGGTGGATGCTAAGCCCATCGCCATGACTTTCTTAAATAGTTTCATAATGATCTCCTCCCTTGATCTTTGATCTGCCGACCGATACTTATATCGAGGTACTCATATCGATCGACGATCTCATTATACCCGGGATCTGGGAGATCTTCAACGAAAAAATTCTTAAGAGTCGATTAAAAAAGATCTTAGGTGGCCTATAGGTAAGGGTTTGCAGGTGCCGGGGGACCTGGTGCGGGGACGCCGTGTGGGACGCGGGAGGCATGTTGTGCGGGTGTGGGAGGAGCGTATCACAGCGTCAGCACCATGCACCATATGGGAAGGCTCACCAGGGTCATGGCGGTGGAGAAGACTACGCATTTGCTGGCGCACAGGGTGTCGCCGTGGTATTTGGCAGCCAGGACCGTGGTCATGCAGGCGGCGGGCATGGCGGTCATCAGCACGGATATGCCGGTGGCCAGGGGTTCGACACCGGCCAGACGGCAGCCTGCGAAGGCGATGCCGGGCAGGAGGATCAGGCGGATCAAGGTGTAGCGGATGATCGGCCAGGAAAACATAGAGCGGATGTCTGTTACATCCGAAAGGATCATCCCCACCATCAGCATAGAGAGGGGTGTGGTGCAGCTCCCCAGAGAGGAGGCGGTCTTTTCGATGAAGGCCGGGAGCGGCGGATCGAAGAGCATCAGGATGAGGCCGACAAACACGGCCAGGATGCAGGGGTGGGTCAGCACCTTTTTGATCAGAGTCTTTTTATCCGGTGCTTCTGTGAACAGGGTCACGCCTGCGGACCACATGACGATCCGCTGGGGGATCAAAAAGACCGATGCGTACATCAGCCCGGGGGCGCCGAACACACTCTCCGCGATGGGGTTCCCCAAAAAGCCGCCGTTGGAGCAGACTGTCGCATACTGGAGCACCCGTTTGGCCGGCGTGGGGTAGCCTCGGTAGAGGAGCTTGCTCAAGGTCCAGGCCATCCCCTGGATGAGCCAGGCGGCCAGGAAGCAGATCCCTAAGTTTTTTACCAGCTCCGGGTTCAAGTCGATCCTAAAGGACAGGGCGATGTTGCAGGGCAAGATCACATAGAGGATCAGGTCTGTCAGCATATCCTGGGCTTCCGGGCCCAGGAGCCTGCACTTGCGGGTGGCGATGCCGATCCCCGTGAGCAGGAATAAGGTCCCCTGCAGGGTCATGAGTTTTCCGATATCCATTATTCCCTCCAAAATGAAAGAAGGATCCTGCCCGACAGCCTTTGCCAGGGGACAGGATCCAGAAGTTTGCCGACGGCCTTCTGCTCTTCAGCGCCACCGAAAATGCTGGCCGTGTGAGCGGTCAGGACACGGTCTCTTGTGTCTTACTCAGCCATGCCCATCCCTACCTTGATGAAGCGGAACATCCGGTCAGCGGCGGCTTTGTAGAGCTCCTCGGCCCGTTCCAGGGCTTCCTCGATGTCCATGGCGCCGTTGATCGTGGGGAGGATGCTCTCCACGCCGAAGTCATAGATCTTCTCTGCGCCGTTGCCCATGCCGCCTACGATGGCCACGGCAGGGATGCCTTTGCCCTTACAGCGCATGCCGATGCCGCTGGGGACCTTTCCGAAGGCAGACTGCCAATCGATCCGGCCTTCACCGGTCACCACAAGGTCCACGCCCTCTAACATCTGGTCAAAACCGATCAGATCCAGCACGGTCTCGATGCCGGACTTTAATGTGGCGTTCAAAAAACCGCATACGGCCGCGCCTAAGCCGCCGGCCGCCCCTGCGCCGGGGATGTGGTCGATGTCCTTGCCCAGAGCCTCACCGGCTACCTTGGCATAGGAGAGCATACCGGCCTCCAGCTGATCTAAGATCTCCGGTGTGCCGCCCTTCTGCTTCCCAAAGGTGTAGGTGGCGCCGTCGGGGCCGGTGAGGGGATTGTTCACGTCACACATCACGGTGAAGGTGGTCTGGGCCACGGCCGGGTGGAGACCGCTCACGTCCACCTTGGCCACCTTGGCCAGGTCGGAGCCCACGCCCGTTAACAGCGCGCCGTCCCGGTCGAAGAACTTCACGCCCAGAGCAGCCATGGCGCCCATACCGCCGTCATTGGTGGCGCTTCCGCCCAGAGCGATAGAGATGTTGCGGAACCCCTTATCCAGGGCATCCCGGATCAGCTCGCCGGTGCCGTAGGTGGTGGTATTTAAAGGGTTGCGGAGCTCGGCGGGGACCATGGGGAGACCGGAAGCAGCGGCCATCTCGATGATCGCGCTGGTGTCATCGATCTTCCCGTAGGTGGCGGTGGTCTCTTCCATCAGAGGACCGTGGACCGGGACTTGGATCATGCTCCCCTTGGTCATGGCGATGACCGCGTCCACCGTTCCCTCGCCGCCGTCCGCGATCAGGGTCCCGGCCGTCTCGCAGCCAGGGAAGATCTCTTTAGCGGACTGGGTCAGGAGCCCGATGATCGTCTCGGAAGATAAGGTCCCTTTAAAGGAGTCCGATGCAAATAAAAATTTCATGGTGGTAACCCTCCATAAACGAGTTTGCAGTGACCATCCAGGCTGACTGAACGGCCACGGTCTACAAAACAAACCGGTTTCCTTATAAAAAGGCGGCAACCGGTCTGCTTTATGGGATATCCGGCAGAGCGGCCCCGTGGCGTGCTCTGCCGGAACAGGCTTTATGTATCGATCAGATCAGGCCGGCTTTGTGCATCTCGGCTTTGATCTTATCCAAGACAGGCCCTTCGGGAGTGGGCAGGTTGGGCGTATAGGGAACGCCGATATCCCGCCCTCTTAAGTTAGCCATATCCTTGGCGGCCACTGGGAAGCTGGCGCCGTCCATGGACAGGCGTACAGGGTTCAGCTTGAACTGCGCTTCCAGAGAGCCCTGGAGGTCACCGGCCACATATTTGTTATAGACATCGGTGATCAGCTCCGGCATGAAGTTGGCTGCGGTGCAGACACCGCCAACAGCGCCGTGGCACATAGAAGCGTATAATAAGGTATCCTTTCCGCCGAACACCTTGAAATCTACGTCCCGGTTCATGCGGATGAACTCGGAGGTCTGGGTGATGTCGCCGCTGGTATCCTTCATCCCGACGATGTTGGGGACTTCGTGGGCCAGTCTGTACACTAAGTCAGCGGCTAAGGTATAGCCTACCCGGCCCGGGTTGTTGTACAGCAGCACCGGGGTCTGGGGTACAGCGTCCGCGATCGTCTTAAAGTGCAGGAACAGCTCGTCCTTGGTGGGCTTTAAGAACATGGGCTGCAGGATGGAGATGCTGGCTGCGCCGTTCGCCACCGCCATCTTGGCCAGACGGACCGCCTTCTTGGTGCTGATGGCGCCGATGCCAAAATACACCGGCACACGGCCTGCGGCCTGATCCACCACGATCTTTAAGCCGCGCTCCATCTCATCCTCTTCGATCACATAAAATTCACCGTTGCTCCCATATAAAAGGATGCCGGTGACGCCGCCGTCGATCACATAATCTACCTGCTCGCGGATCTTCTTCTCATCGATCATCTCGTCTGCATCGATCGGGGTGATCATGGGAACGACTACGCCCTTGATAAAATCTGTATTCATAAGGCTCTTTCCTCCATAAGGATAGCATCCGATCGTTATCGGATCGTCATGCGCATCATTCTACGGTCACATTGCCGATCTTCTCATAGAACTTCACAAGGCTGGAGTGGTCTTCCTTCTCGTAGCCGTCTGCCTTTAATGCCTGCATCATCTCCATCAGCTGTCCGGTCAGCGGGACGGGAGCGGAGATCGCGTGTGCCGCGTTCAGGGCATTGTTCAGATCCTTGATGTGCAGCTCGATGCGGAAGCCGGGCTTGAAGTTCCTGGACAGCATCATGGGAGCCTTCGCGTCCAGAACGGTGGAGCCTGCTAAGCCGCCCCTGATCGCCTGATAGACTAACTCAGGATCCGTACCGGCCTTCTTGGCGAAGGATAAGGCCTCGCCTACTGCCGCGATGTTCACAGCCACGATGATCTGGTTCGCCAGCTTGGCAACGTTGCCGGAGCCCAGCTCGCCTACGTATACCACAGAACCGGCCATGATCATCAGCATGTCATAGTACTTGTCAAACAGATCCTTCTTGCCGCCGACCATAACGGATAAGGTGCCGTCGATCGCCTTGGGCTCTCCGCCGGATACAGGAGCGTCCAGCATCTCGATGCCCTTCTTCGCTAAGTCTGCGCCGATCTTCTTCGATTCCACTGGGTCGATGGAGCTCATATCGATCACCACGGTCCCCTCGTGAGCGCCGTCGGCGATACCGTTCTCACCTAAGGCCACTGTGCGGACATGGGGGGAATTAGGAAGCATGGTAATGATAACATCACACTCTTTTGCAACCTCTGCACCACAGGAAGCTGCCTTAGCGCCCATCTCGACTAATTCAGCGACTGCATCCTTGTTGAAATCGCAGACTACTAATTCATTGCCTGCCTTCACCAGGTTCTTGCTCATTGGCTTGCCCATGATGCCCAGTCCGATAAATCCGATCTTCATTATTCATTACCTCTCTCTCTTTTTTGTACAGCCTTCCGCTGCCATGTGTCCGGACCATCCCGAGACCCAGGTCAGTTGATTGCGGGTTTCTGTCCTGATGGGTTAAGTATAGCGGATGGGGGTGGGGTTCGGCAAGGGGATTTATGTACAAAATGCGGGTGTTATGTTGTACAATGTGCATATGGTTTCGTGAAGGTTTCGCGTATGAATGATAAATGAAATGAAATAGTTTCGTATAGGGTTGAGGCGTGAAAGGTCCGCGGCGGGAGGGGGATAGCATGTACTGGGACGCGCTCTCGCTCCGAGCGGAACGTAGCGGTACTAGGCTCGTGAAAGACCTCGCCAAGGACCGACGTTCCGCTAGGGTCCCAGTACATGCTATCCCCCTCCCACCGCTACGTTCTCCATGGAGCGAGAGCGCGGTGACGTTGTGACAGGCCCCTCCCGGAGCGGACCCGTTGCGACACATCCCGTTCACTCCACCCCATACTTCTTCATCCAGCGCCACAGCGTAGCCTTACTGATCCCCAGCTCCGCCGCGGTCTTCATCCGGTTCCCTTCGTGACGCTGCAGAGCCTCATATAGCTGCCGGGCCCGCGGGTCTGCCAAGGGGATGCCCTGCGGCCCTGCTGCTACAGAGGCCATGTCCTGCGGCCCTGCTGCTGCAGGCGGCATGCCCTGCGGCCAGGTGGATGCAGAGGATAGGTCCTGTGGGGGAGCCGCGGTCTGTAGGGCCTGCAAAGGGGCGGGGGCAGCTGGCGGGAGGGGAGGATCCAGGAGGGCGTCTACATCCCGCTCGTCCAGGGAACGCTTGGCTGCGGTGAGGATCAGGCGTTCGCAGAATGCCTCGACCTGGAAGAGGTTCCCGGGCCAGGGGTAGGCCATCAGCCGGGCAAAAGCGCCTTTGGTCAGGACATGATAGCGGTCGTACCGTTCGCAGCTCTCCCGGATGGCGTTCTCCAGCTTCTGCATCAGATCCTCCGGCCGTTCGTGGAGGGGAGGGATCTCGACCCGGAGCCCTTGGATCAGATGGTATAGATCTTCACGGAAATGACCGGAGGCGGTCATCTGTTCCAGCAGGCCGGGCCGATCCAAGGTCACCATGACCCGCACATCCAGGTGCCTGGTCCTGGCGAGGCTCCTTTCACAGAGGAGGCGGTAGCGGATCAGCTGGAGGAGGCGGTACTGGTTGGATCGGGTCAGGGAGTCGATGCCTTCCAAGAGAAGGGTCCCGCCATCGGCCTGGAGGGCTGCGCCTTTTTCATCAAAGAGGAGCGCGCGCTGTTCTTCGTCGGTGAGCCCGTCCAGGGATACGTCCACGAAGGCACTCCGTTTTCGGAGACCGGCGTTGTGGATGCTCTGGGCCATCAGGCGTTTTTCGGTCCCGGCTTCCCCGCAGATCAGCACAGGGAGATCAGAGAGAGCGTAGAGCTTGGCCTTGTGGATACAGGCCTGCATAGCGGGAGAGCCCTGGAGGATATCGGAGAACTGCCCCAGAGCGATGAAGCCGGTGGAATGGCGCTTGCTCTGGGATTCCTGCTCTAAGGTCAGTTTTCGCTGCATCTTGTGGCAGGTCAGGATCGCGCCGTCGGCCCGGCCTTCGATCAGCACCGGGGCCAGCAGGGCAAAGACGGAGGTGGACCGCACCTGGAGGAAGGCAGGATAGCCGTTCCCGCCTTCTGTGAGCACCCGCGCCACCTCTCTGGGATCTAGGTCCGGGAAGATATCGGTCAGGAGATGGCCGACCGCCTTTTTGCGCCCGGTCCCCAGCATGTCCTCCATCATCGGGTTGAGCGCTGTGATCTTCCCATGGGCATCCACATTGACCAGACCGCTGAAGGAATAGTCCAGGAGAGTCTCCATCTGGGCGGTCCTTTTTTTGTCCGCGCTCATGGCAAAATGGATGCTCTCTGCCATCGAAAAGGCATTGCGGATCGAATCCTCGGTGGCGGATAAGAACAGGGAGGGGATACCCGCAGCTGTGGCGGCTTCCACCGTCACCTCGCCGCCGATGATCAGATCTGCTCTTTCCTCCACAGCCTGGAGGGAGACGGGGCGCAGCATCTCATTATCCGGGGCAAAAAAGGTGTGGAGCTCGATCCCGTAGAGACTGTCAAAATAGGACATATCACAGAACATGTTCTGAAAGCCTACCACAGCGATGACGGGGTGCTCCTTCTTGAGGATCTGCTTGGCTTTGACGATCAGGAGGGCCATCTCCTGGGCCGTGATCACGATCTCCACCACGGGGATGTCCGTGTACTGCTTGATCAGGGAGGCCTGCAGTCCCCTGGCAATGATGATGGAAGCTCCGTCGGCGATCGCCTGGCGGGCTTCCATCACAACATTTTTTGTGCGGACCACCTTCATGATGGCGGTCTCATAGTGCATATGCGGCTGGTCCCTCTCCTGGAGGATGTTGTGTGCCTGATAGAGCATCTCCTCCCGGGGTACCAGGAAGGCGATCTTTCCCATTGGACGGTTCCTTTCTGTGCCGGCGCGGCCTAAAAGGTAAAGGTATCCTTAAGGACACCCAGGACCTGATCCTTGTCGCTCATATTTAAAGGGGTCCCATCCTCCATGGAGTAGCCTTCTGCGGAAGCGCTCCCCCGGTAGGTCCCGGTGACCTGGGGCCAGAGGATGCCGATCGCAGGGTCGTTCCAGGCTAAGCCCCCTTCGTCGCCGGGGTGGTAAAAGTCCGTGCATTTATAGCAGAACTCCGCGATGTCACTGAGGACCAGGAAGCCGTGGGCAAAGCCTTCGGGGATGTAGAACTGCTTTTTATTCTCCTCGCTAAGCTCTACGCCGAACCATTTCCCGAAGGTCTTACTGCCCCCGCGAAGATCGACGGCTACGTCGAAGACCTGTCCCTTGACCACACGGACCAGCTTGCCCTGGGGGAAGGCCTTCTGGAAATGGAGGCCCCGCAGCACGCCTTTGGTGGAGCAGGACTGGTTATCCTGGACGAAGACCATGCTAAGGCCGTTCTCCGCCATATCCCGCTGGTTGTAGGTTTCCATAAAATATCCTCTTGGGTCGCCGTGGACCGTGGGCTCGATGACACATAAGCCCTGGATGCCGCCGGCGTTCTTTTCTACTTTGATCTGTCCCATGGTTTGACTCCTTTTATCCTGGTAAGCTGCGAGCCTGCTCTGTGCGCCTTCGGTGAGGTGACTGCTTGCAGCGGGGGCTTTGACTGATGAACGCTGTGTGCTGACCGGAGGTCACTGTGGAGTTTTCCGCCGGCCCATGGAGGTTTAGACCTGGATCTCCTGCAGATAGCGGTGCAGGGCGTCCTGCCAGGTGGGGAGGGGGGCGAAGCCCTTCTCGGTCAGCTTGCTCTTATCCAGCCGGCTGTTGAAGGGCCGGGCGGCCTTGGAGAGGCCGTACTCTGCGGTGGTGACCGGCACCACGGTCAGATGGGCGGGCGAATACGCCTCATGGCCCAGCTCTGCGGCCTGGCGGAAGATCTCGCAGGCGAACTGGTACCAGCTGATATAGCCGCCCTCGTTGGTGGCGTGATAGACGCCGTATCGGTCGGTCTCGATCATGTCCACCAGGAGCCTTGCCAGATCGAAGGTGTAGGTGGGCGTGCCGATCTGGTCGTTGACCACGGTGATGCGGTCATGGGTCTTTCCGATATTTAACATGGTCCGGATGAAATTCTTGCCGTTCTTCCCGAAGACCCAGGCGATGCGGACGATGAAATACTTGTCCAAGGCGTCCCGGACGGCCTGCTCGCCCTCCAGTTTGGTCTGGCCGTAGACATTTAAGGGCTTATAGTCCTGGCAGTCCGGCTGCCAGGGGGTCTCGCCCTGGCCGTCAAAGACGTAGTCGGTGGAGAGGTAGAGCAGCTTGCAGTTTAGGTCGCGGCAGGCGGCCGCGATGTTCGCCGTTCCCGTCACATTGACCTGGCGGACCTTCTCTTTATTGGCCTCCTCCTCGGCGGCGTCCACGGCGGTCCAGGCCGCGCAGTGGATCACGCCGTCAGGCCGCTCATGGTTGAGCACAGCGTCCACGAAAGGCTTGTCGGTGATATCCATCTCCTGGATGTCCACACCGACGGCCTGGTGGCCCCGTTTTTCCAATTCGTTCACAACATCATAGCCCAGCTGGCCCTTCACGCCAGTGACCAATATCTTCATATGCGATCAAAACCTCCTGTCCTTGTCTGTACACAGGCCCGTGCCGCGGCTGCGGCAAAAGATGCCTGCCCGGCTCTCACCGGTCCCCGTACATCCTCTCATAATAATCCTGGTATTCCCCGGAAAGGATGGTCTCCCACCAGTCCTTGTGATCCAGATACCACTGGATCGTCTTTTTGATGCCGTCGGCGAACTTCGTCTCCGGCAGCCAGCCAAGCTCGTTGTGGATCTTGGTGGGATCGATGGCGTAGCGCATATCGTGGCCCTTGCGGTCGGTGACATAGGTGATCAGGCTCTCCGGTTTCTTAAGCTCTCTGCAGATGATCTTGACGATATCGATGTTCTTCATCTCATTGTGGCCGCCGATGTTGTAGACCTCGCCCTCCCGGCCCTGGTGGATGATCAGGTCGATCGCCTTGCAGTGGTCCTCCACATAGAGCCAGTCACGGACGTTCTCCCCTTTGCCGTATACAGGCAGCGGCTTGTCGTTCAAGGCATTGGCGATCATCAGGGGGATCAGCTTCTCCGGGAAATGGTAGGGGCCGTAGTTGTTGGAGCAGCGGCTGATGGTGACCGGCAGGCCATAGGTCCTGTGGTAGGCCAGCACCAGAAGGTCCGCGGCCGCCTTGGAGGAGCTGTAGGGGCTGCTGGTGTGGATCGGGGTCTCCTCGGTGAAGAAAAGGTCCGGCCGGTCTAAGGGCAGGTCGCCGTATACCTCGTCGGTGGAGACCTGGTGGTAGCGCCGGATGCCATACTTGCGGCAGGCGTCCATGAGGACAGCGGTCCCTTTGATATTGGTATCTAAGAAGACTTCCGGGTCCTCGATCGAGCGGTCTACATGGCTCTCCGCCGCGAAATTGACCACCATGTCCGGGTGCTCCTCTTCAAACAGCTGAAAGACAGCCTGGCGGTCGGTGATGCTCGCCTTCACAAAGCGGAAGTTCGGTTCATCCATGACCGGGGCTAAGGTGGACAGGTTCCCTGCATAGGTCAGACAGTCCAGACAGATGATGCGGTAGTCCGGGTATTTCTTTAACATATGGAAGATGAAATTACTTCCGATAAAACCGGCGCCGCCGGTGACGATGATCTTCATGGCAGATCCTCCTTCTCGTCGATCTCTTTTAATGCAGCACATCCATATACTTCCCATCCAATACGTCTTTTAGGTATTGTCCGTATTGGTTTTTCTTTAATACCTCGTAGACCTTTAACACATCGTCCCGGGAGATCCAGCCGTTCAGATAGGCGATCTCTTCTAAGCAGGCCACCTTGCGGTGCTGATGGGTCTCCACGGTCTTGATAAAGTTGGTGGCATCCACCAGGCTCTCATGGGTACCGGTGTCCAGCCAGGTAAAGCCCTGTCCTAAAAGCTCTACGTTCAATGCGTTTTTCTCCAGGTAGATCCGGTTTAGATCGGTGATCTCTAATTCGCCCCGGGCGCTGGGCTTTAAGTCCCTGGCATATTGGACCACATGGTTATCGTAGAAATACAGGCCGGTCACACAGTAATTGCTTTTGGGCCGTTCTGGCTTTTCTTCGATCGAGACGGCTTTTCCCGTTTGGTCGAATTCTACGATGCCGAAGCGTTCCGGATCATCCACATAATAGCCAAAGATCGTGGCTCCTTTCCCGGTCTCCGCGTTCATCAATGCGGTCTTTAACCGTTTCTTTAAACCATGGCCGGAAAAGATATTATCCCCCAATACCATCGCCACCGTATCATCGCCGATAAAGTCCTTTCCGATGATAAAAGCCTGGGCTAATCCGTCGGGGCTGGGCTGGACGGCGTAGGAGAGCTGGATGCCGAACTGGCTGCCGTCTCCTAACAGCTCAGAAAAACGAGGGGTGTCCTGGGGTGTAGAGATGATCAGGATATCCCGGATCCCCGCGTTCATCAGAACGGATAAGGGATAGTAGATCATCGGTTTGTCATAGATGGGAAGAAGCTGCTTGGAAGTAACCATGGTCAGCGGATAGAGCCGCGTGCCGGAACCGCCGGCTAAGATGATCCCCTTCATATCATTAAGGTCTCCTTTCTCTTTCTGGAGCGTATATCAACATTATAGCAATATTAGCAGATGGTGGGAGATATTGCAACTATTACTTTGAAGGTCCGCCTGCCGGGCCCATGCAGGTTTACGATGAAAGTCCCCATACCGGCAGCACAGCGGCGGACCGTGACGATCACATAAAAAGAGCGCCGTCCTGCCGATCGGAAAAGGTCAGTGACAGACTCTTTATCCGGGCACAGGCGGCGCTCCAGTGTACATGTTTTATCCTGCAACGTTGCTAACGTCAGCCAAAAACTCTTCTGCAGTCTTTCCAGAGGCCATAAAAGCATCGATGACCTTTTGCTTTGCAGCTTCGTCGGCTCTGGCGATGGCAGCTTTACGCTGTTTTTTCAGATCGGAGATCTGCTCCTGTAAGTCAGAGATCTTCTGGTCGATCGCCGCGATCTCTTCTGATGGGTTGGCGACCGCTTTTCTTCTTCCACGTGGCATGACATATACCTCCTTATGATGTTTAATGGCCGTGATAACGGCTCTCTAAAAGAGAGTATATCATCTCACGGAATGTATTTCAAGAGGAATTGTTAAGTTTATCAAAAAAAAGAAAAAGATCAGCCTGATCATAAATAAGGACCTTTTTATTTTGAAAAGATCTTGCCTTTTTATGATATCTGCCCTTTACGGCAGATCTTAAAAAATGACCTTTACAGGCTTTTAAGTGATGTTTGAAGATCCAAAGAAATGCCTCCTCAAAGATCCTTTGGATCCTTTAAATGAGGAGGGAGGTTTTTGTGGGATCTTACCGGTCCCGTATCGGCGCATAGGGCTTTGCCTCAAAAGGAAGGAGACTCTGATAAGCGGGGCGGATGATCTTATCGACGTTGATCAGCTCTTCCATCCGGTGCGCGCTCCAGCCCACGATCCTGGCGATCGCGAAGATCGGGGTGAACAGTTCGGTGGGGATATCCAGCATACTGTAGACGAAACCGCTGTAAAAGTCCACGTTGGCGCTGACCCCTTTATAGATGGCGCGCTCACCTGCGATGATCTTAGGCGCCAGAGTCTCGACCATCGAATAAAGGGCAAAATCCTCTTCCCGGTGTTTTTCCCTTGCCAGCTTTTCCACGAAGCCTTTGAAGATCCGGGCGCGGGGATCGGAGATGGAATAGACCGCATGCCCCATACCGTAGATCAATCCTTTTTGATCGAAAGCTTCCTTATGTAGGAGCTTGACCAGATAGTCCTGTACCGCATCCTGGTCCTTCCAGTCCTTTAAATGCTCTTTCATATCCGTCATCATCTCAACGACTTTGATATTGGCTCCGCCATGTTTGGGTCCCTTTAAAGAAGAAAGGGCGGCGGCAATCACCGAATAGGTATCGGAACCGGCGGAGGTGGTGACCCTGGTGGTGAAGGTGGAGTTGTTGCCGCCGCCGTGCTCCATGTGCAGGACCAGGGCCAGATCTAAGACCCGTGCCTCCAGGGCGGTGTACTTCATATCCGGACGCAGCATCCGCAGGAGGTTTTCTGCGGTAGCCAGCTCCGGATCCGGGCGGTGGATGTAAAGGCTGTCATCGCATTCATAATGGTTATAGGCGTGATAACCATATACGGCCAGCATCGGGAACACGCTGATCAGCATCATGCACTGCCGGAGCACGTTGGGCAGAGAATTATCCGCCGCCTGATCATCATAGGAGGCCAAGGTCAGGACACTCTTGGTGATCGAGTTCATGATATCCTTACCGGGCGCCTTCATGATCACGTCCCGGACAAAATTCGTGGGGAGGAAGCTGCTCTTGGTCAGCGCTTCGTGGAAATCCCGCAGTTCCTGGGTCCCGGGCAGCTTCCCGAACAAAAGGAGATAGGAGATCTCTTCAAAGCCGAAATGCTCGTTAGAGGGATCCAGAAAGCCTTTTACCAGATCGTTGATATCGTAGCCCCTGTAGAGCAGCCGCCCGTCACAGGGGACCATCTTCCCGTCCACCTCTTTTTTTGACTGGATCAGGGAGATATTGGTCAGTCCGGCCAGGACGCCGGCTCCGTTCTTATCACGCAGGCCCCGCTTTACGCCGTAGACCTGGAACAGCTCGGGATCGATCGTACTGTTAGCAAGACAAAGGTCCATCTGGGCTTTGGAGAAATCCTCTACAAATTGTCTGTTATCTTCCATAAGATACCTCTCTTTCAAAAAAGATCGCATCGGGCCGTGTTCCCGGCTCGTGCGTATATGGATAGTTATATCACATTTGATTGATAAATGTCAATGATAAACATAGATCAATGATTGACTTATGACGGTTACAGGCGTATAATGGAGAAAAATAAGGAGCGGACCGGGGCTTAAGGGTCCAGGAGGCAGGGGATAGGGATGGAAAGGTGGACAAATGATGATGGCGTGCAGAAGCTTTTTGAGGTTTTTACAGCATCACAACGCCTGATCTTGAATTCGATCGACCGTCAGCAGATGCGTTTTACCAAATACCAGCTGTATCTGATGATGACGCTGGCCAGGCGGGATACGCTGACCATGAGCCAGGCGGCGTCCTGTATCGGCTGCTCCAAAGAGCAGGCGACCCGTCTGGTGGCGGCGCTGGTGGAAGAGGGCTATGTGGAACGGCGTTACCGGCAGGAGAACCGGAAGCTGGTGCTCATCCATCTGACCGATAAGGGGGAGCAGGTGATGGGCCAGGAGCGGGATATGGCTAAAGAAAAGCTGAAGGCCGAGATCGACTGTCTGGACGAGGAGGATAAGGAGATCTTTTTCCAGACCCTGCGGGGATTGGCCGGCGTGCTGAAAAAGCTGGAGGCCCATCAGGAGGAGAGATATGCGATGACGAGCAGCTGCTGTGGACGGGATAAGTGAGAGGAGAACGAAAAATGGAGAGGGCCTTGCCAGATGATCCGGCAGGCACCGCTCCATTTTTCGTTACAGATCCTAATCGCCAATTAGTTTGTGATCTTGAAGATCTCCGCCAAGACCGTCTCCCGCAGGCGGTGTGATGGGGTGTGATGTTATCAAGGGATCTCGTTTCTTGATAGGTTTGCCCTTGGAGGGCGGTCTTGGTATGGCATCTTCATCCGTTCAATAGATTAATGCAGGGGGGGAGGGTTTTATTGCATGGATCCAAAAAATATTTAAAAAATTTTGGGGGAGGCCTTTCTGCGACATATCCACATGCGCTTGAAAGCCCAAAGAAACTATGCTATGATTTGTAGAGCGGTCCTGGCCGACTTTCCCGGTGGATGGACGGCAGGAGATCATGAGAAGGGACGGGAGCATTATGAAATGGAAGAAATTCACACTGACCACCACCACGGAGGCGGAGGATCTGGTCGTCAGTATGCTGGCAGACCTGGGGATCGAAGGGGTGGAGATCGAGGATCTGGTCCCGCTGACGGAGCGGGATACGAAGGGGATGTTCATCGATATCTTGCCAAAGCTCCCGCCGGATGAGGGCAGGGCGCGTATCCATTTTTATCTGGAGGAGGACGCGGATGCGGGCGCCTGGCTGGAGCGGGTCCGGGATGGGCTTAAGGAGCTGGCGGACTTTGTGGATCTGGGAGAGCAGAGGATCGTCTGTTCGGAGACGGAGGATAAAGATTGGATCGATAACTGGAAGCAGTATTTTAAGCCCTTTACCGTGGATGATATCTTGATCAAGCCTACCTGGGAGGCGGTCCCTGAGGAGCACAAGGACAAGCTCCAGATCCAGATCGATCCGGGGACGGCTTTTGGGACGGGAAAGCACGAGACCACCCAGCTGTGCATCCGGCAGCTGCAGCGCTATGTGACCAGGGACAGTCTGGTGCTGGATGTGGGGACCGGCAGCGGGATCTTAGGGATCGCGGCCTTAAAGCTGGGGGCCCGGGCGGTCAAAGGGACGGACCTGGATGACAATGCGATCGCGGCGGTCAAAGAGAACCTGGCCGCTAACGCCATCCCCAAGGAGCGGTTCCAGGTGCTGCAGGGGAACATCATCGACGACCCTGTGGTACAGGACTGGGCCGGCCATGGGATCTATGACATCCTGGTGGCGAACATCCTGGCTCCGGTGATCATCCTGCTCCAGGCGGAGGCTCCCCTTCATCTAAAGAAGGGCGGGATCATGATCGCCTCCGGTATCATCGATACAAAGGAAGCGGATGTGAAAAAGGCCTTTGAGGCTAATGAACGGTTTGAGATCATAGAGGTGACCCGCCAGGGCGAGTGGGTCAGTGTGACAGCCAGGATGATCGGGTAAAGATGCACAGATGACTGGATAACAGGCACAGCATACTTTATGATCGATGCAGCGATGGACTGGAGCAGCGGGCAGGGAGGACAGGATGCATCATTTTTTTGTGGAGCCGGGGCAGATCCAAGGCGGGCAGATCCGGATCACCGGGCCGGATGTGGGCCATATACGGAATGTGCTCCGTATGGCGCCGGGTGAGATGGTCTTGATCAGTGACGGAGCCGGGAGGGATATGCTCAGCCGGATCAGCCGGATCGGGACGGACGAGATCCTGGCGGATGTGACCGGTGAAGAAGAGGGGCGGGAGCTGCCGGCACAGATCTCTTTGTATCAGGGGCTCCCCAAGGGCGATAAGCTGGAGCTGATCATCCAGAAGGCGGTGGAGCTGGGGGCGGTCCGGATCGTGCCGGTGGCCACGGAGAATGCCGTGGTGAAGCTGGAGCCGAAAAGAGAGGCGAACAAGCGGAGGCGTTGGCAGGCGATCGCCGAGAGCGCAGCTATGCAGTCCAAGCGCAGCCTGATCCCGGAGGTGGCCCGGGTCTTGTCCTTTAAGGAAGCCCTGGAGGATGCCGCGGGCAGTGATGTGGCGCTTTTTGCTTACGAGCATCAGAAGGGGATGGCAGGGACCAGAGAGGAGTTGGCAAGGGTAGCCCCCGGTCAGCGGATCGCCCTGTTCATCGGGCCGGAGGGCGGTTTTGCCCCGCAGGAGGTCCTGCAGGCGGAGGCGGCAGGCTTTCGCCCGGTCTCTCTGGGGAAGCGGATCCTGCGGACAGAGACGGCGGGACTGGCGCTCCTTTCCATACTGATGCTGCAGCTGGAGCTGGAAGGGGAGCGGTGACATCATGGCGAAGAAGTACAGGAACAGAGGTTGAGGAGATGGAAGTATATCTGGATAATGCGGCCACGACGCGGGTCATGGAGCCTGTGCGAAAGATCGTGGTCAAAGCGATGACCGAGGATTACGGGAACCCATCCGCCAAACATAAAAAAGGGATGGAGGCAGAGCACTATATTAAGGAAGCAAGGGCCGCCATAGCCAAGACCCTGCGGGTAGAGGATAAGGAGATCTTGTTCACATCCGGCGGGACGGAGTCGAATAACATGGCACTGATCGGCGGAGCACTGGCTAACTGGCGGGCGGGAAAGCATATCATCAGCACCAGGATCGAGCATGCGTCGGTGTATCAGCCGCTGACCTATCTGGAGGGCCAGGGCTTTGAGGTGACGTATCTAGGGGTGGACGGGGACGGGCACATCTCTCTGAATGAGCTGGAGCAGGCGATCCGCCCGGACACGGTGCTGGTCTCGGTGATGTATGTGAACAATGAGATCGGGGCGGTGGAGCCCATAGAGGAGATCGGGCGCCTGGTAAAGGCGAAGGATCCAAAGATCCTCTTCCATGTAGACGGGATCCAGGCTTATGGGAAATATGAGATCCGCCCTAAGCGGGAGGGGATCGATCTTTTGAGCGCCAGCGGACACAAGATCCATGGGCCTAAGGGGACCGGGTTTTTGTATATCGATGAGAAGTCGAAGATCAAGCCGATCATCTACGGAGGTGGTCAGCAAAGGGGCCTGCGGTCCGGGACGGAGAATGTGCCGGGGGTAGCTGGCCTGGGCGTGGCGGCTCAGGAGATATACCGGGACCTTTCCGGCTATATAGACAGGATGGTCCGCTTAAAGGACCACCTGATCGACCGGATGGAGGAGGTCGAAGGAGCGGTGGTGAACAGCAAGAGAGGGCTAAAGAGCGCTCCCCAGATCATCAGCGTCAGCTTTGCAGGCGTGCGCAGCGAGGTGCTGCTCCATGCTCTGGAGGAGCGGGGGATCTATGTGTCCAGCGGCTCTGCCTGCTCGTCCCATCATCCGGCGCTCAGCGGCACCTTAAAGGCGGTGGGGATCAAAAAGGAGCTTTTGGACTCCACCCTGCGGTTCAGTCTGGGCATATATAACACAGAGGAGGAGCTGGACTATACCATCCAGGCCTTAAAAGAGCTGCTGCCCATGCTCCGGCGGTACGGGGGCGGATCCAGACACAGGTGACCGAGGCGGGGTGCGGACCCTGCAGGACAGCCGGGAAGGCAGGCGCAGAAGGCCCGGCCCGGGGCGTCATAGGGACAGCCGGGAAGGCAGGCGCAAAAGGCCCGGACCCGGGGCGTCATAGGGACAGCCGGGAAGGCAGGCGCAAAAGGTCCGGCCCGGGGCGTCATGGGGACAGCCGGGGGCAGGCGCAAAAGGCCCAGGCCTGGGGCGCTGCGGGCAGAGATGGGACTGTCGAAGGTAAGGAGAGAGAAGAAGGATGAGATATCAGTCATTTTTGATCAAGTATGCGGAGATCGGCGTGAAAGGAAAGAACCGGTACATGTTCGAGGACGCGCTGGTGAAACAGATCCGTCTTGCCCTGCAGGCGGTGGAGGGCGAGTTTGAGGTGGTCAAGGAGACCGGGCGGATCTATGCCAATGCCCTGTCGGACTTTGAGTACGAGGATGCCCTGGCAGCGTTAAAGCGGGTGTTCGGGGTTTCCGCGATCTGCCCCCTGGTGCAGGTGGAGGATCTTGGCTTTGAGGAGCTGAAAAAGCAGGCGGCGGCGTATCTGGACCAGGTGTACCCCAGGAAGGACTTTACCTTTAAGGTGGATGCCAGGAGAGCGAACAAGCAGTATCCCAAGACCTCGGAGGAGATCAACCGGGATCTGGGGGAGATGCTGCTGGAGACATTTCCGGGGCTTTCCGTGGATGTACACCATCCCCAGGTGATGCTCCATGTGGAGGTCCGCAGCCGCATCAACCTGTATTCCCAGGTGATCCCCGGCCCGGGCGGTATGCCGGTGGGCACCAACGGGCGGGCGATGCTGCTGTTATCCGGCGGGATCGACAGCCCGGTGGCAGGGTATATGATCGCCAAGCGCGGGGTGGTGATCGAAGCGGTCTACTTCCATGCGCCGCCCTATACCAGCGAGCGGGCTAAGGAAAAGGTGGTGGAGCTGGCCCGCCTGGTGTCCAGGTATGGAGGGCCGATCCGGCTCCATATCGTGAACTTTACCGATATCCAGCTGTATATCTACGACCAGTGCCCCCACGAGGAGCTGACGATCATCATGCGCCGCTATATGATGCGGATCGGGGAGCGGATCGCCAGGGAGCAGAAATGTCTGGGGCTGATCACCGGGGAGAGCATCGGGCAGGTGGCTTCCCAGACGGTCCAGTCCCTGGCCGCTACGGATGAGGTATGCACCATGCCTGTGTTCCGGCCGGTGATCGGCTTTGACAAGCAGGAGATCGTGGATATCGCGGAGAAGATCGGGACCTTTGAGACCTCGATCCAGCCCTTTGAGGATTGCTGTACGATCTTTGTGGCCAAGCACCCGGTGACCAGGCCGGATATCCGCAAGATCCGGCATTCGGAGGGGAAGCTGGCGGAGCGGATCGATCAGCTGGTAGAGACGGCTGTAGAGACGGCGGAGGTGGTGGACTGCGGCCGGCGGTGAGCCGCAGCCGCAGAAAGTCGAGATGGAAGGCAGAGAACGAAAAAAGTGCGTCACCTGTAAGGGTGGCGCACTCTGTCAAGGCCGGGGACGGAGCTACTGGATGATATAAGGTGATAACGTATCCAGGATCTCTTCGATCCCGCTCTCGGCGTGGATGTTTAGATCGATGGGCTTGGATAAGTCCAAGCTGAAGATGCCCATGATGGACTTTGCATCGATCACATACCTGCCGGATACCAGATCGAAATCCACGTCAAATTTAGTCAGATCATTTACGAAAGACTTAACCTTATCGATAGAATTTAGCGAAATACGAACGGTCTTCATGCGGATGCCCTCCTTTAAGTGATGATCAAAGTAGAGGATATGTATGCCCCCCTATGCAGAAAAACAGTCAACGGCGGATCTTCTGTATGGCTATAGGATATCTTCCCCTGCTTCCATACTACAGAGAAGGCGAGAAAAAGTCAATAGCGAGTTTGTAAAAAGAATGGAGAAGGATGATATGGGAAGAAGAGCATCACTGCACAATCTGGGCTGTAAGGTGAACGCCTACGAGACAGAGGCCATGGAACAGCTCTTAAAGGAGGCGGGATATACGGTCGTGGCTTTTGGGGAGCCGGCGGATGTCTGTATCATCAATACCTGTTCCGTCACCAATGTAGCTGACAAAAAATCCCGGCAGATGCTCCACCGCGCCAGGGTCAAGAACCCGGGGGCTTGTGTGGTCGCGGTGGGCTGTTATGTGCAGGCGGCAGCTGCGGAGCTTGAAAAGGACGGTTCGGCGGATATCCTGATCGGGAATAACAGGAAGAAGGATCTGGTGGGGATCCTGGCAGACTATTTCCGGGAGCAAGAGCGTCAGGAACAGGGCCGTCAGGAGCAGGAACGTCAGGAGCAGGGCCGTCAGGAGCAAAAGCGTCAGGAGCAGGGCCGTCAGGAGCAAGAGCGTCAGGAGCAGGGCGGTCGGGGCCAAGGCTGCCCGGAGAGCGTGCATATCATCGATATCGGAAAGACCCGGGAGTATGAGGAGCTCCATGTGGACCAAGCGCCCTTCCACACCCGCGTGCCGGTGAAGATCCAGGATGGCTGCGACCAGTTCTGCAGCTACTGCATCATCCCGTATACGAGAGGGCGGGTGCGGAGCCGCCAGATCGGGGATGTGGTGGGCGAGGTAGAGCAGCTGACTGCCGGCGGGCACAAGGAGGTGGTCTTGACCGGGATCCATCTAAGCTCCTACGGCTCAGGTCTTGAAGGGCTGGAAAAGGGAGGCCCTGCTCTCTTGGAGCTGCTCGGAAGGCTCCAGAAGATCTCGGGCCTGGAACGGATCCGGCTGGGATCATTGGAGCCGCGGATCGTGACAGAGGACTTTGCCGCCGCGCTGGCCGCTATGCCCAAGGTATGCCCCCATTTCCATCTTTCCCTCCAGAGCGGCTGTGAGGCCACCTTAAAAAGGATGGGCCGGCGTTACACGCCCCGGGAATACCAGGAGGTGTGCAGTCTTCTGCGGAGAGCATTTGCCCGCCCGGCGATCACCACCGATGTGATCGTCGGCTTTCCTGGGGAGACGGAAGACGAGTTCGAGGAGACCAGACGGTTCCTGGAGGGGCTGGGACTCTACGAGATGCATATCTTTAAATATTCTAAACGGAAGGGGACCAGGGCGGCCGCCATGCCGGACCAGGTGCCGGAGCAGGTCAAGGCCAGGCGCAGTGAGGAGCTTTTAGGCCTGGAAAGGACCTTGTCCAGGCAGTTTCGCGAAGGCTTCCTGGGGCAGGATATCCAGGTGCTCTTAGAGGAAGAGGCTGTGATCGGCAAAGAGAGGTATATGGTGGGCCACACCAGAGAGTATGTGCGGGCGGCGCTGCCCATAAAGGAAGGGCAAGAGCCGGTCAGATCTTGTGGGAAGGGGTGTCTCGTGGAGGGGACAGGCCGGGAGATCTTGACGGATGATCTCCTTCTCTTTCAGTTAAAATGGTGAAAAAATATAGAAAAAACAGAAAAAGGCGAAATTTTCCTTGCCGAAAAACCATTTATGGTTTAGAATAAGATAGAATAGTGATAAGGACGTGATGAAGATGGGCAATATTTATGACACGCGGTTTATGGATCTTCAGGAGGATACGGCGGACGCGGCGCAGGTCCTGGAGCAGGTTTATGTTGCCCTGACGGAGAAAGGGTATAACCCTGTCAATCAGATCGTTGGTTATATCATGTCGGGAGACCCAACCTATATCACCAGCCATAAGAATGCCAGGAGCCTGATCATGAAGGTAGAACGGGACGAGCTCCTGGAGGAGATGATGGCGGTATACATTGATACAAAGCTCAGGCAGTGAGCGGATACGATCGGCAGGAAAAGGAACGTGAAGATAAATACCCCGCACTTGCAGCGGGGTATTTGACTTGCGCGGGCGATCCCGGACAGGGTCAGGGCATCCTGGGCCTGGGAGCGGGGCATGTACCCGGCAGGCTTGATGTGTGGCTGCCAGGGCTGGGGCATGTACCTGGCAGGCTTGATGCGGGGCTGCCAGAGCTGGGGCATATGTCCGGCAGGCTTGATGCCGGGGCTGCCGGGACCTGATCGTGATGGAGGAAGAGATGAGGATATTAGGGTTGGATCACGGATCGAAGACCGTGGGCGTGGCTGTCAGCGATGGACTGCAGATCACGGCCCAGGGCGTGGAGACGATCCGGCGGGAAAAAGAGGACAAGCTCCGCAGGACATTGGCCAGGATCGAGGAACTGGTGGCAGCCTATGAGGTTAACACCATCGTTTTGGGGTATCCTAAGAATATGGACAATACGGCAGGACCCAGAGCCCGGAAGGTAGAGGCGTTCAAAGAAGCCTTAGAGCGGCGGACAGGTCTCCCGGTCATCCTCTGGGATGAGCGCTTGAGCACCGTGTCGGCAGAGCGCACCCTGATGGAGAGCGGCGTCAGGAGAGAGGACCGAAAGGCTGTGATCGACAAGATCGCGGCAGTCTTCATCCTCCAAAACTATTTAGATGCGAACAGACAGCATTGAAAAAGGACGGACAGATATTTTTTAGGAAAGACAGGTCCGAAGGAAAAGGAAGCTATGGATAACGAGAAGAAGATCACCCTCCGGACGGACGAGGGAGAGGATCTGGATCTTTTTGTGCTGGAAGAGACCAGGATCAATGGGATCGATTACCTTTTGGTCACCGATGAAGAGGATGAGGAGGCGGACGGAGCGTGCTACATCCTCAAGGATACTTCCAGGGCAGAGGAAGCAGAGGCTCTGTACCAGTTTGTGGAGGATGACAGAGAAGCAGAAGATCTGTTCAAGATCTTCACGCAGCTCTTGGACGACGGAGATGTGGAGCTGCAGAGATAGCAGATGAAAGATGGAGGTAAGGAATTGAAAGGAAAAGAAAAAAAGAACGAGACCGTGAAGATCATCCCCTTAGGCGGGTTAGAGCAGATCGGGATGAACATCACGGCATTTGAATGCCAGGACAGCATCATCATCGTGGATTGTGGGCTGGCATTTCCCAGTGACGATATGCTGGGGATCGATCTGGTGATCCCGGATGTCACGTATCTAAAACAGAACATCGATAAGGTCAAGGGCTTTGTGCTCACCCATGGCCATGAGGACCATATCGGCGCGCTGCCCTATGTGCTGCGGGAGCTGAACGTGCCGGTCTACGGCACCAAGCTGACCGTGGCGCTATTGGAAAATAAGCTGAAAGAGAACAACATGCTAAAGACCACCAGGCGGAAGGTGATCAAGCACGGGCAGTCGGTGAACCTGGGATGCTTTCGGGTGGAGTTCATCAAGACCAACCACAGCATCGCGGACGCCTCCGCCCTGGCGATCTTCTCCCCGGCAGGGACGATCGTCCACACCGGCGACTTTAAGATCGATTATACCCCGGTGTTCGGGGATCCGATCGACCTGCAGCGGTTCGCGGAGCTGGGGAAGAAGGGCGTGCTGGCCCTGATGTGCGACAGCACCAATGCCATACGGGCCGGGTTCACCGCCTCGGAGCGGACGGTGGGGAAGACCTTTGATTCGATCTTCTCCGATCATATGGACCGGCGGATCATCGTGGCCACCTTCGCGTCCAATGTGGACCGGGTGCAGCAGATCATCAATACCGCCTATAAATATGGAAGGAAGGCGGTGGTGGAGGGCCGCAGCATGGTGACCGTCATCGGCACGGCCAGCGAGCTGGGCTACATCAAGATCCCGGAGGGGACGCTGATCGATATCGAGCAGCTGAAGAACTACCCGCCGGAGAAGACGGTGCTGATCACCACCGGCAGCCAGGGAGAGTCCATGGCCGCCCTTTCCCGGATGGCGGCGGCGATCCACAAGAAGGTGTCCATCACCCCCAACGATGTGATCATCATGAGCTCCAACCCGATCCCGGGGAACGAGAAGGCGGTGGCTAAGGTGATCAACGAGCTGTCCATGAAGGGGGCGGAGGTGATCTTCCAGGATACCCATGTATCCGGCCACGCCTGCCAGGAGGAGATCAAGCTGATCTATTCCCTGGTCCATCCCCAGTATTCGATCCCGGTCCACGGGGAATACCGTCACCGGATGACCCAGGCCACCTTAGCCCGGGCCATGGGGATCCCTGGGGAGAACATCCTGATGATCAACTCCGGCGATGTGCTGGAGCTGAGCACGGAAAAGGGCGAGGTCACCGGCCATGTACCGGCAGGCGGGATCTTAGTGGACGGTCTCGGCGTGGGCGATGTGGGGAACATCGTGCTGCGGGACCGGCAGAACCTGGCCCAGAACGGGATCATCGTGGTGGTCCTGACCCTGGAGAAATACAGCAACCAGCTCCTTTCCGGCCCGGACATCGTCTCCAGGGGCTTCGTCTATGTGCGTGAGTCCGAGGACCTTTTAGAGGAGGCCAGGAAGGTGGTGGACCACGCGGTAGCCGATTGCCTGAGCCACAGGGTCAACGACTGGGGGAAGATCAAGAACACGATCAAGGATTCCCTTAGCGACTTTTTGTGGAAGCGGATGAAGCGGAACCCCATGATCTTGCCGATCATCATGGAGGTGTGACGGGACAGGCCGGCCCGGCATATGCCTGCAGCAGACGAGCAGCACACGCAGGAGCGATGGCGGGCGGGATGGCAGTCTGGAACGATAAGGAGGTGACCGGAGCGTGAGCGATACCGCCAATGATATCAACCGGGTGACCACAGCCATCATCAAGGTGTCCATACGCCTGATCATCTATGCACTGGTCATCCTGATCTTGTACGAAGGGATCACGGCCGGGTACCAGTTCGGCTATGAGGTATTTAACCCCACCCCCATGACCAGGGGGGCGGGCTACGAGAAGACCGTGATGGTGCAGGAAGACCAGTCCGGCCTCCAGGTGGGCCAGATGTTAAAGGAGGCGGGCCTGATCCGCAATGCGTATGCATTTGCCGTCCAGGCCCGGCTCTATGGATATGAGATCTGCCCCGGGACCTATGTACTGGATACCACCATGGATCCACGGGATATCCTGGATGTCCTGGATGAGGGAGCGGCAGATCAAAAGGGAGAGAAAGAGTGATGACGAAAGATGAGAGGCTGACCGAGTTCATCTGCTCGCTGGAGCCGGACCAGGATCCCATCTTAGAGCAGATCGAAGAGGAAGCCAGAGCGGAGCGGGTGCCCATCATCCGAAAGGAGACGGGCGCCTTTTTAAAAACATGGGTGGCAGCCGTAAGGCCGAAGGCGATCCTGGAGGTGGGGACAGCCGTGGGATATTCGGCCCTCACCATGGCCTCGGCGGCGGGACCGGACTGCCAGATCACTACGATCGAGTCCTATGAAAAGCGGATCATAGCGGCACGGGAGAATTTCAAGAGAGCCGGGAGGAAAGAGCAGGTCCGCCTTTTGGAGGGGGATGCGGGCGCGATCTTGCCCACCCTGCCGAAGGAGGCCTTTGACCTGATCTTTATGGACGCTGCCAAGGGACAGTATCTTACCTGGCTGCCTGCGGTGCTGGAGCGGCTGCGGCCGGGCGGGGTCCTGATCTCGGACAATGTGCTCCAGGAGGGCGATATCCTCCAGTCGCGGTTTGCCGTGGAGCGCAGGGACCGGACGATCCACAGCCGGATGCGGGGATACCTGTCCCGGCTCAAGAGGATGGAGGGGCTGGAGACTGCGATCGTCCCGATCGGCGACGGGGTGACGGTCAGTGTGAAAAAATGTAAGGGCAGCTGGATCGATCGAGATCGCCATTTGTGGACATGAAAGGGATAGCATGAGAGAGACGGAGTTACTGATCCCGGCAGGCAGCTTAGAGGTCCTAAAGACCGCGGTGGCCTACGGTGCGGACGCGGTGTACATCGGCGGGGAGGCCTTCGGGCTGCGGGCCAAGGCGAAGAATTTTTCCATGCCCCAGATCCGTGAAGGGGTGGCCTTCGCCCACCGCCGGGGCGTGAAGGTATATATCACGGCCAATATCCTGGCCCATGACCGAGACTTAGCCGGGGTGGAGGCCTATTTCCAGGAGTTAAAGGATGTGGGGATGGATGCGCTGATCATCGCGGACCCCGGTGTGTTCACCATCGCCAGGCGGGTGCTGCCGGATGTGGACATCCATATCAGTACCCAGGCGAACAATACCAATGCAGGGACCTTCCGCTTCTGGTGGGACTTAGGCGCTAAGCGGGTGGTCTGCGCCAGAGAGCTGACTTTGGAGGAGATCCGCAAGATCCGGCAGGATATCCCCCGGGAGATGGAGATCGAATGCTTTGTCCACGGGGCCATGTGCATCTCCTACTCCGGACGGTGCCTGCTCAGCAACTATCTGGCCGGGCGGGATGCCAACCAGGGAGCCTGTACACACCCCTGCCGGTGGAAGTACGGGGTGGTGGAGGAGACCAGGCCGGGCGAGTATATGCCGGTCTTTGAGAATGAAAGAGGGACCTTTCTTTTTAATTCCAGGGATCTTTGCATGATCGAGCATGTGCCGGAGCTTTTAGCGGCCGGGATCGACAGCTTTAAGGTGGAGGGGCGGATGAAGAACGCCCTCTATGTGGCCACGGTGGCCAGGACCTATCGCCGGGCGATCGACAGCTGCAAGAGAGACGTGGAGCAGTACCGGCAGGAGCTTAAGTGGTATCGGGAGGAGATCCTAAAGTGTACCTGCCGGGAGTACTCTACCGGGTTTTACTTTGGGAAGCCGGGCCAGGAGGGCCAGATCTACGGCGAGAGCACCTATCAGAAGAACTACACCTATCTGGGGACCGTGGAAGAGGTGGACGAAAAGGGCCGGTGCAGGATCGAACAGAAGAATAAATTTTCCCTTGGGGACCGGATCGAGGTCATGAGGCCGGACGGCCGGGATCAGGAGGTGACGGTCCGGCAGATCTGGAGCCAGGAGGGGGAGGCTATAGAGAGCGCGCCCCATGCCAGACAGATCCTGTGGGTGGCTTTGGATGCACCCTGCGGGGAAATACGCCTGGGACCCTATGATATCCTGCGGCGCAGTGAGGCCTAGAGCGTGTTTGAAAATTCATTCCCGGCATCTGCGCGCCCCACTTCGCGGTATATTTGGCCCAAATTCACTTAACGTAGCCCACTACGCCGCGTTCATTTGGGCCAAATCTCCCACAAAGTGGAACGCACAGCTACCAGAAAGCAATTTTCAAACACGCTCTAGAGGATGGCAGAGGGGACGGCGGGTCTGCGAAAGAGAAATGAGGTGAGGGAGATGTTGGTCGCTATTTTGAGCATCATGGGGGTATTGAGTCTGGTGTATTTTGGGATCATCGTGGTCTATTCGGGTATCGAGACATCTATGGCATGGTTCTGGCCGGCCCTGGGGATCTTGTGCTTTTTGCTGGCGGAGGGGCTGCGCTTTTACCAGCAGAACAGGAGGCGTGTGCCCCTGCGGATCCCGGTCACCATCGTGACCCTCTGCATCACCGGCCTGGTGGTCTTCGTAGGTCTCCAGGTGCTGATCTTCAGCGGGATGATCCGGACCGACCCGGAGCATCTGGACTACCTGATCGTGCTGGGCGCGAAGGTGCGGGAGGATGATATCAGCGCTTCCCTGAAACGTCGCCTGGACAAGGCCATCTTCTATGCCCAGGAGCACCCGGAGACGAAGCTGGTGCTCTCCGGCGGGAGAGGGGCGGATGAGCCCACTACGGAGGCCATGGCCATGGCAGAGTATCTGCGGTACAACGGCGTGGCGCCGGAGCAGATGCTTTTGGAGAATTATTCCACCAACACGAAGGAGAACATGCTCTGCAGCAAGACCGTGATCGAGTACCAGCGGGAGCTGGAAAAGGAGATGCGCAGGGAGGCCAGGCGGCAGGAGCAGATCCGGAGGATGGAGCTGGAGCGTTTCATCCGGAAGCTGGAGGGACATGCCGAGGTACTGCGCAGCACCAGCCAGACGGTGGACTTTCGGCTGCCTAAAGTCCCGGTGCGGCATATCCAGCTGGCCAGGGAGGAGACGCCGGCCATGATGCTGGCGGAGATCTTACCGGACAAGCCGCTGGATATCGGTGTGCTGACCAGCAATTTCCACTTGTACCGCGCCATGAGGATCGGGGAGCGGTGCGGTCTTAAGGAGCTGCGGGGCGTATCGGCCAGCGCGGACCCGGTGCTGTTCATCCATATGTGCGTGCGGGAGAGTTTTGCCATATTAAAAGATCGGTTTATGGGAAATATGTAAGGATACGAGAAAACATTGATAAAAAGAGAGGCTGTTTATGATGAAAAGATCTGGGCTTGGGAAGCTGTCGGCCTATGAGCTGATAGAGGAGAGAGAGATCCGGGAGATGGATTCTCTGGGGGTGGTGCTCCGCCATAAAAAGACGGGGGCCAGGCTCTTCCTGATGATGAATGAGGATGATAACAAGGTGTTCAGCATAGGCTTCCGTACGCCTCCGGACGATGATACCGGCCTCTGGCATATCGTGGAGCACAGCGTGCTCTGCGGATCGGAAAAGTTCCCGGTGAAGGATCCCTTCGTGGAGCTGGTCAAGGGGTCGCTGAACACCTTTTTGAACGCGATGACCTATCCGGACAAGACCGTGTATCCGGTGGCCAGCTGTAATGATAAGGATTTCCAGAACCTGATGGATGTGTATATGGACGCGGTCCTCCACCCCAATATCCACAAGGAGGAGAACATCTTCCTGCAGGAGGGCTGGCATTACGAGCTGGAGGATGCGGACGGGCCCATCACCCTCAACGGGGTGGTATATAATGAGATGAAGGGGGCCTTTTCCTCCCCGGAAAGCCTCTTAGACCGGATGATCACCCATGAGCTGTTCCCGGACACCTGTTATGGCTTTGAGTCCGGCGGCGACCCGGCCAGGATACCGGAGCTGACCTATGAGAAGTTCACGGCTTATCACAGCCGGTCCTATCATCCCAGCAACAGCTATATCTATCTGTATGGCGATATGGATATGGAGGAGAAGCTGACCTGGCTGGATGAGGCCTATCTGTGCCATTATGAGGCCAGAGAGGTGGACTCCGAGATCCATCTCCAAAAGCCTTTTGAACGGCCGGTGGAGAAGGAGTTCTATTATCCGGTGACAGAGGACGAGGGCGAGGAGGGCAATGCCTATTTCTCCGTGAACACGGTGGTGGGGACCGACTTAGATCCGATCCTCTATGTGGCCTTCCAGATCCTGGAATATACCTTGCTGGATGCGCCGGGAGCGCCCTTAAAGCAGGCGCTGGTGGATGCGGGGATCGGGGAGGATGTGTTCGGCGGCTACGAGAGCGGCATCCTCCAGCCGTATTTCTCTGTGATCGCCAAAAATGCAGATGCCAGGCGGAAGGGGGAGTTCCTGGCCGTGGTCAAGGGGACCCTGCGGAAGCTGGCGGACCAGGGGATCGATAAGAGGAGCTTACTGGCGGGGCTCAACTATCATGAGTTCCGTTACCGGGAGGCTGATTACGGTTCCGCGCCTAAAGGGCTGATGTACGGCCTGTGGTGTATGGACAGCTGGCTCTACGGCGGGGACCCCATGCTCCATCTGGAGTATCAGAAGACCTTTGACTTCTTAAAGGAGAAGGTGGAGGAAGGGTATTTTGAGGGACTGATCCGGGACTATCTGCTGGATGTGCCCTTTGAAGCGGTGATCACCCTGCTGCCCAAGAAGAACCTGACCGCTAAGCAGGAGCAGGCGCTGGCGGAAAAGCTGGCCGCCTATAAGGCCTCCTTGAGCCCGGAGGAGGTGGGCACGCTCATCGCCCGGACCAAGGCCCTGCGGGAATACCAGGAGACCCCATCCTCCCAGGAGGATCTAAAGAAGATCCCGTTGCTTGAGCGGAAGGATATCGGCCGGGAGCCGGAGAAGATCCAGTGCCCGGTCAAGGAGGTGGAGGGGGTCCGGGTGATCCACCAGTCCATCTTTACCGCAGGCATCGCCTATATCCAGCTCTTATTTGACACCAAGGGCGTCCCGGCAGAGGACCTCCCCTATGTGGGGCTCTTAAAGTCGGTCCTGGGCTATGTGGACACAGAGGACCACAGCTACGCGGACCTGACCAGCGAGATCTATCTGAACACCGGCGGCCTGGACCTTTCGGTCACCGCCTATGGGGACTTAAGGCAGCCGGGGGTCTTCACCGGTGTGTTCAGCGCGAAGATCAAGGTGCTGTACGAAAAGACCGATCAAGCCTTTACGATCTTGAGGGAGGTCCTCACCCGGTCTAAGCTGGATGATGAGAAGCGGCTGGGGGAAATCTTGATGGAGAACCGCTCCAGGGCCAGGATGCGTCTGGAGCAGGCTTCCCACTCGGCGGCAGTGGCCAGGGCCACCTCCTATTTCTCGCCGGCGGCCAGCTTTAATGATATCACCGGGGGGATCGGCTATTATCATTTCCTGGAGGAGCAGTGTAAAGAGTACGAGGAGGAAGGAGCGCCTGCAAGGCTGATCCAAAAGCTTAAGGAGGTCTGCGGCCGTCTGTTCACCGTCGACCATCTGCTGATCGGCTATACGGCAGATGAGGAGGGCTTTAAGAAGCTCCCGGAGACGCTGCCCATCCTGACAAAGGCACTGCAGGTGAGCGACAAGAAGAGCTATCCCTTCCCCTTTAAAAAGGAGAACAAGAATGAGGGCTTTAAGACCTCTTCCCCAGTGAACTACGTGGCCCGGTGCGGCAGCTTTGAAGGCAGCAACATCCCCTATACCGGGGCGCTGAAGATCTTGAAGGTGATCTTGAACTATGATCATCTGTGGCAGAAGCTGCGGGTCCAGGGCGGCGCATATGGCTGTATGAGCGGCTTTGGACGGTTTAAGGAGGGCTATCTGGTCTCTTATCGGGATCCTAACCTGCGGGAGACGGATCAGGTCTATCAGGGCATCCCGGCGTATCTGCGCAGCTTTACCGTAGATGAGCGGGACATGACCAAATATGTGATCGGCGCGATCAGTGAGCTGGATACGCCCCTGCCCCCCTCGATCAAAGGCGCCAGGGCCGTCACAGCGTATCTTTCCGGTGTGACGGACGAGATGATGAAGGCGGAGCGGGAGGAGATCTTAGACGCGGACCAGGAGGATATCCGGAGACTTGCCGATATCGTGGAGGCGATGCTGGCCACAGGGAGCATCTGCGCGATCGGCAACGAGGAGAAGATCAGGGCAGAGGCGGACCTGTTTGGCACCACAAAGAACCTGTTCCACTGACTGCCTATAGAGAGCGGAGGAAAGTATGGAAAATGATATGCAAGAGAAGAAGTCAGGCTTTGTCACCTTGATCGGGCGGCCTAATGTGGGGAAGTCCACCCTGATGAACCGGCTGATCGGGCAGAAGATCGCGATCACGTCCAGCAAGCCCCAGACCACCCGGAACAAGATCCAGACCGTGTACACCGATGAACGGGGCCAGATCGTATTTGTGGATACGCCGGGGATCCATAAGGCGAAGAACAAGCTGGGCCAGTATATGGTGGATGTGGCGGAGCATACCCTGCGGGATGTGGATGTGATCGTGTGGCTGGTGGAGCCCACCACCTTTATCGGTGCGGGGGAACGGCATATCGCCGAGCAGCTAGGCGGGGTGGATACACCGGTCATCCTGGCGATCAACAAGGTGGATACCCTGAAAGACCACGATGAGATCCTGGGCTTTATCGCGGCCTATAAGGATATCTGCCCCTTTGCGGAGATCGTCCCGCTGTCGGCGTTAAAGGGGAAGAACACGGACCTCCTTTTGGAGCTTCTGTTCAAATATGTGCCGGAGGGACCCCAGTTTTATGACGAGGATACGGTGACGGACCAGCCTATGCGGCAGATCGCGGCGGAGCTGGTCCGGGAGAAGGCCCTGCGGCTTTTGGATGATGAGATCCCCCACGGGATCGCGGTGACGATCGAGAAGATGAAGGCCAGGAAGAACGGTCTGTATGATATCGAGGCCTCCATCATCTGTGAGCGGGACTCCCACAAGGGGATCATCATCGGCAAGGGCGGCAGCATGCTGAAGCGGATCGGCACCGAGGCCCGCAAGGAGATCGAGGACATGCTGGAGGCTAAGGTGAACCTAAACCTCTGGGTGAAGGTGCGCAAGGAATGGCGGGACAGTGAGATCTATATGAAAAATTATGGGTATGATGTGAAGGATGCGAGGTGAGCGAGCCTTGGAGCGCGCTTGTGCGGGGGTCCGCTCCGGGAGGGGCCTGTCACAACGTCACCGCGCTCTCGCTCCGTGGAGAACGTAGCGGACGCTAAGCTCTTTTCGTGGAAGATACTCTCCACTCCGTTCCGAGTATCCGCTTTCACACTAGGTTCGAGAAAACCTCACCAAGTGTTCAATGCGGAGCGCCGACGTTCCCCAGACTAAAGCGGGGATCCTTTTGTGACAGGCCCCTCCCTCCGCTGCTTTACCGGCAAACGTAAAGCTGTTGGATGTGTAGAGCGTGTTGCTCTTGACGGGGATAGGTAGGAAGGCCGAAAGGCTCTGAAAGGAGGAGCGTTGTGCGGGATCTGGTGAGCGTGACGGGGATGGTGATCAGGACTTCTGCGCTGGGGGAAGCGGATAAAAGGCTGGTGCTGCTGACCCGGGAGAGGGGGAAGATCACGGCCTTTGCCCGGGGGGCGAAGAGGCCGGGGAGCCCGCTGATGGCGGCCAGCCGGATCTTTGCTTTCGGCACCTTCCGCTTGTTCGAGGGGCGGGAGGCTTACAGCCTTCAGGGGGCGGAGATTAGTAATTATTTCCAGGAGATCGCGCTGGATGTGGAAGCGGCTTGCTATGGGTCCTATTTCCTGGAGCTAGCGGACTACTACAGCCGGGAGGGGATGGAGGGGACTGAGCTGTTAAAGCTGGTGTACCAGTCCCTGCGGGCGCTTTTAAAGCCGGCGATCGGGCGGAGCCTGGTCCGCCGGGTCTTTGAGCTTAAGTCCCTGGTGCTGAGCGGGGAATATACGGAGGAGCCCGGGCGTCCGGTGAGCCAGTCCGCGGCCTATGCCTGGGCGTATGTGGTGTCCTCGCCCATAGAAAAGCTATACCAGTTCACCTTGAAGGAAGAGGTGCTGGAGGAGTTTTCCCGGTGTGTGGAGGAGGCTATGGAGCGGTTCGTGGGCAGGCGGTTCAAGTCCTTGGAGATCCTGGAGGTCATGGCGACGTGAGAGGGACTGGCGGCGTCCTCATAGGATCTGTGTGGTCAGAAAGGAATGGAAAGGGAGGCGGTGCAGCCGGTGGATAGGAAGTGGAAGGCGGCATCAGCAGCGGCGATCGCTGGCCTGATGCTCTTTGGGTGCAAAAGATATCTCCCGGAGGAGAAGGTGTTCACGCCAGAGGTCAGCAGCATCTATGTGACGGAGGACGGGAGGATCTTCAGCGCTACGGTGGAGGACTGTGAGACGGACCGCTACACCAGCGAGGGACTGGAAGCCTTTGTGATGGAGGAAGTGGCCCGCTATAATGAGAGCCTGGGCTACCCGGCAGCGGCAGTAGAGGAACAGGACCGGGAAGGCAGCGGCCGAGGGAGCAGAGACCAGGGAGATGGGGACCTAGGAGGCGGCGACCGGGAAAGTGGGGATCGGAAAGGCAGCGACCGGAGGAACAGGGACCGGGAAGACAGAGCACGGGAGCAGGAGCAGAGCCTTCCGGTGACGGTGGTCTCCTGTCAGGTGACGGAGGGTAAGGCCACGGCGATCTATGGGTATCTGGACAGCGCCAGTTTCCTGGCATTTGCCGAAAGCTTCCACGACGAGGCCAACCGGCTCAGGAGCTTAGGTATCGGCTCGGCCTCCAGCGGCCGGGTCCAGGGGTGGTTCGAGGACGGGGAATATGTGGAGCCTGGCCCGAACGGGGGAGTCCAGACCGCAAAGAAAGAGGAACTGGACCGGCTGAACAAGGAGCGGATGCTCCTGGTGGAGACCAGCCACCCGGTGACCATCCAGACCGAAGGGGAGATCTGCTATATGACCCAGGGCGTGGAGCTGTCCGGAGACGATGTGGCAGTGGTGCCGGCGGGGAAGCATTATATCGTTTTTAAGTAGGGGGGTACTTTTCACAGGTTGGCCACAGGTCCCTCCCGTAGCGGACCCTTTGGCCCACCTGTGAAAAATAACAGTTAGGAAAGTTGACCGCAGGAACATCGCAACAAGTGTTTACAAAGGGCAGAGAGATCGCTATAATAGGGACACTGGATAAGATAGAGACCGGAAGAGAGGTAGAGGATATGGAAAAGACGATGGATAAGATCGTAGCGCTGGCGAAGAACCGGGGGTTTGTGTATCCGGGCTCCGAGATCTACGGGGGCCTGGCCAACACCTGGGATTACGGCAACTTAGGCGTGGAGCTGAAGAACAATGTAAAGAAGGCCTGGTGGCAGAAGTTCGTCCAGGAGAGCCCCTACAATGTGGGCGTGGACTGCGCGATCCTGATGAACTCCCAGACCTGGGTGGCCTCCGGCCATCTGGGCGGGTTCTCCGATCCGCTGATGGACTGCAAGGCCTGTAAAGAGCGGTTCCGCGCGGATAAGCTGATCGAGGACTACATGGCAGAGCAGGGGATCGTCCCGGAGACCGGCATCGACGGCTGGTCCCAGGAGGAGATGAAGGCGTACATCGATGAGAAGAACATCTGCTGCCCCAGCTGCGGGAAGCATGATTTTACGGATATCCGCCAGTTCAACCTGATGTTCAAGACCTTCCAGGGCGTTACGGAGGATGCCAAGAACACGGTGTATCTCCGCCCGGAGACGGCTCAGGGGATCTTTGTGAACTTTAAGAACGTCCAGAGGACCTCCAGGAAGAAGGTACCCTTCGGCATCGGCCAGATCGGAAAGTCCTTCCGGAACGAGATCACACCGGGCAACTTCACCTTCCGTACCCGGGAATTCGAGCAGATGGAGCTGGAGTTCTTCTGTAAGCCCGGCACGGATCTGGAGTGGTTCGCCTACTGGAAGAGCTTCTGCATCAACTGGTTAAAGACCCTGGGGATCAAGGAAGAGGAGATGCGGGCCAGGGATCATTCCCCGGAGGAGCTGTGCTTCTACAGCAAGGCCACCACGGATATCGAGTTTTTGTTCCCCTTCGGATGGGGCGAGCTGTGGGGGATCGCGGACAGGACCGATTATGACCTGAGCCAGCACCAGAACACCTCCGGACAGGACCTGACCTACTTTGACGATGAGGCCAAGGACCGTTACATCCCCTATGTGATCGAGCCCTCCCTGGGCGCGGACCGGGTGACCTTGGCCTTCCTGTGCGCCGCCTATGACGAGGAGGACTTAGGGGACGGGGATATGCGGACCGTGCTCCATTTCCATCCGGCTATCGCTCCGGTGAAGATCGGCGTGTTCCCCCTGTCGAAAAAGCTGAGCGAGGGGGCCATGAAGGTCTATGAGGAGCTGAGCAAGTATTATAACTGCGAATTTGACGACAGAGGCGCGATCGGGAAGCGGTACAGGAGGCAGGATGAGATCGGGACGCCCTTCTGTGTGACCTATGATTTCGACTCCCAGGAGGATGCGTCTGTGACGGTCCGCGACCGGGACACCATGGATCAGGTCCGGGTGCCGATCGGGGAGCTGAAGAGTTACTTTGAGGATAAGTTCCGGTTTTAAAGGCAGGTACCCCCATCCTTGACCAGATATCTTTCTAGATAGCCTGGATCTGGGACGGGGGTTTTGTCTATCCAAAGGAGCTTTTAAGAGGGATCTTGAAGGAGGAGAGGGTATGATCTATCTTACATCGGACCAGCATTTCTTTTATCGGGAGGGGACGCCCCATATCGGCGACCTGACGTTCTCGGACTGGGAGAGTAAAAACCAGTACCTGATCCGGCGCTGGAATGAGACCGTGGGAGAGGGGGACCAGGTCTATATCCTGGGGGACTTTTCCGAGGGGAGCGGGCCGGAGACGGAGGGCATCTTAAGGCAGCTGAAGGGGGAAAAGTATCTGGTGATCGGGAACAATGACCGGTACCTGGAGGATCCGGACTTCGACCGCTCTCTTTTTGTCTGGTGCAGGCAATACCATGAATTGTGGGCTGAAGGAGAGAAATATGTCCTGTTCCATTTCCCCATCGAGGCCTGGAGCGGATGCGGCAGGGACAGGATCCATGTCCACGGCCATCTGCACAGCAGGCAGGCGGTGCCTTTGCCGATCCGGCGTTATGAGGCCGGAGTGGATGCCCATGACGGCAGACCGGTCTCGATCCGGCAGGTGTGGGAACGTGTGAAGGGATATGGAAATGAGATGGCGGTAGAAAGGCTCCTTCGGTGACAAGGGCTATGGCGATCTGTGAAAAGCAGCCGGTCCCCCTCTTTCTTTTTTGCCCATATTATGTTATACTCATGAAATAAGTTTACGCGAAAAAGAAGGATGGAGAAATGAATGAGAGTCAAAGTGTGGTGGGCGTGATCTGCGCCTCCTACGATCAGTTTTTTGAAGCGGAGAAAAAGATCGCGGACTGCATCAAAAGCCGGAAGGAGGATGTGGTGGATATGACGGTGGCGGAGCTGGCAGCAGCCAGCGGCACCAGCGATGCCACGGTCTCCCGGTTCTGCAGGCGGTGCGGGTTCAAGAGCTTCCAGAACCTGAAGATGGCCCTGGCCAGGGAAGTGCTGGAGGAGCGGCAGAAAGCGATCCAGGTGTCTAATGATATCGACCGGGCGGATAAGGGGCAGTCCCTGCAGAACATCCTGGCCAATAAGGTGGCGGAGCTGACCGAGACCGTGAACCTGATGGACGGGGAGGCCTTAGAGCAGGCGCTCCGGCTTTTAGAGCAGGCGGATCTGGTGCAGGTGGCGGCGGTGGGGAACACAGCCCCTACGGCGCTGGACTGCGCCTTCAAGCTGAACCAGCTGGGGATCCGGGCGGTGTCCGGGACCATCTGGGAGGGAGAGACGGCCCGTGCTTTTAACCTGACAGGGCGGGATGTGCTATTGGTGATCTCCAATTCCGGCACCTCCAGGCGGCTCCAGGCCCTGGCGGAGGGGGCTAAGGAAAATGGAGCGAAGATCATCCTGGTCACCAACAACGGGAGTTCTCCCCTGGCGCGCCTTAGCGATGTGACGTTGATCACGGCCACCAGGGAAAAGCTCCTGACGGAGGATTTCTGGTTTTCCAGGATCCCGGCTATGCTGGTGGTGGAGATCTTGTATCTCTTCCTTTTTTCCAGCAAGAAGGACGCCGCGGCCCATATCCGGCGACATGAGGCGGTGATCCGGCCGGATAAGACGGTGCGGTAAAAAGCGAAAAAAAGAGAAAAAGAAAGCGTGAAAAAAGGTATAAGCTATTGACAAAATCCATATTTTGGTGTATATAGATAATGTGGTGCTTTCTAGTGATCCTGCTCGGCAGGAGAACGAAGTCGGAGCATCGAAACTTTGCAATGGTGCAGGGTTTGTGCGTTCGTACGACAGAAGGGATAAGGACATGATAAGAGACTTGATCAATATAACTTATGCAGAGATCGATGCCAGTGCAGCAAGAAGTGTTGAGGAATGTGGCACATTGATCATGTATCTGCAGAATAATGGAAAGGGAGCACAGAAGCTGGATACAGATGATATGGACGCTTGGATCTATGAGGATATTGATGAGTGAGAGCATCTATATCAAAAGAGCTACGTTGCCTGGAAAATGCCTGATCTTAATCGATAAGATCGGGCATTGTTTTTGATGGAGGTAAGATAAAGTGCATATCGTATTTAAAAAAGTGGATGAATGGTTTGAAAAGGATCCAGATCTGAAACGTAAGTTCCAAGATACATATAGGATGATCTATGCTTCTGCACACAAATATGCAGAGCATATGGAGGAAGTAGTTAAAGAAAAGACAAATACGTCTATTAAAGTCGAGATAAGCGAGCAGCTTTTGAAGCAAGCGCTGATCGATACATTTGATGATCTGCTGCGACTGACAAACTATCATCCCACAAAAGAGCCGAACCCTATCAAAGAGATGGCCTATATCGTGTATTGGCTGATACGGCGCAAACCCATACGGTTAGTTTCGGAAGATATCATCATGGATGCGAGACTATCGGATATGGCGAGGACCAGATTTTTATTTATCAATGAAGAATTTGGTGTAAAGCTGTTGATGAACGCGGCATTTATCGGGAAGAAAGAAAAAGGTGTATGCGAGCATATCCGTGATGAGGCGGAAAAACAGTTGAAGTATTATAAACGTTTCTTGCTGTACTATCTAGTCTACAGGATGGATTCGGCAAAGTCGCTAGAAGCGATGCTGCTGGGATGTACGATACACCCGATCTGGGTAGTGGATCCGGTGATCTGGAGCGATCCTAAGGGTCCGGAGCAAGAGTTTTAGAAAGGACGGATGTATGCATATCGGAAAATGGGATATATCGATCAAAGACTTGATCTGGTTTATCGTCTGCTTAGTATTAGTGCTATGTTTTTTTACAGGCATATTTCTCTACGATAAAGCTTGTGCATCTGCGGTCTTGTCAGGTGCTTCGACAGCGATATCGATCGTTTTGAGCATTGTTGCCATATTATATACGATGATAGAAGGCGCTGCCAGTTCCCAGATCAACCAAGACTCTAAAAACAAACTTGAAAGTATCGATCTGCAGCTACACGATGTGACAGAGAGACTTGTGGAATTGAAAGATATTGAGAGAAGGATCAAATATGTGGGACCTAAGCTTGACGCGATCGTGCAGGAGATCGAACGATCGTCACAGCAAAGCACAGATATCTTTATCGATGATGATGTTAAAAAGAATATAAGCTATCTTATGCATTATATCAATGAAGATATTGATGATTGATCTTTATGGCCTGTATAACCTTTCTGAAAAGGGGGACACTCCTATTGTGACCAAGATAGCAGTGAAAAGGAGTGTTTCGATATGCCGAAGACTAAGAAAGACAAGGACCATTTTGACCCAAAGGACTTAAAGCCGGAGGAGCTTTTAAAATTCGAGATCGCCACGGAACTGGGACTGGCGGATAAGGTGATAGGCGGGGGCTGGAGGAGCCTGACCGCCAAGGAGAGCGGGCGCATCGGCGGGCTGATCACCAAGCGGAAAAAGGAGCTGAAAAAGGAAGCAGGAGATAAAGGATCCGAGGCGTGACCAGAAAGGGGCAGAGCGTCATGGGATGGGAGCCAAAGGGCGAGATCGCCCTTATCTGCTTTACCCGGGAGGGGGCGAGGCTTGGCAGGAGGATCTTAGAGGGCCTTAAAGAGGACGGGACCTCCTGCAGAGGGTATGTGAAGGCCAGCTTTTTATCTGTACCCGGAGAGCAGGATCAAGGGACCGGGCTGGTCGCAGGGCCGAAAGCTGTGGCGTCAGGGGTGGGCGGACCGGTCGCAGGGCCGGAAGCTGTGGCGGCGGAGGCGGGCGGACCGATCGCAGGGCCGGAAGCTGTGGCGGCGGAGGCGGATGGGCTGACGGCGGTGGAGGAGCCGCTGTCGGTCTGGACGAAGGAGCAGTTTGAAAAAGCAGAGGGACTGATCTTCGTGGGCGCGTTGGGGATCGCGGTGCGGGCGGCGGCTCCCTGCGTCAAGGACAAGTTTGGCGATCCGGCGCTGGTGGTGGTGGATGAAAAGGGGACCTTTGCCATCCCGGTCCTATCCGGCCATATGGGCGGAGCGAACGATCTGGCCAGGCGGATCGGAGAGAAGCTGGGCGCGACGCCGGTGATCACGACGGCCACCGATATCCAGGGAAAGTTCGCCGTGGATGTGGCGGCCCGCAAGATGGGCCTGTGGATCTCCAGCAGAGAGAAGGCAAAGCAGGTCTCCGCCGATCTTTTAGAGGGGAGGCCGGTAGGCTTTTTTTCAGACTTCCCGGTGGAAGGCGGACTGCCTGAGGGGTGTGTGCCTGGTCCTGGAGCCCGGTCCGATATCGCGTTCACGATCTACCGGCAGCCGGACCGTCTCTGCCTGGTGCCGAAGATCTTGACCCTGGGGATCGGGTGCCGGAAGTCGATCTCCTTTGGAGCCCTGCGGGCAGAGGTGATGGACTGTCTGACCAGAGAGCGGCTGTTCCCCCAGGCGGTCTGCCAGGTGGCCACGATCGATATCAAGAAAGAGGAAAAGGCCTTATCCCGTTTATGTGAAGAGATGGGATGGGCATTTTGCTGTTTTTCGGCAGAAGAGCTTAGGAGCCTTGAGGGCAGCTTCTCCCATTCGGACTTTGTGGAGGAGACCGTGGGCGTGGGCAATGTGTGTGAGCGGGCGGCTGTGCTGGGGAGCAGGGGGGCGCTGGTCTTAAAAAAGCAGCGGCTGGAGGCTGTGACCTTGGCGGCGGCCATCGCGCCCTGGCAGGTGGCCCTGTAGTCCTGTAGGACAGGGCCGGGAAGCCGTACGGCCAGACCGCTTACGTGCAGGGGGATGCCCGATAAACCTGTCAGGCCAGCCGGTCTGGCGGTGACACGCACTGACGTTTCATGGAGGCGCATGGCGTCTTGGGATGAGGATGAGGAGATGCAGCGTACAGAGGACGGAAAAGAGGATGGAAAAAGGACGAGATATGGGTTTACCACCGGGACCTGCGCCGCAGCGGCGGCATTGGCGGCGGCTGCCTTGCTGTTTGAGGGAGAGGTATTGGCCGAAGTGTGCCTGACGCCACCAAAGGGGATCCCTCTGCGGATCAAGATCGCGGAGGCGGAGGCGGGAGAGGGCTTTGCAAGCTGCGGGGTGATCAAGGATGCCGGGGACGATCCGGATGTGACGGACGGCGTCTTGGTGCGGGTCACCGTCGGGCAGCCGGACAGATCCGGGGCGACGGAAGGGATGAGCTGTGCAGAAAGGCCCACATTGGCAAAACGGCTGGACTGTGCTGAGCCGGTGGAAGGGCAGGAACGCGCCGAGATGGCTGAGCCGGTGGAAGGGCAGGAACGCGCCGAGATGGCTGAGCCGGTGGAAGGGCAGGAACGCGCCGAGGTGGCTGAGCTGGTGGAAGGGAAGGAACGCGCCGAGGTGGCTGAGCCGGTGGAAGGACTGGACTGTGCCGGGGGGACCGGTCCGGCAGGTGGGCTGTCAGGATCTCCTGTGAGCGGGCGGTGGTATACATATCTGGAAGGAACGGAGAGCCGGGACCCTTTTTCCTTATATCTGCGGGGCGGAAAGGGGATCGGGACCGTCACGAAGGAGGGGCTCAGCTGCCCTGTGGGCATGTGGGCGATCAACCCGGTACCTCGCAGGATGATCTTTGAGCAGGTGGCATCGGTCTGCCGCAGATGCTTTGTATCCGGCCCGGTCTATCTGACCGTCGAGATCCCGGAGGGGGAGCGGCTGGCGGAGCAGACCTTTAACCCCAGATTAGGGATCGTGGGCGGGCTGTCTGTCCTGGGGACCAGCGGGATCGTGGAGCCGATGAGTGAGACGGCCCTTTTGGAGACGATCCGCCTGGAGATCCGGCAGAAGGCGCTGGAGGGGCAGGGCAGGAAGCAGATCTTGCTGCTGACCCCGGGCAATTACGGGGAGCGCTTTGCGGCGGACCATCTGGGCCTGTCCATGGCGGCCGGTGTGAAATGCAGCAATCATATCGGGGCCGCGATCGACATGGCGGCGGCGGCCGGTGTGGAGCGTGTGCTGCTGGTGGGCCACGCCGGAAAGCTCTTAAAGGTGGCGGCCGGTGTGATGAACACCCATTCCTCCATGGCAGACGGGCGGATGGAGTGTCTGGCAGCTTACGGCGCGGCCTGCGGCGCGGACCGGGAGAAGGTCCGGCGGATCTTAGACTGCGTCACCGTGGATGGAGCTTTGGCGGTGTTGGAGGAGGCACAGGGCCTGCGGGAGGCCGTGATGGCTATGGCCATGGAGCGGATCGATCATCATCTGACCTGCCGGGCAAGGGGGAGTCTCAAGATCGAGGCTCTGCTGTTCACCAATGACCGGGGTGTGCTGGGCATGACGCCGGGGGCGGCGCGGATGGTGCAGGAGCTGTCGGGGACCGCTGTATGAGCGAGAGGGGTCATGATGATAGAAAAGAAGGAGCATTTTCCGGCAGAGGACGGACATATAGAAAGTATATTGATAGGGGTCGGTCAAGTAAAAGTGTCCTTTCAAACGTGGGATGCAAGAAAATTCGTATTGATCTTCGAAAATGTCGAAAGGATCGTATCTACACATGCTGTATACGGAGATATAAGCCGATATGAAGTCCTTTCTGGCAGCGATAAAGGGACAAGATATATTTTCTACAGCACATGGCATGATGAAGATCAAGAAGAGAAGGGAGTCCTGTGGATCGATGCAGAAAAAATGGAGATCTTTCAAGTAGGTATAGAGGCAGAGCTCAATGCAGCGATATTTGATGTGGGATACGGATATGTGGGCGGCCAAAAGTGTCCATATCATGGATGATCACAGGCTGGGATCGGTTTTGACCGAAAAAGAGATCGATCCTCCAGGCAGTCTGGACAGTCACAAAAGAAAGGGGCAGGGAGATAAATGGAAAAAGGCAGGTTTTACGGCGTCAGTGTGGGGCCGGGCGACCCGGAGCTGATGACATTGAAGGCTGTGCGGGTGATCCGGGAGGCGGATGTGATCGCTTTCCCGGGAAGGGAGAAGGAGGCCTGTACCGCTTATCAGATCGCAAGAAGTGCGGTGCCGGAGATCGAAGGGAAGGAGAGCCTGCCGGTCCCCATGCCTATGACAAAGGACAAGGCGCAGATGGCCCAGAGCCACCGGGCGGGGGCGGAGAGGATCCTCTGTTGTCTGGAGGAGGGAAAGGCTGTGGCCTTTTTGACCTTGGGGGACGTGACCATCTATTCTACGGGCTGGTATCTGTACCAGCTGGTGCGGGAGGCGGGGGCAGAGGGAGAACTGGTGAGCGGCGTTCCCTCCTTCTGCGCGGCGGCGGCCAGACTGGACCGGGCGCTGGTCAGCGGGGAGGAGGAGCTCCATGTGCTCCCGGCCTCCTACCCGGTGGAGGAAGGGTTAAGGCTGTCCGGCGTCAAGGTGCTGATGAAGGCAGGGAAAAGGCTCCAGGAGGTAAAGGCGCTGCTGCACGATCATGGGCTGACCGCCTGCGGCGTACAGCGCTGCGGGATGGAAGGCGAAAGAGTGTACCGGACGGCGGAGGAGATCGAGGCGGATGCCGGATACTATTCGATCTTTATCGTGGATCCATGACAGACGGAGCGGGGCAGAGGTGAAGAGGCAGCGAAGGATCCCAGAGGCGGAGCAGGCGGGGACCAGTGCAGCAGCGGGGGCCAGAGATGGCGGCAGGCGTGTGACAGGAACAGGATATGGACTGCGGCTGGGGTCGGGATAGGGAACGCTGCAGAAAGGAAAGAGGATATGGTACATATCGTAGGTGCAGGCCCGGGGGCGGAGGATCTGATCACGGTGCGGGGCTTAAGGCTCCTGCAGCAGGCGGATGTGGTGATCTATGCAGGGTCCCTAGTGAACCCTGGTCTGTTAAAAGAGACAAAGGCGGGCTGCCAGATCCTTGACAGCGCCAAGATGACCTTGGAAGAGGTGGTCTGGGCGATCGTACAGGCAGAGGAAAAGGGGCTCATGACGGTGCGCCTGCATACGGGGGACCCCTGCCTGTACGGGGCGGTCCGGGAGCAGATGGATGCGCTGAAGGCCAGGAAGATCCCCTATGAGGTCTGTCCCGGCGTCAGCTCCTTTTGCGGCGCGGCGGCTTCCCTCAAGATGGAATATACCCTTCCGGGCATCTCCCAGAGCGTGGTCCTGACCAGGATGGAAGGGCGGACCAAGGTGCCGGACCGGGAGAGCATCCGCTCTTTTGCGGCCCATCAGGCCACCATGGTGATCTTCTTGAGCGCCGGACTCTTAAAGGATCTGGAAAAAGAGCTGCTGGCCGGCGGATATGCCAGCGGCACGCCGGCGGCGATCGTGTATAAGGCCACCTGGCCGGAGGAAAAGCTGTGCCGTTGCACGGTGGGCCAGCTGGCGGCTACAGGGGAGAGGGAGGGCATCACGAAGACCGCTCTGATCATCGTGGGGGCCGCGGTGGCCCAGGAGGGCTACGTCCGGTCTAAGCTCTATGACCCTGGCTTTGACACCGGGTTCCGGAAGGCAGAGTACTAGTGTACTGTCTTGTCCACATTTCGAAAATGCCTTGTCTGAAAGTGAACGAGACAGTACACTAGAGCGTGTGGTCTGGCCTACATTTCGCCATGTAGCATGACCGTATAGCCTCTGGGGGTCACCATGTAGGGGCCGATCTTCTTGGTCTGGGCATTTCCGATAAAAACGGTGGTGGACATGTCCACCTCTGTCTCCGCTAAGTCGCCCAGTGTGAGGAGCTCCAGTTCCTGGCCTTCCCGGCTGATGTTTTTCACGATCCCGCAGACGGTATCCTTAGATCGGCAGCGCAGCAGGATCTCACAGGCCATCTTCAGATGGCCCTTTCTTTTTTTGCTGGAAGGGTTGTAGAGGCAGATCACAAAGTCGGCGTCGGCTGCGGCCTGTAGTCTGGTCCGGATCTTTTCCATGGGGGTCAGAAGATCGCTCAAGCTGATCAGGGCGAGGTCATGGGACAGCGGGGCCCCTAAAAGAGCGCCGCCGGCTAAGGCGGCCGTCACACCGGGGATGACCGATACATGGACGTCAGGATAGTCTGGTAAAAGCTCCAATACCAGTCCGGCCATGCCGTACACGCCGCTGTCGCCGCTGCAGACCAGAGCCGTGGAGCAGCCTGCCGCCGCTTTTTCTAAGGCCATCCGGCAGCGGGCCTCCTCCTGGCGCATCGGGGTGGTGATATAGGCTTTCCCTGGGAAATGCTCCCGGATCAAGTCGATGTAGACCGTGTAGCCGACGATCGCCTGACAGCTTTCCAAGACCCGGATCGCCTCCAGGGTCATCTGTTCATAAGCGCCGGGGCCGATGCCGACGACATATAGGTCGTTCATAGAAAGCTCCTTTCTGTGGGCTGTAGATAGCGTATCCATAAAGGGCTTGCCAGGCAGTCTGGGTCAGCCTTGGTGATCGTACGTAACCGTTCAGATACACGGAACGGTTACGATCGTACAGAATGCCTGGACTGTTACCAGTATAGCGCAAAAAGCAGGGGGGATGCAATAAAAAGAAAATGACTCAGGCCAGATCCTGTGCTATAATGTTCACGAAAGAAAGGGGAGCGGCGCTATCATGAAGGATCCATATGTACGGCTGGCCGCCGGTGTACTGGCCATCTCATTTGGCTGTGCGCTGGCACTTTATCTGGTGCTCCTTGCGCGTCTCGTGCAGAGACAGATGGAGGAGGAGCGGACCGAGGAGCTGTCCTTTGGCACGCTCTTGCGGCTTTTGAAGGAGATCCAGATGCCGATGCAGTGCGGGAGGATCTGGCTTTTTTTGATGCTGTTCTGGACGGTCTTCTGCCTGTTTGCCGGGTGTGTGATCTTGATCCAGTGCAGGGAGCGGCAGGGGGAACGGTCTGTCTTTGATCTGTGGCCCGTGGCCATGGGGCTGCTCTTCTTTTATGCCGGGATGGTCATGCGCTATCTTTTGTGGAAAAAGCGGAGGGTGGCCACTGCCCAGGCCCAGGCAACGGTGGTGTCGATCGAGCCTGGAAGAGGCGTGGATAACAGCATCGTCTACAGGCCGGTCTATAAATTCTACGCGGAAGGGATCATGTATCGGATCGTATCCCCCACCGGACACAATTCCAGCCCGGTAAAAGAAGGGGAGCGGGTGAAGCTGTATCATATCCCAGGACAGCCAGAAAAGATCCTGGTGCCTCGGGAGCAGAAGGTGGTCCGGCGTATATCCGTCTTCTTTTGCGTGCTGGGCACATGGATCCCTCTGGCTGGCCTGCTGGCACCGTGGCTCCGAACGCGGTGAGACCGTGGGCGATGGGTAGATGGGTATGTGGACTGGATGCCGTAACGGTCCAGGGGATCTGGACTGTTACGATCCGATGGACAATGGGGGGCAGCCGGATGGATAGAAAGCTTGGCATATTCGGAGGCACTACGGAAGGACGTTTGCTGGCAGAGACCTGCACGGCGTGCAGGATCCCGGCCCTGGTGTCGGTGGCCACAGAGTATGGGCGGGGACTTTTGGGAGAAAGTCCCTTTTTGACCGTTCACACGGGGCGTATGGATGAGGAGACGATGACCCGGTGGATGGAGGATAATGGGCTGACCGATGTGATCGATGCTACCCACCCGTATGCCAGGGAGGCGTCCGATAATATCAGGAAGGCCTGTGCAAGGAGCGGGGCCTCCTATCACCGGCTGGTCAGAGAGGGGACCGGGACGGGAGCAGACGGCGGCACGGCAGAACAAAACGGCGGCATAGCAGGGCAGAACGGCGGCATGGAAGAGCAGAATGGCCATGGACCGGCAGACCCTGGCCGCGAGGATGAGAGGATCTGCTGGGTCCCCTCGGTGGAGGAGGCTGCCCTTTTTCTGGAGAAGGAAATGGCGGCCCACCAGGAACGAAAGGCGCTGATCGCCACCGGGAGCAAGGAGCTTTTTCATTTTGCAAGGATCGCCGGGGCGGCAGAAAGGCTCTATGCCCGTGTCCTTCCTTCGGCAGAGGGGATCGCGGCTTGCAGGCGTATCGGGCTTAATGGCCGCCATATCATGGCGATGCAGGGGCCCTTTTCGTATGCTATGAACCTTGCCATGCTCCAGGCCGCGGACGCCTCCTATCTGGTCACCAAAAGGTCTGGCCGGGCCGGGGGCTTTCAGGAGAAGCTGGAGGCCGCCTTAAAGCTGGGCTGCCAGGTGATCGTGGTCAGGAGGCCTGAGGAGAGCGGGGAGCAGGGGGAGGACCTGGAGGCGCTGACGGCCTGGATCAAGGATGTATATGGTAAGGGACCAGCGGACAGAAAGGCAGAAGGCGGGACACCAGATGGCAGAGAGACAGGAGGTGGGACACCAGACGGCAGAGGGCCGGAAGGCGGGACACCAGATAGCAGAGGGCCGGGAGGCGGGACACCAGATAGCAGAGAGCCGGGAGGCGGGACACCAGATAGCAGAGAGCCGGAAGGCGGGACCATCCTGCCAGGGCAGGATGGTCGGAGACCTGCACGAAAGATCGTCCTGCTGGGGATCGGGACCGGGGGCCTGGAGCAGATGACCATCGGAGGCCTCCGGGCGCTTTTGGGCTGCGACGCGATCCTGGGGGCATCCAGGATGGTGGAGAGCTGTATGGCTATGCTAAAGGAGCTGGAGGCCGGATGGCCTGGTGCGCTCTGGGCGGGTGAAAACGGGGCGGGAGGATCAAGAGTGGTCCCTGTGGGAGAAAAGGCCTCCTGTATCACGTACCGCCCGGAAGAGATGCTGGCCTGGCTGGGGGCCCATCCCAAGGTGGAGAGGCCTCTGGCTGTGTATTCCGGCGATGTAGGATTTTACAGCGGGGCCAAAAGGCTGGAGGAGCTGGCGGCCCGGGAGCCGGAGCCGTTCATCTGCCGCAGGATACCGGGGATCTCCTCCATGACCTACCTGGCGGCCAGACTGGGCAAAAGCTGGGAGGAGGTGGGGATCATGAGCCTCCATGGGCGGGGAGTACCAGAGGCCTGGGAGCTGTCCAGCAAAAAGGAGTGGTCCCTCCTGCTGGACGGACCCGCCGGGCTATCCGCGGTCTGTCGAAAGCTGATCCAGGAAGGCTGGGACCAGGCCAAGATCTGGGTGGGTCAGCGGCTGTCCTACCCGGATGAGACGGTCATCTCCGGTACGCCGGGGGAGCTGATGGACGCGAAGATCCACAGGCTTTCCGTGGCGTGGGTCATCCTGGAGGGAGAGCGGCCTTAAGGGAAAAGGCATTAATGAGAAAGGGGCAGTCAGATGAAAAAACGCTTATGGTACGCGGGGGTCTTTGTCCTGCTGCTGGGGGTCGAATGTTTGATCGCCCTCTATGTCCGTGATCGTTTTATCCGGCCCTATGTGGGGGATATGCTGGTGACGGTCCTTCTGTACTTTTTTGTGCGCATGATCTTCCCCCGGGGAGTGAGACACCTTTCCCTGTGGATCTTCCTTTTTGCCGCCGGGGTGGAATGCAGCCAATATCTCCGTCTGGCTTCTCTTTTGGGGCTGGAGCATATCCCGACGGCCAGGATCATCCTGGGATCCACCTTCGACCTGAAGGATATCGCCTGCTACAGCGCTGGCTGTCTTTTTACGGCATGGCTGGAGAGACGGGGGGTCTAGTATGAGGATCATCGGATCGCAAATGCAGGATATGTATTTGATCAGATCAATGGATCGATCAAAATATAGAAAAAAGGGACCTGCTGCAAAACAGGTCCCTGATCGATAGGTTACTCAACCGGAGGCTTTTGGTATAATTTTCGGTTGATCTCTTTTTTCAAGATCTCGATCTCCTGTTGTGCGGCGTCTACTCCGTTCTTGAGCTGGCGCTCGATCCTTTCCAAGAGAGACATCTGATCAAAAAGGATCCCATTATACTCTTTTTCTGTCATTGGCATCAGATCACCCCCTTCCCTATGAGATGATCATACCAAAAATGCAGGGGAAAAACAATACCAAAAAGTAGTTGACATTTCCCCGCAAACTGTTTAAAATAACCCTAAACCAGTGATGAGGAAGTTGCGCTCTTAAACGGTCTTACAGAGAGTCCGGGATGCTGCGATCCGGGTGATGTCAGTAAGAGCGAGTGGACCTCAGAGGGCGAGATGAAAGGACATGTCCTGTCTGAGTAGTGGAGACGCAGGGCCAGCGTTAGCGGGCCGGGGATGTGTCGGCATCCTGTATGAGGGGGCGTGCGAGAGCATGCCAAGCAAGGTGGTACCGCAGGTCATATGCCTGTCCTTGGAGGATATCCAGGGGCAGGTTTTTTTGTTCCATGTAGGAACGTTTTCATCAAAGGAACGTTTTCATTAAAGGATCTGAAGGTTATGGGGTATCATAGAGAGTGATAGAGAGTGGATCTTCATGGGGCCGGTGGCGGACGTGCTGCCATACAGAGAAGGAGGATAACGATGGATGACCGTTTTACCCTATATGATCTAAAGGTGGAGGTGGTGGCCACGGAAAAGCCCATGGTCTGCGGCCACAGGGAGGGGGACTATTTCCTGGTGCAGGGAGAGGACCTGGTGTTCCCCCAGACCCACTCCTTTTCCATGTATGCCCTGAGCGCCTTACTGCCGGTCCTGCCGGCTAAGCAGCGGCCGCTCCAGGAGAATGACTGGATGCTCTCGGACAGCCTGATCGCCTGTCCGGACCCCAACTGCGGGGCCAGGTTCAAGATCACACGGACTGGAAAAAGGGTCCAAAGGCATGGGGAATGTACGGTGGTCCCCATCAAGTATACGTAAATGCAAAGATGCTATGTCCACAGAATGCAAAAAACGTAAGGAGGAAGAGCGATATGATCGACAAGATCACCACATCAAGGATCACATTGGACAACGGATACACCTTCAGCCGGGTGATCAACGGTGGCTGGCAGCTGTCGGCGGAGCATTGCCTGAAGGGAAGGCTGGATATCGACGATGCCATCAAGGGCTTCCATATGGCTAAGGAGCGGGGGCTGACCACCTTTGACTGCGCGGATATCTACACCGGGGTGGAGGAGATCCTGGGCCGTTTTGTCAATGAATTGAAGGCCATGGGCGGCTATTCCCATGAGGACATCCAGATCCACACAAAATTCGTGCCGGACTTAGGGGTCTTAGACCAAGTGGATCTTACCTACACGGAAAAGGTGGTGGACCGGAGCCTGATGCGCATGCACCGGGACTGCTTAGATCTGGTGCAGTTCCACTGGTGGGATTACGATGTGCCTGGCATGATGGAGACGGCCTACGATCTGGTCAGGCTCCAGGAGAAGGGTAAGATCCGCAACATCGCCATGTGCAATTTCGACACTCCCCATCTGGCACAGATGATCGAGGCCAAGATCCCGGTGGTGTCCAACCAGACCCAGTATTCTGTATTTGACCGGCGGCCGGAGAAGGCGCTGCTGCCTTACTCCCGGGAGCATGACGTGTACAGCTTCTGCTATGGCGCACTCTCCGGAGGCTTCTTAGCGGAGCGGTGGATCGGGGTGCGCCGTGAGGACTTTGAGCCGGAGACCCGGTCCCATGTCAAGTACCTGCAGATCATCGAGGATTCCCTGGGCTGGGAGGGCTACCAGAAGATCCTCCTGCTCCTAAAGGATATCGCCGACCGGCATCAGGTCAGCATCGCCAATGTGGCGGTCCGCTATATCTTAGACCAGCCGGGCGTGGGCGCGGTGATGATCGGCTGCCGCAGCAGTCGGCATGTGGAGGACAATGCGCGGCTGTTGGACTTTGACCTGAGCGATGAGGAGATCCAAAGGATCCGCGCCTTTGTGGAGGCCTACCCCACACCGGAAGGGGAGCCGTTCACTCTGGAAAGGACGCCGGGGTCTAAGTATCGGAACATCATGAAGATGGACCTGAACAAGGCATGAAGAGGGATCCGGCGGCGGACTTTCAAAGTAAACCTCCATACGCCCGGCAGCGGACGCGCCACCACACATAAGATCTGGCGGGCGCAGTGGGTTCTGTTCTGGTCATTGCGGGACATGTGCCGCCAGCACACCGTGACCCTGGACGCACGCCGTCTATCCGGCGGCAAAGCTCCAGGATAAATGATAAAGGAAAGACTTGCAGAAAGAGAGACATGAGAAAGATGGATGAGAAAGAGAGACAAACAGAAAAGAGGCTCACATTCCACGGCGGGATCTTAGCCTCCCTGATCCCGGTAGGGATCTATGTGTTCTTTTGTGTGGTACTATTTATCGGGTTTAAGGCCTTCAATATGGAGGCCCTGGCGGTGGGCGGCTTCCTGGCTCTCTTAGCGGGAGGGCTCTTCTGCACCAGCTATAAGGATTTCTGGGACAGCGCGATCAAGGGGATCTCCTCGATCACCTCGGTCTCCGTGGTGGTGATCCTTTTGCTCGTGGGGATGTTCAGCCAGCTGATCAAGACCTGCGGCTTATCCAGCGGCTTTGTGTGGATGGCGAATGCCCTGAAGATCCAGGGCGGCCTCTTTGTGGCCTTCACCTTCCTGGCCACCTGCATCGTCTCCACAGCCACCGGCTCCTCCATCGGGACCATGTTCATCGCCTTCCCGATCTTTTATCCGGCGGGGATGATCCTGGGGGCTGGGGAGATGTTCATGGCGGGCAGCATCGTCTCCGGCGCGATCTTCGGCGACAATCTGGCGCCGATCTCCGACACCACCATCGCCTCCGCCTCCACCCAGCAGTTTAGGGATGGACGCCCGGCGGATATCGGCGGCGTGGTGTCCAGCCGGATCCGTTATTCCGCTGTGGCCGGTCTGATCACCATCCTGCTCTTCGGGCTCTTTGGCGGTATGGGCGGCGTCTATCAGGGCGGCGCGGTGGAGGGGGCTTCAGACCCGGCTCCGCTGATCATGCTGATCCCGGTGGTGGTCATGCTGGCCGTATCTACCAGGACCCGGAACATCTATGCCGGGATCATGGTGGGCCTGGGGCTGGGAACGGCTGTGGGCCTGGCGGCCGGTCTGTTCCCTTTCGAGGCGGTCTTTGCCAATGATGCGGCGAATAACGCGGCCACCGGCTTCCTGATCGACGGGGTGGATAACATCCTCCCCACCTGCGCCCTGGTGATCTCCGTGTTCGGGATCATGGGCGTGCTGAACGATGCTGGGATGCTGGACCTGATCGCGGAGAAGATCCTGTCCAGCCCCATGGCCCGGACCGACAAAGGGGCCGAGCTGGTCTGCATGGCCGGGATCTCCCTGACCACCGTCCTCTTAGGCGGCGTCACCAGCGCCTCCATCCTCACCTTCGGTCCGATCCTCAATAAGATCGGGGCGGCTAAGGACATCCATCCCTACCGCAGGGCGAACCTGCTGGACGGCACCGCCAACAGCCTCCCGGCCATCATCCCCTTCATGAGCGTCTTTGTGTTCATCGGAGCCGCCCTGACCGGGCTGTCCCCGGTAGTGGTGGCCGGGGGGACGATCTACGGGTTCGTGCTGTTCGCCGTGTTCGTGGCCGCCGTGCTCAGCGGATGGGGACGGACGGCGGAAGAGTGAGGAGCGGGCAGGCGGCATACATCCAGGGCTGCTGTGTGCCGACGGCACCTGCTCAGCAACGGCAGGAGCAGAGCGTAGAGCCAGATGCGCCCGCCAGGTCTCATGTGTGGCATGGCCGCTACCGTGCCTATAGGCCTTGCGACCGGTCAGCAACGGCAGGAGCAGAGTATAGAGCCAGATGCGCCCGCCAGGTCTCATAGGTGTGGCGTATCTGCCGCCGGGATCCAGAAAGGTTTTTAGTAGCACAGCACCTCATGCCCTGTCTCGGTCACCAGCACCTGGATCTCCCACTGGGCAGAGGGCTTCCTGTCCTCGGTGTACACGGTCCAGCCATTGCCGTCGTCCACGAAGATCTCATGGGTCCCCATGTTGACCATGGGCTCGATCGTAAAGATCATGCCCGGGGCCATGAGCATCTCGGTGCCCCGCTTGCCGATATAGCCCACCCAGGGGTCCTCGTGGAAGGCCAGGCCGATCCCGTGGCCCCCGATCTCCCGGACTACGGAGTAGCCGTTCTTTGTCACGTGGTCGTTGACCGCCTGGGCCATATCCCCTAAAAAGCCCCAGGGCCTGACCTGGGCCAGCCCCAGCTCCATGGCCTCCTTGGTCACCTGGACCAGCCTGCGCTTCTCCTCCGACACCTCCCCGATGCAGAACATGCGGGAAGAATCGGAGTAATAGCCGTTGTACATGGTGGAGGCGTCCACATTGATGATATCTCCGTCCTTCAGCACGATATCCTCGGCGGGGACGCCGTGGCACACCTGGTCGTTTATGGAGGTGCAGACACTGTTGGGGAAGCCCTCAAAATGCAGAGGCGCCGGGACACCGCCGGCCTTTGTGGTCAGCTCATACACCCAGTCGTCGATCTGCTTCGTGCTGATCCCCGCCTTGATATGGGCGGCGATGTAGTCTAGTACCGCGATATTGATCTTCGCGCTCTCCCGGATCTTCTGGATCTGCTCCGGTGTCTTGATCATCTTATGAGTGGGGACGATGTGGCCCTGCCGGTGAGCCGCCGCGATCCTTTCATCAAATGCCAGATGGCACTTCTTATATTTCTGACCGCTCCCGCACCAGCAGGGAGCATTTCTTTCGATCGATCCCATGGTCATATCCCTTTCTATAGTCCTATAGTCGATGTTATCTTCACACGATTTCCAGTATAGCACAAAATTGGGAAATGTGTTTATTTTTTGCGGGGAATGTATAGGAGTTCCGTCTTTTGGGTGGTTTTTCTCTATACCATAGAGGGCGGCAACAATGATAGATCCAGCCCTGACCAAAACGATCTTGGTGGACAGACTTGGATACCCATCCGTGTAAGGCCACTATCTGAAAATACGTGTATACTATTGAACCGCCTTGGTACTAAACAGCACGCTAGGTGGTGTGGAAGGGGGAATGATCATCCTCATATCCGATCGCCACTTGTCTGTAAAAAATTAACTGTAATATATTGACAGGTAATACGCAGCAGTGTATGATAGATGCAGATGGCGAGATATCGACCAAAGATGTGCTGTTCTTGCACTTGCCGCGCTGGGGAGGGGGCAGGGGCGGCAGTGTATCGAGCGAGCTTTATGAGGCAGAGTAAGGAAGTGTGGGGCGGCTTAAGGAAGAACGGGTGGTTTAAGGAAGAACGGGGTAGCTGTCGAGGAAGGATAGGATAGCTTAAGGAAGAACGAGGCAGCTGGAAGATGCAGAGGAGGAAAGATGGATAAGGTAAGGGGGAGCATGGGCCTTTTGAGCGATATGCAGATCACTGCGGATATGGAAGGGCTGGATGCACAGAGTAAGACATTATTGCGGAACAGGGAGGTATTAGCGGTCATCCTGCAGGGGGTGGCGGAGGAGTATGAGGGATGTAGCCGGAAGGAGATCATGGGACTGATCGAACCGGTCTCGCTGCAGAAGGAGGTATCGCCGGGGCGCACGAACACCCAGGTTGGTGGCGTGGATGTACAGGTCTGTGGAGAGGATCCTCAGGTCTGTGGGGAGGATCCTCGGGTCTGTATGGAGAACCCTCAGGTCCGCGGGGAGAACCCCGAGTTTGTCCTGCTCAATGAAAAGACCGCGATCTTTGACCTTTTCTTTAAGGCGCGGGACCCCAGGCTATCGACGGGAGATGTGCAGGTCAGCCTACATATCGATATCGAGATGCAGAAAAAGAGTAAAGTACCCTATCCGATCGAGAAGCGCGGGTTGTACTATCTGGCGAGGAGTCTGTCCTCGCAGCTGTCCCTCGTGACAGAGATGACAGACTATAGCCAGCTGGAGAAGTGCTACAGTATCTGGATCTGCAGGGACGATATCCCGGTGGAGGATCGATACAGCATATCGTTTTATGGGATCGCGAACATGAAGGATGTAGGGGGCGGCGTGGGTCCAAGAGGAAAAGGGTCGAGAAGAGGGGATCTGGAGAGAGGGGATTTGGGGAGAGACGATCTGGAAGGAGGGGCTAAGGGAAGGGCCGCCTCGAAAAAAGACTATGATCTGATGACATTGGTGGTTATCAGATTAGGGCATAAGGTGTATAATGGAAAAAAGGAAGACGAAGGTTATAGTCTCTTACGTTTCCTGAACACGATCATGTACCCCCATAGAGAGGATTTCATGCAGATCGTGTCAGAGTATGTAGACTTTTCGGAGAATGAGGAGCTGTGGAAGGAGGTAACGCAGGTGGACGGTCTTGGATGGAGAGTTTTTGAAGAAGGAAGGGAAGAAGGAAGAGAAGAAGGGATCGAGAAAGGGATCCAGGCGATGATCGTGGATAATCTGGAGGAACAGGTCCCGAAGGAGAGGATCATCTTAAAGCTGCAAAAGCATTTCAGCCTGCCCCAGGAGAAGGCGGAGCAGTATTATGAGGGGGCTGTGATGGGACTGTGAAAGGGCTGCAGAGAAGGATCGTGATACCATGACGAGTTTGAGTACATTATGCTATATCGAAAAAGACGGCTGCTATCTGATGCTCCACCGCACCGTGAAGAAAAATGATGTGAACAAGGACAAATGGATCGGGGTAGGTGGTCATTTTGAGGCGGACGAGAGTCCGGAGGAGTGTGTGCTCCGGGAGGTGAAGGAGGAGACGGGCTATACGCTGACCTCCTATCAGCACCGGGGTATCGTGACCTTTATCTCCGGCGGCGGGGTGACGGAATACATGTTCCTGTTCACGGCGGACGCCTTCACGGGAGAGCCGATCCCCTGCGACGAGGGGGAACTGGAGTGGGTGGACCAGGAAGAGGTGCTAAAGCTGAACATCTGGGAGGGGGATAAGATCTTCTTCCGTCTGCTCAAGGAGCAGAAGGAGCATTTCTCCCTGAAGCTGATGTATGACGGCGGAGATAAACTGACAGGAGCTGTCTTGGACGGGCAGCCTATGGAACTCTTAGATATCCTGGACCGGGACGGGCATAAGACCGGTATCGTGCGTGAGCGGGGCGTGGCCCATCGGGACGGGAGCATCCACGGCACCGTGCATATCTGGGTGGTCCGGGAGAGAAAGCCCAGTGGGCAGGGTGTGCAGGCTGAGCAGGACAGACAAGGAAGACGGGATGGACAGGACGTGCAGGCTGAGCGGGACGGACGAGACAGACAGGACGTGCAGGCTGAGCAGGGTGGACAAGACAGACGGGATGGACAGGCTGAGCAGGACGGACAAGACAGACAGGACGGACAAAATGGATGGGGAAGCAGCGGCCTTTGCTATGATGTGCTGCTGCAGAAGCGGAGCAGCAGGAAGGAATCCTATCCGGGATGCTTCGATATCTCGGCGGCGGGGCATGTAGCGGCAGGGGATCAGCTCCTAGACTCCGCTGTGCGGGAGCTTAAAGAGGAGCTGGGGATCCAGGCGGAAAGTGGGCAGCTCCATTTTGTGGGTTCCCGGTATGGGTATCACGAGGATGTGTTCTATGGCCGTCCCTTCCGGGACGCGGAGATCAGCGCGGTATATGTGTACCGGGAGCCGGTAGACGAGAAGGCGCTGTGCCTGCAGGCGGAGGAGGTGGAGACGGTCAGCTGGATGGATCTTCAGGAATGTGTGCGGATGGTGGAGGAGAGGACGAGCCCCACCTGTATCTACAGAGACGAGCTGGAGATGCTGCAGGCATATTTACAATGAAAGCCCTGCCGCCGGATAGGCGGCCTAAGTTCAGGTATGCCCAGAGCGCCCGCCAGATCTTTCTGTGTGGTGATGGTATCCGCTGCCGGGCGCATGAAGGCTTACAATGAAAGCCCTGCCGCCGGATAGGCGGCCTAAGTTTACGTGAGGTTTTTGTTGGCCAGGGCCACCATGATCCGGAACTGCCCGCCGTCGGTGGAGATGTCTACAGTCCCCCGGTATTTTTTTACAGTGCTCCGTACGCTCTCCAGCCCGATCCCGTGCCCGCCCGGCTCGGCGGATCTGGAGGAGAGGATCCGGGTATCCTGGACCTGGAGCGGGGTGCGCAGAGGGTTGGTGCATTGGATGCACAGATGCTGCTGGGCGGTATAAAGGGTAAAGCAGACGCTGAGCCCGTCACGCTCCTGCTTCTTGATGCTCTGGCAATACTCCAGGGCATTGCTCAAGATGTTCTGCAGGATGATGGTCAGATCCAGGTCTTCGATCTGGACCGGATCGGGCAGTCGGATCTGGACCTTAAAGGGGACGCCTAATGTCTGCAGATGCTCCTGGTGGTTATGCAGGATCGCATTGATCAAAAGGTTGTCGCAAAACTGCATGGGCGCTCTCTGGGAGAAGGATCGGCGAAAGGAGTTGGTCAGCTTTTGCGCCTGGGCCTGTTCGTTTTTTTCCAGCAGGGCCTCGATCGTGGTGAGGAGATGCCGGATGTCATGGTGCATGGTGCGCAGCTCATGCTCATAGCGCAGGTATGTCAGGATATAGTCCTGCTGGGCCTTCTGTTGGACACGGATCATCTGGGTCTGCTGCTGCTCCCGGATGATCAGCTGCGGCAGATAGATGCTGTACAGGGTCAAGACCAGGACAGAGAGAAAGCAGATGCTGACCAGGAGAGGGTCCTGCCGGGGAAAGATCCAGCAGATCATGATAAAGAGCAGGTCCCCCAGAGTAAAGGCCATGGGCCATTTATAATAGCGGTCCGGCTGGGGCATGATGACCCAGGCCGACCGGCGCAGGAAATACATGCACAGGCACCAGACCCCTTCGATGATCCCAAGGGGAAGGAGGGCGCCAAGGGTGCAGCTAAACAGTGGATAGCAGTCCGCCACATAGAGCGCCCGTCCCCAGTAAAGAGCGAACAGGTTGACCGCCAGCTGGATCGCGATATTATACACACCACAAAAAAAGTGGGTCTCACATAAACGCAGCCCCAGGATACAGCCTCCGGCACAGAACAGCCCCATACAGACAGATAAAAGGAACGGCGGAGCCGCTGCACCTGCGCTGGCGCCGGGGGAAAAAGCCGCTACAGCCATAAAACCTACAGACAGATAGACAAAGCAGACACTGGCCCCCCATCTTCGGAATGGGATGTACAGCGGGATCTGGAAACAGGACGCTGCCGCCAGCAGCAGTGCAGATGAGAACGCCAGGAGCATGGGGATACCTTCTTTCTCTGGAGGAGTGGGCCTGCGGATCGTATTGCAGGACTTTGCAAAAACGGAGCCTTTTTAGTGGATCTTCGCTATCATTATAGACCATGTCCGAAGAACTTTCAATCGTTCAGCCACAACACCAGGGCTCACGGAGCGGACCCGTTGCCACATCTCTATGCAGCAAGACTCCCTGGCGTGGGTGTGAAAAGGAACAGGCTCTCTGGTCAACCCATGAAAAGGGACCGGACCGCCTGCAGCATGTCTCGGCGATAGATCCGCGATAGGCCGACATGGCTGCAACAAGCTGTCTTTTACAAAATAACGACCGATTTTTACATCCGCAGGATCTTTTGCGAAAGGATGTGTAAAATTAAGATAGGGATGCTATCACGTTCATCGAAAAGGTGGGGGTCTTTGTGTATCGGATATTATTATGTGAGGATAGCGAACAGGACCGTATCTGGATAAAGGGCCAGTTGGATGCGATCTTTGATGAGATGGGGCAGGCCTACCAGCTGTCGGAATTTATGGCCGGCGAACAGGTCTTGTTCCATATGGAGCAGGGGCTGTACGATATCGCCATATTTGATGTGGAATTGGGCAGGACCGATGGGATCGAGATCGCGAAGCGGCTGCGGCAGATCGACCGGAACGTGGTGATCTTGTTCATCTCCGTACACAGCAAAAATGTATTTTCCTGTTTTACCGCGGAACCGCTGATCTTCCTGTCAAAGCCATTGAAAAAAGCGGATTTTGCCTCTTATATCCAGAAGGCGGTGCAGAAAGCGGATGAGATCTTGAAGGATCGGTACACCGTATCCATGAACAGTTCCGTGTTCGCGGTCTCGGTACGGGATATCCTGTATTTTGAGAGTACGGGCAGGACCGTACGGCTGCGGGCGGACCGGACCGAGTTCGTCTTCTATGGAAAACTGAGCACCCTTGAGGAAGATCTTCGATTGCGGACCTTCTTTCGATGCCATCAGAGCTATCTGGTCAATATGGACCATTGCTTTGAGATCACAGGAAGGGATGTGCGGCTGTCCAATGGGGAGCGGATCCCGGTGAGCCGGAGCAAGAATAAAGAATTTAAAGAAGCGTTCATGCGCTATCTGGGGAGATACGGGAAAGGGCTGGAGAGCGACCGATGATCGTCTCCAGCCCCTTTCACAGAACCGTCTTTATGTGAGAGATACTCTGTCCCAGCCCACTCCATTAAGTCCTGTCGGTTTTGTGATAGTCCTTCCTTTGGTGCAGGGTCCGCTTAAAACCTATCTGAAACCTGCATAAGACCCTTATAAGGTTCCATATAAAACCCATCTAAGACCCGCATAAAACTCGTATAAAACCGGCTATATCATTTCTTGAAAAATGGTTCACCGCCGGAAAGTTCGATCCCCGCGTTCTTCAGATGGCCGGCAATCCCCAGGTAATAGGAGGTCAGGCCGCTGACCAGGATCCCCCACCCGCCGACCTTACTGAACACGGCGGGCAAGATCCCGAAGCCCGCCAGCCCGAAGGCGGTCACGCCTGCGCCCGCGCCCAGCAGGTTCAGGAAGTCCAGCTTGCTGGCGTAGCTGACACAGGGGAGGATCGCTAAAAGGTACAGGCCCGCCGCGGTGAAGCACACGGATACCAGCATGGGATCGTACTGGATACCCAGCACCGGACAGACGGCGGAGCTGATGTTGCCGATCCCGCCGAAAAGCCCGAAGGCCGCCGCGAACACCACATAGATGCCGCCGGATACCTGGTTCCCCAGCTTTAAGAAATACATGCCGCAGACCATATACATGATGAAATATCCGATCTGGATCATCCCCATTGATAAGGCAAAGCCTGCGGTATTGCCCCATCCCATGGCATTGACCCAGAAGGGCAGGCACAGCAGCGCATAAGCAACGCTCATGCCAGGGCCTACATCCGCATTATAGATCCCTTTTACGGTGATCTCTTTTTTGGCGTCGGCCATCTCGTCCGCCATTGTTTCTATCTTCTTCTCTTGTGGCTTTTCCCGGATCTCTCCCATCATCCTGCCTCCTTTGCCTGGATCGCGGCTAAGAGAGCCGCCTTTTCGATCGGCAGTGTCTTCACCCGTACACCCACGGCATTATAGACCGCGTTTTCGATGGCCGGGGCCGCGCCGTTATTAGCGCCCTCGGCAAAGCCTTTGGCTCCGTAGGGGCCGTAGGGATGGCCTTCCTCGATCGGGATGGAGGTCATCTCGGGCATCTCCTTGATCGTGGGGACCCCTAAGCCCCGCAGGCCCTTGGTCTTGATATAGCTGTCCTCCATATCCACCTTCTCGGACAGGGCGTAGCCTAAGCCCTGCATGATGCCGCCGTAGATCTGGCCGTCCACCAGAGCCGGGTTCACCGCGTGGCCGCAGTCGCTGGCGGCGTACATCTTTAACACCTGGACAGCGCCGGTGGTGGTATCCACCTCCACCACGGCGATCTGGGCATTGAAGAGATAGGTGGTGAAGATCCGGTTATCACGCCCGTTGGCGTCATTGTCCGCGCTGGCTAGGGGGACATTGGCCGGGATATCCAGGAAATAGTAGTCATCCCGCAGCTCTACGCCCATGTCAGCCGCTTTCTTCGCGATCTGCTGATAGGAGATCAGATAGTCCCGGTCCGCCCGGACATCGTACATGCCCTCCTCTCCGATCTCCAGGAAGGTGGCGTCCCCGTCAAAATGCTCGGCGGTGAAGGCGGCCATGGTCTTGCGGAACTTCCCGATCGCGCCTAAGATGGCGTTGCCTGCATTGTAGGTGGTGCGGGAGGCATTGCTGCTGCCGGTGGTGTAGGGGACCGTGTCACTGTCGTGGAGGGCCACGTCGATCGCGTCATAGGGGATCTTCAGGGCCTGGGCCGCGATCTGGCAGATGACGGTGTCACTGCCCTGTCCGCACTCGTTGCTGCCTGGGAGCACCTCAAAGCGCCCTTCCTTTGTCAGCCGGATCCCCGCGCCGATCCCGTCCGGGATCCCGGTGCCGTAGCCGGCGTTCTTATAGCATCCGGAGTAGCCCACGCCTACCTTTTTGTTGGGGCCGGAGGGGGCAGGTTTGCCGCCGTCGGCCTCGAAGGCCTTGTAGACCGCGTTCAAGGCTTCCTCGAAGCCGCAGCTGTACTCGATGATCTGTCCGGCGGTGGTCTTCTCCCCTACATGGAGACAATTCTTTACCAGGAAGTCGTGGCCGCTCATGCCGCATTTTTCGGCCAGCTCGTCTAAGAGAGGAGCCAGGGCTGCCGTGGTCTGGGTGGAGCCGTAGCCACGGAAGGCGCCGCCCAGCACATTGTTGGTGAACACGGCGGAGATCTCGATATCCACGTTGGGGATATTGTAGGGGCCGGAGCCCATGACCGCCGCGAACCGGGCCACCAGGTCGCCGGTGCAGTTGTATGCGCCGGTGTCGCAGTAGGCCTTGCAGGTCAATGCCTTTAAGGTGCCGTCCTTGGTGGCACCCACCTTATAATGGAACTTGAAGGGGTGCTTTTTCGGCTGGTTCGCCAGCATCTCCTCCCGGGTATAGACCACCCGCACCGGGCGCTTTAAGATCTGGGCGCCCAGGGCCGCGTAGATATGGGTGGTGCAGTCCTCCCGTCCCCCGAAGCCGCCTCCGATGGGACGGTTGATGTAATGGAGCTCCTTCTGGTCGATCGCCAGCGCGGCGGCCACCTCCGCGGGTACCTTCGGGTAGCTCTGGCAGGTGCCGTACAGGGTCACCCGGCCGTCCTTTCCGATCTCGGCATGGGAGGCGCACAGCTCCATCACGGCGTGGTCGATCGCTTTTGTCTCAAAATCACTTTCTACGATATAGTCACATTCCGCGAAGCCCTTCTCATAGTTCCCCTTGTGGATCTTCTGGGTAGAGTAAAGGTTGGGCCATCCCTCGTGGACCCGGACCGCATCCGGCGCGATGGCGGCTTCGATGGTGGAGAGGACCGGGAGAGGCTCATACTCCACATGGATGCGCTCCATGGCCTTGTAGGCTAAGTCGCCTGTCTCGGCAAATACCACGGCCACCGGGTCGCCGATATAGCGGACTTTGTCGATCGCCAGGATCTGCTGGGGATATTCGGCTTCAGAGAAATATTTATGGCCGGGGATATCCTTGTGGGTCAAGACCTTTACCACCCCGGGCATGGCCTCTGCCTCAGATACATCGATCCACAGGATCTTAGCATGGGGGTAGGCCGCGAAGAGTAACCGGCCTTCCAGCTCGCCCTCCGGCTTCATATCGTCGGCAAAGAGCAGGGAGCCGGTGACCCGCTCGATCCCATGCTTGGTGGCGGGGCTCTCACCTACCCAGCCTAAGCCGTTCTCCACCCGGTTGGGGAGCTCTCCGTCCATGATCTGGACCGCCACATGGACGGCCTCCAGGATCTGTTTGTAACCGGTACACCGGCACAGGTTATACTGCAGGGCCTTTTTGATCTCCTCATCTGTGGGATGAGGGTTGGCATCCAGTAAGGCTTTCACCGCCATGATGACCCCGGGAGTACAGAAGCCGCATTGATAGGCGTGTGTCCTTAAGAAAGCGGTCTGGATCGGATGCAGCGTCCTGCCGTCCCAGATCCCTTCGATCGTCTCCACCTCGGCGCCCTCCAGCATACGGACCTTCCGCGTGCAGGAGCGGACCGCCTTTTTATCCACGATCACGGTACAGGTGCCGCACTGTCCCTTGCTGCACCCATCTTTGGCGCCGAAAAGCTTCAGATCCTCACGCAAGAAGCGGAGCAGGCTTTTCTCGCCGTCTTCTGCCGTGACCGTCTGTCCATTGACTCGAAACGTGTAACTCATGACATCCCTCCGTTATCTTTTGATCTCCGCGGGCAATGAGCCTGCTCTGCACGCCTTCGGCAAAGTGCCGTGCAGGCACGAGCATCTGGCGGGGCCTGCCCCGCTTTATCGGGCAATGCCGCGGGGGTTTTGATCTTATAGCGGCCGCTATCGATAAGGATAGGATAGCAGGATCGTGGAAGATCGCCATAAAAATGTAAAGATCGGTGCTTTTTATGTCAAGATCAGATAAGATCAGATAAGATCGGACAAAAAACAGCCAGTCCCATGGACTGACTGCTGTGGATGGACCTTTCGGCATATACGATGTCTGCTGCCGCAGAGGCAGCCGCGGAGGCAGCCGCGGACAGGCTCCCTTACGGCCCGCAGGCTCACTGCTCATAGCATCCATAGGCCTGCAGGTAGCGGAAGAACATGTATTCACAGACTAAGAGCATCTGGACCCGTGAGCGGATCTTGATGTCGGCTTTCGTAAAGTAGGTGGAGTGGACATAGATCGTTTCATCGGCCATATCGCTCAAGGTGTTGCTCCCAAGGTCCGTGATCGACAGGATGAAGGCGCCGCGGCTCTTGGCCATATTGGCGGCGGCGATCACCAGGCTGGTCTCGCCGGATACGGATATGGCGATCACCAGGTCCTCCTTTGTGGACTGCTTGGCGCTGATGTTCATCAGAGAGCTGTCGTCATACCAGAAGGCCGGTTTTCCGATGATCTGCAGGCGCTTGACAAATTCCGCCGCCACGGTCCGGCTGCTGCCGGCCGCATAGAAATCCACACGGCGGCTTCGGTGGATCCTTTCTAAAAGCTGATCGATGGTCTCCTCCGAGATCAGCTGGAGGGTCTTATGGACATCTTTGATGAAATCTGTGGAATGGCCATCCTCCCAGCCTTCGCCCTTGCGGTCCTGGGAGAGCTCCACCTTCAGGCTGGCCTTGAACTCCGCGAAGCCGCTGAACCCCAGCTTCTTGCAGAAACGGATCACCGAGGCCGGCGAGGTGTACAGCGCCTCCGCCACCTCCCGCACCTTCATCCGGGCAAGCTTCTGGTTGTTCCGGATACAGTACGATAAGATCTCATTGTCACTTTTACTCAGCTGATGGGTATTTTTTGCGATCCTGTTGTAAAAATCCATAGCAGTTTCTCCTGAAATTTGTTTCACATTGTGGAAATATTCCAACCCCTGCACATCCTTCCAGAACGTTCCAAAACTATTCACAAAAGGATACAGATGGTTTATAGTGATGATAGTTATTATAACGGTAAAAAAAAGCGCGCGCAACAAAAAGTATTGGAAAGGGGTATTTTCTTATGGAAGGTTTTAAAGTAGTCATCGTCGGCGGCGGTTCCAGTCATACGCCAGGGATCATCCAGAGCCTGATCGGCAATCTGGACCGGTTCCCGTTAAAGAAGCTGGTGCTCTATGATATCGACCCGGACCGGCTGGAGCTGGTGGATACGCTCTGCAAGACCCTGATCGCCAAGCTTGACCCAGAGTGCGTGTATTTTACCACCACAGAGCCGGAGAAAGCGTTCACCGATATCGATTTCGCCTTTGCCCAGATCCGTCAGGGCGGCTTAAAGATGCGGGAGAAGGACGAGAAGATCTCCTTAGAGTTCGGTGTGGTAGGCCAGGAGACCTGCGGCCCAGGCGGCATGGCTTACGGGCTCCGCTCGATCCCCGGCGTGTTCAAGGTGATCGACGATATCCGGACCTATGCGCCGGAGGCCTGGATCATCAACTACTCGAACCCGGCCGCGATCGTAGCGGAGGCCACCCGCCGCCAGTACCAGAACTACAAGATCTTGAACATCTGCGATATGCCGGTGGCGATCATGCTGTCCTTCGCCAAGATGCTGGGTCTGGAAAAATACAACGACTTAGATCCGGTGTACTTCGGTCTGAACCATTTTGGCTGGTGGACCAAGCTGTATGACAAGACCGGCGTGGACCGTATGCCGGAGCTGAAGGAGAAGATCATGCAGTTCGGCCTGGCCGCGTCCCATGACAAGCATCACTCGGATCCCTCCTGGAAGCACACCTGGGAGAACTTCAAAGAGATCCTCACCGATTTCCCGGAATTTCTGCCCAACACCTATCTCCAGTATTACCTGTATCCGAAGGAGTGCGTGGAGACCAGCGATCCTAATTACACCAGGGCCAACATGGTCATGGACGGACGGGAGAAGGATATGTACGACCAGGCCCGCCTGATCAAGGAGAGCGGCGGCAAGCACGAGGTCAACTTGAACCTGTTCAATGCTTTCGGTGATTTCATCGTAGACGTAGCCTGCTCCATCGCCTACAATAACGCAGACCGCTATCTGGTGATCGTGGAGAATAACGGATCGATCCCGGATCTGCCGAACGATGCTATGGTGGAGGTCCCCTGCTATCTGCGCCAATGGGGTCCGGAGCCTGTGGTCATCGGCAAGGTACCCCAGTTCCATCTGGGGATGATGCAGCAGCAGCTGGCCGCTGAAAAGCTGATCGTGGACGCCTATTTTGAAAATTCTTATCAGAAAGCATTAGAAGCCTTTACCATGAACAAGACGGTCACATCTGCCAAGGTCGCCAGGAAGATCCTGGACAAGATGATCGAAGCCAACAAGGGCTATTGGCCGGAATTGCGATAAAGGGGGATACATACGATGAAGGAAAAGTTTTCCTTTTCCCAGTTCCAGAAATTAGGGAAGGTATTGATGACACCGGTCATGATCATGCCGATCGCCGGTATCCTGGTGGGCGTGGGTTCCGCCTTTACCACAAAAAATATCGTAGAGCTGATGCCGTTCTTGGGCACCACCTATGTAAAGCTGTTCTTTAACCTGCTAAAGGCCATGGGAAATACGGTCAATTCCTACCTCCCGATCATCTTTGCGGTCTCCGTGGCCGTGGGCTATGCCAAGAAGGAGAAGGGTATCGCCGCCCTCTGCAGCGTGATCGGCTTCCTGGCCATGAACAATGTGATGAACGTGCTCCTGACCAGCTTAGGCAAGCTAGACCCTGCGGCCATGACCACCGGCCAGTCTATGGTCATGGGCATCGCCTCCCTGGATACCGGTGTTTTCGGCGGCATCCTGATCGGGCTTTTGGTGGCCAGGCTCCACAACCAGTATTATAATATCCAGCTGCCGCCGATCTTGGGGATCTTTTCCGGGACAAAATTTGTCCCCATGGTCACCTTGCTGGGCTGTTCGGCTCTGGGCGTCGTGATGGCCTTTGTGTGGCCGGTGGTACAGGGCGGTCTGACCCTCATGGGCGAGCTGATCTATAAGACCGGCGCGGCGGGCAGTGTGATCTACGGCTTAAGCGAGCGTGCGCTGCTGCCCTTTGGTCTGCACCACTTTATCTACACGCCCTTCTTCTTCACCAACCTGGGCGGTTCCATGACGATCGACGGGAACCTGGTAGAGGGTGCGCTGAACATCTACAATGCCATGCTGGCTTCGCCGGACACCATGTTCGACATCAATATCTCCCGCTTCGTCATGAACGGCAAGGTGATCTTCGCCATGTTCGGTATGCCCGGCGCGGCGCTGGCGATCTACCAGACGGCGAAGGCGGAGAAGAAGCAGCAGGTGAAGGCGCTGCTGATCGCGGCGGTGATCCCCTCGATCTTCACCGGCATCACCGAGCCGATCGAGTATTCATTCCTGTTCGTGGCCCCGCTGCTGTTCGTGGTCCACGCGGGCTTTGCCGGACTGGCCTACCTTCTGACCTATATCTTTAAGGTCAATATCCCTGGCCCAAGCGCCTTTGGCGGTCCGTTCCTTAGCACCATCTTTAATGGGATGATGCAGTCGGGCAAGGGGTCTAACTGGATCTGGGTCTTCATCCTGGGCGCGATCTTCTTCGTCCTGTATTATGCGACCTTTAAGTTCATGATCTTGAAGTTCGACTACAAGACACCTGGACGTGAGGCCGACGAGGAGGAAGTGAAGCCTTTGAGCGGGAAGAAGGTGAGCGACGATATCCTGGCCGTGATCATCGAGGGCTTAGGCGGCGCGGATAATATCCTGAACGTGGATGCCTGCTTTACCCGTCTGCGTGTCAAGGTGAAGGATAAGGCCCTGGTCATGGATGACAAGGCCTGGAAGGACCAGACCCAGGCTAACGGCGTGGTCCGCGTCAACGACGGCGTGCAGATCATCTATGGCACGAAGGCGGATATCTATAAGAATAATCTGAAAAATGTTTTGGGGATGGAGTAGGGTGTGGCGCGTATTGGTTGACTGAGGGTCCGCTACGGGAGGGGCCTGTCACAACGTCACCGCGCTCTCGCTCCATGGAGAACGTAGCGGACGCTAAGCTCGAAAAGACCTCGCTAAGCGCCGACGTTCCCCAAGGGGTTCCTTTTGTGACAGGCCCCTCCCTCCGCTACTTAACTGTCTGGTCTTTTGGATCGTTCCTTGCCAGTGATCGGCGTGAGTGTGAAAAGTAACATTGTATCATTACGGAGGCCGCTGTGGATCAGCGGCCTTCCTTGCGTTTTGGAGACGATCTTGCTATACTGTGGGAGAGATGTCCGGGAGCGATACCTGGAGGGCATCTCGATCTGGTTTAAGATCTAAGAAAAGATATGATGATCAAGGATATGGTGCAAGGACAAATGAAAGAGTATAAGTGAAAGGGTATAAGTGAAAGGACAGACGTGATGGGATATGTGAAACAGTTTTTGATCATCCTGGCGGTGACTTGTGTGGGGGAGTTTTTGAAGTTCCTGCTGCCATTTCCGATACCGGCCAGCATCTATGGGCTGCTGGTCCTTCTGGCGCTCCTGTGCTCGAAGGTGGTCCGGCTGGAGCAGGTGAAGGAGGCGGGGGACTTCCTGATCCAGATCATGCCGGTGATGTTCATCCCGGCGGCGGCAGGGCTCTTGACCTCCTGGGAGGAGATCCGGGGGATGCTGCTGCCGCTGTGCGTGATCATACCCGTGTCTACCTGCTTTGTGATGCTGGTGACGGGGAAGGTGGCCGGATGGATGATCGGGCGGAAGGAGAAGAGGGAGAGTCGTGCAGGACAGAGGGGGTAAGATAAAATGAACGGTTTTTTTCTGGAGTCGGCCACACTGGGGGTAGTGGTCAGCCTGGCAGGCTATATGATCGGGATGGCGGTCAAGCGGAGGTGGAAACTGCCGGTCTTTAACCCGCTGCTGATCGCGATCATCCTGGTGATCGGCTTTTTGCTGCTCTTTCGGGTGGACTATGAGGCCTATAACAGCAGCGCCAAGTATCTCAGCTATCTCCTGACACCGGCTACGGTCAGCCTGGCGATCCCGCTGTACCAGAAGCTGGAGCTTTTAAAGAAAAATGGGCTCGCGATCCTGGTGAGTGTTTTTTCCGGCGCGGTGGCCAGCATGGGCTCGATCCTGGCCATGGCCCTGCTCTTTGGGCTTTCTCATGAGGGATATGTGACCCTGCTGCCCAAGTCGATCACCACGGCGATTGGGATCGGGGTGGCCGAGGAGCTGGGAGGCTATCCCACGATCACGGCGGCGGTGATCATCATCACCGGAGTGTTCGGGAACATGGTGGCGGAGACCTTGTGCAAGGTCTTTAAGATCAGCCATCCGGTGGCGAGAGGACTGGCGATCGGGTCCGCGGCCCACGCGATCGGGACCACGAAGGCTATGGAGATGGGAGAGACCGAAGGCGCCATGAGCAGCCTGGCGATCGTGGTCAGCGGGGTGATCACGGTGCTGGGGGCGGTGGTGTTCGCGGGGTTTTATTGAGCGCTCCTTTATCAATATGGACTAAAGGGTCCGCGCTCCAGGAGAGGCCTGTTATAAAAGAGGGGAGAGGGATGTAGAGATATGCGGGACGAGCATTTTATCCGGGGGAGTCTCCCCATGACGAAGAGTGAGGTCCGGGCGGTCTCCTTGTCGAAGCTGGAGCTGACGCCAGGGGCTGTGTTCTGGGATGTGGGCGCAGGGACCGGGTCGGTGACGGTGGAGGCGGCACGGCTCTTGGGGCAGATGGGCGGGGCCGGCGGCGTGAGCACATATAGATCCGAGACAGACGGAGACGGTGTGTGGGAAGCCAGGCCGGACGGAGATGGTGTGTGGAAAGCCAGGCCGGACGGAGATGGTGTGTGGGAAGCCAGGCCGGACGGAGACGGTGTGTGGAAAGCCAGGCCGGACGGAGGATGTGCAGGTGGAGCCAGGGCGCATGCAGGGGCGGCGGTGTATGCCGTCGAGAAGGAAGAGGAAGGGATCCGGCTGATCCGGGAGAACAAGGCCAGACTTGTGCCGGGCTTTGATGCATTCCATCCGATCTGGGGGAGAGCGCCGGAGGCCCTTTATGCTCTTCCGGCTCCCAGCCATGTGTTCATCGGCGGCTCCGGCGGGGCCCTGCGGCAGATCGTGGAGGTGGTCCTGGAGAAAAATGAGCGGGCCAGGATCGTGGCCAATGTGGCGGCGCTGGAGACCCTGGCCCAGTGTATGGAGATCATGGAGGCCTTCCGTTTTAAGGAGCAGGAGATCGTCCAGGTGGCGGCGGCCCGGGTGGAGAGGATGGGACGGTATCATCTCCAGAAGGCCATGAACCCGGTCTTTGTGGTGACGATGCAGTTCCCTGTTTATATGGGCGAAAAAACTTGACTTTTTACTGATCCAAGCGGACGGCCCCTCCGCTATAAGTCTCAGCCGTGCTAAAGAGCATATGGCTTTCTCTGATCGATTTTTGAGATTTCCAGTGCCCTTGCCAGCAGCCTCTCCATGTGCTCTGATTTTCTTTTATTATCCTTCAGCACCACGATCTTAGGTTTTAGCATATCCATGATCCGGGCAGCCGCCTGCTCCGGCCACAGTTCATCGAGCCTTCTCCCCTTCAGTGCCAGTTCAGCCTCCGTGAGCCGTATAAAGACAGGGGCGATCCCGCCGAAGGTCATCCGCAGATCGATAAGCTTTCCGGACCGCACCAGGAAGGCATAGGCCAGAGTGATCTCTTCCTCCGCCACACAGCCGCTTATAAACGCACTGCTTTTGGGGATCTCCAGGCGGATGATCTTTTCCTCCAGTCCCAGCTGTTCCCACGGATCGATATCCCCAAGATGATCCTGGATACGGATCATCCGCTGATCGGTATGGATCTCCGCCTCCAGCATGAACAGCGCCGTTCCCGTCCGGCTCTCACTGACCCCCAAGCAGCCGCAGTCCAGGCACCGCGAAGCCTCAAGGCATACAGCCTGCACCTCTGTGTCTTCTATGACGGTCTCCCATTGGACAGGAGGTGCCTGCACGCCTTTATACTGGATACTGCCCAGCGGCCCTTTCGGCTCCAGATACGATCTCAGACCGAACGCCAGGTTGATCTTCTCCGCCGTTTTTACCCCGAGAGAGATCGCGTCAAGGAGGTGTCCCACGCTCCCCCCTTCCGGCGGTGTTCCCCAGGAAAGCCGCCGATCAAAGGCATACGCTCCTTCTGCCTCCTGGATCCGTTGGTCTTCAAACACCACGCCCATATAGGCTAGATGATCCATATAGGAAGCCAGCGGTCCCTCCATCGTATCCACGGCTCCCTGTCCCCACGGTGCAAGAACATGCGGCGCCTCTTTTCGCTGAAAGATCACCACATGATGTCCCATGCGGCGCAGATAGTAAGCGGCGGCCAGCCCGGTCATGGTGACCTCTTCGATGGCGATCCATCTCTTGCTGTCTCCGGAGGGCGGGATGAAAAAGATCTCCGGATGCCTTCCGATATCCGCCCCCAGCCAGTGCATTATCTTTGCGGCCGAAACGCCGTTCGCTTTATCCGGCACACTGCGGACACAGTGGGCGCTGCAGCGGCCGCATGCCAGGCACACGGTCTCTGCCAGCGGATGATCGTTCATCAGAAGGCGCTGGGCCTTTAGCTTTTCCCCGTTCATCATGTGCTCAAGTACCCCGGGGATGTCGACCCCTGCCGGACAGGCCCGGGTACAGGCCGGAGTCCCGACTTTTTTATTACCCATGACGGAAAGCCTCTGATCGTCCCCGGTCATCCCATAGCAGCACGCTCCGCCGTCCTTCAGGCAGGGACCTTCCCCTTGATGACGGCAGCTGCAGGATATATCCTGAAAAAGCACCTGTTCTACGGTCATGTCTGCTTTCATGGATCCTGCTTCCAGGTCCAGACGGATCCCTTCAGCTGCCGCTGCCGCTTCCTTGCAGAAGCAGGCAGATGCTAACAGCTCCTTAAGGGTCACATCCCCGCCGACGGCGATCACTTCTTCCTGCTCCTCGAGCATCCTTCTATCATAAGCCATCTTTTTGTCCTTTCCTTATCACTGAGCAAAGCCGCCTGTGCGCCCTTCCCATAAGTGAAAGAGCCCTGTTTCCAGGGCTCTCGACATTTTACTCCGATCCCAGAGACCGTACCAGCTGTGTCTTCAATTCCTGCAGCTTATAACGGTTCTCCTTCATAGGGACCGCATCCTTCATCACCTGCTCAAATGCCTGCTCTGCCAGTTCTTTTGACCGTTCTTTCCCGATCATCACCTGTTCGGCTCCTTTCAGGCGGACCGGTACAGGAGCGATCCCGCCTGCTGCCAGACGGACATCGGTGATCACGCCATCCTCTTCTTTATATGCATAAGCCAGAGCCGTCACGGCAAAGTCGATGGCCTCCCGCAGGCGCATCTTCATATAGCCGGTGCGGTAGCCTTTCCATTTGGGGATCCGGATCTCTGTGACCAGTTCACCTGGCTCCAGGCTTCCGGCTGCGTCCATGTTCCCAAAGAATCCCTCCGCCTTAAATTCATGACGGGTGGTCTTGATCACGGCCTCAAGGGCCACCATCACATTAGCCATATCCGACGCGTTGACCGAGTAGCAGCCGCAGTTCATGCAGCGGCCGGCCTCCTCCATAGCCTCTTCCATGGTCAGGCTGACGGAATCCTCCTTTTCCAGGCTCCTTTCTCCTACCGGGGTGTCCTTTTCCACTCTGGCAGCCGTGCGCATGACCTTCTCTGCATCAAATCTCAAAGATCCGCACGCCCGCTTCCTTTCTTCCATCGGAAAGCCCATATATCGACTCATGCTCCTGGCCGCTATGGCGCCGTCCCGGATGGCTTTGATGGCTACGGACGGACCAGATGCCGCATCTCCGCCGGCATAGATCCCCGGCGCCCTGGTATCTTTATGCTCGCCCACTTCGATCAGGCCTCTGGCGCTCTTTAACGCTTCCTTGTACCGATCGCCTAAGAAGTCTGTATCCACCTTCTGCCCTGTGGCCAGGATGATGCAGTCTGAGCCAAATACCCGTGTCTCCTCAGAGTAGACCGGAGCAAAATGACCTTCCTCATCAAATACAGCCGTACACTTCATGCTCTTTAAGCCGGTAACGCTGCCCTTTTCATCGGTAAGGACCTGCTTTAAGCCCCAGCCGTTGAAGATCTCGACACCCTCTTCCTCGGCTCTGGCGATCTCTTCCGCAGACGCAGGCATTTCCTGGCGCTGCTCCAGGCACACCAGCTTTACCTTCTGTGCGCCCAGACGGACGGCTGTCAGGGCAACATCCATGGCCACGTTACCGCCGCCGCACACCAGGACTTCCTTTCCGATCTGCCTGCTCATAAAATTCTTTACTTCCACCAGGAAATCCAGACCAAACTTCGTCAGGTTCTCCCCGTCGATCCCGAGGATCGGCTGTTTCCAGGCGCCGGTATCCAAAAATACGGTGTCACTGGCGGCTTTTACCTCCTCCAAAGACAGATCCTTTCCGATCTCTGTACCGGTCTTAAACTCGATGCCCATACCGGCAAGTGCTTTGATCAGGTCACGGACGTAGTGCTTCGGCAGCCTGTACTCCGGGATCCCGTACATGAGGACACCGCCGGCTTCCTCCATCTTTTCATAAATGACGACCTGATGGCCGGCCTTTCTAAGATAATAAGCGGCCGTCAGACCTGCCGGACCTCCGCCTACGATCGCCGCCTTCTTGCCGGTGGTCTTTTCCGGCGCCTGATAAAATCGCTCCATATGGGCCAGGATGTGATCGCCAAGGGCCCGCTCCACAGAATGGATGCTCACAGCATCTCCGTAGGCGCACTGGTTGCAGGCGCTCTGGCAGACGTGGGGGCAGACTCTGGAAGTGAGCATAGGCATAGGATTGACTTCCATGATGATATCTGCCGCGCCGTCCCAGTCATTTTCACGGATCTTCTGCATATATGCAGGGATATCCGTTCCAGCCGGGCACTCCAGGGTACAGGGGGTCTTCCCTGCCTTCATGCCGCCCATGATAGAGTGGTATTGATCCCGGCCCCGGATCGCGTAGCACCGCTCCCCGTCCTTCCGCATGCACACCAGACGGCCGCCTACCTGATCTGGATAGCGGTAATACCAGCAGCGCACATCCTGACAAAGGTTGCCCCCTAAGGTAGCCGCGTTGCGGATGATGGGTGTGGCCACGCTGTGCGCCGCCTCCGCCACAGCCTTTAACTCGCCCTGGAACACATCCGCTTTTTCCACATCGCTCAAAGTCGTCAGCGCGCCGACGGCAATGGAATCGCCTTCATCCCGGATATAAGCGGCTCCCGGAATGGTTTTTAAATTGACGATGGCCTCCGGGTGATCCACAAGGAGCTTCTGCTTCAGCACACCTACCAGATCCGTTCCACCCGCGATGGGACGGGCGTTTTTATAGGAAGTCAGCCCGTTTGCCGCCGCCTCAAAGTTTTCTGCATTGATATGTTCAAAATTTTTCATTCCACTGACCTCCTCTATGCTTTATCCAGTGCTTTCAGGATCTTATCCGGAGTTGCGGGATAGGCATTGATCTCGGCGCCGCCGATGGCATTCTCAATGGCCATAAGGACTGCTGCCGGACCGGCTGCTCCGGTGATCTCGCCAATGCCGATCGCGCCGAAGGGGTTCGCTGTGGGGAAGCGAGACTCCAGGATCGAGGTGTCAAAATGGGGAAGCTCGTTAAATGGCCGCCACTTGTAATCGATCATATTGTGGGTCACAACACGTCCCAGATCCGTATCCAGGATCAGTTCCTCCAGCTGGCCCGTATCCATCCCCGCAGATCCAAGTCCGCCTTCAAACTGCATCTTCAGTTCGATAGGGCTGATGATCTGACCTACATCCGATGCGCTTAAGGCGTCCACGATCTTTGCCAGACCGGTCTCCAGATCCACTTCCACCTCTACGAAATTCATGACACAGTTGTTGTGGTTGAAATCACCTTCCACCATGCCCTGACCTGTGATGGAGTAATACATGGGGCAGATAGCCATCCAAGGAAGGCTGACGGAGGGATCCTCTTTTTTAAAGACCACCAGGTCTTTTGTGTCCAGCTCTTCCGCTTTACAGCCCAATTTCAAAGCCGCCTCCTCTAAAAGCTTTTCTTTGGCTGCCATGGCCGCCCGGCCTACTGCACCGCCTGCGGTGATGGTCTCACGGGAGCCTGCCGCACCGAAGTCCGCAGGATCTGTCCGTGTATCCGACTGATTGATGGTCACGTTTTCCAGAGGCACGTTGAGGATCTCCGCCGCCGTCTTTGCCAGGGACAGTCTCTGTCCGTTGCCGAACTGAGAGACCACGCAGTGTACCATCACCTGGTCATTTTCCAGTCTGACATAGGCAAAGGTCTCGTCGCTCTGAGGATCTCCGCTGCTGTGGATGCTGAAGCCCACGCCATATGCCTTGCTCCCCTCTGTGCGGGTGGGGACGCCCCAGCCTTTCCACTTCTCATACCATCCGAATTTTTCGGCTGCCACATCAAAGCATCGATCATAGTTGATCACCGGATTGCTGTATTTGTGGCCGGTCCTCCAGTAGTACTGATCGCCCGCCTGGCAGAAATTCTTTTTAAAGAAAGTGACCGGGTCCATGTCGATCTGCTTTAACGCGCGGTTTAACAGGTGCAGAGCACAGGCTTTCAGCTCCTGGCCTCCGAACCCTCTTGCGATCCCCACGGGGATCCGGTTGGAGACCACCACTTTGGCGGTGATATCCCAGTTGGGAGTCTTGTTCAGCGCGAGGTTTAGTTCGCCTAAGCCCTCGGCGACCTGGCCCTGTGTCAGCTCGGAGCCTGCTCCGGTGCCTACCAGCCAGTCTCCCTGGAGTGCGCGCATCTTGCCGTCTTTTGTGATGCCGATCTTTCCGATAAAGGTATTATCAAGGCGTCTCTCATAGACCAGCAGGTGCTCTTCCTTGGTCATAGCATACTTGACGGTACAGCCGGCCACCTTTGCCAGTGCCACGATGAGCATAGCCGTATACCCCAGAGCATCTTTGTTGCCGTAGCTCCCGCCCACATTGGGCGTGGTGACATTGATATGGGCGCCGATGGTCGCCGCCAGAGGCCTTGCTACCATGTTGGGGCCCTGCGAAGATGCCCAGACGCTCACGTGGGTCTCGTCATCCCAGCCTGCCGCGATGAAGGGCGATTCCGGCGCTCCCGGGAATGTCCAGGTATAAGAAAGCTTTCCTTCCACGACCACATCACTTTCGGCGAAGCCTTTTTCCACGTCGCCTTCCTGGATCTTATAAAACGGCGGATCGTTCCCCTCGAACCAGCTTCCCGGAGGCAGGCAGTTATTTTCATAGTGGAAGCCTTTTGACTCGATGTTATCTTCTTTCCGATATACTTCCGGTGCGCCCGGCTTGATGGCATCCTCCACATCAAACACAGGGGTCAGGACCTGATACTCGACTTTGATCAGCTCCAGAGCCTCTTCAGCCACCTGAGCGGAAACCGCCGCCACTGCCGCCACCGGATCGCCGGTAAACCGCAGATGATGATCCATGACCGGTCTGTGGGCCGGGACACCGGTCTTCCAGGCCGGCGCATTTTTATAGGTCATCACGCCCTTCACTCCCGGCAGGGCCTCGGCAGCAGAAGTATCGATAGAAACGATCTCCGCGTGAGGATAGGGGCTGTGCAGGACCTTGGCTACACAGGCATCCTGAAATTTTATATCGTCGCAGTAGATCGCTTTTCCCGTTACGATCGCACGGCCGTCCTGACGGCGGCGCACTTTTCCGATATGGCGATATCCTGTCATGCTGTTCTCCCTCCTTTTAATATAGATCTCACGGCTTCGATCACCTGATAATGGCTGATACAGCGGCAGTAATTTCCAGACAGTGCCTCTTTGATCTCATCCTCAGAGGGATCGGGGTTGCTGTTCAGCAATGATCGTACGGCAATGATGATCCCCGGGGTACAGAACCCGCACTGAAATGCGTTGTGCTCCAGAAATGCCTCCTGGATGGGGTCAAGTTCTCCTGTGACCGGGTCGGCCAGTCCTTCGATCGTCGTGATCTCTTTCCCTCCGCACTCCGCCGTCAGGGTGATGCAGGATGCCACAGCCTTCTGGTCGATCAATACCGCACAGCAGCCGCAGGCGCCCTGGCCGCAGGACATCTTGCTCCCTGTAAGCCCGATCCTCTCTCGCAGAGTCTCCAAAAGCGTCTCTGTTTCTGGGATCTGCCCCAGTCGCCGTCCAATGGTAAACGCATAGGTCTGTCCATTGATATGTAATGTCAAATCCCTGCTCATAGTATGCTCCTCTCCTTTCCGTGAGTGGATAGTTGTTTGTATAGCGATTTTACCAGATCTCTCGTTATTTTCTATCTCTTCAAAGACAGATCTGGATTTATTTTTGTATATGCATATACATATTTTTTGGAAAGATCGTCTATATATCTATTGCTTTTGGGGTGAGTTTTTGTTAAAATATTATCGGTAGTTTTGTCGTCTTTGCTGTATCAGGAGGGCTGGTCATGGGGGATATCCAATTTGTATTTGAAGGGCATTTTGTGAAATACAGAACATTGTTTCTGGAAATGTGCCCGCCGCCCATGACGATCCGAAAAGGACATATCCTCTGTTCCCAGTGCCATACCAGCGGATGGATGTACTATATGTTAGATGGGCTTTCTAAGGTTTATATCACGACAAACGACGGGAATGAGAGGATCATCGATTTTATGAAAAGGGACACGCTCATCGGGATGGACTGTATCAATCCGGAGCATCGTTCTGTGGTCAGCATTTCCAGCATCACAGATATGCAGGTCCTTCCTTTCACGCCGAAGATGCTTAAGAGCATGCTCCTTAAAAATCCTGAACTTGGCTTTGATCTGGCCGTTTATTATGGAGAAGTCCTGCGGCAGGTGGCCTACACGGCCGGGAATATGGGGATCGCGGATCTCAGAGGAAGGCTTGCCTCTTTTCTCCTGCTGTTCCTGGATACACCGGACTACAGAAAGACACAGAAGATCGCGCTGACCCAGGAGGAGGTGGCTTCCTTCATCAATGTCTCCCGCGCCCAGGTGGCAAAGATGTTCGGGCAGCTGCGCAAAGAAGGCGTGATCGCGACCGGCAACCGCTATGTAACAGTCCTCAACCCTGAAAAGCTGATGGGATACAGCGCCTTCTGATATCCAAGGGGTTTTATCCAGATCCGGAGCGTACCCCGCCTTTTCCTTCCCCACAGGTGTTTGATGCCATCTGTACGCCCGTCCTTACGACCAGGAGGAGGCGTGGCGCCGTGGCGCCCATGAAAGGCGTTTATCTGGACTTTGGAGAGGAGCGGGTACGATAAGAAAAAAGGGATCGTCGCAAAATACAGCAGCTATTTTGCGACGATCCCTTTTATCGATAACAACTCTCGCCCGATCGAGCCTATCCGTCTCCAAGGCCTGTCCCGGGAACTTGTTTTATCCCGGCCGCGCCTTATAGAGCGGCCGGAGGCGATCCTCTGCGCCGCCTACAGCACCAGCGAGGGCGCGGAGTACACTCTGGCCGCCAGCTCCTCGTCCAGCATGTAGAGGGCTCTGGGGTCGGAGCCGAACAACTCGAACTTCTTGATCAGGCCCTCGGCATTGGTCTCCTCCTCGCCCTGCTCCTTCACGAACCAGTCTAAGAACTGCATAGTGCGGAAATCCTTCGCCTCATGGGCCGCCTCGTAGATCGTATGGATCAGACCGGTCACATACTGCTCATGCTCATAGCCTGCATGGAGGGGATCGGCGAAGGAAGCAAAGACCTTATCCGGCTTGTCGATCGCCTCTAAGGTCACCTTGCAGCCGTTGTTCTGCATATACTGCAAGAACAGCATGGCATGGTCCCGCTCCTCCTGGGCCTGGACCTTATACCAGTTAGCAAATCCCTCCAGCCCCTGCTCCGCGTAATAATTGGAAAAATCCAGATACAGATAAGCGGAATAAAATTCTTTGTTGATCTGGGTGTTCAATAACCCAGCGATCTTTGCGTCTAACATACGATGGACCTCCTCTTTTGTTCTCTACGGTATCCCCTGTATTGTAGCACTATCCCGGGTGGTTGGCAAGCAGCATATCAAAAGTCCAGCCGGCGCGTACCCTTTTGGTCAACCTGCAGAACAGACCCATCTGTCACGGGTTCAGGAATACCGACGCGTAGAACACCCCGTCCTGCCACTGAAACTCCGTGACCCCATGATACCGCTCCGCGATGCTGCAGATCGAAAGGGTACCGACCCCGGTCCCCGGATGCTTGGTGGACAGGAGCTGTCCCTTTTTCCGGACAGGGTGCTCCTGGCTGGTGTTATCTACAGTGATCGAGATAGCGCGCTGACCGGCTATCTGCGCGTGGATCCGGATAAAGGGCGTCCCTTCGGGGAGCTGGAGGCAGGGCTCTAAGGCATTTTCCAAAAGATTCCCGAACAGGATGCAGATGTCCGGCTCGTCTACGGCCAGGTGCTCGGGCAGGTGGATATGGGCGTCGAAGCGGATCTGGGCTTCCTCGGCCTTCGCGGCATAGTACCGGACCACCGCGTCCACCGCGTAATTCTGGCAGTAGGTCTTCTCCGCGTTCAGCGGGAGCTTTTGCCCGTATTTCCGGATATAGTCCCGCAGGGTCGCGTCATCGCCGATATCCAGGTAGGTCTGGATCAGGTTCAGGTGCTGGCGCAGGTCGTGGCGGGCCAGCCGGGTCTCTTCGATCTGCTTCTGGAGCCGGGTATACTGCTGTTGCTGGAGGGCGATCAGCTGGGCCTGGTTCCGGGCCCGCTCCTCGGCCTCTCCCTGGAGGCGCAGGGTCTCCAGGGAGGAGATGAAGATGAAATAGATCACCACCGAGATGATCAGCAGACAGACACGGGCCAGGAGAAAGGACAAGCCGGAGATGCTGGCCTGGTCCAAGTCATAGGTGAACAGCAGGACGATGCCTGTAGTCAGGACCGGAAGGAGCCACATGGTGGACCAGAGGGCGGGCGCGTGGATCTTGAGCACCCGTTCCCTGGTGATCTTTAAAAAATAGAGCATAAAGGGTGCCAGCAGGATAGAGGGGATCATGTGGACCATGATGCCTGCGGGGGCGCTCAGCAGGAGAAGGGGCGTGTCAGGGGTATGGAAGAAGCGGATATGTATAAAGATCGAGATGCCCCGCACGATCATGATATAGTCGATGATCAGCACATAGATGAAGATCAGCTTGGGGATCTCGGTGTCGATGGAGGGAAAGTAGATCAGGATGGAGGTCAGGGCAAAAAAGATATCCGCTGTCCGGAGATCCTTCCCTACGGTGTATAGGTAGCAGCAGATGATAAATCCCGCGGACATCTTGAAGCTGACGAAAAAAGCGGTCCATCTGGGCCGCCGCAGGTCGCCGCGGAATGGATAGTATGCGAGCAGATGGAAAGGCGTGACCTCCAATAGATAGCTGAACGCGGCAAGCAGAGTGTCTGATGTGAACATCGTCTGGTCCCCCTATAAACCTAAAACCTATAAAGTGATCCGTGTACGCGCGAACAGATAGTGGGCGTAGGCCGCCTGCATCTCCTTGTAGCGAGAACGGCTGATGGGGACCCGGCTCCCGTCAGCCAGGACAAGATCGGAGGTCTCCAGGGAACGGACATGGTCGAAGGAGACCAGATAGCCCCGGCAGCAGTTTTGGAAACGCCGTCCTTTACTGGGGTCGCCGTACTCGCCCATCTGTTCCAGCAGGGACAGGAGGTATCCTAAGGTCATGTAAGGTTTAAGGACTTCATTTGTCGTATGGATCTCCAGAAAATGTCCTATGGAACGGACATACAGGATATCATCCAGCAGTAGCTGGCGGGTCATACGGTCCGCTTTGATCTCGATGACGTGAGAGAGACGGTCATTAGCCAGGAGCCGTTCCATGACCGGGAGGAGCCGTTCCATGGTGACCGGCTTGATGATGTAGTCCATAGCCTGCACAGTGTAGCCCTCCAGGGCATAGCTCTCCTCCACGGTGACAAAGATGAGGGGGATGCGCTTGTCCAAAGAACGCAGGCGGCGGGCGGTCTCCATACCGGAAAGCCGGTCCATCCCGTTATCCAGGAAGACCCCGTCGAACTGCTTCGGGCGGTAGGCGGCCAGAAAATTCTCGCCATCCGAAAATAACGAGAGCCTGTAGGCGATATGATGGCTGTCAAGGTAAGAGGACAGCTGTTGCTGCAGCGCTTTTTGATCCATCTCCAGGTCATCCACGATGGCTAGATGCATAAAAACATCTCCTTCTCCAACTCCTTTTCCTGATCGGATCCGGTCGGATCTGATCCTGTGGGACAACAAACGTATACCTAGCAAGATTATAACAAATACGATCCTTACTTGTAAAACCGTTCGTGCGAAAAACTTCCCGTTGGTGCTGATCTATTGAAATGAAAAGAAGAGAAATGCTATGATGATACAGATAAAGGGAGGAGAGTATATGGGAACATTGACCGTGCCGGCATCCGTCGAGGGGATGTACCAGGTGCTGGCGCAGATCGGGATCTATCTGGAGCAGGAGGCGTGTCCGGAGGCTGTCCGCCGCCAGATCGAGATCTCAGCGGAGGAGCTGCTCACCAATATCGCATCCTATGCCTATGAGGGAGGAGAAGAGGGGACAGGGCAGATGCAGGTGACCTGTGAGATCCTTAAGGCAGACGGCCCTGAGGATGGGGGCGGACAAAAAAAGGTCCGGATCTTGATCAAGGACCGGGGAAAGCCCTTCGACCCCTTTGCCAGGACGGATCCGGATATCCGTCTCCCGATCGAGGAACGCCCGGTGGGCGGCCTGGGGATCTACATGGTGAAGCGGTTCATGGATGAGGTCCATTACCAGTATGAGGATGGCTGGAACATCACGGCGATCGAGAAAAGGATCCAGTGAGGGATCTATGGGCGCCTGCCATGACGGCGGGCCGCCATTAGGGCGACAGACGCAAGTCTGCGGTCGTCTGCGATCGACGCGGCAGAAAGAGAGGGAGAGAGCGGTCATGGGTCGTTTTCGCGAGATAGATGTCCTGGACTTAGAGAGCCAGGTCTTCGGCCAGCCGGAGCCGGAAGGAGCCATGGCAGATGGGGTGGAAGGAGCCATGGCAGATGGGGCGGACCAGGCCCCATGGCCAAAAGACTGGGAAGGAGAGCCGCCGGAGGGCGGGGAGCCGGTCTGTCTGGAGCTGACCTTGGAGGATGGATCCAACCTGACCTGCAGGGTCGCGGGGGTCTTTATGGAGGGCGAGGATGAATATATCGCCCTGGAGACCGGGGAGGACCAGATCCAGATCATGGGCCTTTCCCCCCAGGGAGAGGATGGGATCGGGCTTCGCCTTTTAAAGCAGCAGGAGGAGCAGGACCGGGCGCTGGATGCCTTTTTCCGGCTGTTCACCGATGCCGGGGAGGAGCCTCCTTTGGAAGATCCATCTTCGGAAGACTCGGAAGGAACGGAAATGGAAGGACATTGGAGAGAGCAGCTTGAGGGTGCAGATCATGAGAGCAGTCTGATCGACCAGAGCGAAAAGAGCGGCCTATAGATAGCGGGCAGAAGATCGTCCGGTAAAACGTATAGAGAGGGAGCAAGAAAGATGACGGAGATCAAAACAGCAAAAAAGATCGATGCGGCCAGCGCCCCGAAGCTGGACGCGCGGTTAAAGGAGCTTTTGGCGGCGGGGGAGACCGAGCTGACCGTGGATATGGAGGAGACCACCTATATCTCCTCTGTGGGCTTAAGAGCCTTTGTGTCGGCCCAGAAGAAACTGAACAAGACGGGAGGCTCCATGGTGCTGACCCATGTGAAGCCCTGTATCCTGGAGATCTTCGAGGTGACCGGCTTTGCAGGCGTGCTCACCATCAGCGAGGATTGAGGGGCAGAGGAGCGGCGGGGCGGGCGTGAGGCTATGCCGGCGCAGTACATGCCAGGCACAGCCGTATCAGCCTGGGAAGACAGGACAGGAAGGATAGACAGGATGACAGGAGAGAGAGGACAGACGGGAGAGACGATGCAGCAGAGGCTGTGGAGGGGAGCTGGGATCATCTGGCGGTCCCTGCGGCCCCTCCTTTTGTATCTGTGCCTCCCGGCCGTCCTGATGTGCGTGGGGATGGTCCTGTACAGGGACCGGGATGCCCAGGATATGCTCCTTAGGAGCAGCCATTTCTACAATGCCCTGGGGATCGTCCTGACCCTTCTCCTGCTCCACAAAAGGAGCAAAAAAAGAGGGAGCTCGATCTGGCAGGACGCGGTGCTGAGTTTCCGGGATCTGGTGTGGAAGAGGCTGGGGCTGCTCTTTTGCCTGGGCTTTGGCCTGGCGGTGCTGTTTTCCGCGTCCCTGACCCTCCTGCCCTTTCCAAAGAGCTGGATCTTGGCTTACCGCAGCTCCGCTGGCGGGGTATTTGCCGGTACGGATCGGCTGTTAGCGATCGCTTCGGCGGTCTGCCTGGCGCCGGTGGCGGAGGAGATCGTCTTTCGGGGCTATATGCTGGGACGGCTATTGGAGGGGTTTCCCGGCAGACTGGCAGTGCTGCTCACAGCGGCGGTCTTTGCCCTCTGTCATGTGTCCATCCTGTGGATGCTCTACGCCGGCCTTTTGGGGATCCTGCTGGGCTGGGTCTCGATCAAGGAGGACAATACGGTCTATGCCATCGCCCTCCATATGGGCTTTAACATGAGCCTGGTGCCGATCGGATGGATCAATGGAGATGGGGCGCGCAAGGCCCTTTTATTTGGGAGTCCTGTCTGCGTCGCCCTCTGGGGCGTGGGAGCCGGGCTGCTGGCATGGTGGGCATATCGCGGTTATCGTCAGCCAGAAAAATGATCGATGGGCGATGGGACCATCTTTTTGCGCATCCGGCAGCTGTGAAAGGCATGGCTGTGGACAGTGGCACCATACATAGAGAGGAGTTAGCATGATCAAGAAGATCGCGGCAGGAGCCGTCGGGTTTTTATTGAGCACAGTCCTACTGGGGTTCGGGATCAGCATACTGATCTACCGGCTGGTCCCGTCTCTGCTGGGACTTTATACGGGAGCGGTAGTGGACCCCGCTCTCTTGCTCCGGTTGGATACATATCTTTACGGCGGGGCGGTCACCCTTCTTTTGGTCCTGGTGTTCCTGCTCTTTTCACGGCCTTCTGCCGCCCGTTCCAAAAAGCTGATGCGGTCCAAGGCCGAGAATTTTGAGAGCAACCTGGAAAATTCCCGCTTCATGACAGAAAAGGAGCGGGACGCCAACTTCGCGGCCCACAAGTTCACCAAGCTGTCGGAGTCGGATAAGGACGGGATCCCGGTGTACGCCTGTTTTAATAAGAAGCGGAAGGAGCTGGATGTGAACCTGGCTTCCCCCATGCACGGTCTGGTGATCGGCGCTACAGGAAGCGGCAAGACCACCACCTTCATCAACCCCATGATCCAGATCCTGGCACGGTCCGGGGCAGGATCCTCCATGATCTGCACCGACCCCAAGGGGGAGCTGTTCCAGCTCCACAGCGGTCTTTTAAAAGAGCGGGGGTATAAGGTCATGGTCCTGGACCTGCGTGACCCCTACAGCTCCTTCCGCTGGAACCCCCTGTCGGATCTGTACGACCGGTATCAGACCTACCTGTCTATAGGGAACGAGATCTACATGCGCAGCGACAGCGCGCCGGACAGCGGCCTTGAGCTGGTCAACCCGCCCGCAAGCTACGGGGAGGAGTGGTATGAGTATGACGGCAAGGCCTACGCGGTGCGCCGGGAGCTTTTATCCCTGATCAAGATCTCCCGCCAGAAGATCTTCGACGAGGTGTATGAGGACTTGAACGACCTGATCAGCGTGATCTGCCCGATCGAATCCGACAGCGATCCGGTGTGGGAGAAGGGCGCCAGGTCTCTGATCATGGCGGTGTGCTTAGCCATGCTGGAGGACAGCGAGTATCCGGAGCTGGAGATGACCAGAGAGCGCTTCTGCTTTTACAACATCAATAAGGCGATCGGCAATTCGGACAATGACTATGAGGCCCTGCGGGAGTTCTTTAAAGGGCGTTCGCCGGTGTCCAAGGCTGTGGGCTTATCCAAACAGGTGCTGTCGGCGGCAGAGACCACCAGGGCCAGCTATATGTCCATCGCATTTGATAAGCTGGCCATGTTCAATGACGAGGGCCTCTGCTCCCTGACCTCGGCCACGGATATCGACCCGATCCAGTTCGCCATGGAGCCTACCGCCCTCTTTTTAAAGATCCCGGACGAGAAGGATACCCGCCACGGACTGGCGGCGGTCTTTATCCTCTGTATCTACAAAGCGCTGATCAAGGTGGCTTCCTCTCGGGAGGACTTGAGCCTTCCCAGGAACATCTATTTTATCCTGGATGAATTTGGGAATATGCCGAAGATCGATAAATTTGACAAGATGATCACCGTGGGACGTTCCCGGAAGATCTGGTTCAACATGGTGGTCCAGTCCTATGCCCAGCTGGACAATGTCTATGGGGATAAGATATCGGATATCATCAAGAGCAACTGCGGCATGAAGATGTTCATCGGTTCTAATGACATCGACACCTGCGAGGAATTTTCCAAGCTGTGCGGCAATATGACCGTCTCCACCTCCAGCATCTCCTCCTCATTGGGCGATAAGCAGGGGAACATCAATGTCTCCAGCCAGCTCCAGACCAGGCCGCTGATCTATCCCTCGGAGCTGCAGAAGCTGAACAATAAGACCGATACAGGCAACGCGATCATCGTTACCTTCGGGAACCACCCGCTAAAGACCAAGTTCACGCCCAGCTATAAATGTCCGCTGTACCAGATGGGGACCATGGATCTGTCCGAGGTGCGGATGAACGCCTTCTTTGGCGATGAGATCTACTATGATCTGGAGGAGCGGAATTACATCATCGCTTCCATGGAGGAAGAGGAGGACGATGGCGGAGCGCAGGAGGATGATGGCGAGGTACAGGAGGAAGGAGCATGAGACAGGGCACGAGATATAGGAGAAGGTCCACCGGGCTGCATCCAGGTGCTTTTACGATGGGGTCATGCCGCCGGATGGCCCTGGCCTTAGGTCTGGCCGCGGCCCTGGTTGTCAGCCTGGCCCGGGGCGGCATCACCAGCCAGGGAGCCGTCTTCGTATATGATGACCAGGAGGACTGGGAGGAAGAGGAGGACGAGCGCAGCCGTCTGGCCAGGCTGGAGCAGGAGCAGATGGGGAGCGGCCGGGAGAGCAGCGGCGGGCCGGGGGCGGCCACGGCGGAGACGGACAGTACGGTCCTCACCGGCCCCTATGTGGAGCAGGTCACGCTGCAGGAGCGGTACCATGAGGAGTATAAGGTGTATGAGGAATCCATGGCCGACCTTTTCTTTTTTTATGCCAGCGTGGGCAATGGCGGCATCACCCATGAGGCGGTCACCCTGGATATCCCCCAGAACATCAGCTATACCATGGAGATGGACGGTCTCCCTTATGCCTATCAGTCCGGCCAGCCTGTAGGCGCTTATGGCACCTATGTGGTCAGGCTCACCGGCATCGAGGATGAGACAGTCCCATTTTATGAGCAGAAGGAATACCGGGCCGTGTTCCGCTTCCGGATCCAGGCGAAGCCGCCGGAAGGGGCGGAGGGAGCCGGGAGCATGGCCGGAGGCGGGACCTTGAGCAGCGGGACGGCTGGCGGAGGGCTGGAATGGAAGTCCTACAGCTATGACGGGACCCCCCTGGAGGAGAGCGGCGGCCAGATGTCAGGCCGGCAGACCGGCGGTGATGGGTCGGGGCTTTTTAAGAGCGGGAGCCAGACAGCGGGCGGCCAGGCCGGCGGCTTGGGCAGTGACGGTCAGGCAGGTGACGGGCAGACGGCAGGCGGCCAGGACGGAGAGACCTTAGGAGATGGCTCCGCCCTCCAGGGAGGCGAGGGCGCCCTGCCCGGCCAGGAGGCACAGGGAGAGCCGGGGGCAGCAGATCCGACGGGTCCCGGTGGGATGGCCAAAGCCGGGGATGGTCTGGGAGCAGGGCGCTTTGGCACCGGCTACCAGAGACGGGAGCAGGTCTACGACCAGGGGGCAAAGTCCTACACGGTCACCTTCGCGGACGGGCAGACCTTATCCGCTAATGTGCCGGAGGGCTATATGGGCCCGGGGGCCGTGGAGCTGCGTTTTTCGGAGGCGGAGGAAGCCATCCTCTACCGGGACGATCAGCCGGTGGCGTATCAGTCCGGCGATACGGTGACCGAGCCCGGCCATTACCGGTTAGAGCTGGACGGGAAGCCCTGGTCCTTTACGATCGCGTCCTATGTGGACCGGACCTGCTTTTACGGAGCACCTGCCAGGATGCGGATCGCGGCGGCGGCCCTGGACGGGGAGCCGATGGAGCTTGACTCAGAGCGGTATGTGCTCATGGAGGCGGACGGGGTCTACCGCTTTGCCCTGGAGGCTGAGGCGGGCGGAGGGGATCTTCTGGATGTGAGCCTTACGAAGGATACCCAGCCGCCGGTGTTCGAGGTAAAGATCGGGGGCGGCAGCGCTTCTGTCCAATATCAGTCGGAGGATATCCGGGAGGTCCGCCTGGAACGGGGCGGGGAGCCTGTAGAGGGGGGCTCTGTGGAGCGGATCGACCGGCCGGGCCAGTACCGGCTGACGGTCACCGACGAGGCGGGCAATGTGGCCAGCTCCCAGTTCGTGGTGCGCTACCGGGTGGACCGGTATGGTGTGTTCGCGGTGGTCCTGGTGATCCTTCTATTTACAGCCGGGGCGGTATTTGTGATCCATACAAAAAGAACGGTGAAGATCCGATAGCAGGGAGGTGAGCATATGGAACTGGTCAGCGGGACATCCTTTATCCAGATCTTGAGCAACCTGTTCTCCAAGATCTTTTCCGAGGTGTTCGCGCCGATCCTGCTCGAGCTCCTCCAGATATATGCCAAGTACATCCTGACGATCTTCTGGTCCATCTACAGCGAATGGCTCCTGGGGATCTTTGTGGCCCTATGTTCACTGGTGGATATAGCGGAAAATATCTTTAACCTGTTCGCGGGGATCAGCCCGGTAAAGGTGGAGGGCAGGACGGTCTATCTTCTGGATGCCTTCTTCCAGATGGAAAAGGTGACCACGGCTTTTACCCATATCACGGTGATGGCTGTGGCGATCTGCTTTATCTTTACGATCGTGAAGACGGCCAGATCTATCACGGACATGGCCCTGGAGGATAAAAACCCGATCAGCAAGGTGCTGGCGGACGGGATGAAGGCGGCCGTCACCTTTATGCTGATCCCCTTCCTCTGCATCACCATGCTGCAGCTGACCACCATCGTGACGAACCAGGTGGTCAGTGCCTTTAACGGCGCACAGGGAGGGGGATCCACCATCGGGACCATCGTGTTCTTATCCGCCGGGATGGACGCGGATAAGGCCACCACCACGAAGAGGAATGTGATGGAACTGGACGGATCCGCGGACCAGAGCGGGAGGGCCCCGTCCATGACCGACGATGTGCGGCAGCCCTACCTGGAGGGCAGCAAGGACTACCGGAAGCTCAGCACGGTGAAAAAGGATTTTTACGCGGCGAACTTTAATTATGTAGAAGGCTTTGTCAGCGTGGTGCTGCTGCTCTTCATCCTGCTGGGGGCGGTGATGATCTTCATCCGCCGGCTCTTTGAGCTGCTGCTCTTGTATCTGGTGTCCCCCTTTTTTGTCTCTACGATCCCTTTGGACGACGGGATCCTTTTCGCTAAGTGGAGAGAGCTTTTTGTGGCAAAATTCTTTTCTGGTTTCGGGGTGATCTTTTCCATGCGGTATTATCTGCTCCTGGTGCCTTCGATCGCCAGCGGCCGGCTGTGCCTGTACGACATGGACCTGCCGGGGGCGGTGATGATCAACAGCGTGCTGAAGATGTTCCTGATCATCGGGGGCGCCTGGGCGGTGTATAAGAGCCAGCATCTGATCATGCAGATCCTGAACCCGGAAGCAGCCACGGCAGACCAGCAGGCGGGCGCGCTGTTCCAGGGCGTCGTCATGGGGACCGCGTCCACCGCGGCCAGCATGGCTATGGCCGCCTCCACCGGCGGGACATCCGCCGCTTTGGGGGCCATGGGCGGCGGAGGCGGCTCCTTGGGGAAGCTCCTCTCCGCGGCCGGAGAGACCGGCGGGGCCGGGGCATCAAAGAGCGATGATAAACAGCGGTACACAGGAAAGTAGACAGGCGTCCCGGGCCGCCCTGTACAGGGCAGGACCGGGACGGTGATAGCAGGTGACAGGTCTTCTAGAGAGCAAGGCCTGTGAGGGTGACCGTTCAGGGTATCTTAAACGGTTACCTGCGAGGAGGTGGCAGAGTGGAATGTGTTTATCTGGGGTTGTTCCAGAAGGTATTTGAGTGGGTGCTAAAGAACATCTTTGGTCCGGTGTTCAGCTTTGTGTCGAACCTTTTGACCACCGTGCTGACCTGGGTCTTTGAGGAGCTTTTGGCTCCGATCCTGCTGCCCATCCTCCAGGATGTGCTGAACTTTTTTATCGATCTTTGGAAGCTGATGTACAGCCGGCAGCTGTATCTGCTCTTTAGCGGTCTCCTGAAACTGATCGACTATCTGGAAAAGGCCTTTGACGTGTTCATCGGGCTGACAGAGGTGACCTACCAGGAGGCGGACGGCAGTGAGATCTCCGGCACCCTCGTGGAGGTGCTGATGCAGCAGAAGACGATCAGCACTGTCTTTTGGGCCATCACCCTGGGGGCATTGGGGCTGGCGTTGATCCTGACGATCTATGCCACCGCCAAGTCCGCCTTTGACTTAGACTTTGAGAACAAACGGCCGGTGTCCAAGGTGCTGGCCGCCATGATGAAGACCTTTGTCCAGTTCTTTACGGTCCCCTTTTTCGTCTATTTCCTGCTGAAGCTCTCGGCGGTCATCTTAAATGGCGTGGTCAGCATCTTCAACTTGGAGGAGGAGACCACACTGGGGCGGATCGTGTTCACCATCGCTTCCCTGGACGCGGCCAGGCAGGAGAGCTATAACCTGTCCACCGTGGCGGCCGATGTGACAGTGGGGGTCACGGACAGCGTCCGAGCGCCCTTTTATCGGCTGACCGGCAGCGGGCTCAAGGATTACGGACGGATGATCGATGTGGATGAGGTCTTCTACCTGGAGAAGTTCGATTATCTGATCGGGTTCATCGCGGCGGTCTTCCTGCTCTTTACCATAGGGGTGTGCCTGATCGTGTTCGTGCAGCGGATCTTTGAGCTGCTGCTGCTCTACCTGGCTTCCCCCTACTTTGTCTGCATGATCCCCTTAGACGAGGGGGAGCGGTTCGCCCGGTGGCGGGAGATGTTCGTAGCCAAATGCTTTACTGGCTTTGGGTCCGTGGTGGGGATGCGGCTGTTCTTGTTGGTCTGTCCTTTGATCATGGGGGGACGGATCCAGTTCGGCGAGACCTCCAGCCCGGAGATGGACTATATGATGAAGCTCTTTTTCATCGCGGGCGGGGCTTGGGCGGTCTATAAGTCCGGACCCATGATCACCTCCCTCTTAAGCAGCCAGGCCGGGGCCTCGGAGGCGGCTACTGCGGCCACCGTGGGCGGACTGCTCTACAGCTATACGGCCGGCAAGCTGATCGCCAAGGGCCAGCAGGGGCTGTCAACGGCCCTGCGGGGTCGGGGAGGCGGTATGGGCGCAGGCATGGGAGCGGGTCTGGGCGCAGGCGGCGCGGAAGGCGGCCCGGGCAAGAAAGGGAACGGACGGTTCACCGGTCTGCCAGGCGGTATGGGAGCCGCCGTATCCAGGCGGCCCGGGGGTATGTCCGGGCCGGGAAGACCGGGCGGGATGTCCGGAGCCGGGCGGCCCATGGGCATGGCCGGACCGGGAAGACCGGGCGGGATGTTCGGCCCCGGGCGTCCTGTGGGTATAGCCGGGCCGGGAAGACCGGGCGGGATGTTCGGCCCCGGGCGTCCTATGGGCATGGCCGGACCCGGGAGACCCATGGGTATGGCCGGGCCTGGGCGTCCTGTGGGTATGGCTGGTCCCGGGCGTCCGGGCGGCATAGCCGGACCTGGAAGATCCCGCAGTATGACCCTCCCCGGGCGGCTTGACGGTACAGGATCTGGTGAGTCCGCTATAAGAGCCGGGAGACAGATGGCCGGAGCGGGCTATCCTGCTGGCAGAGCCGGCGCCGGGCCTAAAGGCCAGGGAAGGATGGCCCCACCGGGATATGGCGGCGTGACCGCAAGACCCGGTGTGATGGGAAGAGGCGCGGCAGGCATACCGGGCTACAGCGGTCTGGCCAGGTACGGGAGCCGTCTTGACGGTGGGACCGTAAGGCCAGGCGTGACGGGGCGGAACGCGGACGGGAGCCAGACCTACGCGCCGGCGTCGGTGGATGTGTTCGCGTCGGCGGCAGCCAGGCAGGGCCAGGCAGGGACCGTCGGCGCCTACAGAGGCGGCCCGGCGGGGAGCTATCGCTGGAACGCAGGCGGCTCTACCTATACGGTGGGACAGGGCGGGCAGGTGCTCTCCCGCCAGTTCCCCGGCAGTGCGCTGGGCAGCGGCGTGACCGTGTCCCGGGGCGGCAGCGGCTATACAGCCGGCAGTTACGGCAGAGGGGCGTCAGGCGCTCCGGCCAGCAGCTACGGCAGTACCTCGGGCGCGCCCAGCGGCCGGTACGGCGGCGGTGGGTCGGTCAGTCCGGCCAGCAGCTACAGCAATACATCGGTCGGTCAGTCCAGCCGGTACGGCGGGGGACGCAGCTATCAGGTGACCCCGGCCCGGGTCCCGGTGGCCTCCGTCCGGGGCGGAGCATCGAGCCCGCAGGTACGATATCAAGACATCAGCATCAAAGGGCTGGCCCATGACAAAGGGCCGGCCGGCGGCACAGGACCCGCCAGGAGCAGGAGGGATACCATATGAGGATCATACCGAAAAAGACCAAGGTAGCCATGGAGTTTTTTAAGGGTGTTGAGGTCCCGGATGTGATCGTGGGCATCATCGGGATCTCGATCGTGATCTCGGTGGTCTTCTCCAACCTGCCCTTCCGGCTGTGGATCGGCGCGGGCGTGGCGGTGCTGTTCGGAGCCTCCGTGGTCCCGGTGGACGGGGAAAAGGCCTACATGATGCTCTATAACCTGTTAAAATATCTGGCCCGTTTCCGCCAGTTTAAGGAGGAGCCGGCGAAAAAGGGCATGCCCACGGTGCGGGATATCACGCCCTTTACCGGGATCGACGGGGAGTTCATCGAGTATGCCGGGGAGTACTGCGGGATCGTGGTCCAGATCCCGGACGTGGAATTTAAGTTCTACACCCTCCAGCGGCAGGATCAGATGATCGATCAGGTCTTTGGCTCGGTACTGCGGACGATCTCCGGCACGGAGACGGCGGCACTGGTGAAGATCGACCGTCCTGTGCTCTACGACTCCTTTATCGAGACCGAGCAGAGGAAGATCCGGGCCCTGGAGGAGGCCTTTGTCAATGGCATGCTGGACGAGGAGGAGCTGACCACCCGTGTGGGGATCATCTATGACCGCATGGAGCAGATCCGGTATATCAACGAAAAGGATAAGGTCTATATCCCCTTCCATTACCTGGTCTTCTTCCACAAGGACAAGGACCTTCTGCGGGGGCAGGCCGAGAACATGCTGAGCACCATGAACAGCGACGACATGGAATGCCACATCCTCTCGGAGAAGGAGCTGGCGGTGTTCTTAAAGTATCAGTATACCCAGGACTTTGACGAGCGGGAGGCGGCCGCGCTCCGGAAGGAGGCATATATGGACTGGATCTTGCCCAAGGAGATCCGCTTCACCAGCAGGACCATCCAGTACGACGACCTGGTCACCCACAACTTCCGCATCACCGATTATCCCACGATCGTGGGCAATGCCTGGGGCAGCCGCATCTTTAACCGGCCCGGCACCAGGGTGATCATGAAGATGAAGATGGTGGACCGCTACAAGGGCATACGCCAGATCGACCGGGCGATCGACGAGCTGCGGGAGCAGGCTAATTCCACCGGGAAGACCAGCCGTCTGATGGAGCTGCAGACCCATGTGGACACCCTGGCAGAGGTGCTGGCCATGCTGCAGAGCGATAATGAGACGTTGCTTGACGTGAACCTGTATGTGACCGCCTATGACTATGAGCTGTCCCGGCAGATGGAGCTCCCACCGGCAGAGAGGGCCAAGAGCGCCCTGCCCTCCATGTCCCTTAAAAAGCAGATCAAGCGGGCGCTGTCGGAGGAGAATTTCCGCTCCTCGGATAACTATGTCCAGCAGTTTGAGACCTATGCCTCCACCCAGGTCTCCGGCTATGACGCGTACCGGCGGGTGAGCCGGGGGATCCACTCCAGCTCTGTGGCGGCGGCCTTCCCCTTTGTGAACAAGAGCCTTAGCGACCCTAACGGGGTCTGCATCGGCAGCAGCGGAGGGAAGCCGGTGTTCATCGACTTTTTCGTGCGCAGCAAGGACCGGGTCAACAGCAACATGGTGGTGATCGGGAAGTCCGGCAGCGGAAAATCCTACGCCACCAAGACGATCTTAGCGAACCTTGCCGCCGATAACAGCAAGATCTTCATCCTGGACCCGGAGAACGAGTATTTCGGTCTGGCGGAGAACCTCCACGGGAAGCTGATCGATGTGGGCAGCGCCACCCAGGGACGTTTAAACCCCTTCCATATCATCGCCAGTCTCTCGGACGAGGGGGAGGAGGAAGAGGAGAGCGTGAACACCAGCTTCAGCACCCACCTGCAGTTTTTGGAGGAATTTTACCGTCAGATCCTGCCGGGGATCGAGCCGGACGCCCTGGAATACTTAAACAATATCACCGTGCGCATGTACGAGTCCAAGGGGATCGACGGGGAGACGGACCTTAGTGGACTGGAGCCGGAGGATTATCCGATCTTTGACGACCTGTATGATAAGATCCTGAACGATTACCAGGTGGCCACCGGGGAGTACAGCAAGGAGAACCTAAGGGTGCTCTTAAACTATATCTCCAAATTCGCCACCGGCGGACGGAACGCCCTGCTGTGGAACGGACCGGCCTCCATCTCCACCAACGAGAACTTTATCGTATTTAACTTCCAGTCCCTTTTGGCGAACAAGAACAACATGATCGCCAATGCTCAGATGCTACTGGTCTTAAAGTGGCTGGATAACGAGATCATCAAGAACCGGGACTACAACATCCGCTACCGGGCGGACCGGAAGATCATCGTGGTGATCGACGAGGCCCATGTGTTCATCGACAGCAAATATCCGATCGCCCTGGACTTTATGTACCAGCTGGCCAAGCGGATCCGGAAATACAACGGGATGCAGATCATCATCACCCAGAACATCGCGGACTTTGTGGGGACAGAGGAGCTGGCAAGGAAATCCACGGCCATCATCAACGCCTGCCAGTATTCCTTCATCTTCCCCCTATCCCCCAACGACATGCACGATCTGTGCAAGCTCTATGAGAAGGCGGGAGCGATCAATGAGAGCGAGCAGGAAGAGATCGTGAACAATGGCCGGGGCCGGGCCTTTGTGGTCACCTCGCCTTCCAGCCGGACGGGGATCGATATCCAGGCCTCCCAGGACATGGAGCGTCTGTTCACGGTATAGCGCGGGAAGGTCCGGGAAGGGGACGCCGGCAAAGCCTGGGATGGGAATGCTGTAGAGGCGCCGGGTGAGAGGCTGTGGAGGTCCGGGAAGGGGACACCGGCAAGGCCTGGGAAGGGGATGCTGTAGAGACGCCAGGTGATATGCCGTGAAGGCCCTAGAGGACGCCCGGCGAAGGGTTTGAGAGAAAGGAGCATGTGGGATGGACAGAGAAAAAGGGCTAAAAAGGACGGCTCGGAGAGCGGCGCTGGCCCTGGTCTGTATGGCCGCCCTGGGCGGTATAGGCTGCGCGAAAAAGGGAGAGGACCCGGTGGAGAAGATCCGGGCGGCCGGGAGCCTTAAGGTGGCGATCGTGGAGACCGGGAGCCAGTACACCCATCTGGAGGGCGAGGAGCTGGCAGGCACGGAGCCGGAGCTGGTCGCCTACATCGCCCAGGCTCTGGGTGTAGCGCCCGCCTACCAGGTCTGCAGCCAGGATGAGGCCTTAGAGACCCTCCGGCAGGGGGAGGCGGACATCGCCCTTGGCTGCATCAACGAAAGGAACAGCCTGGCGGAGGAGTATCTGCTCTCCACGCCCTATGGAAAAGGCTATTTTTATGCGGTAACAAAAAGAGGCGACTATGTCCTTACGGCAGGCACCCTTAAGGATTCCCTCCTGGGGGTGGAAAAGGGCCTGGATGAGGAGACCAGAGGGAAGCTGTACCAGGCGGAGGGGGTCCGGGTGTCCGACTTTTCGTCCCCGGAGGCGGCCGCCGATGCCATCAAGGCCGATGAGATCCGCGCCTACATCTGTTATGAGGAGCAGGCGAAGGCCCTCCTGGCCGATGAGGCCCTCCAGGTGCAGGACCTGACCGATCTGGAGCCGGAGGCGTATGTGGTCGTAGCCGATAAGGCCAGTCAGACTTTGATCAGTGGGATCGACGTGCTGATCCGGCAGTTTTTGGAGGCAGAATAAACGTATGGGATATTTTGACAGTTCGAAGAACCGGGCATTGTGGGAGATCCGGCTGGGGGAGCTGAGGAAGGAAAGAGCGGCCAGAGCGGCCGGGGGCGGAGGACCGCTTAAGAGCGAGCCTGAAAAGCAGGTCCAGGATCCCTCCCGGGTGCGGATCACCTATAAAGAGCTTCTGGCCATGGAGGCAAAGGCTTCCCCCCGGCCCCAGAAACGGGCCGGGAAAGCCTTAGACCGCCAGCTGGGGCAGGAGCGGGAGAAAGAGAAGGGCGCTTATGAGAAGAGCAGCTGACTTTAGGCGGGAGGCGCAAAAAAGGACGGTCGCAGGATGCGGCCTCCTTCGGCGCTTTCTGCCGGCCGCGCTCCTGGCGGTCTGCTGGATCGGCCGGGCGGACACGGCTCTGGCGTCTATGGAAGCACCTTTCCGGACAGAGCCATCCCTGGCGGCGGCCTTGCAGGAGCTCCCTTCAGCGTCTCCCCGGATGACGGTCTTGCAGGAGCCTTTCCCTTCAGCGCCTCCCCGGATGGCGGTCTTGCAGGTACCCTTTTCCCGGCAGACCTTCTCCACGGTGGACCTTTTTGAGGACCCCGGGCAGGATATGGATGAGGAGGACTGGGAAGCGGCCTTGGAGGGAGAAGAGCTGGGGGGAGAGCTGGGGGAGGATCCGGAGGAAGATCTGGAGGCGCTGATCCAAGCCTATCTGGAGGAGCTGCAGGGGGAGCCTTACGCGTACGGGCAGGAGGAGATCGAAAAGGTGGTGGACCCGCCGCTGACGGTGGAGCTTGTAAATGGAAAGATCCGCTCCGTCTTCCCCAATGGAGGCTATTTTACCAGCACGGTCCCCCAGGGGATGACCGCCAGCCAGCCTGTGGAGCTGTCGCTCTCGGCTGGCTGTATCGGGATCGTGGAGAATGGCGGGCTTTCCGTCACATTGACCGGCAGCCGCCGTTTTACGGAGGCCGGGGACTACCAGGTCCAGATCTTGTCCTACCAGCCGCCAGAGGAGAGCCCTCAGAACGAGGACTATGGGCTTTATGAGAGCCACTTTTATTTCCGCATCCTGGGCGAGACGGACAGCCGTATGGGCATGGTCCCTGCGCCGGAGAGGTTCCTGATCCAGAGCGTCACCCTGGATGGCATGCCCCAGGCGGTGGAGGATCCCCGCTGCTTTTTCCTGAAAGGAGACGGCCGTTACGAGATCTGCTACCGATCCGAGGAGCTGGGGGGGATGGAGGCTTGGACCGCCTTTACCCGGGATACCACAGCGCCCTTCCTCTCCTTTTCTCAGGAGCTGGGAGGGAAGGATGGGGAGACGGTCTCCGGTATGGTGGAGTATCATCCATCCGAGCCGGACACCGTGATCCGTATGCGCTACAACGGTGAGCAGGGTTACGCATCCGGCAACCGTCTGACCGTGGCAGGCTATTACCATCTGGTGGTGGAGGATAAAGCCGGCAACGGGCGGGAGTACCGCCTGCGGCTGAAGGCCAGTACCGGCCTGATGGATCCCAGGATCATGGTTGGAGGGATCATCCTCTTCCTGCTCCTGGGCACGCATCTATTTTTCCTGCGGCGGGATATGCGGGTATCATAGGTTTGTCCCGCTCCTGCGCCTTGAGCGCGATCTCGTGACCGTCCGGGGTATCTGAGCGGTCATGGTCCTTCGGGAGGGGAGCGGATACAAATAGATCAAATGAAAGGATAGGAGGAATGGAGATGTTGACTATGATCTTGACAGCGAATCCCTTTGAAACCGTGAGCAAGCCGATCATCGATCTGCTGAACATGGCGCTGACACCGGCACTGGGGATCGTAGGCGCGCTGGGCGCGATCTACTGCATCATCCTGGGCGCTAAGCTGGCTAAGGCCGAAGAGCCCCAGGACAGAGAGAAGGCAAAGAACAGCTTAAAAAATGCGATCGTAGGCTTTGTGCTGATCTTCGTGCTGATCGTGGTACTGAAGCTGGGCATGGGCGCGATGCAGTCCTGGATGTCCAGCAGCGTGGGCGCGGCCTCATAGGCAGGGCGTCCCGGGATAGGAGGCTTAAGGCAAGGCGGCGGACAGGGCGCGTCCATGCGCCCGCCACCCCTGGCCGGAGCTGTCCGTGAGGGCTGGTGCAAAAAGACCTCCCCGGGGAGTGTCAGTCCGGGGCTGCCCGGCCTGGAGAGATTTTCCCAGGGGGCGTCAGCCCGGGGCTGTCCGGTCTGAAAGGGGCTCCCCAGAGAGGGTACGGTCCGGGCGGAACGCATGTGGAGAGCTAGGAGATCTGGGAGAGGAGGTGCAGTCCATGAAAAGGATACCAGCGGTCTTAGGGACCATCTGTGCAGTTAGTGTTTTTTTCACAGGCTGCAGCTCTCTGGCAGGGGATCTGGAGGTGGATCAAGAGGCGATCGAAAGCTCTGTGGCGGCCAGCGGGGAGTTTGGAGAGGCCATCGCGAAAGGAACGGAAGAAGATCCCCCAGATCTCCTTGAGAAGGACCTGGAGGAGAAGTTCAAAGACCTTCAGGGACCGCCTGCCTTTCAGATCAAGGACGGCCATTCCAAGGAAGCAGATGATATCGAACAGTTCCAGGTAGGGGACCTTTTAGAGGACAGGACCTTTGTCTATGGCTATTCCACCTGTGTGGAGGGCGGACGGGAGACGGGGGAGATGGTCCATTGCGGGGCCCTTTATAACTACCAGAGCGGGAGTTTTACCCCCTTCCACGAAAAAACCTTCCAGAGAGCGGTGGCAGGGGAGGCTGGCGCTAAGGAGTCCTTTATCCTCCAGGTCTGTGACCTAGGGGAGGGGGAAGGCGAGATCTTTGTCTATGATAACGGGGAGGGCTATCTGTACCAGATGGATGGCCAGCTGAAGTTCCATGCAGATATCGAGACCTTTATCCGCCGTCAATACCCGGATGTGGCCGATATCTCCCTGGTCCATGCGGTCACGGACGGGGAGGACAGGATCTATATGGAGCTGGCGGTGGAAAAGGAGCTTCTGGATATCCCTAAAGGAGATGGGAAGGAGCAGAAGGAGAAGGGGGATCCGCAGGAGACCGATAAGGAGATCGAGGACCTGGACAAAGAAATGGAGGATAAGGTCGAGAGCCTTATCATGGTCTATGAGTTCCACGCCTTACACCCCACGGCCCACCAGGAAAATGAGGCCTTCACAAGCCAGGTGGAGGCCTGGGCGGATATGGCAGAAGGAAAGGAGTTCCCGGAGGGAGAAGAGCCGGATCCGGATGAGGACTGGGAAAAGGTGTTGGAGAAAGAGCCGGACCGGTGGAGCGGGGCAGACCTGCTGGGTCCCACAGATACCCCGGTCTATGAGTGGAAGGGAGAGCCGGTGTTCAAGAGCCAGGAGGCTATGTGTACCTTTGTCCCGGATGAAAACGCTTACCAGGCCTTCATGGGGCTGGAGGAGGGAAGGGAGCTGGACCGGCAGTTCATCCCTTATGAAAAGCATTTTAGCCAGCTTTACGGCAGGGTCGGCCAGGTCCGCTATGATGGGGCTATGTTCTATCGGACGGTCACCATGTACCGGGAGGTGGAGGAGAAGGACGGGGAAGGGAACACAGTGGGGACCCGAAGGGAGACCTGGGAGGTGGACCAGTACTATGGAAAGGACACCTGGCACCGCTACGCGCCGGTGGAGAACGCGTATATCGAGACCTACTGGGTCCTGGATAAGGAGAAGGTCCAGTGGCTGGGCAACAGCGTGGGGAAGGATATCCTGTGTACCGGGAAAGGAGGGAAGGCCTACTGGATCCTGCCCGGAGGGGGACTGGAAGAGATCGGAGCATTGGGAGAACAGGAGCAGGTCCGCATCCTGTGCGCCAGGGTGAACGGAGAGGAGAAGGCCGCTCTGCTGACCAGCGATACCCAAAAGCTCATGATCCGTCCGGATGCCCGGCATACAGAAGGGGCGCCTGTGGCGACGGCGCTGATCATCTTCAAGAACATACGGGAGGTCCCCGCAGGAGGGGATGGGGTCTATGACCAGGCCTTTGAGCAGCAGAACCAGGAGGATCTCCCGGGAGGACATGACGGCTATGGAGGTCTGTATATAACGGAAGAGCACCTGCTGCCCGTCACCCTTTCGCTGGACGGCAGCCTGGTGGCCGCCCTGCAGATGAAGGGGCAGGCGGTGTTCGAGCCTTCTGGCCAGGGCTATCTGCTCACCCTGCAGGATAAGGGGCTTGTGTACTATGATGTCCTCCGACAGGACACCATGACCTTGTTAGAGGGGAACTGGTACAGGAGCTGGAGGCTGGGCGATGAGATCGTCTCGATCGGGTTTTTAAAGGATGCGCGCTATGGGAGCTCGGATATCGCCTTTAGCCGTGTATATGCCTACGATCTGGACCAGATGGCAGGAGAGAGGATGGAGGAGACCCTGAGGGAGCTGATGGAAGCCGAACAGGAGGAAGCAGAGCGTGCGTCCATAAAAGCGGCGGAGGACGCAACAAGGGAGAGCGTGGATCCGGAAGAGACGGTGGAGGATATGGCGGTCCAGTGGGAGCGGGAGCACCCGGAGGAAGAGCGGGAGCAGGCGGCCTCTGATGCACTTAAAGCCCTGCGGGAAACGTCAGAGACACCGGAGATGGACCAGTGATCGGCGGCGGATAAAGCGAGGTCGCAAAAGGTGCGGGGAGAAAGCGATCTGCACAGGATAAAGAGGAGCCAGAGATGGCTGCTGCGGCGGGGCAAAAAAAGAGGTGCGTCCGGCAGTTTGGATAGGGAGGATATGGATGCGGATGGGAGCATATAGAAACAAGGTCTTAGCAGGCACAGCGCTCGGTCTGGCGCTGGCATGTTCCTGTACAGTTTATGGAGCCGGGCCGGGATGGGAGCAGCGGGAGGATGGCTGGTACTATCTCCAGGAGGACGGCCGACCGGGACAGGGCTGGGTCGAGGACCAGGGCCGGTCCTATTATCTTTTGGAGGATGGCCGGTGCCTGATGGATACGATGACGCCGGACGGCTACTATGTGGACGGGAGTGGGGCCTGGTATGAGCGGACCCAGGATATCCTGGGGGTCTCGGCCACCGCCCCAGGGCGGTTCGCCCCCTTAGATAAGGCGCTGGATCAGGAAGAGAGCCTTTCGGCGCTGGCGGGGCGGGTGGAGCAGGCCTTTAAACAGGTCCGCCGCCTGCGGGTCACCAAGGACCGGATGGAGTATATGGCCCTGCAGCAGGAGGCGGATGGCGCCGGTACCCCCACAGGGAGCGCAGGCTCTCTGGCAGGCAGCCTGTGGAGCAGCGGGACATCCGGCAGCAGGAGCGGGATCGGCAGCAGCAGGCAGACAGCCGGGGGACAGACCGGTCGGACCGCCGTCACCGAGACGGTGCTGATCGGCCTGTACCAGGAACCCCTCCAGGGGAGATACCGCCTGGATATCAAGACGAAGCTCTACCCGGACAGCGACGGAGGGAAAAAGCTGGAGTCCTATGACTATGGGGTGTTCCGGGCCATGCTGTATCAGATCTCCTCCTCGCCGGAGATCTTGGAGGATGCGCTGCTGAGCGCCTGGCAGGCAGATAACCGCTGGAAGATCTGCCGGGATGGCTGGGTGCGGGCAGGTGATGCCTATATAAAATATATGCCGGGCAATGGCTACGGGCGTTTCCTGATCAGCCCGGCCAGCGCGGGAGATCCGGATGGATGGAACACAGAAGAGTGAGATCCGGATGGACGGAGCCTGGAAAGATGAGAGTCGGGTGAGTGGAGCCTGGAAAGGCGAGATCCGGATGGACGGAGCTTGGAAAGATGAGAGCCGGGTGAGTGGAGCCTGGAAAGGCGAGATCTGGATGGATGGAGCCGGGAAAGGCGAGGGTCGGATGAACGGAGTGTAGAAAGGGGAGCGCCAGATGGACGGGATAGAGAGAGGGGAGCAGCGGATGGACGGGAGCTGGAAGGATCTGAAGATCGTCCGGGATTTCTTCCAGATCCAGGAGGACGGGAAGATGCCGGAGGGCTCTAAGCTGCTCCTGGAGGCCATGGAGCCGGTGTATTTCACAGACGGGCAGGATATCGTGACAGAAGGGGCCTCGCCGGAGGACGGCATGTACATCATCCTGGAGGGGCAGGCCCATGTGCTGGCGGGCGGCGTCCTGGTCAATGAGCTGGCCGAGGGCGATGTGGTAGGCGAGCTGGCGCTGATCAAGGAGGGGGTCCGCAAGGCCACGGTGCGGGCAGTCGGTCCCGTGACCTGCGCCAATATCTCCCAGAGCCTGTTCACAGAGATCGCGGACGCCAACCGGAAGGTCTATGCCGCCCTCCTGGAGCTTTTGTATACCAAGACCACTATGATGGTGACGGAGAGGGAGCGTCTGCGGTCGGAGATCGAGATCGCCTCCCGGATCCAGATCGGGTTCCTGCCTAAGTCCTTTGTCCATTTCAGCAGCCTGCCGGATGTGAAGATCATGGCCAGGATGAAGCCGGCAAAGGGGGTGGGGGGCGATTTTTATGACGTGTTCCTGATCGACCAGAGCCGTCTCTGCTTTTTGGTGGCGGACGTGTCCGGAAAAGGCGTCCCGGCCGCCCTTTTTATGACCTTGGCCAAGACCCATATCAAAAATTATATGATGCTGGATATGCCGGTGGCGGAGGTGGCCCGTCTGGTGAACGACCGTCTCAATGAGGATAACGCGGAGGAATTGTTCGTCACGGCCTTCCTCTGTGTGCTGGATGTGCGGACGGACCGGCTGACCTATGTGAACGCAGGCCACAATAAGCCCTTCATCAGCCGGGGAGGCGCGCCCTTTGAGCAGCTGACCTGCAAGGTGGACTTTGTCCTGGGGATCATGGAGGATATGACCTACCGGGAGCAGCGGACCGACCTTTGTCCCGGGGACTGTCTCTGCCTGTACACCGACGGGGTGACGGAGGCCTTCGATCCGGATGGGCAGATGTTCTCCGACCAGGGCATGGAGGAAGCCTTGAACCGTCATATGGCGGACGCCTTCCGGCCCGAGCCCTTTATCGACGCGCTCTATAACGAAGTGGAGGGCTTCAGCCGGGGAGCGCCCCAGTCGGACGATATCACGGTGGTGTATCTGGCCAGATGATCTGATACATCGTCGCGTTGATCCTTGTATGGACCGCATTTGCTATCTATGCCATCTGTACGTTAGCGAGACTCACCGTAGCGCACTACGCCTTTGTTTTGCAGACGCACAGCGGACACGGATATCGAGCGCCATCTACTTCGAGATCAGCGTAAGGATGTACCGGCAGGGAGGAGAGCATGATGGGAAGAGAACAGATGGCGGCCAGAGCCGTGGAGGAAGGCCTCCTGGTAAGGATCTGGGGGGCGCGGGGATCTTGTCCTGCACCCTTTCCGGACAGGATGGCTTATGGGGGGAACACCAGCTGTGTGTCGGCGGAATGGAAGGAGGGCCTGGCGGTCTTTGACGGGGGGACCGGGATCTTAGGGCTGGGCCGTTGGCTGGAGGAGAAAAGGGGGCAGGAAGGCCAAGAGAGCCTGGAGAGCCTGCCGGTCCATATCTTTATCGGACATCTCCATTTGGATCATATCCTGGGCCTCCCCTTGTTCACCTGGCTGTTCAGGAAGGGCGTGCAGGTCCATCTGTACGGGCCTGGCGGACAGGAGGGGCAGGAGAGAGGTTCCTTTCGGGAACGGCTCACAGCGGTCTTAGGTCCGCCCTACTGGCCCATATCGATCGATCAGGTCCCGGCCCGTCTGGTCTGGCATGACGCGGGGGACGGGAGCCTTTGGGAGCTGCCCGGCGGCGTGAAGGTCCGCGCTATGGCTTCACGGCACCCGGACGGCTGCGTCATGTACCGCATAGAGCGTGGCGAGGTGTCCGTGGTCTACGGGATGGACTGTGAGCTGGCGGAGGACGAGGCTGGAGCCGAGGCGTCTGGAGCTGGGACGTCTGGAGCCGGGGCAGCTATAGCCGGGACCGCCAAAGCCGGGGCAGCTATAGCCGGAGCCGAGGCGACGGAGGCGGTCTCGGCAGAAGACGGGAGCGGAGGGCTTTGGGAGGCATATCGGCGGTTCGCCAAGGGCTGCAGCCTCCTGCTGTTCGACGCGCCCTATACCCGAAAGGAGTACCCGGCTTTTCGCGGCTTCGGCCACAGCTGCTGGGAGACAGGCTTTTTGATGGCGCGGGCATGCCGTGCAGACCGTCTCTGCCTGTGCCATCATGACCAGGCAAGGCGGGATATGGAGCTGAGCCAGATGGAGGAGGAGCTGCTGGGGCAGGTCCCGGGGGAGGGAGCGGTGGAGGTGGCCAGGGAGGGCCGATGCATCTGCCTTTTTCCAGATCCGGGAGAAGGCGGCCGCCCGGAGCCTGGCGGAGCGGGCCAGACCAGAGCGGGCCGGCCGGGCCAGACCAGAGCGGGCCGGCCGGGGCAGAACGGAGCGGGCCGGGAAGAAAGGAAGGTGTCCATTTGAAGACGAGATGGAAAAAGCTGCTGGTGCTGTTGCTGGCAGCGGCGCTATTGGGTGTGAACATAAAGGCCCTGGCGGACGAGGCGGAGGGCAGGCGGTTTTCGATAGCATCTGTCAGCGGTGAAGAGGCCTTCATGACCAGAGGCGGGAACGCGCAGATGCGGGCTGTGGCCGGGATCCCCTTAAGGGAGGGGAACCAGGTCAGCACCGGCCAGAAGACTAAGATCTATCTGGAAACCGATGACAGCAAGACGATCAAGCTGGATGAAGATACGAAGGTCTTGGTCAGTGCCTCTTCCGCAAAGCGGCTGAAGCTGACCCTGGAGAGTGGCTCCATGTTCTTTAACGTGGATAAGCCTCTAAAGGAGGATGAGGATCTGCGTTTTGAGGCGGCTCAGACCTCCATGAGCATCCGGGGGACCAGCGGGATCCTGGCTGCGGAGGACGGCAGGCTCACCTTCTATCTGGTGGAGGGAGCGGTGGACTGGGAGATCGGCGGTCAGGTCATCCCTGTGGCTGCGGGACAGAAGATCATCCTGGCGGATACCACCGGGCAGGGCGCTTACCAGATCCAGAGCGTGGAGCACTTTACCTGGGAGGACTTAGATGTTTTTGGGCTGGAGGCGGTCTTAGAGCAGAGACACCTTTTGGACCTGTCCCTGATCGGACTGTCCGGTGAGGACCAGATCGACCAGGCTGTCGAAAAGGTAAAGACACAGGCAGGATCCTACGCCTTCTCCGCAGAGAACGGGAACAGGAAGGTGATCTTCACCAGCGGCGTGGTCGGGGGCACCAGGAGGAGCCGCACCAGCCGGAGCCGGTCCTCGTCGGGATCGTCGGGGGGGAGCGTGCCGGTGGAGACCACCACGGCGGGACCGACTACAGAGGCGCCTACAACGGAAGCGCCCACGGCGGAGGAGCCGACTACGTCCGCTATAGAGACGCCGGAACCGAAGCCATCCAATCCCGGACCGAGCGATACATCGACGACGAGCTCGGATAGTTCCTCAAACACATCATCGACACCGAGTGATCCGGGAAATGAGAGCGATCCAAAAGAAGAGGGGAATACTTCATCCGAGTCAACAGATTATGAAAGTCCAGTAAATGAGAGCAGTCAAAATGCTGCACGGTCAGAAAGCCAGGAGCGGAGCGCTCTGATCCCTACACCGTAAAAATGCTATTCCGTATTTCGAGGGTACGTTCCCAAGTGTGCGGACAAAAGACCGGAGGCGGCAGAGGATCATGTTTTGTGTCATCCATCCGTGTCCGATACCGAGCAATACTGAGCAGAGAGCTTTTGAGCAGGAGGTCCCCATGATCCACAGAGCTGCCACACCCCCGGACCGAGTCCGCACATCCACGGTCGCCGCCGCGGCGATCATCCTCCTGTACACCCTGCTCTCCCTGTACCGGCTGGGCGCGGTCTATGCGCCAGAGACCTGCTGGACCTCCGGGGGGAAGGGCGATCAGATCAGCTTGGACTTAGGCGGGGAACGAGAGATCGGCAGTCTATCCTTCTATCTGGGGGTTTATGAAAACCGCCGCTTCCGGGTGGAAGTAGGTAGCGGGTCTCCGATCCGATGGCAGGAGCTGCCCCAGATCACCATGGGCCGGGTCTTCCAGTGGGGAAGGGCGGATATCCGTGCAAAGGGACAGTACATCCGTCTCACCACCTTAGATCAGTCCACCGAGATCCGGGAGCTGATCGTCACAGACAGCCAGGGACAGGCGGTCTGCCCGGTGAACAGGGCGGAGTATCCCACTCTTTTCGACGAGGACTGGATGTATCCCGGATATAGCTCCTATCAGTCCGGGACGGTCTTCGACGAATCCTTTTTTGCCCGCACGGCCTACGAGTACCTCCACGGTCTCCGCTCCTATGAGGATACCCATCCGCCCCTGGGAAAGCTCATGCTGGTCCCGGGGATCGCCTGCTTTGGCATGACGCCCTTTGGCTGGCGGATAGGAAGCCTTGTGGCCGGGACATTGCTGCTCATCCTGCTCTGGGCCTTCTGTTGCAGGCTGTTTGACGATCCCTGGATCTCCGTGGGGGTGCTGGCGCTGATGGCCCTGGATCTTATGCATTTCACCCAGTCCCGCCTGGGGCAGGTGGACGCCTTCCTGGTGCTGTTCATGACCGGGATGTCCTACTTTATGTTCCGCTATCAGGAGGTGATGGCAGAGGGGGACGGGAAAAAGAGCTGGCGCTATCTGTGGGCCAGCGGCATCGCCTTCGGCCTGGCCATCTCCTGCAAATGGTCCGGCTTCTACGGCGGCTTAGGGCTGGCCTTGATCTGGGCCTCCATCCAGATCCGGCAGATCAGAAAGGGGAGGATCGGCTGGAAGGAGCTGGGGCGTACCTGTATGGTCTGCTGTGCCTCCTTTGTGGCAGTCCCCCTCCTGCTCTATCTGTTATCCTACATCCCCTATGTGGCCATGGATAAGGAGCTGGGCTTCTGGGAACGGGTGGCCAAAAACCAGATCAACATGTTCCGCTACCATTCCCAGCTGGACGGAAGCCATGCCTCGGCCTCCCGATGGTTCCAATGGCCCATGCTCATCAGGCCGGTACGGCTCTTTAGACGGTGGGCCGGGAACGGAGATCTGGAGACCCTGGCGCTCATGGGCAACCCGGCCTTCTGGTGGCCGGGGCTGGCCATGCTCTTAGGCAGCCTGTGGCGGCTGACCGAACGGCCGGAGGGGGGCAGGCGGCTGGCATTCTTGCTGACCTCCTACCTGGCTCCCTTGCTCCCCTGGATCTTCATCGGCCGCTACTCCTTTTTATACCACTACTATCCCAGCCTCCCCTTCCTGGCCCTGATCATGGGCTGGTGGGCCTCAGACAAGGGAAAATGGGGACGCCGGTGTCTCTGGGTCTGCGTCGCGGCTTCTGCCGTCCTAGGAGTCCTGTTCTATCCCGTGATCGCAGGGCTCCCCGTGCCAGGCGAGTACGTGGCCCGATGGCTGGAATGGCTGCCTACCTGGGACTTCACGTCATGAGTCAGATAGATGCAGGCGCATGACTGGTCACCCGCCCGCATCCGAAGACCCGGCCCCCCACGGGAACACACTCTCACTCTGTGCGGTACACAGCAGATGCTAGGTGATCGGAAAGCTTGAGGGTTTTCATATTATCGTTATCCAATAATGTAGCGCAGGCCCCTCCCGGAGCGGACCCTTTGCAACATATCTATGTAATTAAGCCTATTTTACATAGGCGAAAAAAGTGACCAGGAAAGAGCCAGTCAGAAAAAGGAGGAGAGGACCTTGGCAAGCAAGAGCAGGATGCGGAGGACATCCTTTTGTTTTTTTATCATCCTCTGCGCCGCCGTCCTGACGGTCCAGGCTTTTGGCCTTTTGGACTCTTCGGACTGGCGCTTACAGGATGGACATTATCAAAAGGGCGGCCTGGTGAGCCCTGAGATCTATGTGATCGGCATCGACGAGGAGACCATGGAGGCATACGGCTCCTGGCAGAGCTGGAGCCGCCGTGGGACGGCGGCCCTTCTGGAGGCGCTGGGCCAAGATCCGCTGACAGCCCCTGCCGTGATCGGATTGGATATCGGTTTTTTCGGCGAGGGCACGGAAGAGGACGATCAAGCTCTGGCGGAGGCGGCCGCCAGGGCGGGCAATGTGGTGGTCACCTCCTACGCCTCCTTCGGCAGAGAGGTCGAGGAAGGCGAGGGAGGCACATTTTCGTCCAAGGACGCCGTGGCCACCTACGAGGTCCCCTACGACGGGCTGCGCCCTCATGTAGCCTATGGCTTCAGCAATGTGCCGGTGGACCGGGACGGGATCGTGCGGCACAGCCTGTACAGCCTCTCCCTGGGGGAGGGCCAGACCGCCTACAGCTTTGCCACGGAGATCTACCGCAGGTATACCGGCAGTCTGCCAGAGCCAGTGGCAGAGGGAGTTACGTCAGGTTATATCCCCTTTGCGGGCCAGCCCTTCGAGTTCTACGGCTCGGAGACCGCGGGCCTGTCCTTTTCCAAGGTGGTGAGCGGGGAGATCCCGCCGGAGCTATTTGCCGGCAGCATCGTGCTGGTGGGGCCCTATACTACGGGGATGATGGACGCCTACTATACGGCGGTCCGCCATGATATGCCCATGTACGGGGTGGAGATCCATGCCAATATCCTCCAGGCCTTTTTAGACGGGGAGCAGAAAAAGGAAGCCGGTCTTTTCTGGCGGCTCTCGGCCACGGCTGCCATGATGGGGCTGGTGCTGGCGGCGGTCCTGCTGCTGCCCCTCCAGTACGCGGCGGCAGCGGCGGCGGTCCTCCTCCTGCTCTACTGGGCCGGCAGCGAAAAGGCTTATGAGCTGGGCTGCATCCTGCCGCTGGTCTACCCTTTAAGCGGCTCCGCCCTCCTTTTTGCAGGCCATATCCTGATGCGCTATCTGGGCGAGCGGCAGGAGAAAAAACGGCTGGAGAAGATCTTTGGCCGGTATGTGTCCAAGGAGGTGGCTTCCAGCATCGTAAAGGGCGGCGAGGACGCCTTAAAGCTTGGCGGGCAGAAAAGAGATGTGGCCGTCCTGTTCGTGGATATCCGGGACTTTACGCCTATGTCGGAGGCCCTTCCCCCGGAAACGGTGGTGGAGATCTTGAACCGGTATCTGGAGCTGACCACCAGGGCAGTGTTCGCCAATAAAGGGACTGTGGATAAGTTCATCGGCGACGCCACCATGGCGATCTATAACGCGCCCTTAGATCTGGAGGACTATGTGTTCCGGGCGGTAAAGACCGGGCTGGACATGCGGGCGGCGGCAGAGGGGCTGGCAAAGGAGCTGGCCGCGGTCACGGACCGGAAGATCGGCTTCGGGGTGGGCATCGACTGCGGCGAGGTGGTGGTGGGGAACATCGGCACCTCCCTGCGCATGGACTACACCGCGATCGGCAGCACCGTGAACACCGCCGCCCGCTTAGAGGCTCAGGCAAAGGCCGGGGAGGTGGTGGTCAGCCAGGCGGTCTATGACCGGCTAAAGGGACGGATCCGGGCGGAGTGTCTGGGCAGGCAGAAGCTAAAGGGGATCGCGGAGGAGACCTGTATCTACCAGGTGGTGGGGGTGATCGATGAAGAGTGAGAGATGGGAGGGGCCGGTCTTATATGTGGTGGTCCCCTGCTTTGATGAGGAGGCCGTGCTAGACGATACGGCAGAGGAGCTGGACCGGACCCTGGAGGCGATGGCCGGGGAAGGGCTGATCGGGGAGGAGAGCCGGATCCTCTTTGTGGATGACGGCTCCACAGACCGGACCTGGGAGAAGGTCCGGGTCCTGTCCGCCCTGCGGCCCCGTATCGGCGGGATCGCCCTGCGGCCCCACGGAGGCCATCAGACGGCCATGTACACGGGGCTGATGGAGAGCCGGGCCTATTGTGACGCGGCGGTCACCATGGACGCCGATCTGCAGGATGATCCGGCCATCCTCCCGGCCATGGTGGAGCAGTTCCTTGCCGGAAAGGATGTGGTGTACGCCCGGCGGAAAAGCCGCCGGGGCGATCCCTTATGGAAACGGGCCACGGCCTGGCTCTTCTACCGGTCCATGCCGGCCATGAAGATCCATATGCCCAAGGATTGCGGAGAGTACAGGCTCCTCAGTAAAAGAGCGCTGGAGGGCCTGGCCCTCTTTACGGAGCCGGATCCCTTCCTGCGTGGGCTGATCCCCCTTTTGGGCCTGCCCTCCGGGGAGGTCCCCTTTGACAGGCGGCCCAGGCGGGCAGGGAAGAGCCGATACCCCTTTAGAAAGGCCGCCGGACTGGCCGCCGGTGCGGTGGTCTCCTTAAGCCCCTGGCCCATCCACCTGCTCTTCTGGCTGGGGATCGGGATCGCCCTCCCGGCCCTTTTACGTCTTATCTGGCTGCTGGCCTTTTCATCGCGGGTCAGCGGGCTGCCAGGCACAAGTCCAGCCCTCGGTCCAGGACCTTCAGGCCCGTTCCCCGGCTGGGAAACCGCAACCGTCTCCATCTGGGCCGCCACCGGCCTGCTCCTGATGGGGATGGGGATACTGGGCGCCTATATCCTGCGGATCTGGCGACAGGTGGCAGGCAGGCCACAAGGGCAGGTGACAGAGAAAGTCAATGTGGGTCGAGGGACCGGCAACTAGAGTGCTCAACTAAAGTAGTGGAGGGAGGGGCCCTTTGCGACATATCTAAGCAATAAGGATCCCTGGTGTGGATGTAAAGTTCGTCACGGCAGCGGATCTTAAAATTAAGACGAGGAGGAAAGATCACATGGCATTTTTTGGAAGAGGAAATAAGGGAGCAGGCAAGACCGCCGACAAGACCGCAGGCGAAAACAACCAGGCCCAGCTCACCGATGAGCAGAAGCTGATACAGGAATTTAAGAAAACCAGCAGCTGGAAGGATTCCGATGCCTTCAAAGCAGTCTATGAAAGCCTGGAGAGGATGGCCGCTACAGCAGATCTGGAGCAGAAGGAGGCCTGCAACCAGCAGTTTGCCGCTGCCTGCAAGGCCTATCTGGACAGCCGGCAGGGCGCACGCACAGAAAGCGGGAGAGAGCGCTTTAAGCTGGTGGAAAAGGCCATGGGCTTCAGCCGGTTCACCGATTGCCAGATCGCCCACGACCAGATCAAGGCCATGGATAACGTAGCGGTGGATATGGCTTCCGCCATGAAGATCACGGGGTATTCCAGGAAATTCCAGGATGCTTATGAGGCCTTCCGCGCCACCACGGATAAGACAGCGGTGGATATCGATCAGCGGAACCTCCTGCAGAGCCAGATGGAGGAGCATCTGGAGATCAACCTGGACGCGGTCCGCAGCAAGCCGAAGTTGGACCAGGCGATCCGTGAGGGGAAACGATGGGGGAACGTGAGTTTTCCGGTACCCCTGGTGAAGGCGGACGCGAAGACAGGCACCGTGGGCAATGGGCAGAGCACCCGCAGCGTGGTAGAGGTAGATGGCAAGAAGGGGATCTTCTCCGAATATATGGAGACGGATATGCAGACGTTGGGACAGAATTTCGTCTCCGCCCTCCAGCCGGGACCGATCCAGATGGCGTTGGGGAACCACATGGATGTGGTAGAGGAGTTCTGCGGGAAAACCGGCGCTGTGAACTTCAGCTTTAAGGAGAATGCAGAGGCCCAGTTGGGGAAGTTCATGTATGAGATCCTCAATACACGGTTACAAGACCCCGGGGCGTCAAAGGGTCATTATGACGACCTGATCCAGGCTATGGAGGATCCGGACATGGCAGGCGTGATCAGCAGCCTGGGCGAACGGGCCAAGGCGGTCAATGGGATGCATTCCGCGGCAGAAAAATACGGTGTGGACTGCAGGAACGGGAAGCTTGACCGGCGTAACGAGCTGACCAGCCGTATGGCGGAGGCATTGGGGCTGGGGCATATGGTGGCCCATTCGGAGCGGATCAAGATGATGCGCAATGGTAAGATCGTGGAAGGCAATTTCATGGAGTTTGTGGAAGGGCTGGATGTCAAGACAAAGGATGAGACAGAGAAGAGCCGGTTAGACAAGGCTGGTCTGGACGATCCGCGGTTCGTGCGGGACGCTAACCGTCTGGAACTGTTCGATTATCTCTGCGGACAGAGCGACCGGCATGACGGCAACGCCCTCTACCAGGTGGGGGAGCCGGACAAGGACGGGAAACGCCAGCTGACCGGCTTAAAGGCGATCGATAATGACATGGCGTTTTTGGGGATCAAAGAGGTCGAGATGAAAGGGAAGAACGGGATGACACGGCAGCCCAAGTGGATCGCGGGCGTGGACCGGGAGCTGGCCGAGAGGATCAGCCGTCTGGACCGGAACGAGCTGGAATTTTATCTGGGGGACGTGCTGGATAAAAAGCATATGGATCTGACCGTAGAGCGCCTGGAGCAGATGAAGGAAGACTTTAAGAGCGTTCCCATGATCGGGAAAGAGGAATGGGAGAAGGGGAGCCCTACCGTGGACGCTTTTAAGAAGCAGAATGGCGGGTTCTACAGAGAGGCCAGGGATCTTATCCATCTGCGCAGTGAGTTCCAGCGCGATGTCAAAAATGAGCTGAAGATCCGGCAGGACGAGCTGGCGAGAGAGCGGACCCAGTTCCAGAAAAATGTCCGGGAGCTGGAGGGGAAAAGGGGACCGGAACGGGATGCCAGAAGGCCTCTGCCTATGGGCCGGGAGGAAAAGGACCGGGTCAGGCAGACCGTGAAGGAGCTGGAGGAGAAAGAGCGGAAGGCGGCCCGGAGCCGGATGGACGAGATCCACAAAAAACGGGCCCAGCGGGTACTGCCCAGAGAGCGGACAGCGGCGATCCGGCAGCCCATAGGGCAGAGAGAGCAGAAAGGGCCGGAGCGGGCTATGTGACGGGAGAGGTATCGGGTCCATGTGGCGAGAGAAGTCAAGCATAAGGTGGGTCTGGCAAACTTGATGCAGAAGAGCGCGCAAAGGCAGCGGGAGAAGTCCAAGGTGGCCTTGAGCTTTAAGGATCTGGAGAGCAAGGAGAAGCGGGAGCGCTTAAGACGGGAGCCGAAGATGACGATCGGGAAGGACCGGACCGTACCCGTGAAGGAGGGGACGGGGCCTCAGCTGGGGATGTGATATCCCTTCCAGCGGGCTGCCACGATGTGGCAGCCCTTTTCATTTCTGTACATGCTGCAGGGCCACGCAGCCAGGTCCTCCCTGGGTGATGAACACATGGCTCAGAAGGAGGATCCGCACATCGATCCCGGGAAATCTCTCCAGAGCCATGTCCCGGATCATCTCGGCGTCCTCCGGGACGGCTCCGTGGGCGATATACAGGATATCCTTTTCGCCTACCCGGTCCCGCTCCATCTGCTTGAAGACCGCTTTTACCGCGCCCTTTAAAGTGCGGCCGGTGCCGAACTTATCCAGCCGGGCCCCCTCTTTGTTCAAGACCACGATGGGCTTGATGTTCAGAAGAGATCCGATCCACGCCGCAGTGGGGGACAGGCGGCCTCCCCTCTTTAGGTAGGCGAAGTCCTGGGGGATCAGGTAGGACTTGGTGGAGGCCATCTTCTCCTCCACCATCTGGAGGATGGCTTCCTTGCTCTGTCCCTCCCGGGCCATGGCGGCCGCGCACTCCACCATATAGCGGTGGGGGCCGCAGAGGGTCCTGGTATTGACCACCGTGATGTCCTCCCGGTTTTCGGCCATCTCCCTGGCGCTGCAGGCGGTCTGGTAGGTGCCGGAAAGGCCGTCGCCCATGGACAGGTTGATGATCGTGCTGCCTTTATAGCGCTCAAAGACCTCCAGCACATCGCCGATCGGCGGCTGGGAAGAGACCGGGATATGCCCGGCATCGATATCCGCGATAAACGCCTCCACCGGGATCGAAAGATCCCGGATCTCTTTTTCTCCGATCGTGACACATAAGGGGATCGGGACGATCCCCAGCGCCTTTCCTTCTTCTTCAGTATATAGGGTGGAGGAATCGGTTATGATCTGGACCATCGTGAGCTCCTTTTCTTTATGTTGAAAGTCCGCCGCTGTATTACGATCGATCTGGATAGATAGATCATCACGACTGGGATATGTAGTTTTGAAAACTACTTGCTGAAATTTATTATATCGGACAGTGGGGTGAGAGTCAACAGGTTTCGAGGGGATCCGTGTATTTTCGACAGAACATGTAACTGTTCACTCCCATGCCAGGGAGCCTTATAGCATAGATATGTCGCGAGGGGGTCGCTCCCCTCCCAGAGAGGATCCTTCAGTCACTACATCGATCATTGAAATATTGAAATGTTACAAATATGTAGGATCTGTTCACTGTCAACCGTATCATTGTAGCTATAAAAAGTTATAAATGTAGCTGTAATAGTAGATATAAATGAACATTGCCCTACCCGAACAGGCATCCCCCATTGCTCTCGATGACCTTCTTATACCAGTAAAAGGATTTCTTAGGTATCCGTCTATAGCTCCCCTTCCCATGATCGTCGCAGTCCACATAGATGAAACCGTAGCGCTTGGACATCTGCTTGGTGGATTCGGATACCAGGTCGATGCAGCCCCAGGAGGTGTAGCCTAAGCATTCTACGCCGTCCTGTTCGATGGCGTCCAGCATGGCCTTAAAATGGGCTTCAAAGTAATCGATGCGGTACTGGTCGTCGATGGTGCCGTCCTCTTTTAGGACATCCTTGGCCCCCAGACCGTTCTCCACGATGAAGAGGGGCTTGCGGTAGCGGTCGTATAGGTCCACCATGGAGATCCGAAGGCCCATGGGATCGATCTGCCAGCCCCAGTCGGAGGAGGGGAGGTAGGGGTTCTTGACTGCCAGGATGGTATTGCCTGCTGTGGTGGCTAAGCCCTCTGTGCTGTGGGCGGCGCAGGAGGACATGTAGTAGGAGAAGGAGACAAAGTCCACGGGGTAAGCCTTCATGATCTCGTCGTCTCCCGTCTCTTTTTTGATGTGGATCCCATTATTCTTGAACCGGGCCAGCAGGTAAGCCGGATACTCGCCGAAGACCTGGGTGTCGCTGTAGCAGTAAGTGCTCCGCATCATCTGCTGGGCCTCCAGTACATCCTCCGGCTTGCAGGTGTAGGGGTAATAGGTCAGCTTGGTCAGCATACAGCCCACCATGGAGCCGGGGATGATCTCATGGCAGATCTTGGTAGCCAGGGCAGAGGCCACGAACTGGTGGTGCATGGCCTGGAAGATCACCTCTTCGAAATTTTTGCCGGGGAAACGGTCCTCTACCAGGCCGCCGGTGGTGTAGGGATGGCGGATCATGGAGTCCACCTCATTGAAGGTGAGCCAATAGCGGACCTTGTCCTTATAGCGGGTGCAGATCGTCTCCACATACCGGGTGAACATGCCGATCACTTCCCGGGAGTACCAGCCGTCATATTTGAGCACCAGGTTCAGGGGCGGCTCATAGTGGGACATGGTGACCAGGGGCTCGATGCCCTGCTTTTTGCATTCGTCAAATACGGCGTCATAGAAGGCCAGGCCTTCTTCATTTGGCGTCTCGTCGTCGCCGTTGGGAAAGATACGGGACCAGGCGATGGACATCCGGTAGACCTTAAAGCCCATCTGGCCCAGCAGCTGGATATCTTCTTTATAATGGTGGTAAAAGTCGCTGGCGTGGCGTTTGGGATAATGCTCCTCGTCCTCCGGGTGGGCCAGGGCCTCCTGGATATCGGCGGTGGTGATGGTATTGTGGACCTGGTAGTCGGTGACATCCGTGTCAAAATGGGCTCGGGCGCAGTCGGAGACGGACCAGCCTTTGCCCCCTTCCTGCCAGCCGCCCTCCACCTGGTTCGCGGCAGTAGCGCCGCCCCATAAAAATCCTTCAGGAAAGCTCCGTTTGTTCATTTCATGACCTCCTTATGTGTGATATGCCCGCGACCGCGCAGATCGCGGGATGGATCGGATGCTCTTATCTATATGGAAAATGGTAGGAAAAGACCATAGGTCAGGCCTTCCCGGCTCCCCGCGCTAAGATCTTGTTGATCCGCGTGAACAGCATGAAGGCTGTCACCGTGGCCGCCAGGATATCGCTGACCGGCTCTGCCACGAAAACGCCGAACACCTGATCGGCGAACACATGGGGCAGGATGAAGATCAGGGGGATCAGGAGGACCAGCTTGCGCAGGCAGGCCAGGAGCAGGCTGATCTTCGCCTGTCCCAGGGCCATAAAGGTCTGCTGACAGGCGATCTGGATCCCGATAGAGAAGATCCCGGCCATATAGATCCGCATGGAGCGGACCGTATGTGCCACCAGCGCCTGGTCGTTGCTGAAGATCTGGGCAAAGGCCTGAGGCGCCAGCATCATCATGAGCCACAGAGCCGCGGCATAACCTGCGCAAGACAGGAGCTGGCAGCCGAAGGCCTGCTTTACCCTCTCCTTTTTCCCGGCGCCGAAATTATAGCTCATGATGGGCTGTCCGCCCTGGCAGATCCCCTGCAGGGGCAGGGTCACCAGCTGGTTGCAGGAGGAGATGATGGTCATGGCGCCTACCGCTATGTCCCCGCCGTAGCGTGCCAGGCTGCTGTTAAAGCTGATGTTCAGGATACTTTCCGTGCTGAGCATCACAAAGGTGGAGATCCCTAGGGCCAGGCACGGGAGGATGACCTCCGGCACGATCTTCATGTCCGGCCAGGTGAGCCGGAGCAGGGTCTTGTGACCGCAAAGAAAGGACAGCACCCACAGGGCGCTGACGGCCTGGCTGATGACCGTGGCCACAGCCGCTCCCCGGACCCCCATATGGAAGCCGAAGATCAGGATGGGGTCCAGGATGATATTACAGACAGCGCCCACCACGGTGGTGATCATGCTGAACTTGGCAAATCCCTGGGTGGTGATGAAAGGGTTCAGCCCCATGACGATCATGACAAAAACCGTTCCCAGGATATAGATCCGGGCATAGGCCAGGCCATAGGGCAGGGTCACGTCGCTGGCTCCGAAAAGCCTGAGGAGCCATGGGGCGGAGGCATAAAAGACCAATGTCAGCGCCGCCGCAAAGAGCATCAGAACGGAAAAGCAGTTCCCCAGGATCTTCTGGGCGCTGGCCTGATCGCCCTGCCCCATGGCGATGGCCGCTCTGGGCGCGCCCCCGGAGCCAGCCAGCATGGCAAAGGCATTGATCATCATCAGGATCGGGAGGAACAGCCCCACTCCCGTAAGAGCGGACGCCCCCGCGTCGGGGATGTGCCCGATATAGATCCGGTCTACGATATTGTACAGCATATTGATCAGCTGGGCCACCACTGCTGGGATGGCAAGGCTCACCATCAGTCTGGGGATGCTGTCATTTCCCATATCCTGTTTTTCCCTTTGTTGTGACATAGCGTCTCCTCCTCCTTTGTATATCTATTGTTGTATATCATGCGGACTTTGTCAAGAGGATAGATCTTGAACGTCCTGATCGTATACACAGATCTTGTTCAAGCCCATAAGATAATAGTAAGCCAAGCATCATTGGCTAGAAAAGAACAAGGAGGAGAGCATATGTGTTCGAATGATCTTTATTATACAGGATCAGGGTGCGAGCTTTCTTATGATGAAAACTGGGCGGGCTGCGGGAACGGCTGTTATGGCAGCTGCTGCTCATGCTGCCGGGGCCCCATGGGCCCGCGCGGCCTGAGAGGATATCCGGGCCCCATGGGCCCGATGGGCCCGACCGGAGCGACAGGGGCGACTGGAGCGACAGGGGCGACCGGAGCGACTGGGGCGATGGGTCCGACCGGCCCGACCGGAGCGACAGGGGCGACCGGAGCGACTGGGGCGATGGGTCCGACCGGCCCTACAGGGGCAACCGGAGCAACTGGAGCGACTGGAGCGACTGGGGCGATGGGTCCGACCGGCCCGACTGGAGCGACTGGAGCAACTGGAGCGATGGGTCCGACCGGCCCGGCAGGTCCGGCAGGGGCGACCGGAGCGATGGGTCCGACCGGCCCGACTGGAGCGACTGGAGCAACTGGAGCGACTGGAGCGATGGGTCCGACCGGCCCGGCAGGTCCGGCAGGGGCGACCGGAGCGATGGGTCCGACCGGCCCAGCAGGTCCAGCAGGGGCAACCGGAGCGACAGGGGCGACTGGAGCGATGGGTCCTACTGGCCCGGCAGGAGCGACTGGAGCGACAGGGGCGACTGGAGCGATGGGCCCGACCGGCCCGACTGGAGCAACCGGAGCGACTGGGGCGATGGGCCCGACCGGCCCGACTGGCCCAGTAGGAGCGGCAGGAGCGACTGGGGCGATGGGTCCTACTGGCCCGGCAGGTCCAGCAGGAGCGACCGGAGCGATGGGCCCGACCGGCCCGACTGGCCCAGCAGGAGCGGCAGGAGCGACTGGGGCGATGGGCCCGACCGGCCCGGCAGGTCCAGCAGGAGCGACCGGAGCGACTGGCCCGACCGGCCCGGCAGGAGCAACTGGGGCGACTGGAGCGACTGGTCCGACTGGCCCGGCAGGTCCAGCAGGAGCGACCGGAGCGACTGGCCCGACCGGCCCAGCCGGAACAGCAGGTGTGATAGGCCCCACTGGGCCAACCGGTCCTACAGGCGCTACAGCACCATGTAAGTATGTAAGATCATTTTTCATGGCACTCTTTGCTTGACAATACTGCTATATGGTGCCTATAATATATCCATATAGATAATATCAATATGATAATATCTGTTTTATCCTATCAGATCGATCGGACCAAAGAGATAGGAGCAAAGAAGCGATGCGGAAGCAATAGCGCCGCCATAAAAGCATCACGATAGCATCACGATAACAACGCAGCGACACCCATACCATTCAAGCAAATGCCGGCTAACGGACAAGAAAGCAAAAAAGGAGGTCCATATGAGCGGACACTACCATCTGGAGACTCTGCGGAAGGCTTGCGACAGAGGGGAGCATTATAAATATCTTTTTTTCTGGGGCCACACCCCGGCGGCAGATGGCCACATCAGCGAGACCTGTCTGAGCCAGTGGTGGATGTGCCGGTTCCAGGTGGACGGGCAGGTGTATACCTGTGCGGAGCAGTATATGATGGCAGAGAAAGCCAGGATGTTTGGCGACGAGGCGATGCTGGAAAAGATCATGGCATCGGCCCATCCCAAAGAGATGAAAGCCTATGGGCGGGCGGTACAAGGATTTGACCAGGAGACTTGGGACAAGGCCAGTTATGGGATCGTGAAGCGGGGGAATATGGCCAAGTTCTCCCAGGATCCCGCCTTATGGGCGTTTTTAAAGGGAACAAAGGACCGGGTCTTAGTGGAGGCCAGCCCCCGGGACCGGATCTGGGGGATCGGCATGGGAAAGAGTGACCCGGACGCTTCAGATCCTTTAAAATGGCGGGGGATGAACCTCCTGGGCTTTGCCCTGACCGAGATACGAGATACCCTTTTAAAGAGGGAGGAGACGCAAAAGAGCGTCCTGCGCGACAGGGACGGGCTGACGGAGGAAGATTTTTTGGCAAGCTATGAGCCAGGCGACTATGCCAGACCCTCCGTGGCCACGGATATGGTCATCTTTACGGTCACGGATCAGGAGGCGGTGAGCCACCGGCGGCTGCCCCAGAAGGAGCTGCGGATCCTGCTGATCAAACGGGGCGGCCATCCTTATCTGGGGTGCTGGGCCCTTCCCGGCGGCTTTGTCCAGCCTACAGAGACCACGGAGCAGGCGGCCGGCCGTGAGCTCTTGGAGGAGACCGGTGTGGATGACGTTTATCTGGAGCAGCTGTATACCTTCAGCCAACCGGACCGGGACCCCAGGACCTGGGTCATGAGCTGTTCCTATATGGCGCTGATCGACAGCAGCCAGGTCAAGGTGCAGGCGGGGGATGATGCAGATCAGGCAGCATGGTTCAAGCTGTCCACCCGCTTGAAGGCGCAGGAGGAAGGGCGGGAGCTCTGGGAGATCACCCTTTCCCACGAGGCGGTCTGTCTGACCGCGGTCTTAGAAAAAGAGGCGGAGGGTTCTTTTGTAGAAAGCCAGATACGGGAGCAGAAGGGGCTGGCTTTTGATCACAGCCGGATCATCGCCTGCGGATTGGAACGGCTGCGGGGAAAGCTCCAGTATACGGATCTGGCGTTCCATCTGCTGCCGGGGCATTTTACCTTGACCCAGCTGCAGCAGGTCTACGAGGTGATCCTGGATAAAAAGCTGCCGGTGGCGGCTTTCAGACGGAAGGCCGCGCCCATGGTGAGGGAGACCGGACAGTTCACGGAAAATGAGAGGCACCGCCCATCCAGGCTCTATGAGAAGGAACGAAAGGGCGGGAAAGGATAAGAGATCTGATCGGGCAGGATGCGGATACAGCGGCCTGGAGGAGAAAGCCGATGGGGCTGCCGGGGAAAAGGAAGATGGGGCGATCCAGAGAGAACGGGGTATAGCGGGACATGGGGCGGCCAGGATAAAGAGGGGCAGGAGGAGAGACGAGATGGATCGGAAAGCGATAGCAAGAGAGACCCTGACGATCATGGAGCAGGGGTATTATATAGTCCAGCCTTCAGGGAAGGACCAAGAGACGGATCCGGTGCGGATCGATATCAAAGAGGACATGGAGCAGTCCATCAGGAGGAGCATCCTGATCACACCTGACCAGGGAGAGACGATCCTGAAACGATATCAGGCCTGCCCTGGAACGACGGCAGGAGCAGAGCCTGTAGAAGTGGTGGTAGAAGATATCGCCACCGTAGATGCCATACGCAGGTTGGCCGCGGCAGGAAAGGAGAGGATCGGCGTGTTAAATTTTGCCAGCGCCAAGAACCCGGGAGGAGGCTTTATAAATGGAGCCATGGCCCAAGAAGAGAGCCTGGCGGCCTCCAGTACCCTGTACCGGACATTGACGGTCCATGAGGCCTATTATAAGGCCAACAGGGCCAGTAGCTCCATGGCGTACACGGATCACGGGATCTATTCCCCGGATGTGGTCTTTTTCCGTGACGGCGGTTTCCGCTTGACGCTTCCGGTAAAGGCATCGGTCCTGACCTTGCCTGCGGTGAACCTGGGCCAGGTGCTCCAAAAGGGGCAGGATGAGGGAGTGGCCAGGCGGGTCATGAAAAGGCGGATGGCATTGGCCCTGGCCATATTTGCGGAGCAGGGAGCGAAAACTTTGGTGCTGGGCGCTTATGGCTGCGGGGTGTTCCGGAACGATCCTCGGGATGTCGCGGTCTGGTGGAAAGAGCTTTTGGAGGAAGGGATGGGGAGGTATTTTGACCTTGTCGATCACGCGGTCCTGGATCGGTCCAGGGAGCAGAAGTGCCTCCGGGCGTTCCGGGCGGTATGGCCGGGATAGCCTGAGCGTACGCGGACAGGAGTACATACGGGCCAGGGTATACAGACTGAGCGGTCGGATCAGGATATATAGAGATCAGAGGTGTGGATCAAGGACCAGGAGATCATCCGCCAGATGTTCCAGGCAGAGCTGACCCTGGCGGCTTGCGAGGAAGAGGCCGCATATGGAGCCGCGCTCAGTAGCGCGGACCCTATTGCATAGGGATGTCGCAAGAGACCCGCGGCTTGATGGGCCGGGTCTTCGGATGATGGAGAGTTGGCAAGCAGCATGCCATCCCCTTCACGCCGCGGACCTTCTGGCCTACCTGTGAAGATAGGGTTTAGAGTACATCACCAAAAAGCCATTGACGATTTGATCCAAATAGAATATAGTAGGGATAGAGAGCATACGAAAGGAATAGTATTTCCTTATGAGTAGATACGATAAAATACGTGCCAATATCCTTTCGGGGAATTCAGATAAAAATATATCAGAAAGTGAAATGACATTTTTCTTATCAAAGATCGGTGCGACCCATAAAAGGACAAGAGGGTCACATATGCAATATAGCATTGATGGTATCCCAGAGCTGATCAATATACAACCACAAAATGGCAAGATCAAGCCTTATCAAGTAAAAGAAATACGAAATATCGTCAATAAATACAAACTTGGCGAAGGAGGGAGTGAAGGTGATGTATAATAAAATGTTTTATTGGAGTAAAGATGATAACGCTTACATCACCAACGTTCCATCACTGCCTGGATGTATGGCTGACGGAGCGACGATAGAGGGATCGTTAAAAAATGCTGATATGATGATCGAAGAATGGATCGATCTTGCAAAAGAGCTTGGAAGAGATATCCCAGATGACGATTTTCCGTTTATAGAATCTACAGAGCCAACCTCGATCGATGTGGCTTCATATATCTTAGATAAGCTCGATGCGGTTGATACATGGATGTTACAGAAGTTGGTTTATTATTGTCAAGCATGGTGCCTGGGGATCTATAAAAAAAGATTTATAAATGATACTTTTCAAGACTATGTGAATGGACCAGTAAATAAACGGTTATTAGATACGCATAAGGGCAAGCGGATCGTAAGTAAAAAACACTATCGATCAGTCCATGTATTTTCTGCATCAGAAAAAAGATTTATGGATAATGTGATAGAGACTTACAGAAATGAAGATGGAGACACATTAAGGGAATATACGCATTTTGAGGATCCCTGGAAAAAAACGCGAGGTGGTCTGCGTGAAGATGAAAATGATAATAAAGTGATATCGGAACAATTGATGATGGATTATTATCATAATTAAAGTTCATGATCTGATATGGCCTATTTTTCATTTATATTTTGCGTAGGTCAGATAAATGCCGATATGAATGTAAAGATCTTACAATATAATATGAATGTATAACAGGGTTTCCAATTTGGAAACCCTGTTTCTTATCTGTCACTTCAACTTCCGGCAAAAGAAAAATATAATAAAGCTATCTCATCGATCCACAAACAAAGGAGGAGGAAGTTATGATCTTATCAGACTTTACGTGCGGCTCCAAGGTCTGTAGAGGAAGCCATCGCCCTGTGCGGGCAGTATGGCAGCGGGGCAAAGCTGATGGCCGGCGCCCTGGCCAGGGCCTTAGGGGTCCCGGAGGGGAAGGTGCGGGTGATCAAGCCCCGGGTAGGAGGAGGCTTCGGCGGCAAGCTGGACGTGTTCCCCCATGAGGCCTGCTGCTGCAAGCTGGCGGAGAAGACCGGCCGTCCGGTGAAGATGGTGCTCACCAGGGAGGAGGTGTTCGAGGCCACCCGGGTGCGCCATCCGATCACCATCGAGATCGAGAGCGCATTTGGCGCGGACGGCACGCTCCTGGCGAAAAAATGCCGCCATTATCTCAACGGCGGCGCTTACGGCGGGACCGGAAAGCCCTCTAACGCCTTTAAGAAGATCTGGACCTGCTGGATGGAGATGTTCCAAAGCTGCTCGTTCATGGGGTCACCTGCTTTCTGCTGGGATACGATCTGCTGATATCATAGGTAACAGCCCCTTTTATCGTAGCACGGCACATAAAGGGCCTCCAGATCACAGACTATCCGGTGGTCTCTCTCCTGATCAATACAGGCGTTATCTTTTTGTGGATCAGTTCTGTTTGCGGTTTAGGCCGTCGTTTCTTTCTTTCATCCATCTGCGTTACCAATAGTTCCATCGCCTCATAGGCGATCTTGTCGATCTGCTGGCCTACGGTGCTGATCGGGAGGATCGCCTGTGAGGCGATAGGGGAATCGTCAAAACCGACGATACGGTACCCCTCCGGCAGAGATCCATATTCCCGGAAGATGATGTTCAGCATGCTGTTGGCATAGGTATCCGTTGACATGAACAATCCCATTTTTTGACCCGGGTATTTTATCCTTAAATGTTCATGTATCTCGGACATGGCCTTGTGGATCTCCTGTGGGGAGTGTCCCAGATCCCTTAAGATCAGCTCATGTCGGAACCCATTCTCCTTACAGGTATCCACAAAACCCTGGATACGGCCATAGGCAGGGATGTCTTTTGCGACAACAGAGTTGACATGTACCAAAACATCACAGCTGCTCTTGGATAGCAGGCTGGTCGCCTGGACAGCCCCCATATAGTTATCGGTGTTCACGCTGTTGATATACCGGTCTTCACGTTCGATGGCGACGATCGGGATCTCATAAGAGGCCAGCTCGCTGGAGGGGATGACATGGCTAAGGATGATCATGCCCTCGATCTTGTAAGCCAGCAGTTCCTGGATATATCCCCGTTCTGTCTCCGCATTCCCATTACTCTTAAAGACCAGGAATTTATACCCGAAGGTTTTGTAGGTATTTAAGATCTGGTTCAGCATCTCGGCGTAATAATGCAGGTAAAGGTTCGGGATGATGATGCCGACGAACTCGCTCTTGCCATTTGCCAGCACTTTGGCCAGCTTGTTCTTTTGGTAACCCAGGTCGATGAGCGCCTGTGCGATGATATCCTGGTTTTCCACAGTCAGGGAATCTGGGTTGTTAAAATATCGTGATATCGTTGTTTTCGAAAAATTGGTATATTTTGCTATATCATCAAAGGTTACTTTTTTTTTATCCATATGGACCTCCAAGATCTGGGAGAGCACCAGAGGGTTCTTTTGATCTCCTTTAGTATAGCAGTGGGTGCCTGAAAAATCAATCGAAAATGATAACTGGTTAAGTGACCGGTTATCATTTTTGGAAAAAGCTCTTGACAGGGCAGTAAAATGGTGGTATCGTGTATCCATAAGTAACCGGTAACTTAACCAGTAATGTAATTAGTAACGAAACTAGTTATAACCGAGCCGGACATATGGTGATACAGACAGGACAGGAGGTGCTATTGGAAAGGATATACAGTCTGTGTATACACCGAAGATCTGGCATCTGCCCGGGAGAAAGGAGAACGCTATGGAAATACAATATCTGGGAACTGCGGCGGCAGAGGGGCTGCCGGCCCTGTTCTGCGACTGTGAGACTTGTAGAAGGGCGAGGGATATGGGAGGGAAGGAGATGCGTACCAGAACGCAGTCCGTGGTGGACGGGAAGCTCCTCATCGATCTTCCGCCGGATACATACACACATGCCCTCAACTATCATCTGCGGCTGGGGCAGATCCAGCATCTGCTGATCACCCATTCCCATATGGATCATTTTTTCCCTGTTGAGCTGATCCATCGGCATGAACACTTTGGGCATGGCGCGAAGGGGATCTTGCACGTATATGGCAATGGGGCGGTGGAGAAGGCATTTTATGATGCCGTGCTGATCGACCGGTTTAAGGTACATCCTTTGGATGATGCGGTGGAGTTCATCCGGCTGGAGCCCTTTGCCGATCTTATAGCGGATGGCTACCATATCATCCCGGTCCCGGCAGACCACGATAAAAGGGAGACCTGTCTGATCTATATCATTGAGAAGGACGGGAAGTGCCTCTTATATGGCCATGATACGGGTATGGATCTGAGCGATGAGGCATGGGAGTGCATCTTCAGCCACAGATATGATCTGATCTCCATGGACGCTACCATGGGAAGGCTGAAGACCAACGGTTATCATATGGGACTGACGGATGACATTGCATTTGCAAAGATGCTGGAAGAGAAGGGATGTATCCGCCCAGATACCGTTAAGGTGATCAGCCATTTTTCCCATAATGGCGGCATGACACATGGAGAGTTGGAAGCGTTTGCCAGAGAACATGGGCTGATCGCTGCTTATGATGGGATGAACGTGACATTCTGAGGACGGAGATCGTTACTGGCAGCAAAGCACAAAAATAATGAAGGAGGAAGATGGCGTGGAAGAAAAGTATACAAAGGCGGCGCAGGAGATCCTGGCCTGTATGGGAGGGAAAGATAATATCGCCAGTGCCGCCCACTGTGCGACGAGGCTCAGGCTGGTCCTTAAGGATGAGTCGCTGATCGACAAGGATGCTTTGGAAAAAGTGGAGCTTGTGAAAGGGGATTTCAATAACGGCGGACAGTTCCAGATCATCCTTGGGACAGGTATCGTGAACCATGTATATGCCGAGTTCATCAAAATGGCGAACATCACGGAGATGACGAAAGAGGAACTGAAAAAACAGGCGGCAAAAAAGATGAACCCGGTGCAGAAGCTTTTAAAGACCCTGGCGGATGTGTTCGTGCCGATCCTGCCCGCGCTGGTCGCCTCCGGTCTTCTGATGGGCATCAACAATATCCTGACGGCGCAGGGGATGTTTGTGGAGGGCAAGTCCCTTGTGGAAGCCTTTCCGAAGATCAAAGATCTGGCAGAGATGGTGAACCTGTTCTCCAATGCCGGTTTTACCTTCCTGCCGGTGCTGATCGGATTTTCCGCGGCGAAGATCTTTGGGGGGACACCGATCCTTGGGGCGGTCATCGGGGCGATCATGATCCATCCGGATCTGATGAACGGGTACGGCTACGGGCAGGCCTTGCTGGACGGAACGGTCCCCTACTGGGATATCTGCGGGCTGTCTGTGGCGAAAGTGGGATATCAGGGAACGGTCCTCCCGGTCATCGCCGCATCCTTCTGCCTGGCGTTCGTGGAGAAAAAGCTGCGCAAGATCGTCCCGGCGATGCTGGATAATATCCTCACACCGCTTTTGTCTGTCCTGATCGCCGGGGCGATGACGTTCCTGTTCATCGGTCCGGTCATGAGGGGGGTGGGCGACGCGATGACGAACGCGGTCATGTGGCTGTTCTTCGACCTTGGCTCTGTCGGAGGCCTGATCTACGGGGTCACCTACCCGCTGCTGGTGATCACCGGTATGCACCATAGCCTGGTAACGGCTGAAACCCAGATCCTTGCAAATATCGGTACATTAGGCGGATCGCCTACCTTCGCGGTGGTGGCGGCGGCAAACTGTGCCCAGGGCGCGGCGGCGCTGGCGGTCATGTTCCGGATGAAGGACGATCCGAAGATGAAGAGCCTGGCCTCCGCTTCCGGTATATCCTCCCTGCTGGGGATCACGGAGCCGGCGATATTTGGTGTCAACTTAAAGCTGCGATATCCCTTTTATGGGGCGTTGATCGGCGGAGGTATCGGGGCGGCTTACGCCACACTTGTAAAGGTCTTATCGGTCTCCCAGGGGCCTTGTGGCGTGATCGGTGTCATCTGTATCCGTCCTGACTGTATGCTGCAGTTCATGGTATCCATGGCGGTGGCGATCGTGAGCGCATTTGCCGCCACCATGGTGCTCGGGAGCGTGGCCGGGAAAAAGGAGAAGGCGGCCGCGTCTGTCGGGAGCAAGGCGACGGGACCGGCCCAGGCGCCCGCGCAGACAGAGGGATCGGCCCAGGCGCCCGCGCGGACAGAGGGGTCGGCCCAGGTACCCGCGCAGACAGAGGGATCGGCACCAGACACCCAAGATACGAAGGAAAAGGTGATCTATGCCCCGGTCCGGGGAAATGTGATCCCCAGAGAAAGGATCCCGGATGCGACATTTGCTTCCGGCATCTTAGGAGATGGTGTCGGCATTGAGCCAGAAACAGGGGAAGTCGTAGCGCCTTTCGACGGGACGATCGCTTCTGTGACCGATACGCGCCATGCCATCGGGATGACCGGACCGGGCGGGATGGAGCTGCTGATCCATGTCGGGGTGGACACGGTAAAGATGAACGGCGATGGCTTTACGCTTTTAGTATCCCAGAAAGATGAGGTCAAGGCCGGGCAGAAGCTCATGACCTTCGATATCGCCAAGATCAAAGCCGCCGGGTACAGCACGACCACAGCGGTGCTCCTGGCAAACAGTGGGAGCTATCCGTCCTGCCATGTGGTAAAGACCGGCAGGACCGAGCAGATGGAGAAGCTCATCACAGTGGAGTAGTGCATTGGGACCACCTGCATGGTGGGCTTATGGTATGAAAAGAGCAAAAGATGGATATGGACGAAATATGGATGGAGGATCTGATATGGAGCTATTTTATAAGCCCCAATATGCCAAGGTAGGGGATATCATCCCTTTCTATAACGAAGAGACGGGGCGGTTTGAATGTCATTATCTGAAAAATTGGGACCCGGATGCGCCGAAGGATATGGTCGTGTGTGGATGGCATCGGCTCATAACGGAAGATAACAGGAACTTTCACGAGACGCCGGTGTACATCGACGGAGGGACAGGCTCTATCGTGAAGGTGGATGATACCTATCATATGTTTTACTGCACCTTTGGATTTGACAAAGATCCGGTCTTACAGTGGGCGCGGCACGCGGTCAGCAAAGACTTTTTACACTGGGAGGATATCCCGGAGGATAAGTTTGGGCCGGATGGGAAGATATACCGCAGTGAGTCGGACTGGAGGGATCCCCATGTGTTCTGGAATGAAGAAGAGCAGCAATGGTGGATGCTCATAGCGGCCAATGAGGTCGCCCCAACAAAACGGAGCGGCTGTGTCGGCCTGTGCGTGTCAGAGGATCTGTCCCATTGGAGCTACAGGCCGCCGTTATATGCACCCAGGATGAACCAGGGTGCAAATGAATGCCCTGATCTGTTCAAAATGGGCGACTGGTATTACCTTGTCTATTCGAATTACACAGACGGACTGCGCACGTATTACAGGATGAGCCGTTCGATGAAAGGCCCATGGATCAGGCCTAAGGTGGATACCTTTGACGGGAGGGCATTTTACGCCGGGAAAACAGGGTTTGACGGAAAGGACCGGTATATATACGGCTGGAACCCGACAAAAGGTGAAAATGCAAAGGGCTTTGACCCTGGTAAGGATCTTGGAAAGGATTATTGCAGCTGGGATTGGGGCGGGACCGCCGTTGTCCATAAGCTTGTGCAGCATGAGGATGGGACGCTTGGGGTGTGTCCGGCGGACAGTGTGAAAAATGCCTTTGGTAAGTGTACAAAGGTAAAGATCGATGGTCTGACTGGGAGATGGATCCAAAAGGACGGGGCCGTGTGCTGTTGTTCAGAAGATGGGTATTCTGCAGCCATCGCGGACAAGATCCCGCCCCAGTGCTGCATTAAGGTGAAGTGCAGATATCACGGGGATCCGACGCGGTTTGGGATCGCACTGCAGATCGACCGGGATTTTGACTTTGGGTATTATCTGATGTTTGAGCCTGCTTTTAACCGGATCGAGTTCCGTTCGGGACTCCGGATGTACGAGGATGGGGGGCAGATGTTCCCCTATGAGACAGAAATGGAGCGTCCGCTGGTCATGGAAGCGGACAGGGAATATGCGCTTTCACTGTATATCCAGGATACGATGGCGATCTTATATGTGGATGATGATCTTGCCTTTGGCTTTAGGATGTATAATTGGAGTGAGCGGCATCTGGGGTTCTTTGTCGCGGATGGGGGACTTGAAGTTTGGGATGCTGCGATCATGACAGAGTGACCGCTATGTCTGTATGGAACAGACCGGAAAAGGTTGATGGGTATCGGGTATCGGGCAGACAAGGAATAGCGACAAGCTCATGGCACATAGGATGTCATGAGCTTTTTTCGCGGCATGTGTCCAGGGCCGCTGTATGCCGCTGGCACAGGTCCGGCGACGGTAAGGAGAGGGGAGGCAGATGGCCGAGAGTAGAGGGAACGGAGCAAGGCGTCCTGGGCAGAGGATCTGGCAGGTGGCGGTCTATATCCGCCTGTCACGGGAGGACGGGAACGATGAGAGCCTGAGTGTCACTAACCAGAAGAAGATCATCGCCGGGTATATGGAGACCGGTTTTGAGGGAGCGTTCACACTTGTGGGACATTATATCGACGACGGAGAAACAGGGACCGACCACGACCGCCCGGCCTTCAGACAGATGATCCGGGATATGGAGGCGGGGCGGATCGACTGTATCGTCTGCAAGAACCTTTCCCGCATGTTCCGGAATTACGCGGACCAGGGTTATTTCCTGGAGAAGGTCTTCCCGGAGCACAGAGTCCGCTTCGTCACGGTCAGCGAGCCGAAGATCGACAGCTATCTCCACCCGGAGACCCTGTTCGGGCTGGAGGTGCCGATCAACGGACTGATGAACGACCGCTTTGCGGCCAAGACCTCCCGGGATATCCGGGAGACCTTCGCGGCAAAACGGAGGAAAGGGGAGTTCATCGGCGCGTTCCCGCCCTACGGCTACAAGCGGTTTCCAGGAGATAAAAATAAGCTGTGCATCGATCAGGAGGCGGCGGAGGTGGTGCGGGATATCTACTGCTGGTATGTCTATGAGGGGATGAGCAAGGGCGGGATCGCCAGAGAGCTGAACGAGCGTGGGATCTTGAGCCCCTCCGCCTATAAAAGGAGCAAGGGCCTGCGCTTTAGCTGTCCCCAGATGGAAAAGAGCAAAGGCCTCTGGTCGCCCAGAGCGGTGACCTGGATCTTGAAGAACCAGGTCTACACCGGCGCCATGGTCCAGGGGCGGCAGACCGTCATCAGCTATAAGGTCCACGAGAAGGTGGCCGTGCCAGAGGAGGACTGGACTGTCGTCCCGGATAGGCATGAGCCGATCATCTCGGAGGCCCTTTTTCAAAAGGCAGGCCAGATCCAGAAGGCGGCTGCCCGGACCCCGCCGGGAAAGCGCAGACGGCATCTTTTGTCGGGCCTGATCTACTGTGCGGACTGCGGGCGGGCTATGACCAGGCAGGAGACGAGAGGGATCGTATACTACTATTGCCGCACCTACAGAGAGCAGTCCAGAGAGGCCTGCACGAAGCACACGGTCCGGGAGGACGCGGTCCTAAAGGCCTTGTCCGCCGCTGTCCGGGAGCATCTGGACCAGCCCGAGCCTCCGAGCGTCGGTAGCGCCCAAGAGACAGGCCGGGGACAACAGAGTGGGACTGAGGAGCCAGAGCGGGGGCGATGGAGCAAGATCGAGGAGCCAGAGCAGGAGCGTCGGAGCGGGGCGGCGCTGGCAGAGCTCTGCAGAGGCGCCCTCGACCGCCGGGAGCGGGAGGTATCGCGCCTTGCAGAGCTCTCCAGCCAACGCCAGAGGGAGCTGGAGAAGGTCACCAAGATCATCGACGGGCTCTACGGCGACTGGAAGGAAGGGCTGATCGATAAAGAAGGGTATATCCGTTTGAAAGAACGATATTCTGCCCGGGCGGAGCAGCTGGAGCATGCGATCAGGACGATCCAGGCCCAGTATGGGGAGATTGTCGGGGATAGGGACGGAAAGAGAGAGGATGGAAAGGGTTGTTTAATGGCCGGAGGAAAAATAAAAGCCGGAGGAAAGGCAAAGGCTGGAGGAAAGACAAAAGCCGGGGATGAGATAAAAGCTGGGGACAAAGATCACGGAGCAGGCACCCAGAGCTCTATCCAGGAAACCCTCGACAGAGGCCTTTTGACCGCGCTGGTCCAGGGGATCTATGTCCATGAAGGGGGAGGGCTCAAGATCGTGTTCACTGCTGCAGGTCCGGGCCGGGAAGGCATTGGTCAACGGCAAGATCTTTAGCTATGCGTCTGGCATGCTCCGGTCGCGCCAGATACGCTGGCTGATCGGTGAAAAGGGCCATGCTGTTATCAAAAAAGAGCCCGTTCATAAAACCCAGGATGATGTTCTATGAGCGGGCATATAGCGATCAACTATGCTTTGATACTTCTCTGATCGGAACATTTGAACTTTTATCAAAGATATAGTTTTTGCTATGCTCCTTACCGATATTGGCCTCGCGGCAGTCCCGCATACACAGGTTCAGCCACGGATATTTTACGACAAGTCCATCCAGGATGTTGGTCACTTCTGTTGAAGTCATCGATCTGGTGGATACATAGACAGAACCTTGCAGCCAGGAAAAGTCATTCTTCAACATATGACGCTTGATCATCTCGTAAGCATTGTTCCAGCTCTCGCCTGGATAATAACGCTCCAATGCCTTTGTGTCGAGATCAAAAGCGATCTGTTTTCTGGTCCCAGCCATATCAGTATACCGGCATGGCTAAAACCTTAAGGATATCACAGTTTTCGCCCGGATCCTCATCGTCAACCCAGTGCCATTGATCGATCTGATCAAGGACCTCCCTTTCTCGTTTTAACGCTAACATCCCTAGCTCGAGACAACCAAATTTATCCTCACCGCCTTTGAACACAAACCTGTATGGGTTATTGCTGGAATTTTTTACGCTGCCAGCGCGATTGGAAAAAGCTTCCTCTGCAACCTTGCGCAGGTCTGCCAAGGTTCCATTAGGAACCGTTTTTTTTATCTCAATGATCGAACTATACATATCCTATACCCCTTTCAAAAAATCTTGCAGGATCTCCTTTGATCAAGTATATAAGATTTTAACTCGGAGTTCAAGCTGAAGATCCGCTGTTTTTCTCCCCCCACATCTGCTATACTAGAAAAAGATGCCCAAAGCTCCACAAGGGCTAAAGAAAGGAGCAGCAGACAAAAGATGGATGAAAAAAAGAAGACCGACCACCAGATCAAGATCCGCGGCGCGCGGGTCCATAACCTGAAAGATATCGATATCGACATCCCCTTAGGGAAGATCGTGGCCATATCCGGGGTGTCCGGCTCCGGAAAATCCTCCCTGGCCCTGGGCGTCCTGTACGCGGAGGGCTCCAGGCGGTATCTGGATTCCCTCTCCACCTACACCAGGCGGCGCATGACCCAGGCGTCCAAGGCGCAGGTGGACGATGTGCTCCATGTCCCCGCCTCCTTGGCCCTCCACCAGCGTCCGGGCGTGCCGGGGATCCGCAGCACCTTCGGCACCGGGACCGAGCTTTTGAACAGCCTGCGCCTGATGTTCTCCAGGCTGGCCTGCCACCGCTGCCCCAATGGCCACTATCTGGAGCCCACGCTGGCGGTGGCCGCTGATAAGGAGCTGGTCTGCCCGGTGTGCGGCGAAGGCTTTTTCGCGCCGTCGGCGGAGGAGCTGGCCTTTAACAGCCAGGGGGCCTGCCCTACCTGCGCAGGGACGGGGATCGTGCGCACCGTGGACCGTTCCACCCTGGTGCCGGATGAGAGCCTTACGATTGATCAGGGCGCGGTAGCCCCCTGGCGGACGCTGATGTGGTCGCTGATGACCGACGTGTGCCGGGCCATGGGGGTGCGGACGGACGTACCCTTTTTCCAGCTGACCGAGGAGGAGAAGGAGATCGTCTACAATGGCCCTGCCGAGAAGAAGCACATCTTTTACAAGGCCAAGAACACCAATGAGGCGGGTGAGATCGATTTTACGTATTTTAACGCCACCTACACCGTGGAAAATGCCCTGTCCAAGGTCAAGGACGAGAAGGGCATGAAGCGGGTGGAGAAATTCTTAAAGCAGGATATCTGCCCGGACTGCCACGGCTCCCGGCTGTCTGAGGCCGCGCGGGCGCCGCGGCTCTGCAAGATCTCCTTAGATGAGGTCTGCAGGATGACCCTGGCGGAGCTGGTGGTGTGGGTAGCCCGCGTCCCTGCCTCTCTGCCGGAAAAGATGCGTCCCATGGCGGAGAGCATCTGCCAGTCCTTTGCCGAGACCGCAAAGCGTCTGATGGATCTGGGGCTGGGCTATCTGACCTTAGACCGGGCCGCCTCCACCCTCTCCACCGGGGAGCGCCAGCGGATGCAGCTGGCCCGGGCGGTGCGCAATCGGACCACCGGGGTGCTCTATGTGCTGGACGAGCCATCCATCGGCCTCCACCCCTCCAACATCGTGGGGCTCACCGGCGTGATGCAGGACCTGATCGACGACGGCAATTCCGTGATCTTAGTGGACCATGACACCCAGATCCTTAAGGAGGCGGACTGGATGATCGAGATGGGTCCCGGGGCGGGAGCAGGCGGAGGCCAGGTGATCGCCCAGGGGACGGTCCCCCAGATCGCAGAAAAGGACGGCTCCCTGATCGGGCCATTCCTTTCAGGGAAAGCGGATATCCGCAGGCCGCGCGCCTCGAAAGAGGAGCTGTTCGACCTGGGACGGATCCGCCTATCCACCGGGGCGATCCACACGGTAAAGCCCCTTGAGGTGGAGATCCCCAAGGGACGGCTGACCGTGGTGACCGGCGTGTCCGGCTCGGGGAAGACGACCCTGGTCTTAGAAAGCCTCATCCCCGCCCTGGAGACGCTGCTGCAAAAAAGGACGCTTCCGGAGCACATCCGTGGGGTGGAGGCCGAGGGCATCGAACGGGTCAAGCTGATCGACGCCACGCCGATTGGGATCAATGTCCGCTCTACCGTAGCCACCTACGCCAATGTCCATGATGAGCTGCGCAAGCTCTACGCCCGGCTCCCGGAGGCAAAGAAGGCCGGATATAAGGCCGGCGACTTCTCCTATAACACAGGAAAGCTGCGCTGCCCGGTGTGCGACGGGACCGGGCAGATCAGCCTGGACGTACAGTTCTTGCCGGATGTGGATATCCCCTGCCCGGAATGCCGGGGGTCCCGATACGCGAAGGCGGCCTACAAGATCAAACGCCGGGATGGGTCTGGCGGAGCCTGGTCCCTGCCAGAGCTGATGGGGCTTGATGTGTCCACGGCCCTTGAGGTCTGTAAGGATAAGGACATGAAGCTGGTGTCCCAGCGTCTCCAGGTGCTCCATCGTCTGGGGCTGGGCTACCTGACCTTAGGGGAGGAGACCCCCAGCCTTTCCGGCGGCGAGGCCCAGCGGCTGAAGCTGGCCAGTGAGATGGGGAGAGCCCAGGCCGATACGGTCTTCGTATTTGACGAGCCCACGATCGGACTGCACCCGTTAGATGTGCAGACCCTCCTGGGCGTGTTCCAGACGCTGATCGAGAATGGCGCCACCGTCATCGTGATCGAGCACGACCTGGATGTGCTCCGCAATGCCGACTATATGATCGACATGGGGCCGGGCGGCGGCGAGGCCGGCGGGCGGATCGTGGCTGTGGGGACACCGGAGGAGGTGGCGGCGGATAAGGAGAGCGTTACGGGGAGGTATCTGTAGAGAAAGATCATACTTTCAATTATTATAATTTGGGGTATAATAAAGAAAAAGGTAGGAGGCAACCGGGATGGACGGTTTGTGGACCGTGAGCAGGAGATGGAGACTCTGACCGGAGTTTGATCGAGAGCGGGAATGAGCCATTTGTGCCGGATAAGATCCGTGTCGGTCTCTTGCCTGGCTATACGGCTTTTGTCTATGGGTGGGAGGCTATATGGAGCTTACAAAAGAGAAGATGGCGGAAGGGCTCGGGCGGTTCATCGGCCGGATACAGGCGCTTCCAGAGGTGTGTACGATACAGGCGAGAGGGACGTGGATCTACAAAACGGATACGGTAAAGGAGATCCGCGTTAAGGTGGCCGAGATCGTAGAGAAGAGTTATCATGACCGGTACAGTGATGTGGACCTCCATGTCCGCGCACGGTTATCGCCCCATGATACAGTGGATGCAAAAGACTATATGGCGATGATCTCCCGCTACGGGATCGATCATACCACCTGCCTTGGGATCGCGTTCTCACCGGAAAACCACACTTATCGGATCGTGACAAAGGAAGGCCTGCGTTATGATATGGGCCTGGAGATCCTGCCGGATGAGGATGCGCCATTGCTAAAGGATGCGCAGGACTTTTACCGGCGGATCCCCGGTGAGGGATGGAGAGCGGCCGATCGGTTCTGGTTCGTCCAGATCCAGGCGCTGGGAAAGCTCTACCGGAGAGACTTTCTGATCGGCGACCATCTGGCGAACATGAACCTTAATGAGACCCTGGTCCTGCAGATGGGCATGCGCGACAGACAGTATGGGACGACCCATCATCCTTATGGCCATTCAGAAAAGCTGGCGTATCTTCCCTATCTGGAAGACCTGCGGGCCCACCCGGGAAGATGTCCTTACCATAACGATCATCCCGTGTTCAACTATATCGCCGACAAGCTCTTTGCCGCTGGAGTTGTTTATGATAAGCTTGCGGAGCGGCAGATCGAGGGATATGAAAAGCGAGGCGAGATCTTCTGGGAGATCTGGGCGGCCTACGCGTCATAAAGAGCCTGCAGGGATGCTCCGGCCCGGTCATGAAACATTATTTTGCGTTTCATGACCGGGCTCTTTTCTTTTGCCGGAACAAAGTTACAGGGTTCGCCGGATGGATCGACAAGAGGGTTTTTTGATGCTAGAATGCAGCTACAAGAACGGTGGTGACCGTCCATAGCATCTGAGCATAGCGTCGGAACGGTCACGAACGAGAACAGGACAGGCGGCCGCAGTTAGAGCGGGCCGTCAGGATGAAGGTACATCGCCTCCAGCAATTTCGGCGCCCGGCATATCTGCTACGCCCAGGAGGCGGCCCATAAGCGGAATTTCCTGGGCCTGACCGCGGAGCAGTGCCAGTACAGCCTGGTCCACCGTCTGCCGGAGCTGGAGATCCTTCCTACCTGCAGGGATCTGGGCATGGGGGTCTTCTGCTGGAGCCCCTTAGGCGAGGGCCTTTTGAGCGGCCATGTGCTGGACGCGGCCCCGGGTACACGGGGAGCCCTCCTGCGGGATAAGCTGTCCCAGGCACAGATCGGCCAGCTGGAGGCTTACTCGGACCTGTGCCGGAGGATCGGCGCATCGGAGGCGAACGTGGCTCTGGCATGGCTCCTCCATAACCCGGTGGTCACCGCCCCGATCGTGGGACCCCGCACCTTAGAGCAGTTAGAGAGCGCCCTCCAGGCTGTGGAGATCGAACTGAGCCAGGAGACCTTAAAGGAGTTAGATCAGATCTTCCCGGGCTACGACGAGGCGCCGCTGGCCTATGCCTGGTAGGCGCGGGAGATAAAGGAGCAGGAGAAGAGGAAGAGCGCGGAGCGGGCAAGACAAGAGAGAGGAAGACAAAGACAGCCCGGCAGTGGGATACCGTTCACAAGGCAAAGACAGCCCGGCAGTGGAATGCCGTTTACAAAAAGGAGCAAGGGCAGGCTGTATTTTGTGAACAGGATCCCAGGCTGCCCGCAAAGGATCGACAGGATGCCGGGGAAACGGTAAGATAGGGATAAAAAAGCGTATGGAGCCGACCGCGAGATGCGTAAAAAGGAGGAAAAGAGAGATGAGTCTGCCAGATGGATTTTTATGGGGTGGCGCGTTAGCGGCCCATCAATTTGAAGGAGGGGTTTTAGAGACCTCTAAAGGATACAGCGTAGCGGATGTCATGACCGCCGGAGCTCATGGGGTGGCCCGGCGTATCACCGACGGCGTCCTTCCCGGTGAGTATTATCCCAACCATGTGGGAAATGATTTTTATCACCACTATAAGGAGGATATCGCCCTGATGGCACAGATGGGCTTTAAGTGCTTCCGGACCTCGATCGCCTGGTCCAGGATCTTCCCCAACGGGGATGAAGAGGAGCCCAACGAGGAGGGACTGCAGTTCTATGACGATGTTTTTGACGAGCTGTTAAAGTATGGGATCAAGCCGGTGATCACCCTCTCCCATTTTGAGATGCCCTATCATCTGGCCAAGACCTACGGCGGGTTCATGGACCGGAGGACCATCGACCTTTTCGTCCGCTTCGCCCAGGTGTGCTTTAAGCGTTATAGCGGCAAGGTGGAGTACTGGATGACCTTCAATGAGATCAACAACCAGATGAACTATAAGAACGACATCTTCGGCTGGACGAATTCCGGCGTCCATTTCGGCGACTATGAGGACCCGGAAAAGGCCATGTACCAGTGCGCCCACTATGAGCTGGTGGCCAGCGCCAGGGCCGTGATCGAGGGCCATAAGATCGATCCCAGCCTAAAGATCGGGAACATGATCGCCATGGTGCCGGTCTACCCCTATTCCTGCGATCCCGATGATATGCTGGAGTCGGTGCAGGAGATGCACAAGCGCTGGTTCTTCTGCGATGTGCAGTGCCGGGGGCATTATCCCCGCTACGCCCTGCAGATGTTTGAGGAGAAGGGCTACGAGCTGGATATCACCGAGGAGGACAAGGGATATCTCAGGAGAGGTACGGTGGACTATATCGGCTTTTCCTACTATATGAGCAGCTGCGTGGACGCCTCAGCGGTCAAGGATATCTCCGGCTCCCAGGATGCCTCCGGCATCCACACGGTGGAAAATCCCCATCTTAAGGTGTCTGACTGGGGATGGGCCATCGATCCCAAGGGTCTGCGATACGCCATGGACCTGATGTATGAGCGCTATGAGAAGCCTCTGTTCATCGTGGAGAACGGCTTCGGCGCGATCGATCAGAAGGAGGCGGACGGCTCCTGCCATGATGCCTACCGGATCGACTATCTGCGTGAGCACATCCGGGAGATGAAGAAGGCGGTGGAGATCGACGGCGTAGAGCTGATCGGGTATACGGTCTGGGGCTGCATCGACTGCATCTCCTTTACCACCGGGGAGATGAAGAAGCGCTACGGCTTTGTCTATGTAGACCGGGACGATCAAGGGAAGGGGAGCCTTAAGAGGAGCAAAAAGGATTCCTTTGACTGGTATAAAAAGGTGACGGCCTCTAACGGCGAGGAGCTGTAGAACGCCGTTTACAAAAAGGGGAGCGGTCAGGCCCTGTTTTGCGAACGTGATCCCAGACTGCCCCCAAAGGATCGACAGGACTCTGGGAAAAGCGTAAGATGATGGCAGAAAGAAAAAAGGAGTTGATCATGAGATGAGCAAGGAGCAGCAGACCCCATGGACGAAAGAGATCTACACGTGGGTGGCCTCTATGAAATGCGCCCGGGTAGGGAAGAACCCGGACCATATCTACTTTTGCTGTAAGGGCCGTAAGGGGACCATCTCTTTCTATGAGGGGACCATCATCGAGCTGGTGGTGGAGGATAAGGCCACCGGTGAGACACCTTTTTATATCCATTTTGCCATCCAGGATATCCAGGAGACCAAGGAGAACGTGGAGATCTTCTTCCGGTTCCTGGAGGGGAAGGAGGAGGGGAAAGCCCAGCTGGACGTATCCGCCATCCGGCAGACCAAACCCTTAAAGCTCCTGGTGAGCTGCAGCTGCGGCATCACCTCCTCCTACTTCGCGCTCCTGATGCAGCAGGCGCTGGATGGGGCAGGTTCCCAGATCCAGGTGGCCGCGGTCAGCTATACGGAGGTGGAGAAGGTGCAGGAGGCGTACGACCACATCCTCCTGGCGCCCCAGATCGGCTACATGCTGCCAAAGTTCCAGCAAAAGTATGGGGATAAGGTCCTGGCTATCGATATGGTGGACTTTGCCAGCCGCAATGTGGAACATGTGATCAACGTGGTGGCACAGGAGGCACACGCGGCGGCTTGATCCGGGAAGCGGACGAAAGGCTCTATATCGGCGAGGGGATCGATATCTGGGCGAACCATTGAAAAGTTGGAGATAAGGAGTGATCAAGGATGGAGATCGCAGCGATCGTTCTGCCAGTGATCTTTATGTTGGTATTAGGGACCTTTTTACGGGCGAAGAAGATGATCGGCGGCGAGTGCGTCGCCGGGATAAAAAATGTGATCGCGAACATCATGCTCCCGGCTGTGGTGTTCAACGCCCTCGCCATGGTGTCCTTCACCGGGGACGATATCAAGCTGGTGGCCGGGATCTATGTGGTGTTCGCCCTGCTGCTGGCGGTGGTCCTCATGTTCTGCCTGCCCGGCCAGTTCATCACGCCGATCTATGTGTCAGACCAGGAGCAGAGGAAGTTCGTGTCTACCCAGCTCTCGATCTATACGCTCATCACGATCCTGGCGTATGTGCTGATCGCCGTGTTCTTGTGAGCTGTTACAGATCAGACCATAGGGTCCGCAACGGGAGCTGCGAGGAGGTTTTTCTATAGAGCCTTCTTAGGGAGACATGACGGCTGCCTACGCAGATATGCTATGCAAAAGAGCAGCCGAGGAAGATCTTGTGGAAACTATTTCATGGATCAGAGACCGATCTTTTCGATGATAGGAGGTTTATGATATGTTATCAAGTTCAAAACTGGGCTTCGGCCTGATGCGTCTCCCCAAAGACGGGGACGGCAATATCCTACAGGAGGAGGTCACCCGCATGGTGGATGCCTTTATGGAGGCGGGGTTCACCTATTTTGATACGGCGTATGCCTATGCCGGGAGCGAGGAGGCCATGAAAAAGGCCCTGGTGGAGCGGTATCCCCGGGATTCCTTTACCATCGCCGACAAGCTGCCGGCCTGGAAGCTCACATCCGAGGCGGATGTGGAGCGGATCTTTAACGAGTCCTTAAAGCGGTGCGGCGTGGAGTACTTTGACTTCTACCTCCTGCACAGTGTGGAGGAGAGCCATCTGCCCACCTATGAAAGATATCATTGCTTCGAGTTTTTGAAAGAGATGAAGAGACAGGGGAAGATCCGCCATATGGGCTTTTCCTATCACGATAACGCGGTGCTGCTGGATCAGATCCTCACCGACCATCCGGAGCTGGAGTTTGTCCAGCTGCAGCTCAATTACCTGGACTGGGAGAACGGGGTGATCCAGTCCAGGAAGAACTACGAGACGGCCAGGAAACACGAAAAGCCCATCGTGGTGATGGAGCCGGTAAAAGGCGGCACCCTGGCCTCTTTCCCGGCGGATATCGAGAAGATCTATAAGGACTACGCCCCGGACCGGTCCACCGCGTCATGGGCTTTGCGCTACATCGCCTCCTTAGAGGGCGTGATGACCGTGCTGTCCGGCATGTCGGATGAGGAGCAGATGCGGGATAACCTGGATACCTTCGGCCATTTCCAGCTCATGAGCCAGGAGGAGCATAAGCTCGTCCGGGAGGTGACCGCCAAGGTCCTTTCCTTCCCCACGATCCCTTGTACAGGCTGCCGCTACTGTGTCCCGGGCTGCCCCATGCAGATCCAGATCCCGGACCTTTTTACAGCCTACAACAGCGCCAAGACCTATGGTCCCAGCAGCCGGTATACGACCTACTATAAGAGCCATACCAGGGACGGGCATGGGACAGCCTCCGCCTGCGTCGGGTGCGGCCAGTGCGAGAGCGTATGTCCCCAGCACCTGGAGATCATCTCGCTGCTCAAAAATGTCTCGGAGGAATTTGATGCCTGATGCTAGGTATGCCACCTGTTCCTAAGAACACTATGCCTTTGGGATAAGACTCTGACATGGGTGTGGAAAGTGCCTTTTATCGGGCCTCTTTTCACACCCATGTCTGTTCTGGGATCGGGTTGCCGATCACCCTTCCGGTCCAAACCGCCCACGGATGGTCGTTCAAGTTGTCTCCCGGATGATCTCCACCGTAGTCTGTCCCCTCCCTTGCTCCACCGCCCTGGCCGCGTCGATCTTGAACTGCAGGTTTTTCTCATAGTCCAGGGCGAACAGGCAGGAGTAGAGCACGTCCAGCAGGTAGGCGATCGAGCTGTCCGTGGTAAAGGTGGCGATCTTCGAATACTGCTTCTCCCGGGTGCAGATGCGCAGCACCTGGTCCCCCAGCCTGGCCAGCGTGCTGTCGCCGATATTGGTGATGATGATCACCGGGATATGGTGCTCCCTTAAGATCTGTGCCGCCCGGATGAGGATCGGGGTCTCCCCGGAATAGGAGATCACTATGGCGCAGGAGGTCCGCTCTGCCTGATACGCCGAGAAGACCACCTCCCCCTGCAGCTGGCACATCTCCACCTTCCGCCCGATCCTGGTCATGTTGTGCTGGAACTCCCGGGCGATGATCAGGTTATTGCTGGCGGCATAGACGCCGATGGAGGAGGCTTTCTTGAGCATCAGCACCGCCTTCTGCAGATCGTCATGATGGAGCAGGGCGCGGGTGTCATCGATGGCCTCCTTCCGGAGAGACGCGATCTTGCCCGCGATCGACATGATCGGATCCCCCCGCTGAAAGGGAAGGTTCGCGTCGATGTCCTGGAAATGGGATCCCAGATATCCTTCTTCCTTCAGGAAGGCTTCCTTTAATCCGTTCCACCCGCTAAACCCCATCTTTTGGGCGACCCGTACCAGGGTGGAGGGGGAGGCGAAGGCTTCCCGGGCGATCTCCTTGGTGGTCATATCCCTGATCTCCAGCTTCTTTTCCAGGATGAAGGCCACCACAGCCCGCTCGCTGTTGGAAAAGTCGCAGGTCTCCAATCGTTCTCTGATCAACATATCTATCCGCTCCTAGCTTGCGTCATGGGTGTTTGTATCTTAGATCTATCCGGTAATGGTATTGGATCTGATCTGCAGATATCCTGCATGTATTTTAGTTTATTTTAGCATCCATATACACACATTGCAAGTTGTCATGTTGTGTGATCTGTGCTATAGTATAAAACAAAGTGTTAGCATGTTAGCATGCGATCAAGCAGGAAGGAGGGGGTGATGGGGTCCATGGAGAGAAGATCCATACAGACACTGGTTTACGAGGAGCTGAAAAAGAATATCATGTCCCTGCGGCTTAAGCCGGGGCAGGCCATGAGCACACAGGAGATGGCCACCAGGCTTAAGGTCAGCCGGACGCCGGTGCGGGAGGCTTTTCTGCACCTGCAGTCGGAGGGGCTGGTGGAGATGATCCCCCAGCGGGAGACGATCGTATCGAAGATCGACCTAAAACGGGTGGAGCAGGAGAAGTTCATCCGGGAATGCCTGGAGCTGGGCGTGATCGATCAGTTCCTGGAGAAAAAGGACCGGGAGGCTATCCATATGATGTCGGGCCTCATCCAGATCCAGGAGCAGTGCGATCAGGCCATGGACTACGTGGGCTTTCTGGATGCCGACGACCGGTTCCACAAGGTCCTGTTCGACGTGACCGGCCAGCAGATGGCATGGGCCACCATCGCCCAGAGGAACGGGCATTATAACCGGCTCCGCATCCTCTACATCCAGGAGCAGGCCGTCATGGAGAGCTCCATCCAGCAGCATGCCCAGATCGTCAGCCTGCTGGAGATCGGGGAGCGGGAGAGCATCCGCAGGGCGCTGGCCTCCCATATCCAGCGTCTGGATGTGGAGCAGACCGGGCTGGCAGCGGCCTACCCGGACTATGTCGCAAGCGGGGACGAGAGCGGCAGTGAGCGCCGGATCGGGACCCTTTGAGCTAGGGGCGCGAGCGCCGGGGCGGGATCCTTTGAGCTAGGGGCGCGAGCGCCGGGGCGGGATCCTTTGAGCTAGGGGCATGACTGTCGTGGCGGGACCCTTTGAGTCAGGGGCGCGAGCGCCACAGGACGAAAGATCGGACCGGCATGTGGGCGGCCTGGGCTCGGAAGGTACGCACAGTGGAAAGGCACAGTGGAAAGGGAAAAGGTCTTGAGATAGAAGGGGAGCCTTATATCTCGAGGCCTTTTTATTTTGCGTAAAATGATCCTGTGTAAGATCGTCCCATGCAAGATCCTCAGCATGTTTTTTACAATAAAAGTACGATCTCATACACGCGGCATGGGATGTACCACCACGCAGAAAAGTCTGTCGGGCGCATTTGGGATACCTGGACTTAGACCGCCTATCCGGCGGTAAGACGTTCAAAGGGATACAAGACGCATTTTTGCTTGTCATATAGAAGATCTGCATAAAAGCATGCAAAAAGATCTGGTAAAAATAACAGGATTGACACTGACATGTTAGTATGTTATCATGTCAGTACAAAGAAATGCTGACATGTTAGCAGATGATAAGGAGGAAAAAGACTATGAAAAAGACATTCGCATTATTCCTGGCCGGCGTGATGGCGGCATCCCTTACCGCCTGTAGCGGCTCCGGCGGCTCCACGGCACAGACCAGTGCAGGCTCCGGCGGACAGCAGGCGGAGGCCGGCGCTAAGGAGGGGGCGGCTCCCGCATCCGGAGGGAGCGGCACCTACACGCTGAAGGTCAATACGGCGCTCAGCGAGACCGATCCCCTGTTCCTTGCCTTGACCGAGGTCTTTGAGAAGACCGTGGAGGAGAAGACCGGCGGGGATCTGCAGGTGGAGGTCTATTCCGGCAGCCAGCTGGGCAATGACGAGGATGTGCTGGAGCAGGCGATCGTGGGCGCCGGTGTGGGTGTGATCACGGACCCGGGGCGTCTGAGCAACTATGTGTATGATATCGGCGTCCTGCAGGCTCCCTATATCGCGGAGGGCTATGATGAAGCGCTGGAGCTGTTCGAGACTGAGACCTACAAAAAGATGGCTGCGGAGATCGAGAACAGCGGCTTCCAGATCCTCTCCTTCAATTACTACCAGGGTGAGCGGGAGCTCTTCACCAAGAACCCGGTGGCCGGGCCGGCGGACCTTAAGGGCCAGCGGATCCGTTCCTCAGGCTCCCAGGTGGTGACCAGCACCTTAGAGGCCATGGGGGCGAACACCTCTGTCCTGGCCTGGTCCGAGGCCTATCAGGCCCTGCAGCAGCAGGTGATCGAGGGCGTGGAGGTCCATCTGTCCGCGGCGGTGGGCTCTTCCATGCAGGAGGTCACGAAATACCTGGCTTTCACCGGCCACCAGCAGCTCTTGACCGGCCTGGTGATCTCCCAGAGCTGGTATAGCAAGCTGCCGGAGGACTATCAGACCATCTTGAAGGAAGCCAGCTTCGAGGCCGGAAAGACCGCCTCCGAGAATGTGATCGCCAAAAATGACGAGTACTTAAAGACCCTGACGGACGGCGGCATCCAGGTGGTGGAGTGCGACAAGGAGGCCTTTAAGACCGCCTGTGATAAGGTCTACGAGGAGTTAAAGTATACCGAGATCAAGGCCGCGATCGACGCGGAGCTGGGCCGCTAGTACATCGCGGAAAGAGCATATATTTAGGAGGTCATCTATGTTAAAGACATTTGAAGCGGGACTGAACAAGGTGGAGACGATCCTGGTCTGCGCCGGCCTGCTGGTGCTGATCTTTACCGTGTTCGCGGCGGCCGTGCTCCGTTTCTTCGGCGTGGACATGTCGGTCTCCACGGATCTGGCCCAGCTGGTATTTGCCTGGGTCAGCTTTATCGGAGCCGATCTGGCTATGCGCAAGGATAAGCATATGGGCGTGGACATGCTGATCACAAAGTTCCACCCGGCGGTGCTCAATGGGATCTATCTGTTCAACTACATCCTGATCTTATTTTTCCTGCTGTTCGCGGTGCGTTATGGGATCGACCTTTGTATCGTGAACGCGGCCAGGAAGTATCAGACCCTGTACATCAGCTATTCCTTCGCCACGGCCAGCTGTCCGGTGGGCTGCGGGCTGATGTGCATCACAGCCGTTAAGCATATCGTCCAGTACATCCGCAATATCATCCGCCACGACTACAGCAGTCTGGCAAGAGAGGAGGCCGCCGCATGATCATCCTTGGCATCACCTTTATCGTCCTTCTGGCGATCGGGCTCCCGGTGGCATTTACCGTAGGCCTTTCCGCCCTGTCCTTTTTCGTGACCGAGCAGGTGCCGGTCCAGATCGTGGTCCAGAAGATGGTCAGCAGCACCCAGTCCTTCTCCCTTCTGGCCGTACCCTTTTTCGTCCTGGCAGGGAACCTGATGAACGAGACCGGCATCACCTCCCGCCTGATCAAGTTCTGCAACCTGGTGACCGGCCACATGCGGGGCGGCTTAGCCCAGGTGTCGGTGCTCTTATCCTGTCTCATGGGCGGGATCTCCGGGTCGGCCACGGCGGACGCGGCCATGGAGAGCCGCATCCTGGGGCCGGATATGGAGAAGAAAGGCTATTCCAGAGGGTTCACCGCGGCCATCCTGGCTATGGGCGGCCTGATCACATCCACGATCCCGCCGTCCCTGGGCCTGATCTTATATGGGGTCACCGGCGAGGTGTCGATCGGACGTTTATTCCTGGCGGGCATGATCCCCGGCATCCTGATGACGGTGGTCCTGATGGCGGCGGTGGCGGTGATCTCGAAAAAGCGGGATTACAAGCCGGAGCATGAGAAGTTCCCCTCGATCGGGGAGGTGTTAAAGGGCCTGGTGGAGAACATCTGGGCGCTGATGTTCCCGGTGATCTTGATCGTGGGGATCCGCTTCGGCATCTTCACCCCCTCGGAGGCGGGAGCCTTTGCCGTGGTGTACGCCCTGATCGTGGGCCTCTTCATCTATCGGGAGCTGACCATCGCCAAGCTGATGGAGTGTCTGGCCACCACCGCGGTGGACCTGGCCGTGATCATGTTCATCATCATCTGCTCCAATGCCTTTGGCTATGCGATCGTCACCGGCCAGCTGCCCCAGACCCTGGCCCGGATGATCACCGCGGTGTCGGATAATAAGTACATCATCCTGCTGATCGTCATGCTGTTCGTGTTCTTTGTGGGCATGTTCATGGAGGCCACGGCCAATGTACTCTTACTGACCCCGATCTTCCTGCCGATCGTCACCTCCTATGGCTTCGATCCGGTCCACTTCGGCGTCATGTACATGATCTTGATCACCATGGGCGGGATGACGCCGCCGATCGGCGTGACCATGTACACCACCTGCTCGATCCTGGATTGTCCGATCCAGGTCTATACGAAGGAATCGCTGCCCTTCATCCTGGCGATCATCGCCCTGCTGGTGCTCTTAGCCGTGTTCCCGCAGCTGGTGCTGTTTTTGCCGAACCTGGTCTATGGGGCTGCGGCATGATCTTTAAGGCTGACCAAAGGTCCGCTGCTGAAAGCGGATCCATAGAAAATAGATAAAAAGGCCTGAAAAGGCCGAGGAGGATAACATGAGACTGTCATTTGAAGAGATCCAAAAGGAGATCAAACGTGTATTTATGAAATACGGCCTGACGGAGGAGAAGGCGGATACCTGTGCCAGGATCCACACCGAGTCAACCTACGACGGCATCTATTCCCACGGCACCAACCGTGTGGCCCGTTTCGTGGATTATATCCAGAAGGGCTGGGTGGATGTAAAGGCGGATCCCACGATCGAGAAGGACTGCGGCGCGATCAAGGTGGTCAACGGCAACATGGGCCCCGGGATCTTAAACGCCCTGTATTCCGCCGACCAGGCCATGGAGATGGCGGACCGGTACGGCATCGGCATGGTGGGCCTAAAGAACACCACCCACTGGATGCGGGGCGGCACCTACGGCCTGTATGTGGCCAGGAAGGGCTACGTGGGCATCATGTGGACCAACACCGAGGCCTGCATGCCGCCCTGGGGAGCCAAGGAGTGCCGCCTGGGCAATAACCCCTTCGTGATGGCCTGCCCCGGCGCGGACGGCGGCCCGGCCATGCAGCTGGATATGGCGATCAGCCAGTATGCCTACGGCAAGCTCCAGGTGACCCGCTTAGCCGGCAAAAAGCTGCCCTTCCCGGGAGGCTTTGACAAGGACGGGAACATCACCGACGATCCCGGCGCGATCGAAGAATCCATGCGGATCATGCCGATCGGCTACTGGAAAGGCTCCAGCTTCTCCTTTATGCTGGATATCTTAGGCTCCATCCTGACAGACGGCGTGGGCGCGGTGGATCTGAACGCCGAGACCAAGGGCTCCTGCGGCGGCTGCTCCCAGGTGATGATCGTGATCGACCCGAAGAAGATCATCGACGGGGAGAAGATGAGCGAGACGATCCGCCGGGCGATCGAGTATCTAAAGAGCGCGGAGCTTGCCGAGCACAGCAATGGGATCATGGCCCCCGGCGAGGACTATGTCCAGTTCAATAAGGACCATGATGCCAATGGGATCTTTGTGGATGATTCGGTGTGGGAAGAGATCGTATCCCTGTGACCGATGGAGAGAGGATGGCATGGCTGCCGTAAGCTACAGCGGCCATGTCTGGTCCGGCGGGCTGCTACAGGAAACAGCGGCCATGCCCGGTCCGGCGGGCTGCTACAGGAAACAGCGGCCATGCCCGGTCCGGCGGGCTGCTACAGGAAACAGCGGCCATGCCTGGCCCGGCGGGCTGCCGCAGGAAACAGCGGCCATGCCTGGCCTGACGGGGCTGCGGTGACAGCAGCATAGCCCAATGGGATCGGGTGTGGAGCGGCTTCTTGCGGCAGCCCTCCGATACGATAGAGGGAGGGATGCGCATGATCACAGATCATATCAGGAACAGGAGACGTTATCTGGGCTGTCATAAGAATATTGGGACAGCTTTGGCTTATATCGCGGAACATGCAGAAGATCCAGAGCTAAAGGACGGGACCTATCCGGTGGTCCCGGGGGAGGTGACCGTCCATGTGGTGACCAAGGACACCCACGCCCGAAAGGATGCCAGGATGGAGATCCACAAGGACTTTATGGATATCCACTATATCCTCCAAGGCGCGGAGCGGTGCTATGTGGCGCCGCTGGCCGACCAGCCGGCGATCGACTATGACCCGGAGACGGACAATGGCTTCTGGGACTGTGAGGACAGCTATAACGTGCTGATCGGGGAAGGCCAGTTTTATGCGGTATGGCCCATGGAACCCCACTGCCCGCTTTGCAGCGTGACGGGAGAGCCGGAGAAGGTACGCAAGATCATCTGTAAGGTGCGGGTGGACTGAGAAAGACAGATGAAGAGAGGAAGGATGAGATGAAAGCAGTCAAGATCGTAAAGCCGGATGACCTTAAGATCATCGATATGGAAAAGCCGGCGATCGATGAAAGGGATAACGTGCTGGTGAAGATCCGGGCCGCCGGGATCTGCGGTTCCGATGTGGGGATCTACCACGGGAAGAACGCGGCGGCCACCTACCCACGGGTGATCGGCCATGAGATGGTGGGGGATGTGGTGGAGATAGGAGGAGGGGTGACAAAGTTCAAGGTGGGCGACCGCGTGATCATCGACCAGGTGACCGCCTGCGGCCACTGCTACGCCTGCCGCAAGGGCCGCCCCAATGTCTGTGCTGACCTGCAGGTCCGGGGCGTCCACATCGACGGCGGTTACCGGGAGTATATGGCGGTGCCGGAGAGCGACTGCTACCGCCTGCCGGACAGCTTATCCTATGAGGACGCGGTGATGATCGAGCCCACCACCATCGCGGTGCAGGCCTGCAGCCGCGCCCAGGTGACCTTTGAGGACGATGTGCTGATCATCGGCGCGGGCGCTTTAGGGAGCAGCATCCTGCGGATCGTGCGCCTCTATCATCCCCGGAAGATCATCGTGGCGGATATCGAGGAGGGCAAGCTTAAGGAGGCTCTGGAGCACGGCGCTACCGATGTGATCGACAGCCGCACAGAGGATGTGGCAGAGCGGGCACACCAGCTGACCGACGGCTATGGGCCCACGGTGGTGATCGACGCCGCCTGCTTTAAAGGGAGCTTCCTCACCGCCTGCCAGTGCGCCGGGAACGCGGGGCGGGTGATCACCATGGGCTTTGGGGTGGATCCGGATGAGATCAACCAGTTCGTGATCACCTCCAAGGAGCTGGATGTGCGGGGCAGCCGCCTGCAGAACCGCCGTTTCCAGACGGTCATCGACCTGATCGGGCAGGGGCAGATCGATCTAAATGGGAGCATCAGCCACCGCTTCTATTTCCAGGACGCCCAAAAGGCCTTTGACTTTAATGATACCCACGATCCGTCGATCCGCAAGATCGTCCTGACATTTGACTAAAGGCTTACTATGCGGGTCTGCCGCCGGATAGGCGGCTTAAGTTCAGGTATGCCAAGTGTGCCCGCCCGTCTTTGCTTTGTGGCGGTATGTCCGCTGCCGGGCGCATTGAGGCTTAGAGAGGAGGAGATAGGATATGCCTATGCAGATGGGATTTCGCTGGTACGGCGAAGGGAACGACCAGATCAGCCTGTCGGATATCCGGCAGATCCCCGGTGTGACCAGCATCGTCTGGGCCCTGCACGATAAGCAGCCGGGAGAGGTGTGGGAGAAGGAGGAGATCGCCAGGGTACAGGCGCAGCTTGAGCCTTACGGCTTCAACATGGATGTGGTGGAGTCGGTGAACGTCCATGACGACATCAAGACCGGCCTGCCCACCAGGGACCAGTACATTGAAAACTATATCCGGACCATCCGCAACCTGGCGGCGTTCGGCGTAAAGGTGATCTGCTATAATTTCATGCCTGTGTTCGACTGGACCAGGACCGACCTGTTCCATCCGGTGGGGGACGGCTCCACCGCCATGTTCTATGAGACCAGCAAGATCCATGACGACCCTAAGGAGATGGCGGACTATATCTTGAACAATACCAATGGGCTGACCTTCCCCGGCTGGGAGCCGGAGCGGATGGCCAGGCTGGACGAGCTGTTTGCGGCCTACCGCCCGGTGACCAAGGAAAAGCTCTGGGAGAACTTACAGTATTTCCTGGAGGCGCTGATGCCTGTATGCCATGAGACGGGGATCAAGATGGCGATCCATCAGGATGACCCGCCCTGGGATATCTTCGGCCTTCCCAGGCTCCTGGTGGACGAGGCGGCGATCGACCGTTTCTTAAAGATGGTGGATGATCCCCATAACTGCCTGACCTTATGCTCCGGCAGTCTGAGCTCCGATCCGAAAAATGACGTGGCGTCGATCGTACGGAAGCATTGTGACCGCATCGCCTTTGCCCATATCCGCAACGTCCATCATTTCCCCAACGGCGATTTCATCGAGGCCAGCCACCGGGACTGTGACGGGGAGACGGGGATCCTGGAGATCGTGCGGGCTTATCACGAGGGCGGCTTTGAGGGATACATCCGCCCGGATCACGGCCGCCAGCTCTGGAGCGAGGGACCGGGGAACGTGCGCCCCGGCTATGGCCTGTACGACCGCGCCCTGGGGATCATGTATATCTGGGGGATCTGGGACCTGCTGGAGAGGCAGAAGGCAGAGAAGGCCTGACATTACGATGAAGATCCTGCCGCCGGACAGGCGGCCTGAGTCCAGGGATGCCCGATGCGCCCGCAGATGTCTCCGTGTGGCGGTGAGCCTGCTGCCGGGCGCATGGAGGCTTTTATAGAAAGGAGATGTGTACATGAGACTTTCCGATAGCATATATGGTGTGACCGGAGACCGAAAGGAGGCGGCAGCCTGGAAGGAAAAGGGGTATGAGCTGCCGGCCTTCGATATCCAGGCAGTCCGGGAAAAGACGAAAGAAGAGCCTGCCTGGATCCATTTCGGCGCGGGCAATATCTTCCGGGCATTCCCGGCGGCGGTATTGCAGGAGGCCCTAGATCAGGGGAGCTATGACCGGGGTGTGATCGTGGCGGAGGGCTTTGACTACGAGATCATCGACAAGGCCTACCGCCCCTACGATAACGTAAGCCTCCTGGTGGTCCTGCAGTCCGACGGGAGCATCCGCAAGAAGGTCATCGCCTCTGTGACAGAGAGCTTAAAGGCCGATCCGGTATTTCCGGAGGACTGGGAACGGCTGGCACAGATCTTTAGAGCCCCCTCCCTGCAGATGGTCAGCTTTACGATCACGGAGAAAGGGTATCGTGTATCCCCGGCTGACTTGGAAAAGGGGCTGCAGCCCGGCCTGATCATGGGGAAGGTGGCCGCTCTCCTCCTGGAGCGCTTCCGGTCAGGGGCTCATCCCCTGACCTTACAGAGCATGGATAACTGCAGCCATAACGGGGACAAGGTAAGGCAGGCCGTGACGGCCTACGCAGAACGATGGGCAGGACAGGGCCTGGTCCCCGGGGATTTCCTGGCTTATGTCCAGGATGAGGGAAGGATCGCCTGCCCCTGGAGCATGATCGATAAGATCACGCCCAGACCGGACGCCAAGGTCCAGGAGATCTTACAGGCAGACGGCTTTGCAGATCATGAGACGATCGTCACAAAGAAGAAGACCTACACCGCGCCCTTTGTCAATGCGGAGGAGACCCAGTACCTGGTGATCGAGGACCGATATACCAACGGGCGGCCCCCCTTAGAGCTGGGGGGCGTGCTCTATACCGACCGGGAGACCGTGGACAAGGTGGAGCGGATGAAGGTATGTACCTGCTTAAACCCTCTGCACACCGCCATGTCGATCTTCGGCTGCCTGCTGGGCTACGATCTGATCTCGGCGGAGATGGAGGATGAGGACATCCGGGGCCTGATCGCGAAGATCGGCTATATGGAGGCTATGCCGGTGGTGACCGATCCGGGGGTCCTAAAGCCAGAAGACTTTATCGGTGCGGTCCTTGAACGCCGCCTGCCTAATCCCTTCATGCCGGACGCGCCCCAGCGGATCGCCACGGACACCTCCCAGAAGCTGTCGATCCGCTTCGGGGAGACGATCAAGGGCTATGTGGAAAAAGGGCTGGACCTGGATGAGCTGGTGCTGATCCCATTCGTATTGGCCGGATACGCCCGGTACTTAAAAGGCGTGGACGATGCGGGAGATGCCTTTGAGCCGTCGCCAGACCCCTTGCTGGATGAGCTGCGGTCCATGGTCTCCGGCCTGGAGGTCAAAGCCGGGGAGCAGGACTTCTCCTGCCTGAAAAAGCTGTACAGCCGGAAGGATATCTTCGGTGTGGATCTGTATGAGGTGGGTCTCGGGGCCAGGATCGAGGCCATGGCCGCCCAGTTGTATGCCGGGACGGGGGCTGTACGGAAGACCCTCCATCAGTATGTAGAGAGCCGCTGAAGAGGGAGGTCATCCGACGGACCATAAAAAGAAAAGGAGCATCCGGAGAGGAGCATAAAAAGAGTCAAAAAGAGCGCAGGAGCTGCGGCAGATCGAGCCGTTCCTCCTGCGCTCTTTTTTCCTTCATGGCTATTTTCGGTTGTTCCCTTCGCCATCGTTTTCTCTTCGCCACGGTTTTCCCTTTACCGTGGACAGGTGGGGGCCAAGGTCCGGTCCCTGGCATGTGCCACTTGGAGCGGTCTGATCCGTCAGGACAGAGGGACGAAGGGGCCAAGGTCAGAGGATCGCGTCCTTCTTTTCCAGGATCTGGGCCACGGCGGCACAGGCCGGGCAATCACAGTAGCTGGCGCCGGCGTCCTTCAGCTCTTTTGCATGGGCATGGACCTGGGCCGCCATCTCCGCGCCAAATACCTTTGCGGCCTCTTCTGAGCCGGAGAAGGCCAGCAGCTCCTCGACGGGCATGATATCCTGCTCCAGCTCGGCGATGAGCGCCTTAGCCTTCGCCGCCTCCTCATCGGTGCCGATGGAATCCAGCCAGCTCTGGGCGGCCGCTTTTGCCTCGGGGCAGCAGGAGGGGGCCTCGATCAGCTCGTTCACTTTCTCGATCACATCATTTTTTGCATTGTTCTCCATGGTCTTTGTCCTTTCGTTCGCATTTTTTTAGAAATGGTCTGCCCGGATGTTGGGCGGGCAGAGGGCTTCTGCTTATGAGCATACTATATCGAGGGACCTTTTGTCAAACCCGTGAAAGCGCTATTTTGTATCGCATCATGGAGCTACAGGAGCCGTTGGTCCGACTGGCCCCACTGGTCCTACCGGCCCGCGTGGACCTGAAGGCGGTCTGGCGGCCTATGGCGGTCTGTACAGCACGACCCCGCAGACCCTGAACCTGGTGGTGGGAGGGACTACCCAGATCCCGCTCCCAACGAACGCTCCGTCGGAAGGCGTGACCTATACACCGGCCAACAGCATCACCGTTACAAATGCAGGGACCTATGAGATCAACTATACGACCACTTTGACAGCGGCGGTGGCGACCACGGTCACATTTGCCGTAAGGGTCAATGGGGTCGATGTCCCCAGCGCGACCATCTCCAGAGCCTTGGCAGTAGGTACCAGCTCTCTGTTCAACGGGAGCACGGTGGTGACCCTGGCAGCGGGCAGCGTGGTCGATATGGCGCTCTCCGCATTACTGGCAGTAGGGGTCACCCTCGGGAGCGGCCTCAATGCCCTGCTCTCGGTAAAAAAGCTGGACTAAAAAGCTGGTAGGAGCGTATCGGCTGTAAAGAGCGGAAAAACGAAAAGAGCAAAAGGAGCACAAAGCAAGGCAGGAACGCCAAGAGTGAAGAGAGCACAAAGTACAGAAAGGGCGGTGCGCCGCCCTTTCGATATGTGGGCAGGCGGAAGATATGGCAGGCGGAAAATAGGGAAGACCGGACGGAGGGTATGTATGAAGGTTGTTGTGTATGCGATCTGTAAAAATGAAGCGCAGTTTACTGAGAGATGGGTAAGGTCCATGTCGGAGGCAGATGAGATCGTGGTATTGGATACAGGCTCTGAGGATGACACGGTGCAGCGTCTGGAAGCGCTGGGGGTCAAGGTGGTGACGGAGGCCATCGTACCCTGGCGGTTCGACAAAGCCCGCAACCGCTCCCTTAAGCTGGTGCCGGAGGATGCGGATATCTGTGTATGTACAGACCTGGATGAGGTGTTCCATCCAGGCTGGCGCAAAAACCTGGAAAAGGCCTGGACTAAGGGGGCGAGCCAGGCCAGCTACCGGTATACCTGGAGCTTTACGAAAAGCGGAGGGGAGGGGGTCGTCTTCTGGATCCAGAAGATCCATGCCCGGCATGGCTATCGATGGGTCCATCCCGTCCATGAGGTGCTGGAGTGGGCCGGCGAGGGGGAGCCGGGAGCATTGGTGCAGGCGGAGGGGGTCCAGCTGGACCACCACCCGGACCAGGCCAAGTCCAGAGGGCAGTACCTTAAGCTGCTTGAACTGTCGGTGGAGGAGGATCCCCTGGATGACCGGAACATGCATTATCTGGGACGGGAGTATCTATATAAAGGCCGGTGGGAGGACTGTATCCGCACCCTGGAGCACCATCTGTCCATGCCTAAGGCTACATGGAAGGATGAGCGGGCGGCCTCTATGCGTTATATCGCCAAAGCCTGGGCCATGAAGGGGGAGAGACAAAAGGCCCGGGACTGGTACCTCCAGGCGATCATCCAGGCGCCGTACCTGCGGGAAGCCTATATGGATCTGGCGTGGCTGCTCTATGAGGAAGAGAGCTGGGAGGGTGTCCTGTATTTTACAGACTGTGCGCTGTCGATCCGGCAGCGGCCCAGGACCTACATCTGTGAGGCGACGGCCTGGGGGAGCCTCCCCTATGACCTGCGGGCCATGGCATTGTATCATACGGGCAGAAAAGCGGAGGCCTTAGAGGAGGCCCAGAAAGCCCTGGCCATGGAGCCGGAGGATGAACGGCTGCAAGGGAATGTGAAGGCCTTGAGCTAAGCCCATGGGCCCGACCGGGGACCTGCCGCTATCCATGGGGCGCAGGCGGCATATGGGGCGTTGCCTGCGCGCCTAAGCGCTTATAGCCGGAAGGCCGGTCCGTAGAGGTTGGTAAAAAACCTGCGTCCGCAGGACCAGCATACGTAGAAAAGGAAAAAGATATGGGTAATATGCACAAAAAAATATTCGCTGACGCATAAAATAGCATGGATTTCCGTGATAATGCCGAAAAGCGACATGAAATGAAATTTCTTTAAAAATACTATTGACGAAAATGCAACATCGTATTATACTGGTGTCATCAGATGAAACGAAATTACACAGAGAAAGGAAGATGTGAAATATGATCTACACCGTAACGTTTAACCCGGCGCTGGACTATGTGGTGCAGGTGGAGCATTTTGCTGTCGGTAAAGTGAACCGGACCGTAAAGGAAAGCATCTTTTACGGCGGAAAGGGGATCAATGTTTCCGCGGTGCTGGCCCAGCTGGGGTATGACAGCATCGCCCTGGGGTTCGTGGCCGGCTTTACCGGAAAGGAGATCGAGCGGGGGATCAAGGACCTGGGCTTTCAGTCGGATCTCATCCAGGTGGAGAAGGGGATGTCCCGGATCAATGTGAAGCTAAAGTCCGACGAGGAGAGCGAGATCAACGGGATGGGGCCTGAGATCTGCGCGGCAGATGTGGAGGCCTTGTTCGGGAAGCTGGAAAAGCTGGGGGAGGGCGATGTGCTGGTCCTGTCCGGCAGCATCCCGTCGGCGATCGACGCTGATATCTACGAGAGGATCATGGCCAGGCTGGACGGGAGAGGGGTCCGGATCGTGGTGGACGCGGAGAAGGACCTGCTGCTGAACGTGCTCCAGTACCACCCCTTCCTGATCAAGCCTAACAACCTGGAGCTGGGCGATATGTTCGGCGTGGAGCTGCACACCGATGAGGAGATCGTGGCCCATGCAAAGAAGCTGCAGGAGAGGGGCGCGGGCAATGTGCTGATCTCCATGGCGAAGGACGGAGCGATCCTGGTGACGGAGGCAGGGGAGGCCTTCAAGCTGGGCGTGGCCAAGGGAAAGGTGGTCAACTCCGTAGGCGCCGGGGATTCCATGGTGGCCGGTTTCCTGGCTGGCTTCTTAGAGAACGGGGATCTGGCCCACGCTTTGAAGCTGGGGACAGCAGCCGGGGGAGCCACTGCATTTTCCGACGGGCTGGGTACGAAGGACTACATCATGGAACTCTACCAGACCCTTTGACACAGACAAGGGGATAGACATAGGCTTATGAGGGGATATTGAGATAGATCGCAGGAGGATACCGCTCCTGCCCGGGAGGTCCTCATGCGGAGGGGAGCCGCAGAGGACTAAAGCTCCCGGGATGAGAGGGACTGTGGGAGATGGACCGTCCCAGAGAAAAGACAGGTCGGCTAAAGGGGCGGCCAGAAAGAGAACGGCCAAGAAAAAGATCGATCGATCAAAAGAGGGATCGATGAGAAGAGATAAGGAGGCACAAAACATGAGGATCACGGAACTGTTAAGACCGGAGAGCATCGAACTGGGCGTTGCCCTGGGCTCTAAGGAGGAGGCGATCGACAAGCTGGTAGGCCTGATGGAAAAAGGCGGGCGGATCCATGACAAGGCTGGCTATAAGAAGGGGATCTTAGCCAGAGAGGCCCAGGGGAGCACGGCGATCGGAGACGGGATCGCCATCCCCCACGCCAAGGTGGAGGCGGTGAAGGAGCCGGGGCTGGCGGCGGTCACTGTGCCGGCCGGGGTGGATTATGAGGCCTTCGACGGCTCTCTGGCGAACCTGATCTTTATGATCGCGGCGCCGGCAGGGGGAGCCGATGTCCATCTGGAGGCCCTGGCGAACCTGTCCACGCTGCTGATGAACCCGGGATTTAAGGAGTCGCTCCTGGCGGCTAAGACCCGGGAGGCGTTTTTGGACGTGATCGACAAGGCAGAGGGGGATCGCTTCGGAAAGAAGGAGGCAGCGGACAGCCAGGCTGACAGCGCAGATAAAGAGGCCGGCGCACAGGCCGCCCCATCCGGCAGCGGGGCTAAGGGCGGCTACCGGGTGCTCTGCGTCACCGCCTGCCCCACCGGCATCGCCCACACCTACATGGCGGCGGAGAACTTAGAGAACGTGGGCAAGAAGCTGGGGATCCCGGTGAAGGCGGAGACCAATGGCTCCGGCGGAGCGGCCAATGTGCTGACCGCAGAGGAGATCAAGAACGCGGACGGGATCATCATCGCGGCGGATAAGAACGTGGAGATGGCCCGGTTCGACGGAAAGCCAGTGATCATGACCTCTGTGGCGGACGGCATCCACAAGGGAGAGGAGCTGGTGCAAAAGGCGGTCAGCGGCACGGTCCCCATCTACCATCATACCGGCGGGGGCAGCGAGGCGGCCGAGAGCAGCGGGAACGACAGCCTGGGCCGGACCATCTACAAGCACCTGATGAACGGCGTGTCCCATATGCTGCCCTTCGTGATCGGCGGCGGGATCCTGATCGCCCTGGCCTTCCTCTTTGACGACTACGCGATCGACCCGGCCAATTTCGGAAAGAACACGCCGCTGGCCGCGTATCTAAAGACGATCGGCGAGCAGGCCTTTGGCATGATGCTGCCGGTGCTGGCCGGTTTCATCGCCATGAGCATCGCGGACCGTCCCGGCCTGGCGGTAGGCTTTGTAGGCGGTATCGTGGCGAAGATGGGCATGACCTTCGCCAACCCGGCAGGGGGCGACGTGAACGCAGGTTTCCTGGGCGCGTTATTTGCCGGCTTCGCAGGCGGCTATATCATGATCGGTCTAAAGAAGCTCTGCAGCCATCTGCCTAAATCCTTAGAAGGCATCAAGCCGGTGCTGATCTACCCGGTGGCCGGGATCTTACTGGTGGCCATCGCTACCACGATCATCAACCCCTTTATGGGCATGATCAATGATGGCTTGAACAACCTGCTCCACGGCATGGGCGGCAGCAGCCGGGTGCTCTTAGGCGCGGTCCTTGGGGGCATGATGGCCATCGACATGGGCGGCCCCTTCAATAAGGCGGCCTACGTGTTCGGCACCGCCCAGTTAGCAGAAGGGAACTTTGATATGATGGCGGCCGTCATGGCCGGCGGTATGGTCCCGCCCCTGGCGATCGCCCTGTGCACCACCTTCTTTAAGAAGAAATTTACCGAGAAGGAACGGCAGTCCGGCATCGTGAACTACATCATGGGCCTCTCCTTCATCACCGAGGGCGCGATCCCCTTCGCGGCCCAGGATCCGCTGCACATCATCCCGGCCTGCCTCACCGGCTCGGCCGTGGCCGGCGGACTGTCCATGCTCTTTGGCTGCACCCTGCGGGCGCCCCACGGCGGCATCTTCGTCCTGCCCACCATCGGGAACCCTCTGATGTATCTGGCGGCGGTGCTGATCGGGGCAGTGGCCGGATGCGGAGTGCTGGCGCTGCTCAAGAAGGATATGGAGGGATGATCGTACAGGCGTAGATGATCTGGATCGGTGCAGGTGCATCACTGATCACCTGCCCGCTTCCAAAGGACCATTTGCAGCATCTCTATACAATAAGACGCCCAGGTATGGGAGTGAACAGTAAAAGCCGCTGTCCAGCGGCTTTTTCGTTCGCTGATCTGCCTTGCCACCCCAAATGTTCTGTGCTATACTTACACATGACGTTAACAGGAGACCCGGCGGCGGGCTTTTATAAGGAAAGAAAAGCAGATCATGAAAGAAGGACCAAAGCCTTGGCTCAGGGTCAGGTCCATCACAAGAAAGTCAGGTGGCGTAGGATGACAGGGGTCGCTACATATTTACATGATAACCAGGATAGGATAAAGGTTGCAGTGCGGATGGCATGGCCCTCTGTGCTGGAATCCTTTTTTGTTGCCCTGGCAGGGCTGATCGATTCCCTGATGGTCAGCGCTCTGGGCCACCAGGCGGTGGCGGCGGTGGGGCTGACCACCCAGCCTAAGTTTTTGGGGATGGCCTTGTTCATCGCCATGAACGTATCCGTCTCCGCGATCGTGGCCAGGAGGCGCGGGGAGAAGGATAAGAAGGGGGCCAACCAGACCCTGCTGATGGCCATTTTGATCACAGCGGCGGCAGGGATCTTGATCAGTATCTTGTGTGTAGCGCTGTCGGATCCGATCATCCGCCTGTGCGGCTCCGGGGAGGATACCCATGACGGCGCGGCACTGTATTTCCGGATCATCATGGGCGGGATGCTCTTTAACATCCTCTCTCTGGTGATCAACGCGGCCCAGCGGGGGGCGGGCAACACCAAGATCGCCATGAAGACGAATGTGACCTCCAACGTGGTCAATATGATCGGGAATTATCTGCTGATCAACGGCCATCTGGGCTTCCCGGCCATGGGGATCAAGGGCGCTGCCATCGCCACGGTGTTCGGCACGGTGATCGCCTGCGTCATGAGCATCCGGTCCCTGTTCAGGGAGGATTTTATCAGTCTCCCCTATGTGCTCCGTGAGAAGATCCGCTTATCGGCAGAGCCTTTAAAGAATATGGTGAAGATCAGCTCCAGCGTGTTCACGGAGCAGGTACTGATGCGGATCGGCTTTATGTCCACCTCGATCATGGCGGCGAACTTAGGGACGGCGGCCATGGCGGCCCACCAGGTGGGGATGAACATCATGAGCGTGTCCTTCTCCTTTAGGGACGGGATGCAGGCGGCTGCGGTGGCCTTGATCGGAAGACGGCTGGGCGAGGGGCAGCCGGAGGAAGCGGTGCGGTACGGGAACATCTGCCAGCGGGTGGGGAATGTGATCTCTTTGGGGCTATCCGTCGTGTATCTTTTGGGCGGGAGAGCCTTGTACGGCCTGTTCTTTGATAAGGAGGAGATCATCCTCATGGGGATCCAGATCATGCGGCTGATGGTGCTGATCGTGATCTTGCAGGTGGCCCAGGTGATCTATATGGGATGCCTGCGGGGGGCAGGGGACGTGGTCTTTACCATGGTAGCTTCCACCTTCAGCGTGACCTTTGTCCGGACGGCCGGGTCTTACGTGATGGGCTTTGTGGCCGGGTTTGGGCTGCTGGGCGTGTGGATGGGGGTCATGGGGGACCAGCTGAGCCGGTTCCTTCTGACCACCTGGCGGTTCAAGACGGGGAAGTGGCTGGGGGTGAAGATCTAGAGGTCCGCAGAGGGCTGCAGAGGGCTGCAGGGGGCCGCAGAGGTCCTGCCTCCGCTATGCGGCCGGCTGGCTTTCGTATGACTGGCTTAGAGGAGTCCGCTTTATATGACCTGGGTCGCATCGGACCTGGTAAGATCAAGAGGAAGTAAGATGGTTATAGATAGGAGACGGAAATGGGCAGGCGCTGCCCTTGTCCTGATCGTGGCCGGAGTTATCTTGGCCGGCTGTGAAGGACGGAGAAAGGAGCCTGTGGGGACAGAGGATATGACGGATGTGGCAAAGGGACAGGGGACGGCAGGGAGGCTGTCGGTGGCGACCACCATATTTCCCTATTATGACTTTGTCCGCCAGATCGCCGGGGATAAGGTAGAGCTGCGGCTGGTGGTGCCGGCGGGGATGGACAGCCATTCCTTTGAGCCTACACCGGCGGATATGATCCACATCCAGGAGGCAGATCTCTTCGTGTACAATGGCGGGGAGATGGAGCGATGGGTGGAGGAGGTCCTAGAGTCCGTCGGGGATCCAGGGATGCGGGTGGTCTGTATGATGGACAGCGTGGATGTGCTGGAGGAGGAAGTGGTGGAGGGGATGGAGGACGATCCCCATGGCCATCACGACCACGGAGGGGATGGAGCTGTGCCCATCCATGGGGAGCATGACGGCTATGTGCGTGCCGATGGCGGGCATGACGGGCAGGAAAGGTATGCGCCGGGGCAGCTCCACGAGGTGGAGTATGACGAGCATATCTGGACCTCACCGGTCAATGCCATGAAGATCGTGGAGCGGATCTGCCAGGCCTTAGAGGAGGCGGACCCGGAGAACGGGGCCTTTTACCGGGAGCGGGCCGGAGCATATATCCAGGAGCTTAAAGGTCTGGATGAGGACTTTCGGCAGGTGGTGGAGGATGGCCGCTGGGATATGATCATCGTGGGGGACCGCTTCCCCTTCCGCTATCTGGCGGAGAGCTATGGGCTGCAGTACCGGGCGGCTTTTGCCGGGTGCAGCGGGGACACGGAGCCCAGCGCCAGGACGATCGCTTATCTGATCGGACAGGTGGAGGAGCGGCAGCTTCCGGCGGTCTTTTATCTGGAGCTGTCCAGCCGCCGTGTGGCCCAGATCATCGGGGAGGAGACCGGTGCTAAGACCTTGCTCCTCCACTCCTGCCACAATGTGACCAGGCGGGAGTTTGAGGAGGGCGTGACCTACCTAAAGCTGATGGAGCAGAACGTGGAGGCCCTGCGCGTGGGGCTGGGTGCGGAGTGAGATGGCAGCAGATGTGCGAGAAAGGGATGGGAGACATGATGAAGGATACTCCGCTGATCGTATGTGAGCATGTGGATCTGGGCTATGAGGATCAGGACGCGGTGATCGATGTGAGCATGGAGATCGATCCCGGCGATTATCTCTGTATCGTGGGGGAAAATGGATCGGGAAAGAGCACTCTGATGAAGGGGCTCTTAGGGCTTTTAAAGCCTACCGGGGGGAGGCTCACGATCGATGAGGAGTTAAAGCGCACCGGCATCGGCTACCTGCCCCAGCAGACGGCGGCCCAGCGGGATTTCCCGGCCACGGTCTATGAGGTGGTCCGCTCCGGATGCTTGAGCCGTCGGGGGATGCGGCCCTTTTATACCAGACAGGAAGTCCGGCTGGCCTTTGGGTGTATGGAAAAGCTGAACATCGTCCCCCTAAAGGACCACTGCTACCGGGACCTTTCCGGCGGGCAGCAGCAGCGGGTCCTGATCGCCAGAGCCCTCTGCGCCACCAGCAAGCTGCTGGTCCTGGATGAGCCGGTCACCGGGCTGGACCCGGCCGCGATCCAGGAGCTCTATCAGATCCTGAGGCGATTGAACCGGGAGGACGGGGTGACGATCCTGATGGTGTCCCACGATATCCGGAACGTGGTGGGGCAGGCGGATAAGATCCTCCATCTGAGCCAGCGGGTATTGTTTTATGGGAGCGCCGAGGCGTACAGGAGGAGTGCGGTGGGGCGTCGTTTCCTGGGAGGCGGAGATGGGCCTGAAGAGGATAGTGGAGAGGACGTATGGGACGATCGATGAGAAGTTGGTGGGAGCGATAGAGGGAGGCAACGTATGGGTGTGATCAAAGAGATGCTGTCCTATCCATTTTTGGTGCGGGCGATAGTGGGCGGGATGCTGGTCTCCCTGTGCGCCTCCCTTTTGGGGGTCAGCCTGGTGCTGAAACGGTATTCCATGATCGGGGACGGGTTGTCCCATGTATCCTTCGGGGCGCTGTCGGTGGCGATCGCCTTTGGCTGGTCGCCTCTGGCGGTATCGATCCCGGTGGTGGTGCTGGCGGCCTTTTTCCTCCTCAGGATCACGGAGAACAGCCGGCTAAAGAGCGACGCGGCGATCGCCATGATCTCGGCCAGCGCCCTGGCGATCGGGATCATCGTGACCTCCATGACCACCGGGATGACCACGGATATCAGCAGCTATATGTTCGGCAGCATCCTGGCCATGAGCCCGGCGGATGTGCGGCTTGGTGTGGTATTGTCCGTGGTGGTGCTGGGCTTATTTCTCCTCTGCTACCACAAGATCTTCGCGGTGACCTTTGACGAGAGCTTCGCCAAGGCCACCGGGGTACGGGTGGGCCTCTATAACGTGCTGATCGCCATCCTGACGGCGGTGACCATCGTGCTGGGGATGCGGATGATGGGGGCTATGCTGATCTCCAGCCTGATCATCTTCCCGGCCCTGACCGCCATGCGGGTGTTCAAGAGCTTTAAGGGCGTGGTGATCGCCTCCGGCCTGCTCTCGGTGGTCTGCTTTTTGGGAGGGATGGTGGTGTCCTACACCTTGTCCACCCCGGCGGGAGCCAGCGTGGTGGTGATGGATCTGCTCTGCTTTCTGCTGTTTTCGGGGTGGGCGGCCGTGAGGCGGGGCAGAAGGTGAAGCGGAGAGGAGGATAAACCTATCGGATCCGATAGGTTTAAAGCAGAGTCGGGAGATGATCCCTAAACAAGATCAGTTCGAAAAAGGAGGGGGAAGATTGGACGGTCATGGTTTAGCTGATGCTCTGATGGGGATGGGCATCCAGCAGTATAAAACCGATGTAGGCTTTCGGACGCTTATGGAAAGCGTAAATGAAGATCTATATGTCATCCCGAAATATCAAAGAAAATATCGATGGACGAGGGAGCAGGTCGTTGGATTGGTCAGATCCCTGATCTGCGGTCTGCCGATCCCTCCGATCTATACCTGCAGAAATGCAGAAAACCAGCTGGAGATACTGGACGGGCAGCAGCGTATCATGAGTCTGTTCTTTTATTATATCGGCCATTACTTAGATAAAAAGAGGGATAGTTCGATCGACTTTTCGGAGATCCAGATCACAGACGGATCGTTTCGGGATGCATTGATAGAACAGTTCGCATTAGAGGAGCTCCATATCCAGATAAAGGGCAAAAAAGGAGAATTGTTCAATGTAGACTATGGAACACTCCCGGTGGAGATCAAAAGGCGTGTGGACTATACAACGATAACGATCATTGAGATCAAGATCGATGATACCACACAGCGGTCAGAGATCTTAAGGCAGATCTTTGCAAATTTAAATAAAGACGGTCCTCAATTATCCAGGCAGGAGCAGCGGAATGGGATCTATACCTGCAAGTTCTATGATATGCTGCAGGACTATAATAAACACAACGCCAGATGGAGAAAGATATGGGGCAGGGAGGACGCGAAAGAGCGGGACACGGAAACCTTACTGCGACTCTGTGCGTTAAAGAAATATGTCCGTGTCAAAAGGCAGGGCGGGACGCGGTTTGATCTTTTAGTAGAGGGATATACTAGTTCTTATGCGGAGATGCTGGATCGCTTTTCGGAAGAGGCCATGGGATTTGATGAAAAGCAGAGAGCGGAGTATAGAGAAAGCCTGGACCGTTTTTTGGGGTTGTTCACAGTGGATAGGACCCAGTCCACAAAGGTGGCATTGATGGAAAGCCTGTATATCGTTCATGAAAAAATGGGCGTTGATAAGCCGATCACACCGGAGATCTATGATAGGATCTTGAAAGATAAACGTTATAAAGCGCACGCAAGACAAGGAACGGTAAAAATGAAGAGCATGAATGAAAGGTGGAAGGCTGTATATGAGATCTGGATCGGAGACGATAAAGGCGGTCGTTGAGGATATCCTTACAGGAAGATTGCCTTATAGGGACAATGTGGTGATCGGGGATAATTCCAGCGGAAAGACCTTACTGCTAAAGCTTTTTATCGAGAGGGCGAAGGATAGCGAAAATATATATTTTATTGATGCGGTCAATCGTGGGTTTGACGTAAAAAAGATCTCAAGAACAGAGAAAAAACCGGAATATAAAAGAACGATCTTAGATACCAGATTACAGGAGACCTATAGCAGCCTTCCGGGCGCGGAGATCATCTTGCAGCCCATGGGTGTGAACGGCATGGATACGAGAGAACCTTTGGCTCTGCAGTATGATGTTTTGGAGATGGCGTTCCGACCGGCCAAAGATACATATTCGGATAGGGAGTGCCGGTTCATTGACGCACATATAAAAAGATTTCGGTTAAATGATCCCAGATATCGTTCCCGCCAATTGTTTGACTTTGTGAAGAATGTGATCGATAGCGAAGGGAAGATCCCCATGTATGAATGCAACAATATGATAACGGAGATCTTTCGAAGAAAGCTCCTGGGAAGAACGCAAGAAGAGGCCTTGAAGATCTGCCAGAGTATTTTTATCATCGCATTCCCTAAGATGTAAGCGATATCCGACCGGCCAGAGAGCAGGCGGCGGACTTTCATAGTAAAAGAGTAAGGAAGTGGGGAGCTTTAGGTATGGAAAAGCATGTGCAAAAAAGAAATGAAGGAAAGCCAGGGCTGCCAGGATGGCTGAAAAAGCGGCTGGAGATCAGGAACCACCTGTCCCAGACCCAGTTCATCGCTTACGGCTTTTTGGGGATCATCCTGCTGGGGACATTGATCTTGATGCTCCCCGTATCGAACCGGTCGGGGCAGAGCCTGGGGTTTGTCAACTGCCTGCTGACGGCCACCAGCGCCACCTGTGTGACCGGTCTGGTGGCGGCGGATACCTGGAGCCAGTGGACCCTCTTAGGGCAGCTTACGATCCTGACCATGATCCAGATCGGGGGGCTGGGCTTTATCACCATCGGTGTGTTCCTGTCCATCCTGTTAAGGCGCAAGATCGGGTTAAAGCAGCGGGGCTTGATGCAGGAGAGCGTGAACACCCTCCAGATCGGGGGCGTGGTGCGCCTGGCCAAGCATATCGTCCAGTGGACCCTGGTCTTTGAAGGGGTGGGGGCGCTGCTCTTGTCGATCCGGTTCATCGGCGAGATGGGCTTTATCAAAGGCGTTTATTTCGGGATCTTCCATTCGATCTCCGCATTCTGCAATGCCGGGTTCGACCTGATGGGGACCCGGGAGGCCTACAGCTCCCTGACCTACTATTCCAATGACTGGCTGGTCAACTTGACCGTGATGAGCCTGATCGTGATCGGGGGGATCGGTTTTATCGTGTGGGAGGACCTGGGGCGGAATAAGCTGCGGGTGAGGAAATACCGGCTCCACACAAAGATCGTACTGGTGACCACCACCATCCTGCTCTTTGGCGGCGCGGCGATCTTCTGCCTTTTGGAGCGGAAGAACCTGATGGCCGATATGGGGGTAGGGGAACGGATCTGGACGTCCTTGTTCCAATCGGTCACGGCCAGGACCGCCGGGTTCAATTCGATCGATACGGCGGCGCTCACCGATGGGAGCAAGCTGGTGACGATCGTGCTGATGTTCATCGGCGGCAGCCCCGGTTCTACAGCCGGCGGGATCAAGACCACCACGCTGGCGGTGCTGCTGCTGTGCATCCGGGCCAGCGTGGACCAGACGGACGGCGTCAATGTGGCAGGGCGCAGGCTGGATGGGGACGTGATCCGGCAGGCCGGATTGATCTTGTCCTTTAACCTGATGCTGACCGTGGCGGCGTCCGTGTGGATCGTGCTGTTCCAGCCGGAGCTCTTGATGTCCGATGTGCTCTTTGAGACCTTTTCCGCCATCGGTACGGCAGGGATGTCCACTGGCATCACCAGGGCGCTGCTGCCCATATCGAAGCTGGCTCTGGTGGTGCTGATGTTCTGTGGGCGAGTGGGGAGCCTTTCTTCAGCCCTGGCCTTTACCCAATCGAAGAAAAAGCCGCCTGTGCGGCTCCCTATGGAGAGGATCACGGTGGGGTAGCGGGCTGCTATGGGAGAGTACCCAGGAGGGATGAACGGATCGTCGTGGAAGGGGCTCCCATGGGGTGAGCAGACCGCGGTGGGGTGCGGCAGGCGTGACAAGAGAGAACGGCTGCAGAGAAGAGAGCAGCAAAAAGACTGCAGGAAAAAGGCAGTAAAAAGACTGCAGGAAAAAAGCAGGAAAAAGAAAAAGGGAAGAGCGGGAGGAAAGCTATGAAATCTATCTTGATCATCGGGATGGGAAGGTTCGGGCAGCACCTGTGCCGGAACCTGGCGGCATTGGAAAATGAGATCATGATCGTGGACCAGGAGGAGGAGCGGCTGGAGGATATGCTCCCCCTGGTGGTCAGCGCTAAGATCGGGGACTGTACCAATGAGACGGTCTTAAAGAGTCTGGGGATCGATAACTTTGACATCTGTTTTGTCTGCATCGGGACCAATTTCCAGAGCAGCCTGGAGATCACCAGCATGCTGAAGGAGATGGGGGCCCGGTATGTGGTCAGCAAAGCTAACCGGGACATCCACGCCAAGTTCCTGCTGCGCAACGGGGCGGATGAGGTGATCTATCCGGACCGGGATATCGCGGAGAAGCTGGCCGTGCGCTACAGCGCCAACCATGTGTTTGATTACATCGAGCTGACCGATGAATTTTCCATCTATGAGATCCCGCCGCTGCCGGAGTGGGTGGGAAAGAGCTTAAAGGAGCTGGCATTGCGCAATGTCCATCATATCAGCATCCTGGCGGTGAAACGGCCTGACGGAGAGATGTGCATGATGCCGGACGCCAACTATGTGATCTTAGCGGACGACCATCTGATGGTGATCGGGATGAACACCGATATCCAGAAGCTGCTGGATCGGATCAAGTAGAGGAGGGAGAGGGAAGATGTATAGATTGATCGCGTGTGATCTGGATGAGACGCTGCTTAGTGAGGATCGGAAGGTCTGTGAGAGGAACCGGGAGGCGATCGTAAAAGCCAGGGAGCTGGGAGTGCGGTTCGTGCCGGCGACAGGCAGGGGATATCCGTCGGTGGGCGGGACGCTCACGGAGCTGGGAGTGCTGGGTGCAGAAGGGGAGTATGTGATCTCCTATAATGGGGGAGCGATCACAGAGAATAAGGGAAATAAGCTGCTGCATTTTGCGGGGATCTCCTTTGAGAAGGCCGAGGCGCTCTTTAAACGGGGGCTGCCCTATGATGTGTGCATCCATGTGTATACCAAGGATACGGTCTATGTCTATCGCCTGTGGCAGAAGGAGAAGGACTATCTGGCGGGGCGTATGGAGGTCACCGAGTTCTTCGAGCCCAGCATCGACTTCCTTAAAGGACAGGATATCGTCAAGGTGCTGTATGTGAACACGGACTACGGGTATCTGCGGCAGATCGAGGAGGACCTAAAGGACATCACAGGGGACATGGATGTGAGCTATTCCTCCAATCGCTACATCGAGTTCAACCAAAAAGGGGTGAACAAAGGCTCCGGTCTGCTGACCCTGGCAAAGCTTTTGGGGATCCGGCAGGAGGAGACGATCGCGATCGGTGATAATTTCAACGACCTGTCCATGATCTTAGCCGCCGGGCTGGGTGTGGGCGTGCAAAATACGGTGGAGGATATGAAGCCATTGTGCGATGTGATCACAGAGGCCACCAATAACGAAGGGGCGGTAGCCGAGGTGATCGAGCGGTACATCTTAACACAGGATGGTGCTGTCCGGTGACTGGCCCGGAGGTTGCTGCTGTCCGGTGATCGGCCCAAAGGTTGCTGCTGCACGGTGATCGGCCCAGAGGTTGCTGTTTCCCGGTGATCGGCCCACAAGTTGGTGCAAAGGGATCTACGAGGATTTTTCCAGTATCGATCCAGATATCTGGATGATCCTCCTTTTTCTGGCCATAATAGGTAAAGGCTTTAAAGGGCCGGGGCGCCAGTGGATATGGCTTTGCCGCCTGCAGTGCCCTGAGAGCAGGAAGGAAGACCAGGAAGGAGAATGATCGTATGGCAGTGGACTTTAAGGACAGTGAGACAAAGGAGAACCTGATGCGGGCTTTTGCCGGGGAGAGTCAGGCCAGGAACCGGTATTCATTCGCGGCGGAGCAGGCGAAGGGGCAGAAGCTCCATGTGATCGAGGCGGTGTTCCGCTATACGGCGGACCAGGAGCGGGAGCACGCGGAGGTCTTTTATAAGCATTTAAAGGCGCTGGCCGGGGAGACCGTCCAGGTGGACGGCGGTTATCCGGTGGATATCACAGAGGATATGGTACAGCTCTTAAAAAAAGCCCAGCACAATGAGTACGAGGAGCACGATCCGGTGTACAAGGCCTTCGGGGACAAGGCCAAGGAGGAAGGCTTCCCCCAGGTGGCCCGTTCCTTTTATCTGATCGCCGATATCGAGAAGTTCCACGGCGACCGGTTCGGGCGGTTCGCCAAGCTTTTGGAGGAGAATGAACTTTTTGTCTCCAAGGTGAAGACCGGGTGGATCTGCTTAAACTGCGGGTATACCTTCGAGGGCATGGGCGCGCCGGAGAAATGCCCGGTCTGCGACCACGATAAGGGGTATTTTATCCGGTTAGAGCTGTCACCCTTTGCGGGAGCTATGGAGGCAGGGCAGGAGCCGATCCGGTAAGGGTCAGGGCGTAGGATCTGTCACCTGCCGCAACTGGAGGGGCTGTCGCAAAATAGCCGCTATATACAGGATATGGCGTTCTGACCCGATCGGTCACAGCCACATATCGTGTATAAGCTACATTTTGCGACAGCCCCTTCGGATGTTAGGTGGTCGCGGGCAATGGATAAAAAGAGCAGTCAACCTGTGAAAAAAGGAAAGCGGTCGACGGCCGCTATTTTATTTTATATAGTACTTGACATTACAAAGTAGCTGGTATACTATAGGTTCATGAGGAGGGAAGGGATGAACGCACAGTTTAAAAAGGGAGTACTGGAGCTGATCGTCCTGGAGTCGGTCCGGAAGCGGGATATGTATGGGTATGAGCTGGTGGAGGAAGTGTCGAAGGTGATCGATGTGAACGAGGGGACGATCTACCCGCTCCTCAAGCGTTTGACCAACGAGCATTATTTTGAGACCTATCTGCGGGAATCAAGGGAAGGACCCCCCAGGAAGTACTACCACCTGACGGCCGCCGGGGTGCTGTACCGGGATGAGCTGGAGGAGGAGTGGGAAAGGCTCCAGGAAAGAGTATGCAGGTTTTTAAAGGAACAGAGTGGAGGCAAGGATGGATAGACAAAGTTTTTTGGATGAGCTTAGGAGCCACCTGCAGGTCTTGCAGGATGAGGAGCAGGAGGATATCTTAGACGAATATCTCCAGCATATCGAGATGAAGATCAAGGATGGGCTTAAGGAAGAGGAGGCGATCAAGGATTTCGGGCCGGTCGGGGAGCTGGCGGCGGAGATCTTAGAGGCCTATCATGTGAAGCCGGACCTGGGACAGGGACAGGAGAGAGGGCGGGAGCGGTCCGGGAAGTCCGGATGGCAAAGCGGTGCTCACGGTCTGGGGAGGAGCGGCCCCTCTGGTCTGGGGAGGAGCGGATCAGCTGATCGAAGGTGGGCCGGTCCAGGTGATCTGGCGGCAGAGGGGATAGAAGGTGGAACGGCGGTCAAAGCCTTTGGGCAGTACATAAAAAAGGCGGCTTTTGGCATCCTCAGGGCCGTAAAAAGGACCGGGCAGCTGACCATGCGGTGTGGCAGGTGCATTTTCCGGGCGGTCTGCAGCCCATTCCGAAGGATGGGGGCCTATATGGCGATGGGACTCCGACAGGGAGAGGCGGGGATCGAGACGGTCGATCCGTCAGGATCCTTGCCGGATGCTTTCGTGGGAAGAGGATCGGGCTCCTGGGCCGGGAGAGCGCCGGGCCGCCGGCCGGGCGGGCTGGCGCGGCAGGCAGGAAGGGGGACTGTCCGGTCTGTCAGGCGGCTGGCGGGATGGATGGTGGATCTGTCTCTCTGGTGCTGTCGGGTGGTCTGGAACGGCGGTATACTGCTCCTGACCATGTCCTTTGCATGTGCGGGCTTGTGCTTTCTTTTCAGTCTGGGGGTACTGACCGTGCTCCTGTGCCAGGGTTATCCCTTTACCGGGCTGGCGATCGGATGTCTGGGCGCGGTCCTGTGCTGTACCGCCCTGACGGTGTCTTGCTGTACATTTTTTGCAGAGAGGGCAGTGAGAGGGACGGTGAGAGACGCTGGGGGAGGTGCGGTCAGAGGAGCAAAAGGGAATGCCCGAGGAGGTGCAGTCAGGAGAGCAGAAGGGAATGCCAGTGGGGCAGCAAAAGGAGCAGAAGGATCCGTTAGAGGGATAGAAGGAAAGGGGGCGCCAGAGGATCATGGACAGGAAGGATAAGAACAGGCTGAGAGGGATCATGGCCGGACTTTTTTGTGTGGGCGTGCTGACGGGAGGCATCGGGACCGGGGTGGCTTTTGCCGACTTTTCTAGGTTCACCTATGCGCTGGTCCAGGCAGATGAGGGAGCCTTTCAGACGGAGACCTTTACCTATAAGATCGAGCAGGAGGACGGGGAACGGATCTGGATCCGGGACTATCTGGGCGGGGAACGCTGCTACGTAAAAGCGGACGGACAGATCAGCCAGGGTACGGTGGAGATCCGGGTGGTCTACGACGCCGGACGGTGCAGTCCCGTGATGACGCCCAGGAAGGACCAAGAGGACGAGCGGATCTTGGACCTTTACCTGGAGGTCTATGACAGCGACCTGGGCAACTTTATGGCGGTCAAGGACCAGTTTTTGGAAGGCCTAAAGGACGGGCAGTGGCGGGAATATCAGATCGAGTATGTAAAGAGCGTGGAGTGCCATGTGAACCCGGCGGATGTAGATAAGATGCGGCTGTATTAAAAGAGCGGCGGACCTATACTTTGTGTTTTTTTTAACAGATAGGATTTGATTTTTTTTCTGTTTACGGTTATACTATCCTGCATATCATATGGTCGGATATCTATACATGATCAGGAGGTGCAGCGTTTATGGAAGAAAAGATCAAGGGTTCGATCGATAAAGCCTTTTTCTTACTGGACTGCCTTGCAGTGGCGAACAGACCTATGTCCTTAAAAGAGCTGGCGGAGGAGATGGATGCGCCTAAGAGCACGGTCCATGGGATCCTTCTAAAGCTGTGCAACTTGGATGCAGTCTTCCAGGATGCGCACACAGGGAGATACTCCCTGGGGATCCGCCTGTTCGAGCTGGGTAATGCCTACAGCCAGAGTCTGGATATCGTGAAGATTGCCAGACCGATCGTAAAGGAAGCCATGGAAGCCACACAGAAATCCGTGCATATCATGATGCTCCGTTTTCCGTGGGTAGTCCTGGTCTGCCATTTTGAACCGCTCAATGCCCGCTTGAAGATGCTCCTCACCACAGGCACCCGCCTGCCCCTATACAGCAATCCCCACGGAAAGCTCTTTCTGTCCTACATGTCGGACAGCCGGGTGCGGGAATACCTAAAGACCTGCAAGATCAAGCGGCATACAGACTGGACGGTCACGGACCCGGAGGCGATCATCAAGCAGCTCCATCGGTTCCGCCGGCAGGGCTATGCCGAGGACCACAATGAGCGGAACATCGGCATGCACGGCATCGCCGCGCCGATCGTGGACCATCAGGGTGGATCTATGTCAATACTTTGGACAAAAAAAGTCGAAAGATCATGCTGCTTTTT
>CAJUFE010000001.1:265301-274105 GCA_910585635.1 uncultured Lachnospiraceae bacterium | reverse complement strand
CATTTCCATTACAAAATGAGCGTCATTCTCTGATTCATAGATAAACAAAAGCAATCCGGTAAGATATTCACCGTTTGGCTTCCTGCTTGTGCATACAGGAACAAATTTTTATTATATCTTTCACCTAAAAGATATATAAATCAATACTTCTATATAATAACACTATATATAGTATATGTCAATATTTTTTCATCTAAATATAGTGTGTAATGTATCTCTTAGCTTCCACACTAATAAACTAATTAAAATTCAAACCTCTCATTTATCTCCTCCATATTAGACATCTTTTGTTTCTCGTATTCTTCTGTTTCCAGAATTTCCTTTTCCATTTTTTCAATTTCTCTACAAGCGATCTCCCCCAAATACTCATCCGACTTCAGTTCCTGTAAAAGAGTCAAACGCTCACGAATTATTTTACTTCGGGAACCTGACCAAGACATTGGGGGAATCTTCTTTGCAAATTGCTCCAATATCTGCTTCCCGTCTTCTGTATGCAATAATTTTCTCGCAAGTTCTGTCCATTGATATTGGCCATTCTCTTCTCTTCGGAATCCAGAACTTAGCTTTACAACTCTTAATCGTCTTTTGCTATTATCTGCCCATAAAAACACACGTTCAGGATTAAGATTATCTATTATATTTGTGCTAATTCCATTACCGCCCTTAATTTCTCTTTCTAACTCATATGGCCCTTTTTCATCACCTACGATAATATCTAAAAAATCTTCCACATACAATCCGGCTACGGGATACATTAAACTCTTAAAGCAGCTTCCTTTATACTTATTCCGCACTGTAGGAAAATCCCTTAAAGAAATAAATAACTTTTTAATCTCTTCCTTTGAAACATTATCATCAACGAAACAAATCTCCATCACTTCTGCCAACTCGTATTCTATACTATTCCCCTCTTCCAATTCAAAATTTTTGATTCCCTCAATAGCTATTATACGTCCAACTGCCTTGGCATATGCTGACAACATATTTCTATTACTTTTTATCTTTTCACAATATAGCCAAAAGATATCCAGCACAACAGAGCTTCCGTGTTGCATATCCTTAATCTTCAATATAAAATCTAAAAACTCCGTTTCTTCAATTTTATCACTAATAACATAATGCCGTAAATGTGAAACACAATTTAAGTCTATTACATCTTCCGATAATAGTTTTAAAATATGCTGGAGGTATTTTCCGGAACATTCCAGTATAGAATGGATCTGTACTGCCTGAGAGGCTTTATCTGTATTTTCCAATAAATCTAATAAACGAATGGTATTCTCCCTATCATGACTATATTTAACATTAAGGTACCCAACAGCAATACTCATACTCAAATCTTTATCCAATATTTTGCACATGGAAGGCCACAAAGGAGCAAAAGAATCTGATGATTCAGCCTCTGCCAGTTCCTTTCCAAATCTAGCACCTACCATCAAAAATCTATTACCTATTTGACTAAATAATTGTTCCAACAATTCCGGATTCTCTGCAAAGATTGCCGCAAGCCTCCTGATTTCTTCATTTATCTTTTCTTCTGAAGGAAAATATATTTCCAGTTCAAAAGAACTCTCTCGCAAGATACAATCCATTCTCGGGACAGCATCTATTGGCTCTATCAAAAAAATCAATCGATCTAATAACTCTTTCTCACACAGTTCTAATTCATTATCATAAAATTTTTTAATATTTCCAAGGCCAATCCATCCCTGCCACCAATCCCTATCCTTTCCAAATTTCATACAGCATTCTTCTATAATGTCCCAATAATGTTCATATCCAAATCCAACCAAACTTTTTCCTAAAATTTCTCTTACCCGTTCTTTTGATTCCGTTGATAATGCCGACATCTCTACGGTAATAAATTCAATAACTCTCAGATACCAGCTTTTATATTCTCCAGATAAATCTAAGCCATTATCACGTTGATACATGCCAAAAGATTCAAATCCCTTATATAAATACCTTATCTGATGTTTACACTGCAGCATTCTATCCAAACAATCTATTCCAAGTTGAATATAATTCTCATCGTTATGATGGAGCAAGGTTTGAACAAAATGGAGCCTCTGATCTATCAACGCATATGTTCCAGAATACACAATTTGAAAGAATCCACTTACATCTTCTCTTTTATTTCTTTTTAATGGTAAATCCGAAAGAATTTTCAGACTGCGATCAAACCACTTCGGTTCATATGCTAATTGTGACAAAATTCGCACAATCACTTGTTCATGAAACCCTCCCAATAGATACTCTCCCTTATCTCTTTTATACATTTGTTCAATAAATGAAAGTACCTGTTCAGGAATTACGGGAGCCGCATCTTCTAATCTATATTGGCAGACATCACTCCAATAATTTGGAGAAGTCATAAGTGGAAGTTTTAACCACGCATCAAAAATGTCCTGAGCCTCCTTACTATCATGTAAAAAACTCATTCTTTTTGAAAACGAACGTATCATATGATTAGAACTATTATTCATAGTTTCTAAAACAATTTCAGCGCCCAAATTTTCTAATGCTTCTTTTGCCAAACGATTTGCTAAAGCATGTGGCAGAACAGCTCGCCAATGAGAACGCTTTTGTACTATCTGGCGCTTATATAACCGGTTTACATTTCTCACCATATCTCTTATAGAAATATCATATAAACTTGCTAACACCCTAATTTCGTCTGTTTTCTCTTTATTTTGGTTGATTGAAAAAGAATAAACCAAAGAGCAGACTTCTGCTGTTTTATATAAAGCATCATCAAATTTCCCCTTTTGCCAAAAAATCCGTTTAAAAAGTTCTTCATCCTTCAATTCATTCAGATTTTTTTCTTTCTTGGTAGCCTTTGCCAAAACAATAGCAACTCTTGCATTTCCGCCTGCCAGTAACGCAATTCTATTGTAATCCTGATCATTTTTGTAAAATTTTCTCTGTTTCAAAATATCAACAATACATTCATTCGATGAAGGAAGCATCTGGTATACTTCACTATCTTCTGGCTCTCCATCTTGTACGTCATACTCAATCGTAAGCAAGCTAACGGTACTCTTGGGGGCTTTGCAGAGTCTTGTTAATTCATGGTGTTCTGTAGCAGCACAGTTATCTACAATTACGATCTTCCTATGTTTTTTTGCAAGTAATTCTTTTACCATTTCCATAGGAAACATTCTAATAGGCTTTTGAAAATCAACATAAAGCGCAAGTTCTTGTGGAAGCGGACCGTATCCTATTTCCTCAAATAACGCCTGTGCAAATCGTGTTTTTCCAACTCCTGATAAACCGGTTAGGCGAACCGATTTACCAGGATTCCGTAATATTGAACGTATATCCTCAAGAGCAGCCTGAATAGACATGGTTTCTGCTATATCAGTTTTTTTAATTCGAATATTTTTGTCTACAATATATGGACGGGCTAAATCATCATGATCGCCTGTCCAATTTCCATAAGGAGACCACCCTTCAGATGAATCTCCCAGCTTACACTTAACCCAAGCAACAATCGGCTCATAATCATTTACCCAATTGGCCATTCTGCTTTGATCATAAAAATCAACAGAAACTCCGTTTTTCAAGGGGCCAAGAGCCGCCTTCATCGCCTTTATGCGATCTTTTAATGCCGAAGGAGAAACATTATCTCTTCCACTTACAATAATATAACTTCCTTGTTTTAATACAAGTTCATCAAATATTAGCCTTCTTACTCCTTGGGGACACATTTCATGTTCAATCGCTTTTGGAGTCATCTTGTGTTCCTTAACTTGATAAAAAGTACATGATTTAGGTATATAACTCCCTTTCCGCAATGAGAAGTCTATATCAACTTCAACATCTACTCCACCATCCCGTGCTTTTTGATGTCCTCCATAATGTACCCCTGATGTGGCCCCACCGTCCCGTTCTACCTCAGCTTTACATAAACGCCCCACCAATTCACGAAGATCCACATCATCCAATGCCATTATATCCTCACCCGTAATCTCAAACATAATTGTCTCCTTTGTTGCTTTAATTCTACTTTCTATACTACATCTATATTGATAATCAAACTAAATATATTTAAAGGGAGTATGCAAACACAATAATACTGCTGCACCTCCCTTACAATTATTTTGAAATAAATTAACTCCCAAATACCATCCTCTAATTGCTCAATCCTAAAATAACTAATTTCAAGTAGATCATTATTAAAACCACCGTTCTCTTTTATTTAAGAGACACCCCATAATCCTACATAAATTCATTTATATCTAATATTATACTTAAAAACCTGCAAGTTTCAAGATTTTTTACAGTTCTTCCCTCCACGTATCCCGGTAATGCTCCAACAGTCTCCTGCTTTCCTCCTCATACCCCCATAAAATCCCCTCCACTGCCTTCAGAGCGCTATCCCTCCACCGGAAATAAGTACTCCGGTTAATCCCTACTCCCTGAGACAAATGCGGCTCCAGTTTCTCCATAATCTCCGAAATATTACTCAGCTGGTGCGGTGCCATATAGGTATAATACAAAACCCAGTAATACCTCTCTCCCTGGGGATGATACAATCTCATCAGTTCCACTGATTCATCAATCAGTTTCAAAAACTTATTGGAGCTGCTGATCGCTTCCACCCTTGGCTTAATATTTGCCTCATCATCATTCAAGTCCATTCCTGCCTGATAAATAGATTCCAGAAAGCTGTCCACATCCGTTCCATACTCTTTCCGAAAACGGTGCTTCACCTGCCCGATCTGTACCTGCATACGCCAGGAAACTGAACGATAAATCTTAAACAGCACGATCACATTATGATACGCTTTATTTTCTTTGCTCTTCTCCGTAATAACTCCACTCTTACCCATAATAATCCTCCAAATCAAATTAAAAAATCAAACAAATTGCTCTGTTAAGTTTCAAAATTTGCTTTGGAGAATGAACCATCCTACCTGGAATCACCAGAAAACACTATAAAATATTTTTGCTGTTTTATCCCTTTTTTTCCTCTACTATCCTCTTGCGCCGACACAAAAAATTCTTCCATAGGTTTCTATTATGACGACACAAAGCTCATAATTATACTTTATGCCACCATGGCATAAAAGCTCCAATTTATGCTTTATGCCACTGTGACACAAGGAACTCTACTCATGCTTTCTGCCATCATGGCATAAAGACTCCTACTTTTTACTTTCTGCCATCGTGGCACAAGGCTTCCACTCTCACTTTCTGCCACAGTGGCACAAGGTTCCTATTCATACCTTCTGCCATCATGGCACAAGGCTCCCATCCATACTTTATACCACCATGGCACAAGGACTCTCATCCCTGCTTTCTGCCACAGTGGCACAAAGGCATCACTATTCTTTCTACCCACTACCCACTTCCCTTTGCCCTCCAGGAATCCAAAAGGCTGTAAACGACCTTCTCAATCTCCTCCTTCGTATAATTCTCCGGAAAATAATCCCGAATTCGCTTTGCCGAAATGGTTATTCCTCCTACGGCTTTCCCATTCCTACACAAAATCTCCTGAACCTTCTCAACACTCAACTCCCCCTTACCGCTTTCCACCCGCAGCAATTCCGCTTCCCCCTTTGACGGAAACACCTGCCTTTGCACCACATAATCCCTCACCAGTTCCTGCTCCCCTTCCTTCAAAAAAGAAAGGCTCTCCCCCGCAACAACAGGAATCCGCTTCTGATCCACCAGTTCCAGCAATCCCGGCACCAGATAGGTAAGCCGAATATATCTGTGAACCGTCCTGGCACTCTCCCCAGAAACCTCACCCAATACTGCCGCCGTATGCTGTCCTCCCTTCACCCCCTGATGTTCCATGGCCTCCATTTTCATCCGGTAAGCCCTTGCCTTCTCCGAAGGAAGAATATTCAGCCTCTGAATATTGGAATCCACCATGGCAATAACCGACTCATCATCCGTCAAATCCCGAACAATCACCGGTATATCCGAACACCCGGCCAACTCACTGGCCCGCTTCCTCCTATGCCCCGCAATAATCTCATATCCTCCACCCTTATCCGGCCGGACAATCACAGGCACCAGAACGCCAAACTGCCTCACACTCTCCACCATTTCCATCATCTCTTCATCTTCCATAACACGGAATGGATGTCCCTTAAACGGATGAAGCTCTCCCAGCGGCATTCTGACCACCTGATTTTCCGCTGTTTCCTTTTCTACCCCTTTCGGCTCCTGCTCTCCAAACAGATCATCAAAAGAACGGAACTTAATCTTATCCGCACTACGACTCCCCACCGCCAAGCACCTCCTTTGTCAGTGCCGCATACCCTTCCGCCACGATTCCCTTAGGGGCATGGATAAAAATGCTCTTTCCCTCCGCGCTGGTTTCCGCCGCCTTAATGGATAACGGGATACAATTCTCAAATATATGTATCCTGTCCCCATAAGCCTCCCGAAGCCGGTCAGAGATATCCTTCGCGTAGTTCGTCCTGCGGTCCACCTTGGTAAGCAAAATCCCTTCAATCTCCAGGTCCCTATTCAACTGCCGTCGCACCCGACCAATGGTCTTGATCAGCTGCTGCAGCCCCTTCACCGACAAATAAGCCGACTCCACCGGTATCAGCACACTATCCGCCGCCACCAGTGCATTAATGGTTATCATCCCCAGAGAAGGCATGGTATCCAGCAAAATAAAATCATACCGTTCCCGAACCCTGTCAATATACTGCCGCAGAATCGTCTCCCTGCTCATCATGTTCACCAGGGTTGTCTCCATACCTGCCAGTTCAATATTGGCAGGAAGGAAATCCACTCCCTCCTCATGGTGCAAAATCCCCTCATCAAGCTCCCATGGTTCATCATTGACCACCTTCTCCATCAGGCTCACCAATGTAACATCCAGTTCATCCGGTTCACCAATCCCCAGGCATGCTGTCATACTGCCCTGGGCATCCGCGTCAATCAAAAGGACTCTTTTCCCTTCCCTGGCCAGCCCAATGTCCAGATTCACACAAGTTGTACTTTTTCCCACTCCGCCTTTCTGCGAAGCTATGGTTATGACCTTTGCCATCTTTTTTCCTCCGTCCATCGTCTCTCTTTAAGCTGCCCCGCAATACTCCGGATACCGAATCTTCACCGCCTACCAGAAATAAGGCGCATAGCCACAGCAGAACAGTTCCTCCACCGTATACCGCCCGCATTCCGTCAATTGTTCTTCCGAATCCTCATAATCGAACACGCTTGGAGTCCCATTGTTATATAAGTTATAAGCCATTCGGACAATTTTCTTACTCCCAGAAGTCTGCCATCCATCATGAAGACACTCTGTCTTCACCAACCCAGTCTTGAAATCATAGATTTCATTTACATGATCCCTTGTATCTCTGTCGATTCCCAGACAGTACACCAGCGCAGCATGATAGACATCCTGATATCTGCACCGCTTCAATGACCGAACAAAAAAATCCTTATGCTCCATACTTGAATAAATCGTTTTCTCTTCATTCATATTCTTTATTTTCCTTTTCTTTTTTTGAAGGTAACGATGTGGTTTTTAATAATTTGAGTAAACTTCGCTAAAGATTTAAGATACTCATTTTACTCAACAAGTAGTTTGAGTAATACTCAAGTTGAAGTGATTTCAGACGGTTTTATACGGTATTTTGCGGCTTTTTCAAAAACACGCAAAAAGCCCCAAAACACCTTGCATTCTCCGATCAATCGGGAATTTACAAGGCTTTTGGGGCCTTTTTCATATCATGTTAAATTTTCAGGGTTCAGGGCTTACATTCCCATCTGCTTCGCCACCTCAGCCGCAAAGTCCTCGTTCTTCTTCTCCAGCCCTTCCCCCGTCTCATAACGGACGAACTTCACAACCTGGAGCTTCGCGTTATTGGCCTTGGCTACGGACTCAACATACTTGGAGACGGCCTGCTTGCCATCCTCGGCCTTTACATAGACCTGATCTAACAGGCAGATCTCCTTTAATTCCTTGTTGATACGACCCATGACCATGCCGTCGATGATCTTGTCGTTGGCATCGGGCTTCTCATTTCTCGCGGCGGCTGCCAGGATCTCTTTCTCCTTAGCGATATAGTCCGCATCCACCTCGCTGCGGTTGGTGTATAATGGCTTTAAGGCCGCGGCCTGCATGGCTACGTTCCTGGCCATCTCCTTGATCTCGTCGTTCACCACGTCGGACTCCACTGCCACCAGCACGCCGATCTTGCCGCCTGCGTGGATATAGGAAGCCACGAAGCCATTCTCTACGGAAAGACGCTCAAAACGACGGATGTTCATGTTCTCCCCGATCACGGCGATCTGGGCGGATAAGGCTTCCTTCACGGTCATAGAAGGATCCTTCTCCCACTTCTCGGCCATGAAGCTCTCGATATCGGCTGCGTCGGTGGTCAGCGCCTGAGCGGCCACATCGGCTGCGTAGGTGCGGAATTTCTCGTTCTTTGCCACAAAGTCGGTCTCCGCGTTCACTTCCACGACCACGGCCTTCTTGCCATCCTCGGTCACGTCTGCCACCACGATGCCCTCTGCCGCGATACGTCCGGCCTTCTTGGCCGCACCGGCCAGGCCCTTCTCACGTAAGAACTCTACGGCTTTATCCATATCGCCTTCAGTGGCTGCAAGCGCTTTCTTGCAGTCCATCATCCCGGCGCCGGTCATCTCTCTCAACTCTTTTACCATTGCTGCGGTAACTGCCATCTCTATTCCCTCCATATTTTTCTCGGTATACAGAAAAGCTGCCAGGACACAAGGTACATCTTTGGTGTGGCAAGCTTTCTGTCTCTCGCTGCCGCTCAGATAGAGCGGCAGCGCATCTTTTCTTTCCTAATAGCTTACGA
>CAJUFE010000001.1:0-265291 GCA_910585635.1 uncultured Lachnospiraceae bacterium | reverse complement strand
CCTACACGACGCTCTTCCGATCTCTTACGATATCCCAGATCCTCCGATCAGCCGACCGTCCAGGATCCTCGCCGGGTCCGGTCAAGCTTCCGGTCCCTTCCCGACCGTGTCGCCGATGCGACCTGGATCAGGCCTCCGCGTCCTCGCCCATCTCGCCGGCGGCTTCCAGCTCAGCCTCTGCCTCGCCCTGGTTGGCCTCGATGACCGCGTCGGCCATCTTGGAGACGATCAGCTTGACTGCACGGATCGCGTCGTCATTGCCCGGGATCACATAATCCAGCTCTTCCGGATCGCAGTTGGTATCGGCGATGCCGATCAGCGGGATGCCTAAGGTATGGGCTTCCTGTACGCAGATCCTCTCCTTCTTGGGATCGACGATGAAGATCGCGTCCGGGACCCTGCGCATCTCCTTGATGCCGCCTAAGTTCCTCTCCAGCTTCTCCCATTCCTTCTTTAAGGCGATGACCTCCTTCTTGGGCAGCACATCGAAGGTGCCGTCCTCGGCCATGGTCTCGATCTCTTTCAAGCGCACGATACGGCTCTGGATGGTCTTAAAGTTGGTCAGCATGCCGCCCAGCCATCTCTCGTTCACATAGAACATCCCACATCTCTCAGCCTCGGTCTTGATCGCGTCCTGAGCCTGCTTCTTGGTACCCACGAACAGGATGGTGCCGCCCTCTGCCACGATATCGGCCACGGCCCTGTAGGCCTCGTCCACCTTGCCCACGGACTTCTGCAGGTCGATGATGTAGATGCCGTTCCTCTCGGTGTAGATGTAGGGAGCCATCTTAGGGTTCCATCTCCTTGTCTGGTGACCGAAGTGTACACCAGCTTCCAATAATTGCTTCATTGAGATCACGCTCATGTCATTTCCTCCATTTGGTTTTTACTTCCGCCTGCTTCTCGCACTCCCCGGACGACCAGGGTCCTTTCCCGGCACCGGCCCGAAGGATCCACAGGCGTGTATGTTTATCAACTTTAGGAGTATAGCACAGAATAAGCCGCTTGGCAAGCGGCTTATCGCAAGTTCTTGTTTATTTTTCCAGCTTTATTACCCTACCTATTTTCCAACCACCAGGTCTTCAAGCTACCGCCTATACCGTCTGTCCGCCAAACTGTCTCAAATATCCCTGTGCCATCTCCAAGGATACGTCCAGCTTTCTCTGCAGCCTCCCCAGGATATCATCATCGGACAGTCCAAACTCATGGCCGGTCTCGATGATCTCTTCCGCCCGACCTTCTACACGACCTTCTGATCTTCCTTCCATCCTAGTCTCTTCAAATACAGAATACATATCCACATCTCCTCTCCGCTCTAATGCATCGTAGTCGATCTTATCATCCACCGCCCCCGAACAGGACCGCGCAGAAGAGGTCGGCGAAGCGCTCATCATCCCCTTTAGGGTCAGGAACTCGATACTGAACAGGGGACGATCCAGGCTATCGAGGATGCAAGGAAGGGTATCCGGTTGAGCCGAGGGTTTACCTCCGTCACCGCACTGATGGAGGATCTGGATGCTGACGATCAGATAGCAGACCACATTTAAAAAAGACTGCAAACGGATCAAAAAACGGGGACATGGCTTGCGACGGCTTGAAACTCTTTATCTCCCGGTAATGAAAGTCTAACTTATATAGTTAAATCGTGTTGCATACTCAAATAATCCTCCTAATGTTTCCATATTGTTTACGATCTGCCATAATAAAAACAGCCATCCTCCCACATCGACCATATAAAAATGACATGGATGCAGCCACTTTCGGATATAACGGACCATCATGAGCAAAAGGGATACAAATGCCCATGAAAAACAGATCATATGCATACTGCTTGAATATGAGGCAAAGCCAATAAGTACAAATGTTGTAACCGAGGCGACGACCCAATAGAAACTGATCCTTGCATACTTCTCTCTTGCCGATATCATACCTATGCCCAAGCATATCACCAAGATCAAAAATCCCAATAGCGAAAACCCACTTTGGTCATAATAGGTTGCATATGGCGCTCCAAAGTCTATTTTAACCCCGGCAAAACAAGATCTGACTGCCCATGTAAAACGTGCCAAGTTACCCAATAGACTATCTCTATTTATAAATGACTGACCTCTAGCGATCGGATTTCTGGTCTGGAGCATGCTGTATAATTTTCCGTTAATGATCAATATATAAAGAAAACCCGCTCCGACCGCGATCCCTTTCTTTATATATGCGCCAAAACTTTTGGCGCCGATCAGGATAGGCGTTATCGCCAGACCTATCGTATTTGCCCCGGCGGAAAGTATGATGGGAAGATCCCTATCCTCCCGATCAATATGCATAGGATACATACGATCAGGCAGATACGCCTTTGCACATCATATCCGATAAACAGATAGAGACCGCATATCATGACCCCTACTAAGATGACCAACGCCCAGTCTTTAAAAAACGCGCATATCCCGCATGCTCCTCCGGTCAGGATAGCCATCAGAAAAAGCTTGACCGCATCATGACGATATTTTTGCGTCGTATCGATCTTTTCCAGTCTTTTGATCAACCGGATGAGCAAAAAAACGATCAGGACCGTCCAGAATGCCGCCATATGGTCTTCTGCTACAACCTGGGTATAGACCAGTTGAGCTGGCCACATGATATATAGAACGGCCTGGATCGCTCCCAGCCTTTTCCCGTCTATCTCCTTTCCGATATAAAAAAGTAAAACCGTGATGCAAGAAGCACAGATGCTCTGAAAGAAAAGGATCCTCGACTGCGTTGTGATATGGGATATATGCAAGAAAAACGGGTAGAAAAATTTGTGTAAGAACATTCTAAAGTATCGCAGATCATCTGTAAAAATACCGCTTTCCGTCGCATTTAGCAGATTTTTAAAATCATATATCTGGTCGATATTGCCATCCATGAAATTACAATATAGATATCTCGTGACAAAACAGATAAGAAAGAGTAAAACAGGTGTCTTTATGTCTTCTTTTCCTGTTTCATGCAATGTATCAGAACGTATCACGATAAATAACAGCAATAAAATGCTCGCCGACAATAGCACATAACGTATATTATCGTCTATAGTAAAGAGTCCAAAGAGCAGCGATAGGAAAACAGATACGATCGACCAATAGGTTTTCCCTATGCTATCCTGTAGTTTCATGACCTCCTCCTTTCTTCACCTGACCGCCAATGAAAAACCATTTTCCTCCACATATTTTTAATGTTAAGGTCAATAGTCCCCATATAACGATCGATATACCGGTCTACACCACCGTTTCAAAAAATAATGCGCTACATGACTGCATAAAAGCACAGCGCCCACTACCCCTATCCAGAAATAGATCTTCTGCGCATCCCCAACCGGTTTTATGAAATTTCCAACCACAGTCGCGACCATATGGATCAACGGATAATGGATACAGAAAATGATATATTCCGCATCAAACTGTCCTTTATAAAGGAATTCTTTTTGAGGGATAAAACAAGATATCCCAAGTAGAACGATCGGAGCCAAGACCCAGCCTAAATATTTAAAATAGTTATATAATGTTTGCCTCTCGGTTTTTAGCAAAATACAAGAACCTATCCAAAAAAAGAATATGCTAGCTACTGCATACCCCCCCCCCGCCCAATTTTTTCCATTTATTACTTTTTACCATATCTGGCATATAGATCGCTACCCATATCCCTGATAGATATTCCGGAGCCCAATAGGGGAGACTGGCATAAGGTATATCTCCATAATACCCCACATTGATCAAAACGATCATGCCGATCGCTAAAAGACTGATGTATCTAAACTTTTGGACCAACATCAATAATACTGGTGTGATAAAAACAAATTGTATCAAGACCAGCAGATACCATAAGGGCGGGTCCCTCCATCCTTTATAGATAAATTTAAAGGTCTCTTTAATACCAGATGGAAAATATGTCTCGTCGATAAATCTTATCCCTAACCTATTTCGGTCCAAACGGCCTAAGATATGATATCCTTTTATCATGATAAACTGCCAGAGGACATAAGGGATCGCGATCTTCTTGATCCTGGAGATGATCTTACGATCCATGTTCTCGATCGAATATCCTATCGTAAAAAAGTAGGCCGACAAAAAGAAATACAACGGTAAGCCGATCCCGGCTATACTGGTCACAGCCATTTGTATCGGTATATCTCCAGATACATCATCTAATAGATAACTGCTATGTAATAATACCATACCTATGATCCCATAATATTTGATCGCATCGATCCTGCTATCCCGCAAGATATCCTCCCTCCTTCCTGTCCATCTTATGCCCCATCTCCGTCCGATCCTTCTCCTCCGACCGATCCATATACTTTTCACGTCTTTCACTCCAACATGCGCTTGCCGCGATGAGCACTGGAAAGATAGCCGTTGGCGAAAATATCACATTTTCCGCCAACGCAAAGATCGCATACACGATAAAGCATATATTTTCTCTATAAGAGCATTTTTTTGAAGCTTTTATAAAGATAAACGATATGATCATAAGATAGATCATCCCATATTGGATCATGATCATATAGTAAGCGTTATCCACCACCAATCGAAATGCATTATCCGTCCCCCTATTGATCCAATGATAAAATCTCAGTGGGGGTCTTCCTAAAAATGTTACTCCATATTCACAAAATGCTGCAATACCTAACGATAGCCTTCCAGAACAAAACCTATCGGCCAGCGCGAACAGACCGGTTCCCTTTAACCCTAATATCAGGACACTACAGATCCCGATCGACAAAAAGCTGTACCCTCCAAGTCTTTTTACGAGACACTCCCATTTTTTGTACCGTTCCATATATTTAAGAAAGAGGATGCCCGGTACTATCAATAACGCTTCTGACCGTGTGCATAGATAAAAGAAGACCGTTCCGAAAGCCATCAATATAACATTAAATATCGATACGGCTCTTTTTGTATCAATACATTGGGATGATAAGACCCAATAGATCCAGTATCTGGCCGCTTCATTCGCGCCAATAAAATTCATATCATACTTAGTTATACCGTTATAGTTGATCGTCCCCAGCCTATCAGGAGATCCAACAACCTGGATGATGAAGACAGACACCGAGATCAACAAAAAAACGGATATGGTCTTATAGGCGATCATCAAAATGCTCCTTGTATCCGTCTCTTTTCCCAGAGCGATAAGGATCGCCAGGTATAATATCCACTTGCTTTCTGTAACGTATGAAGTATACCCTCCTATCAAAACAAGGAAACTGCAAAAGATCCACTCAGAGACAGTATATCTTTCCCTGATAGCCATCCCTGATATGATCATCATACTGACACCCAGGACGGCCGGTTTTACTATAAAATATATATCCGAAAAAACCTTTAGATCGCCCCACCAGTTATTGACCATCATCAATACAAATAAACATCCATATGCTTTTTTAGGCTCTATCTTCATACAGTACCTACTCTCGAGATCGTTTTATCCCATCGATCAATCTTAATGCGTCTTCACCATCGATCTTCCTGGCGAACAGTCTCCCACACCCCAATAGATATCCCAAGTCCTTTAGATGATACTGATTCTTTTCATCTTCCCATGTCATCACCCGCATAGATGATCCGTATTCATCCTCCACATCATAGACCTTTTTATAAAAATCCGAATTGAAGACGATCGTATGGATAAATATCTCATCCCCACAAAAAGAATGTCTGTATACCCTGTATGTCTCTCTTTTTTTTGATAAGATATATCTTGCCAGGTCGTGGGTGATGCTCCAATTGGCGTTCCCCTTTTTAAATACGATCCCATACTTTTTTGTCAGATCCACATGTAACATTTTCTGGATATATACGCATCCAAAGCTGATCTTGTTTAGGATCTTTTGGAAAAATGTATTGTTCCGCGCATATCCATTAAATATGTAAAAGTATCTTATCCTGTCCATATACGTTTTGTCTTCATGGTCAAATCCTATGAACTCATAGCCCTGGTGCTCATCAAAAAACTGATGGATATCGTCCTGGGTCTTTAAGGGGAACTCCACGCCGACCATGAAATGGTAATAGGCGTGATATCCTGTCCCTGTCGCCTGCTCTAACAGCATCAACACGCATCGGATCTGGGAAAACCCGCCCCAACGGACGTCCATGCGTTCCGTGATATAGATATGTGCCTTTTTGATCGCCGCACATATATCCTCTGGGTCAAAGTCTCTTGCTTTCTTGTCCACATGCAAAAAGATATCGTTACGCTCATCGTCCAGATCTTGCAAGAGCTCCTTTAATATATGGAATTTATGATGCGCCATGATCATGTAGGCATGCCGACCGTTCATCTATCTCCTATCCCCTTCCCAACCTCGGCAGGATCCCTTTTTCAATGATAAGATCTTATCTGCCAGATCTTTGAACGATGGATCGTTCCTCTTAAACAGGATAAATAGCAGATCTGTCCCTACCACACAGACCATCCCCTTTATCACAAACCCGCCCACCCCCGGACACTCTATCACCGAACAGATAAGATACATACAGATGCAAGACCCTGCCGTCAATATGGACTGCTTTATCCACCAGCGATAATATTGGACGACATGCTCTCCCCGAAAACAATATCGATATAGGGTCCATGATGTAAAAATGACATCAAAGAGCAGTGTGGATATGATCGTTGCCAAAAGTACTCCGAATATCCCCCATATCCTCACAAAAACTAGATTTAGGATCAGATTCACCACTGCACTCCCGACCGCCCTAAACCTGTTCTCCCACCATAGACCTGCAGCGTTTATATAGGTGTTCCTTGATTCACAGCTTGAGAGCAGGAAGAAATATATACAAAAACAGATCACCATATAGAATGGGAACATCTCTCCTCTCCCAACCCACATTTCCATAAAATGTTGATATAGACAAAACAAGCACACACATGCGACATCGGAGATCCAGCTATGGACAAATACCAGTCTCATAAAATCCTCATGATTTGTTTTTTCACTTTGTGTGATCAATCGGTTCCCCGCTGTCGCTTCGACCGCGGATGTTATGCTTGCGAGCAATACGACCAGATTATTTAACAGATAATAGTAATTGCCATATCGCGCGACAACTGCTAATCCTAAAAATGTCGAAAGGACCACACTGTCAAACGCATTCTTTGTCTTTCCTGACAGCTTATACACCATCAAGCCTTTCACCTTAGCATAGATCTCTTTTTTGATATCCTCTTGTAATACACCTTGCTCATCCAGCCCCGGATATATCCTTTTCACAAAAAGAGCGATCAGGATATTATTGAAAAGGGTCGTGAGGATATCCACTCCATAGTACAGATACAGATCACCGACCGCTAACAGGATACTGACTTGTGCGGTATATTTAAAGAGCATACAGATCAAGGCGATCTTATCGATCAGGTCTTTCCGCTGATCCGCGTTCAACAGTGCGGAACGATATGCGAAACAAAAATAAGAGGATACCGTAGATAGCAGGCTCATACCATAAAGGACATACACATCAACCCCGTCTGGAGTGTCCCCATTTATGACATAAGGCAGTATCGGCATACAGCAGAGTCCTATCAAAAGGATCGCCGTCCCTATGGATCTATATACTTTTTTATAGTAGCACATCAATGCGTTCACTGTCGCACGATCTTGCTCCGCTAACGGCTTATAGAGATTATACACAACAGCCGAGCCAAAACCCAGTTCAGCCATATTTAATATCTGGAGCAATGAAGCAAAGAGATTATTTAGTCCCAGATATTCCATACCGAGCTTATGGATGATGATCGTCCTGATGACAAATGGGGTCAATAACGCAAAGATCTTATAAACGATCCCCCATAGGCCATTTCTTATGATATTGTCTTTTTGCCTTTGCGCATCTACCTGCATGGATAGCTCGATCCATCCTTTCGCCTGTTCCTATCGGTCAATAGCCTATCCTGAACCACCACTTATACTTGACCATCACCCCTTTGACCACCGCTCTCATACCGCCTTCTCTATATTTTCGGGATGTCCGATAAAAAAGGTGGCCCAAGTACCCAAACCTATGCCGTAACTTCCGATGCTCTGCCTGCTCCTTATACCATAGACTTTCTTTCAGTGCTTCCAGATACTCCTCCTCGTCCATCTTCAAAAAGTCTGCTTTGGGAACATGGAGATATCGATCGAACACCTTATCCGAGCATGTCCTCATGAACCGCTCCGCCATCGGCTTTATTTTTTTAAACCGGTCTTTTATCTTTTCATCTGAAAACGCTATCCAGTCTGTAGCCATCGCGATCCGATATTCCAGTGCGTCCTCTGGATATCTTACATCGATATCTGTCCCGACCGCTCTGTCCATAAAATCCTTCGACAGATCCCTCAAACTTTCTAGCCTATCGAAATCTGCCGCATAGTCGATAGGTCTTTTCAGATCGGTCGTATCAAAATTACCTTTATGCAATATCCGATCCATCAAAGAAAAGTTTTCAAGCAGTGACTTGATCCTCGGCTCCACCTTTCCGTCGCTATGATCGTTCAAAAACCAAAAATTTTTTTTAAATATAAAAGCAAAGATACAACCATGGAACGATTCGGCAAAAACATATTCCGCATATTTCATCAAAGAAAGGTATGCCAGCGGGCCGCCGTCTTTATGGATCTTAAAATCCCACAACCCTGCTTTTGTATGGTTCCACAAGGATGCGTTGATCACATACACAGGCAGGCCTAATATGTCCGCCGCTCTTTTCACCAGCCCATTGAGCTCCTGATCCTTATAACCGTAGGAATAATAGAAGATATACCTCCCCTCGACAGCCCTTTCCGGGACGATCTTATCCCAATCTTTTTTGTCCAGCATAAGGGTCGGGTCTGCGACTATCGGGATATCTGCCGCAAGTATCCGATCCAGGTATCGCTTCCCGCTCTCCTCTCTCACGGAGATCATCTGATAGCGGTGTAAAAGATCATGGATCTTTTTTAAGTCCCTCCTGTCTTCATCCGTCCACACGGTCAGGGCATCTTTCGGGTCGATGCTCCCGCCTGTGCTCGGCGCATAGGCGATCTTCCTCACCGCATCGCCTGCCCAGCTTAAAAAGTAGGTCTCATCGATATAGGCTTCCGGCCAATTCCATACCTGATCGCTCCCACTGATCAGGATATCATAGGTCCAGCTTTCCTTGCGGAGGTCTTCCACTGTGCGGTAGCTCTTCTCTGTCAAATGGATATATCTCCTCCGGAATCTCGCGTAATCCTCTTTCTGGGAGATCAAGCGCTTATGATATTGGATCGTGCGGAATAATTGGATCGGTCTCATCAAGATAGCAGGAGCGACTATACCATATGTCCTTGCACTCACTTTGTCTTGATAGTCGATCACATCGACTGTACAGTCATAATGCTTTTCCAGATACGTCTGCAGCGCATAGGTCTGGAGCAGCGATCCGCAATTATCCGAGCCCACTAATGTTATGATCCCGATCTTCATCTATCTCCCTCTCTCCTTCAACACTATGCCTCTAGGACATCTGCGATCCTCTCGCTCGCGTGGCCATCTCCATATGGGTTATCGGCCTTAGCCATCTCTTCATATAACGTATCATTTTCCAGCAGCTCTTTGAAATCCTGATAGATCCTCTCTTCATCTGTCCCGACCAGTCTCAATGTACCTGCCGCTATCCCTTCCGGCCTTTCAGTTGTATCACGCATGACCAAGACCGGTTTTCCCAGCGATGGGGCTTCCTCCTGGATCCCCCCGCTATCCGTAAGTATCAGATGGCTCCTTGCCATCAGATTGTGGCAATCCAACACTTCCACAGGTTCTATGATGTGGATGCGGTCAAGACCGCCTAACCCCTCTTCTGCAGCCTGCCTTACGACCGGGTTCATATGGATCGGATAGAGTGCTTTTACATCTGGGTGCTCATCCAGGACGCGCCTGATCGCTCTGAACATATGGTACATCGGCTCTCCAAGGCTCTCCCTCCTATGTGCTGTGATAAAGACCAACCGACTCCCCTTAGCCCAGTCCAGCTCCGGATGCGTGTAATCTGCCCTTACGGTAGTCCTCAGCGCATCGATGACCGTATTGCCAGTCACCCAGATCCTCGATGTGTCTTTTCCTGCCCTGACCAGGTTCGATCGGCTCTTTTCTGTCGGCGCAAAATCATAAGCGCTGATGAGGGATATCGCCTGCCGGTTAAATTCTTCTGGATATGGGCTGTAGATATCAAATGTCCTGAGCCCGGCTTCTACATGACCTACCGGGATCTGCAGATAGAACGCTGCCAGAGCAGATACAAATGCAGTTGTCGTATCTCCATGGACCAGGACGATATCTGGCCTGGCCTTTTCCAATACTTCCTTTATCCGCTCCAGGATATTTACCGTGATATCAAACAACGTCTGCCGATCCTTCATGATAGAAAGGTCATAGTCTGGCACTACATGGAACACCGCCAAAACCTGGTCCAACATCTGCCTGTGCTGTCCCGTCACACAGACGATCGTTTCTATCGTCTTTCTTTTTTTTAATTCATCCACAAGGGGACACATCTTTATAGCCTCCGGCCTTGTCCCGAATATGAGCATGATCCTCTTCATCCCGACCCCCTTCGATCTATATCCTTATCCTTATTGTTCTCTTCTCCTATCCATTTGCAGCATCCGGGTCTTGATCGCATATCCATCCATCTTTCAACTATCCTTTCCACTAAATGCTGTCTCATCAGATTGACCTGTATCCAGAGCAGGATCAGTTTCCGCGGCTTAAAATGGCCTTCCACCATTTTTCCACCTTCCCGGAAAGCTCATCCATCCCCCAGACAGAACATACTAGCCAGACCGGCTGTATACAATATTTATATCTGCCTTCACTCTCGATCAGTAAGATAAGGGACAATCCTCCTACTAAGATCGTTATGAGCCATAAAGCTTTCCTATCCCTTTCTTGTAATACAGCTATCGCCGCATAGATCCCGCCGATCACGATCGTCGTCCAATATACATAGTCCACTGATCTTAACCTATCAAAAAACAGGCTGCACCGTTCTCTTTTGCTTATATCCCCTATACTGCCCATCGCATTGCTGATCATATGAAGATCATCATGATATCCTCCCCGCAGTTTATAGCCAAGCAGCCATGGGATCCTTTTCACGGACCCTATCACATTCTTGATGGTAAGCTTCACCGCCGCCAGGTTCGCCGCGTCAAAGTCAAACCCTTTCGCTGTGACCAGATCAAAATATTCTTTATATCGCGCCGCATTATAGCCTCCGGCATTCCACGGATGCAATGACACATATAGATAACAAGCGAGGTTATCCGCGTTGACCGTCGCCTGTAAGAGATGCTCCAAACGGCATACGATCAACGCTTTGACCGCCCAGCGGAAAAACAATGTCACTATGCCATAAAAAGCAAGCCTCCTTTTATCCGTCCAGCGATCCGATGGCCCCGATAGCATGACCAAAAAGGACGCGATCAGGATGATCATACACCAATCCTTAAAACACGCACCTATACCCGATATGATCCCAGCCGCGACAGAATAGCCCGTGATCAAAACCCTGGATCTTTTATCATCTCCGCCCTTATCGATCTTTTCTTTTGCCTTAATGATGAGCAGCATCAAGGATAGCAGACAAATGATCGATACGTTTTCCTCGGAGATGAACACCAGATACACGATCTGGGCAGGCCATAACGCATATAACAGGCCTGCGATATATCCCACTCGATCCGACACCAGACATCTGCCTATCTCGCAGATCGATATAGCAGCTATGACCGCGCAAAATATCTGGAATAAGATGATACGGTCTTGGTCCCTCAACCCTATCGCATGTAATAAGGCCGGATAACAGAGCTTATGGGGGAACATCCGAAAATAAAATGTCTTATCCGGATAATTTTCAAATCCAGAAAGGATATCCGTATATCTCCCTGTAACAGCAGAATCCAAAATGATCCTATCGACCTCGCCGATCTGCCGCAGTGTGCCTCTCATCGCCATCCAATATAGAAAGCGCGGGATAAATGTACATATCCCGATCAAAACATCACCGTACCCCCCAACGACGATAAAATGTCCATCCCGTTTGGACCTGGACAATCCTAAGACAAGTCCTATAAAGAGTAAAGGACACAGCAGGATGCTCTTTTCCGGTATCCAGATAAAACATGCCGTCATCAGTAAGAACAATAGGATGACCGACCGTTCAGATAGTACTTTTAGCTTTGTGACCATATCGCCCTATCTCCTCTTTATCCCCCTATATATCTTTTTCAGCAGCGCCGTTGGTCTTTCTCCCATCTTATAGGCGCATCGGACTTTCATGGGTAGGGTACTGATATCGCCCCGCAGTTCCTTTATATGCTCCACATGATCCTTCATCATCCCATACCGGTCTATGCTAAAAGCCGCGATCGCCAGCTCCCTATAGATACCGGCTCTGATCCCATCCGATAGCATCTCCGAACGGAGCTCGTCCTTTAGCAAAGCGATCTTCGCCTCCTGCATCTGCCGATTCCTGGTCTCTGTCAGGCTCCCTGGGTGGGTCCTGTATACATATAATGGCTCTGCTATATATGTGATCGTAAACTCCCTTGCGATCCTGAGCCAATAGTCATGATCTTCTACCAGGAACCGGTCCACATCATAGTCGCCCACCTTTTCATACACAGCCCGCGTGTACATAAAGGATGCCCTGACGATATTTTTATAATGGATCTCTCCCAGATCTTGGACAGGCGGCGTATGGCCGATCACATCTCCACGGGCATCGATGATCTCCATCGCAGAAAACACCAGGCCGATATCATGGTCTTTTTCTAATGTCTGTACAAATCTTCCTATCGCATTTTCCTTGAACAGGTTATCATCGGAGGTCCAGGTAAGATACTTTCCCTTACTCAAGGAGAAGCCTTTGTTCAGCGAAGCCGGTAAGCGCAGGTTCTCCTCATTTCGATATAGCTTGATCCGGCTGTCCTTGTCTGCGTATCCCTGGACGATCTTTCCTGTGCCATCCTCAGAATGATCGTCGATCACGATCAGTTCCCAATCCTGATAGGTCTGAGCCAATACGCTTTCTATGGATCCCTGTATATATCTTTTTCCATTATAAGTAGGTAATATGATCGAGACCATTTCGTCCTCCTTACCTATTTTTACGGCCCATGATCTTCATTTTGCCAGAAAACTATAATATGCTCTCCCATTTATCCAACACATAGGACATCTCTAATTCCGATAGGTTCATATCCGTATGTTCGGCAAATCCACACCTGCGCTCCTGGTCCATGGTCAGCTTTAACACCTTTTCCGCCATCTCATCAACATCCTGATTTTTTATGATGTATCCGTTCACCCCATCCACGATCAGATCCTTTGGCCCACACTTAAAATCAAAAGAGATCATCGGAAGGCCTGCGGATAGGGCCTCGATCATCGCCATCGGACAACCTTCCCCTCGTGAAATGAACACATAAAATGCATAGTCTTGATATAAACGCAGGATATCTTTATGATAACCCATAAGGTTCACTTTTCCTTCTAATCCATATTCTTTTATCCTCTGTCGGATGGCCGTATATTCCGGCCCATCTCCATAGATATCCCATTGCCAATCTTTCACCTTTTCAAAAACTCCTTGCGCGACCTGGAGCAATAGATTAAATCCCTTTTCCCGGCTCAGCCGTCCGCATGTGATGATCTTTTTCGATCCTGTATCATATTTCTGTCTTTGGATCGACGGATCTTTAGGATTATATATCTGGATCACGTTGTCCGCATTGAGTATTTTTTTATAATATCCCATGTCCTCTTTTGTTAAAGCGACCAGATAGTGAAATCTTTTTACTGCCAAACGCTTCCCGATCCCAGAGAAGCCATATTTTGACCCGTTAAAGAAATTTGTGTGGGACCAACTGATGAACCGGGCTTTTTTACAATGCTTTAACCCAAGCCATGCCGGTATATTGTGTCCTACATCATCGATGATAAAAGTACCTTCAAGATCTGACGGAAACAACCTTTTAAGTTCCGTTGCCGCCCGTATAAAATCTTTTCGGATAATAAAATTTTTAAGCGGAAGGTCGATGACCCTGCATCCATCCGGTATCTTATAATACGGCGTCTCCAGCGGATGGCTCATCGATACGATCGAAACATCATATCTCCCTGTCTTGATCAGTTCCCCTGCCATCAACAGGGTAACACGGGCGATCCCGCCTCCATTGTATATATCATCGATCACATAATATACTTTTTTCTTTTTCATGTTAAGACACCCTATTTTTTATCATGGCCTCTTCCCAAACAAACATGTTCAGCTCTAACCATAATCTCTGTGCCTTTGCAAAGTCCGCGTTATAATCAGGGTCTTCATTTTTGATAAAATCGTATAATCCTTTACGTATCTTCTTATGATCTTTCACCGCCGCGCTTTCCAAAAAGCGCGTACTGTTGACCAGATCCAGATAGACCTCGGCCGATCCACGTATCCATTCCCCTATCGGCGCATTAAAGCCCTTCTTATCCTTACGGTATACGATATCATAGGGCATGATATCACATAACGCATCTCGGATGATCGCCTTTGAACAACCGTTCCGGATCTTGCTGTCCCACGGCAGTGACATCGCAAAGGCCACGATCCGATAGTCCATAAAGGGCATCCTGATCTCTACGCCGGAGGCCATGCTGTCCCTGTCATAGTTTCGGAGCAGGGTTGGCAGGATCTTTTCATGTGTCTCCACACAAAGGGACTGCGCCAGTCTATCCATCCTTTTGAACTTTGGATGTTGGCAATAGTCTCCTTTTACGACCAGATCTCGATATATAAGCTCACATAAGTGTCTTATTTTTGTTTTGCGGATCCTCCTTCTCGTCCATGCCTCCATATCCACAAAGTCATCACCGATATTTTCGGCTTCGCGTATCGTCTCTGCCAGCATCCGCACCGCACCGTCATCTGGCGCATCAAGCAATGCGAACTGCATGTTAAAGCTATATCCGCCAAACAGCTCATCTGCCCCATGTCCGTCTATCGATACCACTGTGCCGTCCAAACGCTCATTTTCGTAGATCGCCATCTGGGGGATCTGGGTGTTCATCCACAATTCCTCTAACAGATATGCCTGCCTATATAAAGTCTCCTCATCTGTGATATCTTGGATATCGATATATGTGCTCCCTATCCCTACATGATCCGTGACCATCTTTGCATAAGCCGTCTCATCCAGGACGCTGCCTTTAAAGCCTGCCACATAGGCATGCTGCCAATCTCTCTGATAAGCTTCCCCATCCCCCCTGGACGCGATATCATGCATCGCGCAGAGCACGGCGCTGGAATCCAGCCCGCCGCTCAATGAGGTCCCGATCGGCACATCACTGCGCATCCGCAGACGGCATGCATCGATGAACAGCTCGCGGAACATCTCCACCTGTCCGCCATGATCTGTCGGTATATCCAGCAGATGGTCCAGCGTGTTCCAATAACGCCTGACCCTCAACTGTCCATCCTTAAAAACGGCGTTATGTCCGGCTGGAAAACGTTTGATCCCCTGGATCAGGCAATCCTCCCTGAACTCATAATGGTGGAATATCCGAAAAAACCGGAGCATCTCCCCGTTGATCCTCACCTGATCCAGACAGGGCATGATCGCCTTCATCTCCGAGGCAAAGATCAGCCCGCCATCCTTTAGGGCATAATACAGCGGCTTCACACCAAAGCGGTCGCGGCTCAAGAACAAGGTACGCTCCTCCTTGTCATAGATCGCAAAAGCCCACATCCCGTTAAAATGGGTGACACACCCTTCTCCCCAGGTCTGATATGCGGCGAGGATCACCTCCGTATCGCTGTCACTGAAAAAGCGGCATCCCGTCTGCTCCAGCTCCTTTTTTATCTCGATATAGTTGTAGATCTCCCCATTAAAGGTGATCCAGTATCTCCCATCTGCATAGGACATAGGCTGGCTCCCGCCCTCGGTCAGGTCGATGATCGCCAAACGCCTGTGGGCCAGTGTCACATCCCCTTCCTGCCATACCCCTCGCCCATCTGGTCCCCGATGGCGCAGCCGGTCACAGCACTGGTCCGCCAGCTCCCGTGATATCCTTTTTCCAACACAACCATAGATCCCGCACATTTTCATCCTCTCCACAAGCTGACCGCTCACAGCGCGATCTGCATGATCGCCTGTGCTGTATGATCCCATGTCAACTTTTCTCTTACCTTTGCCCGCGCATTTAAAGTAAGGTCTTTACCTTCCGCTATCCTCTCTAAAAGCTCATCACGGTCTGAAACCAGATATCCTGTACGCCTATCTTCAATGATCCAGTCTGGCCCCGGTGCCCTCCAGGCGATCACCTTGCATCCATAGTACATCGCTTCCATTATCGTCATGCCAAATATCTCTTTCTTGTTCAGGTTGATCAGATAGTCGGCAATACGATATACCTCCCACATGTCCTCGTTTGGGATCTTTCCGATGATCCGGACAGCATGGCCGATCCACTCATCTTCCACCGCTTTTTGTACATCTCCCAAAAGCTCTCCATCTCCAACCATCAACAATCGATATCGCCCATCATGTCTGTGTAGCGCAGAAAAAATATCGATCATCTCCACCGGTCTTTTTTCATCGATCATCCGCCCGACAAATAGGATCACTTTATCATCTTTCTTATATCCATACTTCCCTTTAAGGTCATCAACACAATAGTCTTCAAAATCCGTCCTCAAGATACTAAAGTCTAATCCCACCGTTCCAAGCACTGCCTTTTTCACGCCTTTTTTTAAGAGTCTATCTACGATATCCGGTGTTTTCGCCAAACATATACACTTTTGATAGATCCGTAGATCACGTATAAATAAAGTATCCATCACCCACGCATTGATCTTGTTCGCGCTATGACTCTCCATAACCCCGATATAGGGTAAAAATCTAACACCATTTTTCTTGCTCCAACGAAAAGCCTTTGGGAGCATGAGCTGTGTATCGGAAAAGCAGACAAGCAGATCTAAAGTCACATCCATCTCTTTTAGCTCGGGCATCCCATTTGTCCCGATCGTTCTGCACGGCATATACTGGATAGATGCATGGACAGTCCCTTCGATAGGCTCTATCATCGCCCTTTCCCTTTTGGGGACCGCCTTATATACCTTTACTTCCTCACAATATCGGTCTAATGCTTTTGCCAACCCCACCTCTTGCAGATTATAAAATCCTTTGTTCCCAAATGGACCAACACTTAATACTAAGATCCCTATCCGCATGATCTATCCGCCCACTGTATGATCTTTCTATCCCTTCCGAAAAGGACACGCTCCTGGGATATCCAAGTCTCTGCAGCTTTCTGATATCGATCTGCCGATCGATGGGCTCCCCCTCTCTTCTTTTTACTACAAACTGTATCTCCTCAACTTTGTTCATACCAGATAGATAAACCAGCATAAAGCGACTATATATGCTATACAAAGGGACAGCAGTACTCGGTCCCCAGTGAGCACGTTGACCGGATCGCCATCATGATCACTTTCAATGATAAAGCTATATCGCAGTAAGATGATCATCACGATCGGCACAGTATATGTAAATCTCTGTATACTCTCAACAGCATCCTTTTCCATACACCACAGCGCATAAAACACGATCGAGAGCGTCATCGTGACCCCCATACTCTGAGAGAGAAAATTTTTATTATAAAAGCGCAATACTTCTCTTGTACGATCACCCGATGACACCAGTTCATTCCGCCGCTTACCAAATCCCATATATAAAGATCCTGATGTGATGACTAACAAAAGCCAGACAGAGATATCGACATGCGTGTTTGCCGCGCCATAAAAAACGCGCAGGATGAATCCGGAAGCTAAAAGACATACATCGATCAATGGCTTATCTTTAGCTCCATATACACTGTATACGATATTGATCAAAAAGTAGATGCACAAGATCGCCCATGCAGCAAGATTTTTCCCTTCGACCAGATATTGAAATAATGCAGATAAAAATATGAGGACCGCACATATCCTTTTTGCCTGCGCGATAGGGATCTCACCTGACGCGATCGGACGTTTACACTTTGTAGGATGCCTTTTATCTTTCTCGACATCATGGATATCGTTTATGATGTATATGGATGATGAGATAAAAGAAAATGCCAGGATGGATAAGATGATATTTTTAATAATATCAGGCTGGGATAATGTCTGGCTAAAAAAGGGAGCACAACAAACAAGTCCATTTTTCATATAATGCTGTACCCGTAACGTTTTCAGATATTTTTTCATCTGCTCCTCCATCAGTTTTGTACGACAGGGATCTGCCATAGTTTTTTGATCAGTCAACGATCATTGGAGAAGTACTTCCCAATACAGCTCTGCTCTTCTGTCCCAAGAAAATCTTTCTATATTTTTCAAACCTTTCTCGATCAACTGTTTCTGTCTATCTTGATCTTGTATCAATCGTTCCATTGCCTCCGCCACTTCCCTGGGATCTTTCGGATCGACCAATATCGCCGCATCGTCCACGACTTCTGATAGTGAGTCGATATTGGAACATATCACCGGTGTCTTTAATTGCATCGCTTCGATCGGTGGATATCCAAATCCCTCGATCAACGGGAGAAAAAGCAGGAGCACACTGTTTGCTATGATACGATGCATTTCTTCATTATCCTTGATAAACTTCCAATAGGTGATCCTAGCTTTTACATCCTCCGGCAATCCATAGCATGATAAGTCCCCGATCCCGATCACGACCAGATCTAAGGGAGCTTTCGAGATCTCACAATATCGTTCATAGCTTCTTAATATACCTTTTGCGTTTTTATGTGGTAATCCCGATGTTATCGCGCAGATATATGGTTCATTTCCATCCTCTTTTTCTTTATAAGGTGTCATCTCATTACATCCATTATGGATCACCCTGATCTTCGACTCATCCACTTGACAATACTTTATGATATCTCTTTTTGAAGCTTCTGATATCGTAACGATCCGATAGCATGTTCTTGCCGACGACCTTAGCCTATTTATGATATATGCATTTTCTATCTTATTGAACGTATCGGGGAAATTCCTTTTATAGTAAAATGGGATAAGATCATGGATTATGACTATATCTTTTACAGGGTGTGTCAATGCGCAGTATCCTCTTGGAAATATGACTTTATCTGCCGTCAACTTCCTACATACATTTGAGATAACGGACAATTCCCAAACCGCACAATGTATCTTGTTCAATGGGTCATATGCATCTATACATACAAACCGCACACCTGTGATATCAAAATCTCCTCTGTTATACCTATTCCCTAATACGATCAATTCTGTCCTTAGGATCTTTTCATCTGTAGAAGTCCTTTTATATCTCACAAGATTTTTGACCAGATTAAGTGCCAGATTATAGATCCCGATACTTTTTCCAGCGCCCTTTACTTGTTTAAAGCAGTCAAATACTATCCTCATGATCTTTCCCTCTTGGTCTTATTTAGAGATTTCTTTTATCACAAGCTCTTATCCGGTCATCTCCTCCCAAGGACCGCATGCCAGATAAATTTCGCATTCGTCCTCACATACCGCCCCGCCAGCCTCCCCGGCTCCTGCCACATCCGATACACCCACTCCAGGCTCCTCTCCTGCATCCACTCCGGCGCCCTCTTGATGTTCCCGGCAAGGTAATCAAAGCCTGCCCCCACGCCCACCATAAAGCCCTTCACCTTCCCTTGATGCTCCGCCATCCACCGCTCCTGCTTCGGCGCGCCCAGCCCCACCCACAAAAAATCCGGGGCGGCCGCGTCGATCTTAGCGATGGTCGCCCGGTCTTCCTCATCGGTCATCTGCCGAAAAGGAGGGCTCTCCATCCCCACGATCCGGATCTTCGGGTAGGCTGCCGTCAGCTTTTCCTTAAGCTTCTCCAGGGTCTCTTCTGTACTGCCATAAAAATAATGGGCGTATCCCTTCTCTCCACTCACCTTTAAGATCTCGCCCATATAATCCGGCCCTGTGGTCCGCCGCATCTTTGTATACCCCCGCCGTCTCCCCACGGCGGATAATGGCCCGCCATCCGGTATTGCCATGATGCCTCCGTTCTGCACCTGGCGATAGCCCAGATCCTCCCAGGCCATCACGGTGGTGTGGACATTGGCGACACAGCAGTAGTCTCCCGACAGTGCCTTGATGTTCTCATGGGTGAGATCCAAAAGCCACGGCATATCGATGGCGGCGATATCCACCCCCATGATCTGACAGGTGGGAATCTGTGCTTTGTCTATCTTATGGATAAATCCCTTCATCTGCGCGCCCCCGCTACTCACACCACTCCCGCATCAATTCCCTGGCATATGTTCCCATACACCTTTTCAGATCCTTGGGCGTGACCGCCTTCTCGATCCCTGCCATCACCCGGTATTTCTCGAAGACATTGATCACCATCTTCATGGACAGGGGCCGCCCCAGCTTAGAGAGGAACAGCATCCTTTGGTACTCCGGCTCCCGCTCAAAGTACCCATGCACGGATATCCACCGCTCCAGCTGTTCCTTAAGGCTCCTGGAATATAGATCGATGCTTTTCTTTCTCCCCCGCTTCTTGGGGACCGTCAGCACGCCGGTCTCCCGGTCATAGTCCGAGAGCTCCAGCCGTAAGAGCTCGCTGACCTCGATCCCATGGTAAAAAAGGAGCGCCATCATCACCCGGTCCCGCAGGCAGATCCGCTTGCGGAAATCGCTGTCCAGGCTGCTGCTCTCCCGTTCCATGGCCAGGAAGAAGGCGTCCACATCCTTTTTTGACATCCCCCCGCCTGCGGGACCCGCCGGAACGTCCACAGCCCGGCCGATCGCAGCCTTCAGGCCAGTCACAGTACCGCCAACTGCACCAGCCGCAACACAGCCAGCCGCATCCGCCAGGCCAGTCCCAGAACTGCCGGTTGCGCCAGCCAGACCAGCCACAGCACCGCCAACCGCATCCGACGCACCGGCCGCAGCTGCCAGATCGCCCATTCCCTCTGCACCTGCCGGGCCATCCCCGTCCCATCCTCTGCGCCGCGTCCTTCCTGCCGACTGTACCGCCCGCAGCGGCCCCTTATCCAGCAGGAGGCCCTGCCGTACAAGGTACGAGAGATAATAGTTGAACACCCGGTATTTCCTGGCGACCGTAGCCGGACGCAGCCTTTTCTCCAGTGCCAGATATTCCAGATAATCCTCCATCTTCTCCTGCCACCGCAGGTCATCCAATGCCAGACCATCCGGCCGTCCTTGCGCTGCCCCCAGATCCTGCTCGGTTCCTGATCCCTGAGCTGCTCTCGATCCTTGCGTCGCTCCAGTCCCTTGCATTGCTCCCGCTCCCTGTACTACTCCTGATCCTCGCACCGCGCTCTCGCCCATGCTCTGTCCGTCCCCTCCGGCCAGCCACTTATAAAAATGCTCCAAGTCGATGCGGTAGGCCTCCCCCGTGCGCCAGTCCAGCCCACGCCGGACCACCTGGGCATCGATAAAGCCTTTGATCAGCTTGTTGGGATCTGACAGCACATCTTTGTTCTTTCCCACATCTCGATCTTTTTCCATCTCCTGGCGGCTGCCTGTACTGTTTTCCTGGACCATCATCCTGCACCCTTCTTTTCTGCGGTTTTTTTGGGGATCAACTTCAAAACTATACAGTAGTATATGCTATTTTGCCCATGTTGTCAATTTAAATTATCATTTTGATAATGAAACACTACAACCATCCATTTATCCTTATAACAAGATTATTTTTAAAGGGGGGACTATGACCATCGCCGACCGGATCAAATCTTTAAGAGAAAAACAGGGATTTACACAGTCAACGCTGGCAAAGCGACTCTGCGTGACCAGGAGCGCGGTCAATGCATGGGAAGCGGGGATCTCTACGCCATCCTCTCCTCTGCTGATCGAGCTCGCCAGGCTTTTCCATGTATCCTCCGACTACCTTTTGGGGATCGAGAACACCGCGACCCTGGACATCTCCGGCCTGGAGCAGGAGGAGATCCAGATCCTCCATAGCCTGATCCAGTATTTTAAGTCAAAAAAAGGGAACGCCTGCTAGACGTTCCCTTTTTCTTTTCTATATAGATAGTGCTGTACGATCCTTACCATTTACCGATCGGGTGATGTGACCCTACCTGGCCATCTCGCTCTGCGGCCCCTTCTGCCCATGGGCCTTGATGATGGTCTCGATCTCCTCCAGATCCGATGTGGGCATATCCCCCGGTATGGTGTTCTTCACCGCGCTGGTGGCATTGCCGAAGCGGATAGCCTTCATGCAATCCCCATCGCTGGTCAGCAGTCCGTAGAGGGCGCCGGAGATGTAGGCGTCGCCGCTGCCGATCCGGTCCACCACCTCGATATCCCGGTATGGCTCTTCCTCATAGAACTGGTCCTTCCTGGCATCGTACATCACCGAGCCGAAGGTGTGCCGCTTGGGGCTGTGGACGATCCGCTGGGTGGAGGCCACGATGCTGATCGGATACTCCTCGGTAAAGCTCTTCATCATCTCCCTAGCCGTCCCGGTCTTCTTAAAGGTCAGGCGGGCCGTATCCTCGGAGCAGAAGAAAATGTCCACGTAGGGGAGGATCTGTTCGATACAAGCCTTAGCCTCCTCGCCGGTCCATAGGTTCCCCCTAAAGTTCACGTCAAAGGAGACCAGGGTACCGGCCGCCTTGAACCGTTTGATCATCTCGATCGTGGTCTCCCTGGCCTTCTGGCTCAAGGCCATGGTGATCCCGGTGGTGTGGAAGCACCTGGACGCGCCGTAGACCTCCTCGGGGATCTCCCCGATATCCAGGGAGTAGAAGGAGCTGTTGGTGCGGTCGTAGATCACCTTGGGCTTTCTGGGATAGGCTCCATTTTCATAATAGTAGATCCCAACTCTGGCGCCGGGGTTCTCATCGTAGATAAAGAAATCGTCGCTGACCCCGTAGGAACGGATCTTCCCTTTCATGAAGCTCCCGATATCATGGGCAGGGAGCTTGGAGATGATCCCGGTATGGAGCCCTAAGAGGGCTACCCCTGTGGCCACGTTCAGCTCTGCGCCGCCCACCTGCTTTTCAAAAACATCGCAGCGCATCAGGCGTTCGTTACCTGGCGGGGACAAACGGAGCAAGAGCTGGCCAAAGGTCACCAGGTCGAAGTTTCGGTCCTTCACATCGTTCATGTGTTCCTCCTTTTCTTAAACATACCCTGTAAAAAATGCGGCTGGACGAGAGCGGGCCATACTCCTGCCCGCTCCGGCCATACCGCATGATCTCTTACCCGTTTTAACGGGCTATGCTCTGTCTCACTTTCACGATCCTCTTCACCTTACCGCTGTACCCGTCCTGAGCCGTCGCCGCCGGCTAAATTGTCCACCTCTGCACGGGTGACTAAGTTAAAGTCGCCGGGGATGGTATGCTTCAAAGCGGAAGCCGCCACGGCAAATTCCAGGGCCGCCTTCATATCCTTGCCGTCTGCCAGGCCGCAGATCAGGCCGCCTGCAAAGGAATCGCCGCCGCCCACACGGTCCACGATCGGGGTGATCGAATACTTCTTGGAATGGTAGAACTCCCTGGTCTTGCCGTCCATGATACAGGCGGACCAGCCGTTGTTGGAGGCGGAGAAGCTCTCCCGCAGGGAGCTGATGATATACTTAAAGCCGAACTTGTCCGCCATCTGGTTGAAGATGTCCACATAGCCGGCCAGCTCCAGCTCACCGGAGGTCACGTCGGTCTCGCCCGGCTTGAAGCCAAGGACCTTCTCCGCATCCTCCTCATTGCCGATGCACACGTCCACATACTGCATCAGGTTCGTCATGACCTTCTGGGCCTTCTCGGAGGACCATAATTTCTTCCGGAAGTTCAAGTCCACGGACACGGTCACATTGTGGGCCTTTGCCGCCTTTAAAGCCGCCTCGGTCAATGCGATCGCCGCGTCGGAGACCGCCGGGGTGATGCCGGTGAAATGGAACCAGTCCACATCCTTAAAGATCTCGTCAAAGTCGAACTGATCCGGTGTAGCGGTGGCGATGGAGCTGTGGGCACGGTCATAGACCACATTGGAAGCCCGCATAGCCGAGCCGGTCTCCAGGAAATAGATCCCCAGCCTCTCGCCGCTCCTGGCGATATGCTTTGTGCCTACATTATACTTGCGCAGAGCCGCTACCGCGCATTCCCCGATCGGGTTGGCCGGGACTGCGGTCACAAATTCTACATCATGCCCATAGTTTGCCAGGGATACCGCCACATTGGCCTCGCCGCCGCCGTAGTTGATATCGAACTCGTCTGCCTGGATGAACCTCTCATTGTTGGGGGTGGATAATCTTAACATGATCTCCCCCATCGTCACGATCTTTGCCATTTTTCTTCTCCTTATTTCTTTTATGCTCATCTCTCCTATGATCATCTTTTCTATGACAAAAAGAACTCTATAGGATCATATCTGCCACGCTCTGCAGGCTCCATCTCCTTCGCGGATCGACGGACCGCAAAGTGACATTTTATATGTTACCTGCCTCCGATACACAGTCTGTCACGCCCGCGCTGCCGCCACGGCCGCCACGAACTCCTTCGCCTTCTCGGTCACAGCCGCAAAGTCGCCGGTCTTCGCACCCTTGGTCAGGCTGCTGCCGGTGCCTACCGCGTAAGCGCCTGCCTTTAACCACTTGTCCACATTATCCACGTCCACACCGCCGGAGGGCATGAACTCGCCCTGGGGAAGGGGTCCCTTAAAGGAGCTGATCGCCGCCGGTCCCACGATATTGCCCGGGAAGATCTTGATCACGTCGCAGCCTGCTTCCATAGCGGTGATCGCCTCGGTGGGGGTCATGACGCCGGGCAGCATGGGCACTCTGTAGCGGTTGCACAGCTTGATGGTCTCCACGTTCAGACCGGGGCTCACCACATAGTTGGCGCCTGCCAAGATCACCTGGCGGGCCGTCTCCGGATCTAAGACCGTACCGGCGCCGATGACCACCTTGTCCTCATCCTTATATTTCTTCGCCATCGCCGCGATGAACTCCACCGGGTTCCCCTCATCCATGGTCATGGTGATCTCGATGAAGTTGATCCCTCCGGCGATGATCGCATCTACCACTTTCTCCCCCTGCTCCAGGTTCTTCGCCCGGACCACTGCCACCAGGCAGTCTTCCTTCAGTCTTGCTAACACCTGTTCTTTCTTCATGGTTATCTCCTTTTCTTTTTTATATTCGCATATACGAATCAATTTCGTATTTGCAATTATCTAGTTCTTATTCTACTCCCTGACGGTAGATATGTCAACAGGGAATGCGGGATCTTTCCTACTATTTTATGTGGTGGTGGGGTTTCGGTCTTCTACACTTACTGATGGGGCGTATCGGAAATGTGTACCGCAAAAGGTCCGCTCTGAGAGGGACCTGTCTGGGCGTCACCGCGCCCTCACCCCTCGTACCCCAGCACCCTGGAGATCGCCGCCGCCTTCTCCCTCACCGCCATCCCCAGCTTCTCATAATCCTCCTGAGGCTTATACAGGCTGGACGCGCTGATCGCCCCCAGGACCTGTCCCTCCCGGTCGAAGATGGGAGCCCCCACACATTCCATATGGTCCTCCACCTCCCGGGCATCCAGGGCATAGCCCTTCTGCCGCACCTCCTCCAGCTCCTTTAACAGATCCTCCCGGGACAGGATGGTCCTGGGGGTCTTCTGCCGGAAGGTGATCCGGTCCATGACCCGCTCTCTGGTGTCCCCATCCACGTAGGCTAAGATCGCCTTCCCCAAGGAGGTGCAGTAGACCGGGTTCTTGGAGCCGACGGTGGCGGTGGTGATGATCGGGTTCTCCGGCTCGGATTTACACAGGTATACCACCTCGTGACCGGCAAGGACCCCATAGAACACCGTCTTCCCGATCTCCCTTGCGAATGCTTTCAGTTCCGGCTCTAAGGTGGCCAGCACATCCAGATGGTTAGTATAACTGATCCCGATCCGGTAGGCGGTAAGTCCGATGGTGTAGACCTGCTTCTGCCCCTTGGTCACCTGGATCATCCCGGTCTCGGCCAGGGTGACCGCGATATCGTAGGCGCTGGTCTTGGGCATCTTTAAGATCTCACATATCTCATCCAGGGTGATCCCGTCCGGCCGTTTGGATATCAGTTTTAAGATCTCTACGCTCCTGAGCGTGGTCCTGTTCAGCTTCATACGCTCCCCCTCTGCCTTTCTCTTACTTTGAAAGTCCGCCGCCGGATAGACGGCATGCATCCAGGTATGCCAAGTGCGCCCGCCAGACTTTCATGGGTGGTGGTGTACCCGCCCGCCGGGCGTATGCAGGTTTACTGTGGAAGTCCTGCCGCCGGATAGACGGACGCCCCGCCGGTATCACGGGACGGTCACAGGGTCACGCCCTGCTTGAAGATCGCCCAGTCATGGAACCCGGCCTCCTCTGCCTTGACCAGCTTACCGGAAGCGACGTCCAGCACATACTGGAACAGGGCCTCTGCCAGATCCTCCTTGGTGGCATCCTCCACCATCCGTCCCGCGTTGAAGTCGATCCAGTTGCTCTTATGCCTGGCCAATGCGGAATTGCTGGAGATCTTCACGGTGGGGACCGGGGAGGCGAAAGGCGTCCCTCTCCCTGTGGTGAACAGGACGATCTGGGCCCCCGACATGGCCAGGGCCGTGGAAGCCACCAGGTCGTTGCCCGGTGCGCTAAGGAGGTTCAATCCCTTCACCTTCACCGGCTCCGTGTAGGACAGGACCCCTTTTACCGGGGAGCTGCCGGACTTCTGGATGCATCCTAAGGATTTATCCTCCAGGGTGGAGATCCCGCCCTTTTTATTGCCCGGGGAAGGGTTCTCATAGATAGTCTGGTCATGTTTCTTAAAATAATCCTTAAAATCATTGATCAGCTTTACGGTCTGGCCGAACAGCTCTTCGGTCTCACAGCGGTCCATCAGGAGGGTCTCCGCGCCGAACATCTCCGGGACCTCCGTCAGGATGGTGGTCCCGCCCTTAGAGCAGAGGATATCGGAAAATGCCCCCACCACCGGGTTCGCCGTGATCCCGGAAAGGCCGTCGGAGCCGCCGCACTTCATCCCCACGATCAGCTCGCTGGCATCGATCTTCTCCCGCTTAAAGGAGCCGGCGTAGCGGGCCAGCTCATCTAAGAGCTCCATCGCCGCCGCCTGCTCATCTTCCACATCCTGGCACTGGAGGAAACGGACCCGTTCTTTATCATAGTCGCCGATATAGTCCATCAGCACCGGGATATTGCTGTTCTCACAGCCTAACCCCAGCACCAGCACGCCGCCTGCATTAGGGTGGTGGATCATGTCCGCCAGGAGCTTCCTGGTGTTCTCCTGATCGTCGCCCATCTGGGAGCAGCCGTAAGGGTGGGTAAAGGCCGCCACCGCATCGATGGTGCCGCCCACGTATCTTTGGGCCTTCTGCTCGATCGCCTTGGCGATGGAGTCCACACAGCCTACCGTGGGCACGATCCAGAGCTCGTTGCGGACGCCCACCTTCCCGTCCTTCCGCCTAAAGCCGTCAAAATAGGCGTGCTCCGTCTCCTTGAGCTGGCAGGGCGTGGGCCTGTAGGTGTAATCCAGGAGGTCTCCCAGAGCGGTCTTGATATTATGGACATGGATCCACTGCCCTTTCTGGATCGGCTCCTTCGCATATCCGATCCGAAAGCCGTACTTCACCACAGCCTCCCCTTCCCCGATCGCCCTCAAGGCGAACTTATGGCCCTGGGGGATCTCCTCTGAGACCACAACCGGCTCCCCGGCCACGGTCAGGGTCTCTCCTGCTGCGATCTGCCGCAGGGCCACTGCCACATTATCATCTTCATGGATCTTGATAAGATCTTGCATCGTCTCCTCCCTTTCTGCCCCATATCCAGAAGCATACATAAATGCCAAAAAGTAGATTTGTAAGCGCTTACAAACATTTTACAAAACCCTGGGCAAAAAGTCAAGTATAAAACATAAAACAGCCTGTTTTTCTACATTTTTCATCACTATCCACCAAAAAATGTCGTCTGGCTCCCGGCCCTCTTTAGGGGATCCGAAAAGAAAACAAAGAAAAGCCTTGCATTATTTGTCCACAATGGGTATAATAGTCCTGACTTGTAAGTGCTTACAGCTTTTCGGGCGTCTGCGGGGAGGAGGTGACCGGATGAACATCTACGACGTATCAAAAAAAGCAAATGTCTCGATCGCGACCGTCTCCAGGGTCTTGAACGGCAACCCCAATGTCAGCGATAAGACCAGGGCCCACGTGATGGATGTGATGGAAAAGATGGGCTATAAGCCCAACATCTTCGCCCGGGGCTTAGGGCTCAACACCATGAAGACCATCGGGATCATGTGCTCGGAGACCTCCGACCTGTATCTGGCCGATGCGGTCTACTATCTGGAGCGGGACCTGCGGGCCCACGGTTATGACGCCCTGCTCTGCTTCACCGGCTATGAGCTGGAGACCAAACAGAAGTATTTTGACCTCCTCTGCTCCAAGCGGGTGGACGCCATCATCCTGGCAGGTTCTAAATTTATCGAGATGCGGCCAAAGGATAACGCCTACATCTTAGATCCCGGGGTCCACATCCCGATCATGCTGTTAAATGGCTACTTAGAGGGGAAGGATATCTATGCCACCCTATGCGACGACCAGGCGGCCACCTACCAGGCCACGTCCCGGCTGCTCCGTTCGGGACGCCGGAAGATCCTGTATCTGTATACCAGCATCTCCTACAGCGGCACGAACAAGCTGCGGGGCTACCAAAATGCCCTGATCGACGGAGGGCTGACACCGGACACGGGATACATCCGCCAGTGTCCCAAGGACATCACCGCAGCCAAAGAGCTGCTTTTGTCCCTCCACAGCCAGGGCCTGGAGTTCGACGCTATCCTGGCCTCCTCCGACTCGCTGGCAGTGGGAGCCGTCAAATTTGCCCACATGAAGGGGATCCGGATCCCTCAGGAGCTTTCGATCATCGGCTATAATAATTCGACCCTCTCCCGCTGCACTGACCCGGAGCTGACCACTGTGGACAGCAAGGTGGAAGCGCTCTGCGCCACCACGGTCAACACCCTGATGGGCGTGTTCGACGGCATGAACGTCCCCAGCCGGACCACCATCGCCGCCGACCTGATCCTGCGGGAGACCACCGACTTCTGACCGCCCACCTGGCCCAGGCCGGCTCCTGACCGTCGGCCTGATCCAGGGAGGCTGCTGGCACCTAACGCCGGCCTGATCCAGGAAGGCTTCCGGCACCTAATGTCGGCCTGATCCAGGAAGGCTTCCGGCTCCTGACGCCGGCCCGGTCTGCAGGGGCGCGGCCCGATGGCCGCAAAAGGCCATGACAATGCAGACTCCTCGCTCTGCCTGCGACATGAGACAGGACAGTCAACCCATCAACACATCACGATCTCAGGATGAGACAGAGCAGTCAACCCATCAACACATCACGATCTTAGATCAAGCAAGGAGGAACGATCAAATGCAACCATTTATGGACAAGGATTTTATGCTGGACACGGACATGGCGAAAAAGCTGTACCACGACTATGCGGAGGAGATGCCGATCGTGGATTACCACTGCCATATCAACCCCCAGGAGATCTACGAGGACCGGAAGTTTGACAACATCACCCAGGTATGGCTGGGCGGCGACCATTATAAGTGGCGTCAGATCCGCTCCAACGGTGTGGAAGAGAAGTATATCACCGGCGCCGACTCCACCGACCGGGAGAAATTCCAGGCCTGGGCCGAGACCATGCCCAAGCTGATCGGCAATCCGCTGTACCACTGGAGCCATCTGGAGCTACGCAAGTACTTCGGCTACCAGGGCTATTTAAGCGGCGATACCGCCCAGGAGGTCTGGGACCTGTGCAATGCCAAACTCCAGGAGGACGGCATGTCGGTCCGCAACCTGATCCGCCAGTCCAAGGTGACCGTGATCTGCACCACCGACGACCCCGTAGACTCCTTAGAGTGGCATGAGAAGATCGCCGCGGACCCCACCTTTGAGGTGAAGGTCCTTCCCGCATGGCGTCCGGATAAAGCTATGAACGTGGAAAAGCCCACCTACGCGGCCTATATCGACACCCTCTCTAAGGTCAGCGGCGTTAATGTCACCAACTCCGCCACCTTAAAGGAAGCGCTGCAAAAGAGGATGGCATTCTTCAATGACCATGGCTGCTGCGTATCCGACCACGGTCTGGAGTACGTGATGTACGTCCCGGCCGACGAGGTAGAGCTGGATGCGATCATGACCAAGAGCCTCCGCCGGGAGACCATCACCAGAGAAGAGGAGTTAAAGTACAAGACCGCCTTCATGCTGTTCGTAGCCAGAGAATACCACAAGCTGGGCTGGGCCATGCAGCTCCATTACGGCTGCAAGCGGGATAACAACGCCTATATGTTCGAGAAGATGGGCGCGGATACCGGCTTCGACTGCATCAACAACTATGCCCCCAGCGCACAGATGGCGGACTTCTTGAACGCCCTCAGCGCCACTGACGAGGTCCCCAAGACGATCATCTACTCCTTGAACCCCAATGACGACGCCGCCATCGGTACCCTCTTAGGCTGCTTCCAGAGCCCGGAGACCGCGGGCAAGCTGCAGCAGGGTTCTGCCTGGTGGTTCAACGATCATTTCAAGGGCATGACCGATCAGATGACCTCCTTAGCCAACTTAGGATGCTTCGGGAACTTCATCGGCATGCTGACCGACTCCAGGAGCTTCTTATCTTATACCCGCCACGACTACTTCCGCCGTATCCTCTGCCGCCTGATCGGCCGCTGGGTGGAGGAAGGCATGTATCCGGCGGACATGAAGGCCCTGGAAGGGATCGTGAAGGATATCTGCTATAACAATGCCGTTAAGTATTTCGGGTTCCAGGTGTAGATCATAGATAGATCCACGATACCACCCCAGATAAGATGGTACAGCGCAGGGTTAGGGCGCGTCATGTATATGGAAAAAGGAGCTGTCGCAAAATGGCAGCTCCTTTTTCTGTGGGATACCCGCTGTCCGTTACAGCAAGGCATATGGCCTATGATACATAGTGCTCCGTCATGGTAAAGCTATCGATCAGCGCATCGCCCCGATAGAACCAGAGGGTGATGGTCCCATCCTCCCGTCCGGCCTCCACGGTCAGGTTCCCGTCCGCGGCGGTAACATCCCGGTAGGTCACCCCCTCCCATTCTAAGGAACGTCCGATGCTGTCGATCTTATAGGTGTCTGCGGCGGCCCACACCAGCTCGCCGTAGTAAGCGTAGGGTCCGGTCTTTAGATAGATGTTCCCCACCCGGTCCCCGCCGTCCTCACTGTCTTCCCAGGAGGTGTACATGCTCACGGAGGCTTGTGCTCCCTCCCCCTGTCCGATATACGCCCCGCTGATCTCCATGGGGTCGATGAGGGGCAAGGCCTCTCCGGCCACATCGGCCAGCCCCTGCCCGGCACTCCCCTGTCCGGCAAAGCTCACCCACTGGACCGGGGCCGTGCTGTGATCGTACTGGACATCATAGAAGAACCCAGCTCCTTTATCGAAGAGCATCCGCCTGCCATCCCCGCCGCCATACTCGTATCCCGAGACGAACACGCCATTTTCCAGGACCTCCCCGCTGAAGTAGAGGAGGGAGTAAGCATAGACCTGATCCTCCTCCAGATGCAGGGCCACATAGATAGAAGAACCCATGATCCTTGCGTCTTCCTCCGTCTCCTCCATCCGGAGGATGCACTCCTCCTGCCCGTCTAGATCCACGTCCGCAAAGGCGTACTGGCGGACCGCCAGGACAGACCTGGTAGCGCCAGAGATCACACCGGGCTCACAGTACGTAGAAAAGGACAGGTAGCCGGGCGTGTTCCCATATCCGTCTGCAGAGACGCCATAGACCATGCCATCCTCCCAGATCACATCCAGGAACCTCTGCCGCAGGGCCTCATCCTTTGGAACGGACCGTGCAGAGGACCGGTCCCTTTCCATGTTCCCCATGATCTCCCTGTAACGGTAAAGGAGGATATCCTGCTCCAACTGGCACTCCGGGATGGACAGGGAGCCAGGGACCAGTTTCTGCGGATCCGGATAGCTGTCGTCCGCATAAGCGGCAAACTCGCCATCAGCAAGGTCTTCGCCAGTCAGCTCCCCGTCTACCAGACTGACCTTAGAATAGCTGAAATAGCCCTGGTGAGCCCACTCGGACAGGACGGCATTTTCACCCGGATAGGTGAAAAATGAGGTATGTCCGGTCCCCATCTCCTCTTCCACCAGCACGGTCTCTCCGCCCCGGCAGGTGTACAGATCAGCGTGGGCAGCAGCTTCCGAATCGCCAAAATGGACGAACAGCTCCGGGATCCCATCCTTATCGATATCATAGAGCTGATAGACCCTAGCCGCCTCCCAGGACTCGGTGGCCGCCCCGGCCTTGGCCCGCTCTTCGTTCAGCACAGCCAGATAGGCCTGCTGCCAGGCGGCTTCGGCCTCTGGATCTAGGGGCGTGCTCTCCACCGAGCCGCCTTCCCCCAGCACGTCCTCTGTACCGTCTCCTGTACTGCCTGTACCGTCTCCTGTGCCGTCATCCCCGGAGCCTCCGCCCGTTCCGTAGATCTCCATTCCGGACTCCTCATAGATCTTCTCACAGAGCCCTTCATCCTCCACAAGCTCCTCCAGGACGAATCCGGCGATCTCCTCCACCACAAAGGCATCGGTCACGATCTGGCAGACCTGGCCTTCCTCTGCCTCAGGGTCGATGGTCAGCTCCGCCATCTGGCCGCCGGAGACCGTAGTCTCCTTACTCTCTTTACTCTCCTTGCCCTTCTTAGACTCCGGCGCGTCCACCCGGCAGGTGACGGTCCCTTCCAATATGTAGACCCGCATATGCTCCTGGTCCTCTACCTCCACCCAGCCGCAGGTCCCCCGGATGCCCACGGCCATGTTGGAGGTACGGATATCCAGGGTCTCGTCCTCTTTAAGTGGCTCTTTTATGTTAAAATACAGGTTCCCGGAATCTATCACTACCTCCAGGGCGTTCCGCCTTTTCGTGATGGAGATCTGACTGTCCACATCCATCTTCGCCAGCTTCACACTGTCTAAGTTGAGCCAGGCAAAGCTCTCCTCCTTGGTGGCCACCTGGTAGCCGCTGTACAGCTTCATCTCCGGCACCGGCTCCTGCTCCTTCCCCCGACGGTCCGACACATCCACCTGGCCCTCTGTCTTCATCAGCTGGACCCGCTCCGCCTTGTAGGGGCTTGCACAACCGGCGCAGAGGCAGCCTGCCAGGAGCGCTAAGGCAGCCAGCCGACGGATCCTAAACCGGCCTAGGCCCAGCCGGCCTGCCCTGCGCCCGCCGGCTGCAGACTGGCGGCTGTCCTGCATCATCTCTTGACCATCCATCATCTCTGCTATCCTTTCCATCTTATCCCCGATCTTTTCTGTCGTCTTTTCTGTTATCTTCTCTACCATCTTTTCATCCAAAAACATCTCCACCTGTGCAGGCCGAACGCCCCAAGATGCATCCAGTCTGACGCCGCATCCGCACTGCACAGCGTCCTGCGGGGAAAGATCTCGCTCACGGGCGGCTCTCCCCAGGGAGGGCCACGCCATCCATGATCTTGACCGGATCCAAGGGCGACTCCCTGTCGTTCCCGGGCAGGACGCCTGTCCCCCACATCCACAGGGTCCCGTCGGTCTTGACCGCCATGGTCCCGGCCCCATTACAGTTCACCGCGACCACGTCCTCCAGGACCTTTGCAGGCACATCCTGGATATCCACTTCAAACTCCCAGGCATCCCCGGGCGACTGCCTTATACGTCGCACCCGCTTGTTGCCCCTGCCGGTCACATCCAGGATATCGGCCCCCCAGGTCCACAGAGAACCGTCCTCCCGGATCGCTGCTGTGTTATACTTGCCCGTGCTGACGGCTGTCACATGGTCCAGCACCTGGACCGGCACCGTCTGATAAGGGTATTCCGCCCAGAGGGTCATCTCGCCGCCGGAGGAGTCGGAGACATACCCGGTATACTGCTCGTTTCCCTGGCTCCCATTACCCAGCTGGCCATATTCATTACTCCCCCACATCCACAGGGTGCCATCCGTTTTGATCGCGCCGGTGTGGGTCTCGCTGACGCTGACCGCGGCTACATCCTCCATCACCTTCACCGCCTGAGTGGAAAACCGGTCAGAGGCATTGCCCAGCCGCCCATCCTGGCCATCCCCCCACATCCACAGGGAACCGTCGGTCTTGATCACCGCCACTGTGCGCGCGCAGATGCTGACCGCCGCCACATCATCCATCACCCACACCGGGCTGACCTGGGTCTCCCAGGCTTCCTCCCCGATATTATAATCCTCTCCCCACATCCACAGGGAGCCGTCGTTCTTTAGGGCGGCGACGGTATATTCGCCCATGCTGACCGCGGCCACGTCCTCCATCACCTTCACCGGTCCATCGTCCACCCGGTCCCAGAAATAGAGGCCGTCCCCCAGCACGCCGTCCCCCCAGGTCCACAGAGAGCCGTCCAGACCGATGGCGGCTGTCATGGAGGCAGGCACATCCCCATGGATGCCGGTGACCACGTTAGCACAGACCGCGGCGATATCGTCCATGACCTTTACCGGCTCATCGGAGCCTCGCCTCGTACGCTCACTATTGTTCTGGCCCCACATGCCCTGGCCCCACATCCACAAGGAATGATCCTCCTTGATCACGCCGCTAAAGCTCCAGCCAGGGGCCAGCATGGTCCCGGGGCCTGTCCGCCGGATGGCCGAGGGGTCTGCCGCGCCGGTCTCCCCGCTGCCCTCTGGGAACATGGAGACCGCAAGGCGGTCCACGGATCCGTCCCCGCCATCCTCTGCGCCCTGTCCGTCCCCGCTGCCCTCCGCGCCATGCCCGTCAGGCTCCCGCTCATCGGGATGGGTCCCCGGAGGCGGATCTAAGATATCCAGCCCCGACTCCTCCTTGATCGCCTTGCACAGTGCCTCATCCTCCTCCAGCTCTTCCCACACGAACCGGTCTATATCTGCCTCTGTGAAGGGGCTGATCTGGACCTTGCACTGCTCTCCTTCCTCCGCCTCCAGATCGATGATAAGCTCCGCCATCTGACCGCCGGAGACGGTGGCCTCCTCGCTCTCCTTACTCTCCTTGCCCTTCTTAGACTCCGGCGCGTCCACCCGGCAGGTGACGGTCCCTTCCAATATGTAGACCCGCATATGCTCCTGGTCCTCTACCTCCACCCAGCCGCAGGTCCCCCGGATGCCCACGGCCATGTTGGAGGTACGGATATCCAGGGTCTCGTCCTCTTTAAGTGGCTCTTTTATGTTAAAATACAGGTTCCCGGAATCTATCACTACCTCCAGGGCGTTCCGCCTTTTCGTGATGGAGATCTGACTGTCCACATCCATCTTCGCCAGCTTCACACTGTCTAAGTTGAGCCAGGCAAAGCTCTCCTCCTTGGTGGCCACCTGGTAGCCGCTGTACAGCTTCATCTCCGGCACCGGCTCCCGCTCCTTTCCCCGGCGGTCCGACACATCCACCTCTCCCTCTGTCTTCATCAGCTGGACCCGCTCGGCCTTGTAGGGGCTTGCGCAGCTGGTGCAGGATATCCCTGCTGCCAGCAGGAGCATACAGAAGAGCGCCACATGGATACGCCTCCAGACTCTGGCACTTCCCCTGTTGTCTATGTCTCTGTTGTCTATGTCTCTGTTATCTGCGCCCTTTTTATCCATATCCCTTTCGTCCATCCCTTTCTTATCCCTGCACCTTTCCGCTTTCCCTTTCCCACATCTTTATCCCAGAGCCTCTTGTCGTGGTCTTCCTGACTACCTTTATACGCACTTTACCGCTTTGTGGCTAGGATCTGCCAGCTAACAGCAGCCGCGGTGATATCCTCGACATATCCTCGAACGATCACAGGATCTCCTCCATCCGCAGCACCTCGAACCCTTCCTTCTTACCCTTGAGCTTCACACTCCCCCCCAGAGAAGTGGTCCGGATCCGCCCCTCCAGGGCATCGGCCACCGCCCGGGAGATGTAGATGGTCCCCGCCGGGGCATTGGCCTCTAACCGGGCGGCGGTGTTCACCGTGTCCCCGATCGCCGTGTAATCCATCCGCTCCGGCGAGCCCACATTGCCCACCACGGCGTCGCCCACATGGACGCCGATCCCGAAGGATACGGTCCGCCCGTACTGCTCCATCAATGCCTGTGAAAGGCTCTCAGAGCCCTTTGCCATATCCACAGCCGCCTGCACCGCCTTCATCACATAGTCCTCCTGGGGCAGGGGCGCGCCCCAGAAGGCCATGGCCGCGTCACCCACGAATTTATCCAGGGTGCCGCTGTTCTTTAAGATACACCGGGAGATCAGGGTCAGATACTGGTTCAAGATCTCCACCACCTCTGTGGGCTTTAAAAGCTCTGACATAGGAGTGAAACCCCGCACATCCACGAACAGCACCGCGATCTGGGTCAGCTTTCCCCCAAGCTCTAACGCGTCTGTCCCTTCCTTTAAAAGCTCATTGACGATCTCCGGCGCTACATACCGTTTAAAGGTATTGGTCACATGGCGCCGCTCCATGGCCGCCTGGATATAGTTGAACGCCAGACAGCCCGCGTACAGGACCGTGGCCCCCACCGGGATCCACAGCACATGGAGCACCCAGCCCAGGCCATAGAGCAGACGGCAGAGGAGCAGATAGCCGCCGCTGAGCATGAGCCACAGCAGGGTGGAGGAGCGGACCGGACGCCGCCAGGACCCGGCCAGGCAGAGGAGCATGGCCGCAAAAAGGAGGGCAAGCTGCAGGCCGTCGCCCACTTCCTTTTTGTAGTCCCCCCAGAGCATGGCCTGGATGGCATTGGCCTGGTATTCCACGCCGAACATCAAGCTCCCATGGTCGATCGCCGTAGGATAGCTGTCCCGCAGCCCCGCCTCGTAAGGGCCGATCAGCACGATCTTTCCGTCCCAGTTCTTTCTGCGCTCCTCTATGGACACGGCCCCGTCGGTCTCCTCTGTCACCAGATCCGCCAGGGAGGTGGAGGTGTCAAAGCCTCCCGCCCGGTCGCAGAAGGGCAGATACCACAGACCGTTGGACCGGGTGGGCGGCAGCTCTAAGGGCGGGCCGCCCTCAAGCTGACGATACCGCCGGGCTACAGCCAGCGCCAGGGAGGGCATCATCTCTCCCTCTGGCAGCTGGATGTGGAGCAGATGATGACGGAGGACGCCGTCTGCATCCAGCACGGCGTTCACATGGCCCTGCTCCGTCACCTCCTGCAGGGCAGCATAGGGCATGTCCACCCCTGTCACCGGGATCTGGGCCAGCCGATAGCCCCCGGTCCCGTCCTCCTCTATGCGGTCGCCGAACTTCACCAGGCTGGCCGTCACCACATTATCATATCGGGCGGCCACCTGGGCCAGCCACTGATCCGCCTCTTCCTTGGTCTCCCCGGAAAAGATCACGTCGATGCCGATCACCGCCGGACGGCCTTCCGGCTGGTTGAGCGTCTCTAAGGCCCGGGCGATCACATCCCGCCCCCACTGCTCATAAGGCCCGATCGCCTCCAGCGCACGCTGATCGATCCCCATCAGCAGGATATCGTCGTCCGGCGTTTGCACATGCTGATACAGCGCGTCCGAGGCGGCCAGGTCGGCCCGCTCCAGAAGGCCCGTCCCCAGGAGCCCGGTCAGCCCGGCCGCCACGGCAAGCCCCAAGAACGCTGTCCTTATCTTCTTTTTTCCATCCATATACCCTCCCTGAGCTGCTTTCTTCCTTAAACTACCCTTCCTTAAACTGCCCTTCCTTAAACTGCCCTTCCTTAACTACCCTTCCTCAACGGCTCTCCCTCGATCGCCCTCGCCCCTTCTTCCTTGGTGGCTCACCGCATCCAAGACTGTATCCTGCACACAGGATGGCCCGGGCTGCCCACTTCCGATCCAGAGCACCATCCCTTCCCGTGCAAAACAGCAGGCCTCATCCACCGCCCTTGCCAACTCCTCCTGCTCCTGTAAAAAGCGATCCGTATGCTCAGGTGCGTGGTGGGTGATCAAGACCTTGGCCGCGCCTGCTGCCCGCCGCATACCGATCCCCTGCTCCCAGGAGGAATGGCCCCAGCCCTTCCGCCGCAAAAGCTCCTCTTTTGTGAAGGTCCCGTCCCATATCAAAAGGCTGCTGTTCCTGGCAAATGCGGCCAGCTCCTCCCCCAGCTCGCGATCTGGCTCGCAGTCCAGGGCATGGACGAGGCTCTTATCTCCCTCCTCCAGGCAGTAGAGGAGGCTGCCTCCCGGATGCTTTCCCGGAAGGGTATGGATCCGCACACACCCGGCCTCCTTTGTCTCTCCCGCTCTGCCAAGCCGCTCTGTGTTTTCCGCAAGCAAGAAGCTCTCCCCCGGCCTGACCTCATGGATCCGGACATCCGCCCTCATATCCTCCAGGCCCATGGGCCAGTAGGGCAGACCGAAAAGATGCTCCAGCTGCCTCTGCAGGCTCCCTCCGCTCCCCTGTCCGTAGATGTGGATCTGGGCGTCGGGGTCATGGAACAGCCGAAAGCCGAAAAGCCCGATGATATGGTCCAGGTGGAGATGGCTCAGCAGGATGTGGACCCTTTTTTCCCTGCCCCGGTCCATAGGCCCGGCTCCTCTCCCTTTAGACCCTTCCGGCTCCTTTTTCCCATCTGCCAAGCTCTCCTCCGGCCCCTCTGCCAGGCTCTCCCCCAGCCGTGCCAGGCCGCTCCCGGCATCAAAGACCACGATACCGCCTTCGCCCCGGTCCACCGAGATACAGGCCGTGTTCCCGCCATAGCCAAAAAACTCCGAGGAAGCCACAGGCATCGATCCCCGCGCCCCCCAGACTGCCACCTTCCATGTGTTCCCCATCTTGCCCCTCCCTCTGTCCTCTGTAAAAATGATAGCATGAAAAACCAAAAAGTAAAATAAAAAAAGGCGGCTTTTGATCAAAGCCGCAGCAAAATATGAAAACCGTTCGATGATAGACCTACGAGGAGGCATGCAGAGACTTCCATTCCTTGATCTTCTCCAGGCGGGCTCTGTACCGTTCCTCCGCCCCCTGGTCCGTAGGCCGATAATACTCCCGTCCAGCCAGAGAAGTGGGCAGGCACTGCATATTGGTCAGCCGGTCCTTTGCGTCATGAGCATATCGATACCCTTTCCCATAGCCCCATGTCCCCATCAGATCGGTCACGGCATTGCGCAAGATCAGGGGGACCGGCTCTGCCAACTGGGAGAGGGCATCCTTTTTCGCGCTCTCATAGGCAGTATAGAGCGCATTAGACTTGGGCGCTAAGGACAGGTATACCACCGCCTGCGTCAGGTGTACCGTGCATTCCGGCATCCCCAGGAAATGGCAGGCCTGGTAGGCGGCCACGGCGGTCTCTAAGGCGCGGGGATCGGCCAGCCCCACATCCTCGCTGGCAAAGCGGATGACGCGCCTGGCCACATACAGCGGATCCTCTCCCGCCTCCAGCATACGGGCCAGCCAATAGACCGCCGCGTCCGGATCGGAATTGCGCATGGATTTATGGAGGGCGGAGATCAGGTTATAGTGCTCCTCCCCCTTTTTATCGTAGAGCAGGGATCTTTTTGCGATGCACTGCTCCAAGGTTTCCTTAGTCACCGTGATCTTGTCGGCGTCCAGTTCCCCGTTTAAGACCACCATCTCCAGGGTGGACAGGGCGGTCCGGGCATCTCCGTTGGCAAACTCCGCGATCATCTCCAGCATATCCGAAGGGATCGCCACGTTCTGCCTGCCAAACCCTTTAGGGTCCGACAGGGCACGGGAAAGGAGCGTCACCAGGTCCTCCCTTCCCAACCCCTGCATGACGAATACCTTGCAGCGTGACAGCAGCGCGCTGTTGATCTCAAAGGAAGGGTTCTCTGTGGTGGCGCCGATCAGGATGATGCTCCCTTTTTCCACAAAGGGGAGGAAGGCATCCTGCTGGGCTTTATTGAAACGATGGATCTCATCCACGAACAGGATGGTCTTTTCCCCATACCGCCGGTTCTCCTCCGCCTTCTGCATGACCGTCCGGATCTCCTTGATCCCGCTGGTGACGGCGGAAAAGTTGATAAAAGCGGCGTTGGTCCGGTTCGCGATCACACGGGCCAGCGTGGTCTTCCCCACCCCGGGCGGCCCCCAGAAGATCATGGAGGAGATGTGGTCGCTCTCGATCAAACGGCGCAGGACCTTCCCCTTGCCCAGCAGATGGTCCTGCCCCACAAACGCATCCAGGGTCTGCGGGCGCAGACGCGCCGCTAAGGGCATGGTATCCTCCCGCTCGAAAAGTGTCATCTGTTCCATCTCCATGATCGCCTCCCACCCCCTTTTCCTCTCAATATAGCACATGCGTCAGACCGTTGCAACCATTCTTTTCTGGTACACTTTTGTATCCTTTTATTCCACACCTTTGTATCCATTTCTGGTATCTTTTTAAGATCCGATCCACATAAAGACCGTAAGGATCGTCCACGGAAAGATCGTAAAGATCATGATGCGATGGAGACATAAAAGACCATCAGCAGGAGCATGTGGAACGCTTTATCAGACCTCTCCTCTCAGCAGACCTCTCCCCTCAGCAGATCTCTGCCCCAAAGGGCATCAACGCCAGCTTGGCCAGCTTGAACTGCTGCAGGCCAAAGGGGATCCCCACGATGGTCACACAGAGCAAGGCTCCGATCGCCAGATGCTCCAATGCCAGCGGCAGCCCGGAGACCAGGAGCCAGATCACATTGAGCAGGAAAGAGCCGGCTCCGCCTCCGTAGGCCACTTCCTTTCCGAAGGGGAAAAAGCTCAGCGTCGCGAACTTAAAGCACTGCACCCCCACCGGTATCCCAACGATCGTGATGCACCAAAGACATCCTGCCAGACACCAGCTCAGACCACTGATCATCCCGCCGCAGATAAACCAGATCACATTTCCTAAACATCCCATAAATCCATCTCCTTATATGATCATTTTGCTTTCTATAACGATCTGGGCGGGGTATTTTCTCCAATATGATCACAGAAACATCGCCCTCCTAAAGCCCGGATGCCATTGTATCTACTTAAAATAGCCACGCATCTTTTGAGAGCCGAGATGATAAGATATAGGGATGGATCTGCGCACAGAGGGGGAGTTGGATGGAAGATCAGAAAGTGGATGAACTGCTGAACCTGGCCATGGACGCTACAGAGGAGGAGCGGGAGAAGTCGATCGACTTAGAGACAGGGTATGATTCCCGGGAAAGGACCTGGGAGCTGATCGTGCGGTATACCGGGGACCTGCAGGCTGTCTACGACATGGGGATCCGGGGGGAGGAGCTCTTAGGCGGCTATGCGGTGCTCTATGTACCCCAGGAGCTGATCGGGGCGGTCAGCGCACTTCCCCAGATCAGCTATATCGAGAAACCAAAGAGGCTGTTCTTTGCCGTTTACCGGGCAAGGGCAGCCTCCTGTCTCACACCTATGCAGGACGGCGGGCTGGGCCTTAGCGGAAAAGGTGTGCTGGTGGCGGTGCTGGATTCGGGGATCGACTACCTGCACCAGGATTTTTGCAATAGGGACGGCAGCACCCGGATCTTGTACCTGTGGGACCAGACGCTGGACCAGGTCTTCGACCGGGACGCGATCGATGAGGCGCTGCGGGCCGCCGGACAGGGACGGCAGGGAGGCGCTGGCCAGGAAGGCCAGGGGGCCGCCGGACAGAGAGGTCAAGAAGGGGCCGCACAGGGAGGCCAGGAGACCGTCGGACAGAGAGGCCAAGAAGGGGCCGCACAGGGAGGCCAGGGGGGGCGGGCCGCGGCCCTCCGTCTGGTCCCTTCCGTGGACTCCAGCGGCCATGGGACAGCGGTGGCGGGGATCGCGGCGGGGAACGGCAGGGAGAGCCAGGGCCGGTACCGGGGGGTAGCCTATGAGAGCCAGCTTTTGGTGGTGAAGCTGGGGACTGCGGACCCCCAGGGCTTTCCCCGGACCACCCAGCTGATGCGGGCTCTGGACTTTGTCCTCAGGAAAGCGGTGGAGCTGGCAAGGCCGGTGGCGGTCAATATCAGCTTTGGGAACACCTACGGCTCCCACGATGGGACCAGCCTTTTGGAGACCTTCATCGATGGGGCGGCGGACTACGGCCGGAACGTGATCGTGATAGGCACCGGGAATGAGGGGGGGAGCGGGGGACATGCCGCCGGGCAGCTCGCCCCGGGACAGAGCACGGAGGTCCTCCTCTCCGTGGCCCCCTATGAAACGTCGTTCAGCGTACAGCTGTGGAAATCCTTTGCCGACCAGTTCCGGGTGAGCCTCATGACGCCCTCCGGGGAGCGGCTGGGCCCCTTCTCCGAGCGGCTGGGTACCCAGCGCTTTGCCCATGGAAAGACCCAGATCCTGGTCTATCACGGGAGCGCCAGCCCCTACAGCCAGGCCCAGGAGATCTACATGGACTTTATCCCCGAGAAGGACTATATCGACAGTGGGATCTGGCGGATCCTCTTAGAGCCGGTACGGCTGGTCACAGGGCAGTACGATCTCTGGCTCCCTTCTCATGGGATCTTGAACCCCTCCACCCGTTTCCTCTCCCCTTCCCCGGAGACCACCCTGACCATCCCCTCCACTGCCGCGAAGGCGATCTCCGTGGGGGCCTACGATCCCGCCTACCAAGCCTATGCGGATTTCTCCGGACGGGGCTATACCCGGCTCACCGACCAGATCAAGCCGGAGCTGGCGGCCCCCGGGACCGACATCGTGACCGTGTCCGCAGGAGGCGGATATGCCAGCGTCACCGGGACCTCCTTTGCGGCCCCCTTTGTGACAGGGACGGCGGCGCTGATGATGGAGTGGGGGGTGGTCCAGGGGGAGGACCCCTATCTGTTCGGGGAAAAAGTAAAAGCCTATCTGATCCGTGGAGCCAGACAGCTGCCAGGGTTTACGGAGTGGCCCAACAGGGAGCTGGGATATGGGGCGCTCTGCGGCGGGGACAGTTTGCCGGTATGAGCAGCGCTGACCAAAGATAGCGAGATGGCCGCCGCTACTGCTTCCGTCTTTTGCGAAAGACCTCTTTATTGAACGGCACAACATAGGTACACTCATAGTCCACCGCGACGATCTCACTGGAAACAAAGACAGCGCCGTCCCGCAAAAATCCTCTGGACTTGATCAGGAGCGCCGGCGTGCTCTTTTTACAGTTCAATAGCTCTGCCTCCTCCCTGGTAAGCTGTGCCGCCCGATAGTTGGTCATAAAATGGGAGATCCTATAGCCCTCTTCGATCGCAAATTCCTGGATGGAGTCCTCCACCACTCCCCTGTCCATCACCGGGAAGAGCGTACAGGGCATATAGCCGGTCTCGATCTGGGTCTTTTGATGGTCCATGATCCGGATGCGCTTGAACGCCCACACCATATCCTTTTCCTTCAGATCAAAGATCTTTTGCAGCTTCGGCGCCGCCGGCGTCTTTTTGAGATGGATCATCTGGGAGCGGAGATCCTTATAGGGGACCAATGTGGCGGAATTATACACCAAAGGGTTCCCGCGCATCTTTTCGTCCACAAAGACGCCGCCGCCCTGGAGATCCTGCTCCATGTAGGCATCGACACGGTAGCCATGGCCGGAGAAGGGTTCTCCTGCAAGGTAAAAGAAGGACAGCTGGTGAAAAAGGGAGATCTGCTCCTCTCTATGGATCGAAAGAAGATCGCCGCGGCAGGCCACCCGGCGACGATCATCACGGTCCTGACCAATGGGGATGGGGATACCTCGATCGAGCCGATCGCTGACGGCGCCATAGAGGCTGGGGAATGGTTCCTCAGGATCAGCCGATAGACCGAACTTCTGGACTGATCATCTTTTTCTATAAGATCAGGGGCTGTCGCAAGATCACTGCTATATACACGATATGGCGTTCAAACCACATGGGGACGCCCGTATATCGCGTATAAGCAGTATCTTGCTCTCCAATATCGTCTTATCCCTCTTTCACCCGATCAACGTCCTCATCTTCCGATAGATCTCCAGCCCATCCTTCTTGCCGAAATTTTTCACCGTATCCAGATAAAGGATCTTCTTGCCCGACTGCTTCTCAAAGAGCCCAACGATCCTCCCCAGCTGCTCCTGATAGCCCGTATCGGCAAAAGCCATCTCCAGGCTCTCCCGGATCCGCAGCCGTTCCTGATAGCGGACAAACTCCGTCTCCAGCCGGACGGGCCGCAGCCACTCCCTGACCTGCGCCGTCCTGGCCCGGCCCTCCTGTGCCGACAGGATACATTGCTCCAGGGTCACCCCCAGGATCACCTCTCTGGAAGGCTTTGCCCGGCTCTTCCAATAGTCCCGCACCGACTTATATCCCTGGTCTCTGCTGACGATCCCGATCTTCCCCGGGTATCCCCTCCCAAAGATCTCCCCCAGCTTCGTCGCGATATAAAAGTCCAGAGCGTTCTTCCCGGTCTTTTTCAGCTTACAGATCTCCCAGCGGCAGCAGGCCTCCATGAGCTGATGGAGATACCCCTGCTGGACCTTCTCGCAGACCTGGCTATAGAAGATGATCACCTCATCCTCCCAGGATAGATACCGCGCGCCCCTTAAGCCCTCACTGCCCACATTCTCCAGATCCACCAAAAAGATCATCCCAAGACCACCTCCCTCATAGCCATTTTAAAGGGATCTGGCAGGGGCTGTCAATGAACTGGCGGTTCAAAGGTGGGCTTGATCTTTGATCAAATATGGCTTAAAACAGGACCGATCGGCAATGCTCCGATGATGCAAAACTCAGCCAGAGACCACCTTGCACCGTTTTTTGTAGCATGCGATCCCATATCTGCGGATGACCTTCATGCCGTCATCGATCAATGCCTCCTCGTAACCCCGGTCCTCGATCTGCTTTAACGCTTCACGGCAGCCTTCATCAAAAGCCGCTTTTTCTGCATATTTCAACTCAATGATGATCCCGAGCTCCTTATCCTCGACCTCCACATGGATATCGCTGTACCCCTCTCTGGACTCGGCATTAGACTTGACCTTCCATCCATCCATACTAGCAAAAAGCCCCAGCAAGATCCCATGATAGAAATTCTCTTTCATTTCTTTTTTGACATGGGTATCCCGGATACTGATGGTCTTTCGCAGGTAGGCAGCAAAGCCTTTCTCGATAGCCGCTGCATCATTTTCCTCAAATGCCCTGCAGAAGCTTTTGATCATCCCCGTATCCTTCCTTGTCTCTGCCTCGAACTGCTCCCGGATCTGTTCCTCAAATATCCATCGGATCTCTTTATTGGGGATGACCAGATCTGCCATACCGCCCTCATCCTCCCCACACTTCGTCAGATAGCCTGTTGTAAAAAGGATGCTCCACAGGTTATCGATCGTACTGTCCAGATCCCTGTAAGTCAGCTCCTGCCGGATCTTCTTTCGGATGCTCGCACCGTTGATCAACGACTCGATCTCGTCCCTGGTCTTCCCGTCTGCCTTGTCGATAAATTTTCGGATGATGCTATTGCTGCTGGTATTGACCCAATAATTTTGTGGTCTCGCCACACTTCCATCCCGCAGGTCACCGCAATAATTGATCACATCCCACGGACAATATATACCTGTCCCCCCGAACCGATAGCCATCATACCATTCCCTTACGGCATCGTACTGACCTGCAAGACCATAATACGCTAACATCTGCCGGACTTCTCCATCGGTAAAGCCAAAATATCTCCCAAAGCGCACATCTTCCACGGTATATACCTTAAAATTATTGAGTCCGGTAAAGATGCTTTCTTTTGAAAGTCTGAGGCATCCGGTAAGGACCGCGAAATACAAGCTGCTGTTCGTTTTGAGCACCTGACCGAACAGGTTCCGGATCAGATCCACCATCCGGTCATAGTAGCCTGCCTGGTAGGCCTTATCCAGAGGGACATCATATTCGTCGATCAGGACGATCGTTTTTTGCCCATAGTGTTTTGTGAGAAAACGCGACAGCATCAGCAGGCTGTTTTCCAGCAGCTCATCCGACATCGCAAAACCACCCTCGTCATCCAGCTCGATCAGCTTTGCATATTGCCGGCGTTCTGTTTGGTTCAATCGGTCACTGTCTGAAAGGAATGGGTATCGGACTGCCTCATCCCCTATGACCGATCGGATCTTTTTCTTTGCCCGGTCAAACGTATCGCTCTCCACATTTTTTAGGCTGATCGAGATGACCGGGAACCTTCCCTGGTATCGGTGGCAGAGTCCTGTTTCCTTGGAGATCTCCAGGCCGTCAAAAAGGCCAGAATCGCTGCCGATCTCAAAGAAATGTTTGATCATGCTCATGTTCAGGGTCTTTCCGAAACGCCTCGGGCGCGTGAACAGATCCACATAAGCCATGTTATCTAGGATGTCCCTGATCAGTCCTGTTTTATCCACGTAGTAGGATCCATCTTTCCGTATCCGATCAAAATCCTCGATACCTATAGGGAGCCCTGCTTTTTGCGGCATACCACACCTCTTTTCTTAAAAAATGCTGTGTCCAAACGTCCTTCATGCCTTTGTATCAGTATAGCACAAACAGGTCCGGAGGTCACCCTTTGTTTCAAAGCTCCCTGTTCTCCTCCCCCCAGACGCACAGCTGGTCCAAGACCGCCATCAGCGACCTCCCTCTGTCGCTCAGGCTGTATTCCACCTTTGGCGGTATCTGGGGATATTCTTTTCGGAGGATCAGCCGGTCGGCCTCCAGCTCCTTTAAGTTATTGCTGAGGGTTTTGTCCGATACCTTTTTCAGATACCTTTTTAATGCGTTGAACCGCACGGTACCAAACTCCATCAGGCAGTAAAGGATGACCATCTTATGCTTGCCGGATATGAGCGACAGCGTATAGCTGAACCCCGTATCTTCAAAATTGGCCTCTTCGATATAGTCTCGTATCATTTTACACTTTCCTTTAAGATAGTACTTGTATTTTTTGAAATACCTGTTATGATCATAGAGAAAGGCAAGGGTCCTGTCAACCCCTATAGCCTATGATCACAAAAAGATCCAAAAATCTTAAGGAACGGAGTGGTGATGATGCGAAAAAAGATCAACATAACCGAAGGGATCTCGCGATCGCCTTTGATCCCTATACCCATGGCTACTATCGGGTAGGTGAACGGGTGGGCGAGGCCTTCAAGGACGGGCTGCGGCTCAAAAAGTGATCCGGACATAGCAGACAAGGAAAAGGCTGCCCTCCGTCCATGTTACGGACGAAGGGCAACCCTTTTCGTTTTTCCCCTACATTGTCGGGTATATTTTAATGCCGCATTTTTGATCATTTTGATCACATTTTGAACAGATCTGCATGCGTTCCCATATCGATCGATGTTAATGTCAATATATCATCTTCTATAAGATATATCAGTAACCAGTCTGGTTGGATATGGCACTCCTTCATGAGCCTAACTCCTCAAAAAGTTCATCAATATCGGTATATCCTTTTACTTCCGGGTCCCTACTGATCCCCCGTCCGCTATACAGACATAAGACAGCCTTTCAGGGCCGGCCCTATACGGATCCACCCAGATGCCCAAACCGCTCATCCACCATCTTCGCCACCGCCAGCAGCTCATCGGCATCCGTGACCGCGAAGAACGAGCGCTCACCGCCCGCCTCCTCCTCTCGGACGACGGTGATATCGTTGGCCTCTCCCGGGTCATTCCCATGGCCCATATCGGTCTTTTCATCACAGGAGACCAGTGCCAGGTAACACTTTCCGCTCAGCTGGAACCGGTCCAGGATCAGGAAGTCATACTCCTCCTCCTTGTCATCCACCAAGGTGATCCTCTCCGCCTCCACCCGCTCTTCCAGGCCGGGATCCGCCGCCCCTTCCTTTCTCTCCGCTACATCTTCCATCTGTCCCTTTGCCCCCTGTCCCTCTGCACCGTTCCTCTCTACGGTCTCTGTCCTCTCCACTGCCCCATCCTCCCAGGCAGTCTTTTCTCCCTCTGCCATCTGTCCCTCCTATCCCGGCCCCATCCGCCGTCATCCTGGCCCATCTCTGCCGGTCTTCCCCGCCTATCTTTTCTGTCCAGATCCACTCATCTTTCCCGCTCAGATCCGCCTCTCTTCTAAAACCGGATGCTCCCCAGCTCTCTCGCATCACCCTGATACTTGACCCGCGCGTTCTCGGTCTTATTGAACACATGCTCCTGGCGTACCGTGATATAATGGACCGATGCCGTGGCCGCCACCGTATCATCGGAGAGCAGGATATAGCCCTCCACCCGGACATGCCGCCCATCAAAAACAGCCGGTCTGGCCACCACCCGCAGCTCCTCCCCTACCGGGATCCGCTTCTGATACCGGGTGGTCATCTCTACCGTCATAGCCAGCAGATCCGGGTCATCCACCCTGGTGGCATGCCACAAGACCTCGTCAAAATACGTGGCGATGATCCCGCCGTGGACCGTATCCGGGAACCCCTGATGCCCCGCCTTCACCCGGCATCTCCCCACCACATAGCCATCCTCTGTGATAAAAGCCCGCATCCCGATCCCCTCATTCGGCCCGCCATTACAGCCAAAGCAGGTCTCACTCCAGGGGACCTGCTCCACGATCCTATGCTCCTTCATCTCCTGCCCCATGCTCTTTTCTCTCTCCATATCTCAACGATCCTCCTCGCCCGTCCTCTTTTCCACTGTTATGCTGCGGCCACTTTTCATATTATATTTTGTTACTGCCCACTCTCGCGCCAGCGGCCCTCTCGCTTTTTATACCACGCCAGCGGCCCTCTCGCTTTTTATACCGCGCCAGCCGCCCCTCACTTTTTATACCACGCCAGCGGCCCCCCTCACTTTTTATTGACATCCCCTCCCCCGTCCGCTATAATGACTCTATCGATCAGGTCATGCGACCTATCCGGACCCACTGGATCCGAAGCCATCATATCAACAACATCTACATCTACACCACACGACACACGAAAGGAGTACCCCTATGTCTGCCGACCCTTCTAAGCTGCAACATTATGCCACTTCCGCAGGATACTGCGCCACGCCCTCTCCTCTGCAGGCTCTGGGCCAGGTCATCGGCGAAGATGGACAGACCCTGTTCTCCATCGCCTTTACCACCCACCGTGACATCATCACCCAGATCGGCTACACCGCCTCCGAGGGCTGCCCGGAGGCTTTAAAAGCCTGCGCCGCCTGCATCTGTGAGCTGGCAAAGGACCAGGCCATCATGGCCGCGGAGCTTTTGGGTCCTGGAGAGATCTCGGAAAAGCTCTCTGACGACGGCACCTTAGACGACCAGGTCTTCTACTTTTCGGTCCTGGCCACCATGGGGTTAAAAAATGCCCTCGCAAGCTATGCAGACTACAAAAAAGCAGACCTGCAGGCCTGGAAGGCGACCGGGGGCGCTTCTGCCCAGTGATCTTACCCTGCAAGATCCGCGGCAACGCGATCCAGGGCAGCCGTTCCGATGCATACCAGGCTCTGGCTGCCAACGCATCCGGCCATTTTCGATCGCATGCGGTGATGGACCGGATGCCGCGGCCACCACATGGATCGCCATAGCGGCCCTTTCATCCGCCATGACCATGTCCATGCTCCCCCAAAAGTCCATGGACGATGGCCGGCGGCAGATCGGTCCGTTTCACGATCTCGCAGTCGGCGATCCCCATATCCCGCAGCTTGATGGCGATCCGCAGCTTTTGCATAGCCGCGTCATAGCCCTCCTGCCAGGCCTCCTTCTGCAGTCGTCCCACATCCTCTCTACTCCACTCCATCTCCCTTGCTCCTCCCGCTCGCTCCTTCTGTAAAAACACCTAAAATGCCTTGTTGATCGCCGTATCCGCCGCGATAGCGCGGAGGAAATGATTGTTCAAAAGGTCCTCTATGACCCCATAGTCCGGCTCCCTGCCCGTCTGCCCCCGGAACACATTTTTGCAGTACTTAGGCTGCTGGACAAAGAGGTTGATGCTGCCACAGACCGCGCAGGCGCACATGGCCGCCACCTGGGCGTTCTTCACCTGGCTGACCTGATAGATCAGCCGCGCCAGCACACTGCCGAAGCATTGCCACAGGGCGTCTGGCAGGATCTGCCCCAGACCTGGCGGCAGCTGGCTCTCCTGGGCCGCCGCCAGGACATAGATCCGGTTCTTCGGATGAAAGCACTGGTAGATATGGCGGTAGAGGAGACGTTCCAGCTGTTTAAAGCCCTCGTCCTCCGGCTCCCAGCAAAGCCCCACCGACTGACGTTCCCCATATACCACCGGCTGGCGCTCCGCGTCTCCCACTGATCTGGCACTGTCCGACGCGTCTGCTCCTTCTTCCCCTTTCTTGCGGGTACTGGGCGTACCTGCGCCTGCTGCCTCCAGATAGGCTCTGGCCTCTGCCGTGATCTTCCCATAGACCAGGGCCACCCGTTCCGCCCCATCCTCCAGGGCCGCAGCGCACAGATCCTCCTTCGTCCCATAGCCGGACAGGATCTCCTTAAGCTCCTCACTTTGGCACCTTTCGTCTATAGCCTTAAGGGTCATACACCCATAGCCTTCATAGGCAAGGCAGTCTAAGACGATACGGAAAAGCTGCTCCTCCGGTGTCTCCAGCCTATCTCCCCGGACATTCCTCGGATCCTCATCGTTAAACCCAGCCATATCTCCCCTTCCTCTCTGATTGACCTCTGTGCCGTCGATCTTCTGTACCGCCACGGATGCTGCCCTGTAACGCCTGCCCCCTCCCCGTCACCGATAGCGCTCCGCCAGCTGCCTCCAATCATCCAGTCCCTCCGGCGGCAAAAAAGCTTTCCGGTCCACCTTCCCGGACAGGGTCCGGGGGAACTCCTCGCAGCGCACCAGCCCCAAAGGGATCATATAGTAAGGCAGCATCTTCCCCAGAAAGGCTCTAAAGTCCTCATGGTCCACCGGCTCCCCGGAGATATAGTAGCCGAAGAGCAGGTTGGTCCCGCCGCTGTCGGTGTAGGCCCTGCAGCAGGCCTCCTTGATGCCCGGGTATTCCAGCATATGCCTTTCCACCCCTGTCAGCTCCACCCGAAAACCCCGGATCTTGACCATGTTGTCCTTCCGGCCATGGTAGACCAGTTCATCTTTTTTCTCTTCCGAGACCATATCCCCGGTCTTGAACACCCGCTCATAAGGCGCTCCCCCGCAAAATGGGTTGGGACAGAAATGCTCTGCCGTCAGCTGGGGCATCTGGCAGTAGCCTATGCTGACCTGGGGGCCGGAGATCCACAATTCCCCTTCCTCCCCCGGCCGGACAGGCGTTCCCTCCTCATCCACGATGTAGTACCGCAGAGCCGCCACCACCCGTCCGATCGGATAAGCCTTCCGGCTGTCCTCCACCTGGTAGTAGCTGATCAGGGCGCTGGCCTCACTGCTGGCATAGACATTGAGGATCTTATAAGGCCGCCTCTTTAGATTCCGCACCGGCTCGCTGCCGGATAAGAGCAGGCGCAGGGGGCTCTCCTCGTCCAGCTCCATGTATTTCATCGCCATATGAGGCGGCAGGAAGGTGGCCGTGATCTGCTTTTCCACATAGTACTTTGCCACCTCCCGGATATTCCTTCGGATCGCCTTCGGGATCAGGTACAAGGTGGCCCCGATCGACAGGGACAGGGCGATGTCGTACACAGAGGCGATGAACATCAGGCTGGCGAAGCAGCCGTAATGGTCGTCGCTGGAAAACCCGATCTCCCCAAAATTCGAGACCGTGGCCGCCAGGTTCTGCTGGGTGATCAGAACGCCTTTGGGCTTTCCCGTGGAGCCGCTGGTATACACCACCACCGCCAGACGGTCCCTTCCGCCCCGCTCCGCAAAGCGGCCTCTGTCCAGCCTCGCCGGCTGCCCTTCCACCGGGCATCCTGCCTGGAGCTTCTGTCCTCCGCTCTCTGAGCATCCTGCCTGGGGCTTCTGTCCTCCTCTCCCTGGACATCCTGCCTGGGGCTTTTGTCCTCCGCTCTCTGAGCATCCTGCCTGGGGCTTCTGTCCTCCTCTCCCCGGACATCCTGCCTGGGGCTTCTGTCCTCTGCTCCCTGGACATCCAGAAAGAGGTCCCTGCTCTCCACCTGCAGGACATACTTTCGCAGGATCCTCTCCCGCAGAGCACTCTTCCCTCCGCCCCGCCAGCACCCGTTCCACAAAGGCCTGGGTCACCTCATGGCGCACGCCGCATTCCTGCATACATAAGGAATTGTAGTAGGCCGGCTGGTCCGAGTCCAAAAAAACATAGGCACAGCCGGCCTTCCAGACCCCTAAGAAAGCAGCCACGGACCAGGCAGTACGCCCTGTCCGTACGGCCACGATCTCGCCCTCCTGCACACCTTCCGCCAGCAGTCCCCGGGCGATCCGGTCGCTCAGCTCCTCCAGTTCCCTGTAGGTGAGGCGGACCTGCCCGGTCACCAGAGCGGCCTTCCCCGGAGCCTGCTCTGTTGCAAGGCGGAACAGCCCCACGATCGTATTTTCCTGAAAAATCCTTTTATGCTCTAACAGATGCTCTGACCATTTTCTCTCCATATGCTCCACCGATCCCGGGCTTTTGCTCTTCCGGGTGCTTTCTCTGGCATTTCTTTCGCAGGGGTCTTCTTTTCTATTTCTTTTTCTATCGTCCTTCTCAGCGTCCCTTTCCGCGCGCATCCTTCCCCGCCGGAGCCAGGCAGCCACATCCAGCGATACGGCGCAAGATCCTTCGATGGCACACGATCTGCAAGGGCATGGTCCTAAAGTCTCACTGCCGCCAGCCTCTTGTCCCTGCCCTTACACGCGCAGCCTCTGGCCATCACGCTCGCCTTCAGCCCACGCGCTCCGCCGCCATGGCCTCCTCCAGCCGTCACGCTCGCCTTCAGTCCACACGCTCCGCCGTCATGGCCTCCTTCACTCCACGGTCTCCTTCAGCCCGATCAGCCCTTCCCTGAAGATCTTCGGATCCATCTCCTTCACATCGTCCCCGATGATCGGCTTAAATTCCATGTAGGGCAGGATCTGGGTCTCGATATCGATCCCCGGGGCCACCTCGATGAGCTTAAGCCCCTCCTTGGTCAGGCGGAACACACAGCGGTCCGTGATGTACAGCACATTCTGCTGGATCGCCATGGCCCTGGGGCCGGAGAAGGTGATCTGGTTGATCTTCTTTAAGAACTTCTTCTCCGCTCCCTCCTGTAAGATCACCAGCTTCCCGTCTTTTATCTCCGCCTTATAGCCCCCGGAGGTCATGGTGCCGCAGAAGATCACGTTCTTTGCCCCCTGGGTCAGGTTGATGAAGCCGCCGGCCCCCGGCCTGCGCTCTCTGCCGGACCGGTCCACGAAGCGGGACACATTGACGGACCCTTCCGGATCGCACTCGGCCAGGCCCACAAAGGTGGCGTAGAGATAGCCGCTGTCATACAGGTCGAAGATCGTGGGGCTGTCCACGAAAGCAAGGGCATTGGCCGTTGCCCCGAAGGAGGTCCTGGCCGCCGGCACGCCGCCGAAGGCGCCGGTCTCCACCGTAAGGATCAGATCCTCCGCGATCCCCTCTTCATTGGCTACAGCCGAGATCCCCTCCGGATAGCCTAACCCAGTGTTCACCGGTACATGGAGCTTTAACTCCTGGGCGGCACGGCGGGCGATGGTCTTCTTCACCCCTAAGGGCAGCGCCGCTGCCGCAGAGATGGGATACTTATATTTTCCCGTGTAGGCCGGGTTATAATACTCGCCCATGGTCATCCGGTGGTTTTTCTCTAAGTCCGTGCAGATGACCAGCTTATCGATGAAGGCCCCGGGGATCACCACTTCCTTGGCCGCCAGCGCGCCTTTTTTCACCACATTCTTCACCTGGCAGAGGACGATGCCGCCGGAGGCCTTGGTGGCCATGGCGATCGCCTGGATATTGGTCAATACCGCCTCATCCTCGCAGGTCAGGTTGCCGTCCTCGTCCGCGGTGGTGCCGCGGATCAGTGCCACGTCGATCTTAGGGGTCTTATAGGCCAGGTACTCCTCCCCCATGATCTGGACCACTTCCACCAGGTCCTCCTTGGTCACCGGATTGGTCTTGCCGCCCTCGATCCGGGGATCCGCAAAGGTGCCGATCCCCACCTTGGACAGCTCCACATCCAGCCCCTTTGCCCGGGTCCGGAACATGTGCTCGATCACGCCCTGGGGGAAGTTGTAGGACTCCACCTTTAACTCCGCCTGCATCTGCATGATCGAATGGTTGGAGCCGTTATGGCCCACGATCACCCGGCGGATCATGCCCTCATGGGCAAAATGCTCAAAGCCCCGGAACACGCCGCCCACCGGTCCCATATCGCCCACGCCGGAAGCCGACATGATCGTCATATCCTTCGGATGGCTGGTCTCCTGGAAGCGGGCTTCTATCGCCGCGCAGATCTCCTCCGCCAGACAGTTGTTCATGTTACCGGCACAGACTAGGAACGCGCCGTCCTTAACAAGTGCAGCCGCTTCCGCAGCCGTACAGATCTTTGTGAACATCATTTCCCTCCTTATATACGTCCAAGAGCCCCTCGGCATCCGCCAGATGCCCGTGCGTGCCACGAGAACGGCCGGCACAGTGGATGCCCAATGGGCAGCCCCCGCGCAGACCGGTCTGAACGGTCACGCCTGCCCGGCATCTGGCGCATCGCTCGCGGGGATACATGTGTACCCTCTCCTATCGCAGCAGGGGCCAACACCATGTATCCGCATACACACATCGCATACATGGCGTCTGTTCCCTGCCGGTCAGGTCATCGTCTGGATCGACCGGACCTGGCCGATCAGATCATGGACTGGATCAGCCTGCGGACAAATGCCTTCACCTCATCGATCTTATAGCCATTCTGTCCCATAGACTCCGCGCCCTTAACGGCCAGCTGGGCCGCTTCCTCGGCCAGGCTCTCCGACGGGGCTTTTCCTTTTACTAATGCCTCCACAGCCTCCAGACGGACCGGCACCGGCGCCACCGCCCCTAACACCAGGCGGATATCCTCGATCTTCCCGTCGGCCAGCTTATAGCCCCAGGCCAGGGAGGTCATGGCGAAATCGATCGTGGGGCGCAGACGGAACTTCTCATAGCCGGTGGTATAGCCTTCCCATGCCGGGATCTGGATCTCCGTGATCAGCTCCCCGGCCTCCAGCTTGTCATAGGCCTTCAGCTCCGTACAGAAGAACCGGGCGGCCTCCAGGCTGCGGCCCTTGCTGGTCTTTAAGCGGGCGTCCAGCATCACCATCACCGGGGATAAGTCGCTGGCGTTGACGCTGTAGCAGCCGCAGTTCATGCACCGCTTCGCCTCCTCTAAGCCCTCCTCGCGGGTCAGGGAATAGCTGTCCTCCTTATCTAAGTTCCTCTCCTCAGCCGAAAGATCGTGTCCGTTGTTGGCCTTCTTAAGCTGGGCCGTATCCGGGTCAAAGTGCAGCAGCCCGGTCTGGCCGATCTTATCCGGAGCCTCCACGCCCATCTCCTGGTCAATGGCCTCCGCCGCTCTCCGCCCGGAGGCGATCGCCATGATCACGGTAGTAGGTCCGGTGACCGCATCGCCGCCTGCGTATACCTTGGGGTCGCTGGACTTCTGGGTCTCGGCCTCCACGCTGATCAGCCCACGTTCCACCGCCAGCTCCAGCTCATTTTCTAAAAAGCTCAAGTCCACCCGCTGGCCGGTCGCTAAGAGGATGCTGTCCGCTTGGATCGTCATGGTGGTCTCTTCATCATAGCTTGGGGCAAAACGGCCCATCTCATCCCGCAGGGCGGTACAGGCCTTTAAGACCATGCCGTTCAGCTTATCACCCTCATATAAGGCACGGACAGGACCCCAACCGTTTTTGATCTCCACGCCTTCTTCCTCTGCCCGGGCGATCTCCTCGGCGGAAGCCGGCATCTCCTCCCGCTGCTCCAGACAACAGAGGGTGACGCTCTTGGCCCCCAGACGCTTGGCGGTGATCGCCACATCCATGGACACGTTGCCGCCGCCTACCACCAGCACATGCTCCCGGGTCTTGGCGTTGACCCACTTGTTCACGTCCACCAAAAACTGGAGGCCGAACTCGGTAAATTCCTCCCCGTCAAAGCCCAGCACCGGACGCTTCCAGGCCCCTGTGGCGATAAAGACCTTGTCGTTCTGCTCTGTCAGCTCCTTGATGCTCACGCCCTCACCCAGCTTCGCGTTGCAGACGAACCTGATCCCCATCCCTTCCAGGGCCTTGATCAGGTCCCGCACATAGCTCTTGGGCAGACGGAAATTGGGGATCGCGTACATCAGGCAGCCGCCGGCCTCCTCCAGGGCCTCATACACGGTCACGCTGTGGCCTGCGGCCCGCAGATAGTAGGCCGCTGTAAGGCCTGCGGGACCTGCGCCCACCAGGGCGATCTTCTTCCCGGTCTCCTTCTGGGGCGCCGGATAGAACCGGTCCGCGTGGGCCAGGATATAGTCGCCCACCACACGCTCCACGCTGTGGATCGCCACCGGCTCGTCGGTAGAGCAGCGGTTGCACTTGGTCTGGCAGGTATGGGCGCAGACACGGCTGGTCATCATGGGGAGCGGGTTCGCCTGCATCAAGATCTTTGCGGCCCCCTCCATATCCCCGGCTCTGTAGCGCTCCATATAGGCCGGGATATCTGTGTGGGCCGGACACTCGGCCGCGCAGGGGGTGGTCCCCGCCTTCATCCCGCCGAAGATGGAATGATACCGGTTATCGCCACGGATCGCGTAGCATTCCTCGCCGCCCTTGCGCATACAGTTCAAGGTCCCGCCGGCCTGGTCCGGGAAACGGTAGAACCAGCAGCGCACATCCTGGCATAGGTTGCCGCCGATGGTGGCCCGGTTGCGGATCAGGGGGCTGGCCACGCTGTTCGCCGCCACAGCCACCGCCTTTAAGGAGCCTTTAAGCTTTTCCTCCTTCTCGATCGCCGCCAGCTTCGTCATGGCGCCGATCTTGACCATGCCCTCTTCTTCTTTGATATATTCCGTTCCCGGGATATCCCGCAGAGCCACCACGGTCTCCGGATACTTGGGCAGCAGTTCCCCTTTGAGCACGCCTAAAAGGTCCGTACCCCCCGCCATCACCGCCGCCTGCCCCGGCTTTGCGTCCTGTAAGATCTTCTCCGCTCCCTCATACGAATCCGGAGCCTGATATGTAAAATGCTTCATGCTCTATCTTCCCTCCTCGCTCTTTCCCGCAGCAGTCCCACGGCTCTTGATCGCCTTCAAGATCACATCCGGCGTCGCAGGATACTCGTTCACCTCCACGCCGATCGCGTTGGAGATCGCCATGAGGACAGCCGACGCACCAGCCGCACCGGAGATCTCGCCGATCCCCACAGCCTTGAACATGAAGGTATCCAGCTGGCTCTCCTCGATCACACAATCGTGCTTAGGCATATCGTTAAAGGTCCGGCACTTGTACTCCAGCATGCTGTTGGACAGCATCTTGCCTGTACCGTTCACGTCGTAGATACATTCCTCCATGGTGGCCGTATCCAGAGACGCACTCCCCACGCCGCCTTGGAGCTGCATGCGCACCATACGGTTATCCACGATCTGGCCGATGTCCGTCCCCTGGGTAAAGCGGAGGACCCGCACCGCGCCCGTATCCAGATCCACCTCCACCTCGGTGAGGAACAGGCAGCAGCTGGGGATATCGAACTGCTCCACATGCTGGCCATAGCCGATCACATTTAAGTCCTTGGGCCCCAGCTTCTTGATCGGGATGGACTTCTGTGGGTTATCCCGGACAAAGACCTGGAAATCCTTGGTCTCCAGCTGCTCTGGCGAGCAATGGAAATGGAGGGCCCCCATCTCTAAGACCTTGCGCTTCGCGTCTGCCGCCGCCTTGGAGACCGCCTTGCCTACGGTGACCGTACCCCGGGAGCCGCAGAGACCGAAGTTCACCACATTGTTCAGGGAATCCGGTTCCGTCACATACACCTTCTCGATCGGCACGTTCATGACCTCCGCCGCGAACTTGGCGGCTGCCGCCCGCTGGCCCATGCCGGACTCAGTGATATCGGTCTGGACGATCAGCGTAGCCCCGCGGCCCTTCACGTCATGCTGGATCCGGACGATACACTGGGTGTTGTCCTCGCACACATCCGCGTTGCCGATCACGCCGGCGCCTACGCCGTAGGCCTTGCGCCCTTCCACCCGGGTGGGCTTTAGCCACCCCTTCCAGGCCTCCTTCCAGCCAAACTTCTCCGCCGCCAGCGCCATGGTGTGGGGATAGTTATCCGAGCCCCGGCTCTGCCAGGTCAGGCCGTCGCGCCAGGTATATCTGTCCCCGGGCGCCACATAGTTCTTCTGGAACACCTCGATCGGATCCTTATCCGCCAGCATCATACAGTGGGCCATGACACGGGCTAAGCAGCTATTTAACTCCTGGCCGCCGTAGCCCCGGACGATCCCGGCCGGACACTTGTTCGTCACGACCACCTTGCTGTCTAAGTCCCAGTTCTGGCATTTAGCCATCACCAGCTGGGCCTCGCCCAGACCTACGCCTACCTGCCCCTGGACCGCGTCGCACAGCGCGCCGGTATCCACGTACCAGCAGCCCTGGACCGCATTGAAGATCCCGTCCTCGGTCATGCCGATCTTAGCCCGGATCTTGGATCCTAAACGCTGCTCGTGGGCCACCAGCTGCTCATGCTTGCTCATCACCAGCTTCACCGGACGCCCGGTCTTGATCGCGGCGATCGCGCAGCAGAGGATCGTGGAGGACAGGGTCTGCTTATTCCCGTAGGATCCTCCCACGTTGAAGGTCTTGACCCGCAGGTTGGACTTGGGGATCCGGGGACCGTTGAACAGCTTACAGATAAAAGGCGACTGGGAGGACGCCCAGATCGTATAGTCCACGCCGCCTTCCCAGCGGACGATACAGCCAGGAGCCTCAGGCGCGTTGGGGGAGCACATCTTATTGAACTCGATCAGGCTCTCGCCCACATAGGCCGACTCCTCAAAGCCCTTCTCCACGTCGCCGCCTTCCACCTTCCACCAGGGTCCTTCCGGCTGGAAATGGGGGACGCCCGGGTCCACCTCGTTGGTCCCGCTCTTGAACTTGCCCGGGAACAGCACCGGCGCATCCGGCTCTAAGGCCTCCATGGCGTCAAAGACCGCCGGCAGCACCTCATACTCCACCTCGATCAGATGGAGGGCTTCCCTGGCGATGTCCACCGTATCCGCGGCACAGACCGCCACCGGGTCCCCTGCGAAATACACCTCTTGATCCATCAGGTCCTTGTGGGGCGGCCAGCCTAAGGTCCAGCCCTTGGGCATATCCTTGTAGGTGATCACGGCATGGACGCCCGGCAGGGCCTTCGCCTTTTCCGTGTCGATGCTCTTGATCTTTGCATGGGCATAGGGGCTCCTTAAGACCTGGGCATAGATCATGCGCGGGACCGTAAAGTCATCTAAGAACACGCATCTCCCCGTCACGATCTCCCGGGCATCCGCCCGGACCCGGTATTTCCCTACATGGCGGTACTGCGCAGGACGGCCGTTCACCACCGGCGCCTCAAAATTAAATTTTCCTCTTTTATACTCTGTCATCGCTCTTCCTGGGCCTCCTTTACGATCTCATACTGATCCGATGTGACGCCGGCCAGCTTATCCAGCGCCTCCAGGACCGTGTAATGGCTGATGCACCGGCAGTAATTCCCGGCCAGGGCCTCCCGGATCTCCTCTCCCGTAGGATGGGGGTTTTCCATGAACAAAGCCTTGGCGCTCATGATGATCCCCGGCGTGCAATAGCCGCACTGGAACGAATAGCAGCTGATGAACTTCTGCTGGATCGGATCCAGCTCATGGGTCACCGGGTCCTCCAGTCCCTCGATGGTCAGGATATGGCTGCCGTCACACTCTACAGTGAGGATCATGCAGCTGGCGATCGCCTTGCCGTCCTTAATCACCGTGCAGCATCCACAGGCGCCCTCATCACAGGACTCCTTGGTCCCGGTCAGTTCCAGACGTCTGCGCAGCGTCTGGACGAGAGTCTCGGACGGCGGGATCATCCCGAACTTTTCGCCGATCAAGAACTCATAAGGCTGACCGTTGATGGTCAGGCTGATGGTCTGTTTCTCCATAATGTCTTCCTCCATGCTCATATTTTTGCAGGTCCGGCAGTCTGCATCCACAGGCAGATGCCCCCTGTGGCGCCGGACCCTGGTGTCATGTTCTTTCATCCTGCACAAGGTACGCATAGCCCCTTATGCCGTCCAAAACATCCTTTGTCTGTCAGTCGTACGACCTAAAGAGAGAACGATGAGGTCGGTCGTACGACCTAAACTAGAGACAGATACCCCCTACTTATCCTTTCAGGACTGTTTTATCCTGACTCTGTCCAGGCCGACTGCCCGGTCCTTGCCAGGCCTTTCCCTTCAAGCCAGCTGCCCGGTCCTTTTCAGGCCTTTCATCTCAGCGCAGCGGCTCATCTCCCGCTGGAGCAGGCAGCTCAGTCCTCCTGCCGGGCTCCCTGCCCTTTGTCCTGCCCGGCAACCGCCCCTGCTCTTTCCTTCTCCTCAGATCAGCTTCGTCCTGGGGGCGATGACCACGGCGGCGGCGATGCTCCGCATGGCGTACTCGTGGATATACTCCCCCACACGCTCATGGTCGCCAAGGTCCAGCCCCATGCTCTCTCCCAGATACTGGTTCAGCAGCGGCTTTTCCGTGTAGGTCATGATCGCCGCGTTGATCGCACGGGAGATGACCGCGGCCTTAAATGGATCCTTTTTATCACTGACAGCCAGGATCAGCTCCACCAGGACCTGTTCGCTGGTGCGGACCGCCACCTGGGACATGATGCCCCTGGCGCCCTCGGGAAGGCCGTTCTCATGCTCCGCGATCCCGATATTGATCCAACTGGCCTCATAGTTGAACGCCCGACGGATACGGTCTGCCAGAAAACGGTCCAGATACGCCCATGCTTTTTCCTTATCCACTGGCTGTACCTTTAAAAACTCCCGGATCTCCACCGCTAATTTCTCATAACTCTTTTCCAACTGCGCGGCCGCCTGCTCCATGGCCGCTTTCACCAGATCCGCTTTGCTGCCGAAATGAAAATTGATCGCCGACAGCGTCACGTTCGCCAGGTTCGCGATCATCCTGGTGGTCATCGCATCATAGCCATAGACCGCGATCAGCGCCTGGGTCGCTTTGATCAAACGCTCCTGTGTCGTCTCACATTTGTCCAATCCGATGTCGATCATCTCCATGGTCCCTGCGCCCGCACGCTCACGGGCAGCTCCACTCCCTTTCTGTTCTTGCGCTATTGTCTTTCGATCGTATGTTGATACTATAACATTTTCGTCGGACCGTTGCAAGGACAGGCGGAGGGTTTCCTGGGGTTTTCATGGAGAGATCTCTATGATCTGTCGATCCTCTCAGGACGGCTAAAGGGTCCGCTCCCTCATCACCCGATATAACCTAACGCATACCAGAGCGGGATGCTCAAGGTACAGCCTGCCAGATTGATGATCATATAGAGGATCGAGGCTTTGCGCATCTCCGGGAAGGTCACGTACTTTCCTCCGGCCACGCCCAAGGTGGCCATGGCAAAGGGGTTCATATAGGGGACCGTCCAGCACATAGAGCTCATGAACTCTACGAAGATGATCACATACAGATCGATCCCTGCCGCGCCCATGAGGCCTCCGAAGATCGCCATGACCACCACCAGCGCGGTGTTCTGCTCGATGATCAGGAAACGCAGCAGATAGGTAAAGATACAGATAAACGGCACGAAGATCCAGGGGCTGGCTACTACCGGCGCCAGGATCGGTCCCAGCAGCCCTGCGATCGCGTCGCTCCAGCCCAGGGTGGACATATAGTTCGCCATCCCTAAAAGACTTCCGATAAAGATCACCAGGGACCAGGGGATCTTCGTGTTCAGGTCGCTGGGTGCGATCAGCCCGGTGGCGCACATCACACAGATCGCCGCCCACCCGATCATCCCGGTATCCATCCCGTGGATGCTGGAGGTAGACCAGAGCGCCAGGGCGATCACCAGGATCCATGCCGCCAGCTTCTCATCGCGGCTCATGGGCCCCATCTCCTTTAACCGGTCTTTAAAAAAGGTCTTGGAGAACTCCACCTTCTCAGCAGGCCGGCAGACGATCGTACAGAACACAAAAGTCCCTGCCAGCAGGATGATGAACCACACACTGGCGGCCGCCAGCCAGCTGACAAAATTAAAGGACGCCCCCGGCACGCCTAAGGCCTGTCCATAGGAGGCCACAAAGCCGCAGATCACGGATACATAGACCGAACCGGTCAAAAATGCGTTCCCTCCCAGATACGCCGGCAGGTAGCAGGCCGTGAACAAGCCCAGGGCCCCCTTGCTGCGCGGGTGGATCTTCATCTCCTCCGTGGTGGAGGTGGCGAAGGGGATCAAGATGTTCACCTTCGCGTTGACCGAAGGGATCAGAGGACTTAAGACCGTCCCGGTACACATCATGGCGACCACCGCGCCTGTGTAGGTGGGCGGGAACAGGGATAAGATCGCGATGGCGATCCGGTTCAGCAGCCCGCTCTTCCCGATGCCGTTAGAAAGTGCAAAGACCATGATGACCAGCCACACCGTAGACCCGCTGAAGGCGCCGAACAGTCCCGACATGGTGAACACCGGCTCCTGCATGATCCCCATCTTACGGAAGAGAGCATCCGTCAGGATCATCAGCGAGGAAGCCCCAAGGACCACCACCCAGTCTGCCAATGCCCCCGTCAGCAATAGGACGATCACAGCCAGGAACACACCCGCATAGACAAAGGATGCCGGGGACAGGACCGATCCTTCTCCAAAGGTCATGGTACAGGCCAGCACATAGAACACCAGCACAAGGACCAGGGAAGAGAGCAAACCTACCTTCTTCTTCAAAATGTTACACCCCTTTCTTATTGTTGTAGGTCGTTCGACCGACCTTGAATGTAGATTAACATATTTTTGTCGATCTGTCAATAGATGTGGGATGATCAGGAAAAATTTTGTGGATATTGATCCCTATCGATCTGCTTTTCACATCCACGCCAAAGCGTCGTATTTCATAGGGATGATGCAAAAGATCCGCTCCGAAAGAGGTCTTAGATCCGCGCAAAGACCCAGGCCCACAGATCAAAGACACGCTCATACGGGATCTGGCAGATCCCCTCCGCCTGCCCGCCTGTCAGCTCTCTCATATTGATGTACGCCCCATCGCAGCAGCCGCCTATGCCCGGCAGCTTATAGAAGCCTCCGAAGACGAAGACCACCTCGTGCCCTTCATAGGCATCTACGTCCACCACCTCCCGTAATGCGCCGGTATCCACATATACGCAATGATCGTCATAATGGACCACCTCATCCAGCAAGGTGTCGTCCTCCACGATACACTCTACCGTGTCTAAGTCCCACAAGGTGACCCCATCCATAGGGTTGCACCGGGCGTAGGAAAGGCTTCCCACCAGACCGACCACCCCTATGGTGGTGACGACCGCGGTCAGACCGGATAGCCTTGCCAAGCCCCGCTTGTAGGGACGATAGCGGAGGATCTTCTGGATCCTCGCCTCTATGCGCCGGTAAGCCAGATCTCCGGTAAAGGCGGCCGGTGCATGAAAGGAGGCCCCATCCGCTTCCTGGAGGAGAAGGATGCTCTTTAGGAGCAGGTTCCCATAAGCAGCCCTGCCGGTCCCGCTTTGGCGGAGCACGGACTTATCGCACATCTCCTCCAGATCCTCCTGTAAAAGACCCATAAGGAAGGCCGGGGACAGCACAGGCCAGAGGACCACACGGCCCACATCCCACAAAAAGAGCGCCGCCAGATGGCCGGACCGGATATGGAGCTTCTCATGGAGGAGCACCAGCTCCATCTCCTCTTGTGTACACTGCTCCAGGAAAAGCTGCGGCAGCACGATCCTTGGACGGAACAGGCCAGTCGTAAAGGGCGTGACCGGCAGCGGGTCCACATACACCTGCGTACCGGCCACCTCTCTCTTAGCCATCGCCGACACCAGCGCATCCATCCGCCTCTGCCTGCTCCATAAGCGCCACGCCGATACAAAGATCCCGGCCAGATACAGCCAGCACAGCCAGGGCTGCCGCATGCAGAGCTGATCCCACCACAAAAACAGCCGCACTCCCATCCTGGTCTCATAGAAAAAGCGGAGCTTTCCTATAAATAGTACCGGGACTAAAAGGAGCCACAGCTCACCCTTTAAAAAGACCGTCTGCCGGAACAGGCTTTTTCGTGCCAGCAGGATGACCGCCAGGACCACCGCAGAGAGCATGGCGCATTTCCCCAGCTGGACCACGTAATAGATCGCACATACATTTAAAAACTGGAGCGTCCTGCTCAGAACGCTCCAGATCATCATCTTTTCGATCATATCGCTCCAGGCCCTCCATAGGCCCTTGGAAGTCGGCTGCCGGACACACAAAAGTTTAGCCTTTCAGCTTAAACCTGCCCACCTGCTCTTTCATGAGCTGCGCCTGGCTGGACAGCTCTTCACTGGCTGCCGCGCTCTCCTGGGCAGTAGCCGAGTTGGTCTGGACCACGCTGGAGATCTGATCGATCCCCTGGGTGATCTGGACGATCGAAGCAGACTGTACACTGCTGGCCTCCGAGATCTTATCTACCAGGACCGTGACCTCCTTGGCTCCATCCACCGCATGGAGGAGAGACTGTGCGGTCTCATCTGCGATACGGGTGCCGTTCTCCACAGCCCGGATGGAATGTTCGATCAGTGCGGCTGTGTTCTTGGAGGCCTCCGCGCTCTTGCTGGCCAGGTTGCGCACCTCATCCGCTACCACCGCAAAGCCCTTACCGGCGCTGCCTGCCCGGGCCGCCTCCACCGCCGCGTTCAGAGCCAGGATATTCGTCTGGAAGGCGATGTCTTCTATGGTCTTGATGATCTTTCCGATCTCATGGGAACTGTTGCTGATCTCCTCCATGGCCTGGATCATATCCTGCATCTTGGTATTGCTCAGGTTCATCTCGTCACCTACGGCACTGACCTTCTCATTGGCATGGTCTGCACTGGCCGCATTCTCTTTGATCTGTTCCGAGATCTCTGCGATCGTAGCCGCCAGTTCCTCGATCGAGCTGGCCTGTTCAGTGGCTCCCTGGGAAAGAGCCTGTGCGCCGCTGGACACCTGGTCCGCGCTGCTGGATACCTGGTCGCTGCTCCCGCTGATCCGGGTCATGGCCGCGTTCATCCGCTCGGCGATCGTCCTAAAGGATACCAGCACCTGATGGAAATCGCCGATGTACTCCTGCTCACAGATCGAATCGACGGTCAGATCCCCATCTGCCATCTTAGCCAAAAACTTATTCTCATCGTCAAAGATCGCCCCGATCTTGCGGACCACTTCCCGGAACTGATCCGCCAGGACACCAAGCTCATCCTTCGACTGATAGCCGATCGCCACATCCAGCCTTCCCTTCGCCATCTCCACTGCGGCGTCCGCGATCTCCAGCACTGGCTGGCGGATGCACTTGATGATCGCAAAGGAGAAGAACAAGCCGATCGCCGCCACGACCACCATCGTCATGATCTGACTGACGATCGCACTGGTATAGGTGCGGGTGCCTTCATTATACGAAGACTCACTGCCCTTTCCGTTTGCCACCACCAGATCGGTCAAAGCAGCACTCACCGCGTTATATGCAGAAGCACCATCACCATCTAAAAGGGCCTGGGCCTCTTCTGTCTTTCCCTCCCCAGCCAGACGCATCACCTGGCTGTCGATCTGCTTATATGCTGACCAGGCGCTCTGCAGTGTCTCGTAGATCTTCTGTTCTTCCGCATCGCAGATATAGGACGTATAGGCTGAGATCTTCTGATCCATCCCACCGATCTCTTTGGTCACATAGTCTTGGCTGTTCTGCGCCACCTCCGGGGACGCCGCCGTCACATAGCCCAATTCATTCAACCGGACATTGGACAATGATGTGCGCATCTCATTCGAGGAAGTGAGCCCTGGGAGCCATTCTTCCGCGATCTGCATCGCTGTCCGCTCGATCCGCCCCATCTGCAGGATAGACATGACCCCGATCATGAACATACCCGCCAAGGCGACGCCCACCAGCAGATAAAGTTTCACACCTATCTTCATATTTTTGATCTTTTCCAACATCCTCCTCTATACCTCCAAAAATCGTTTTATCTGGACTGTAACTGGAACTTTCCGATCAGTCCTTTGAGGACCTGCGCCTGGCCGGCAAGCTCTTCACTGGCCGCCGCACTCTCCTCTGATGTAGCCGAGTTGGACTGGATCACCGTAGAGATCTGGGTGATGCTGTCCTTGATATTATTGATCGCCCGCTCCTGCTCCTGGGAAGCCTGGGAGATCTCCTTGATCTCACTGGTCACCTTCTGAGCACCGGCCACCACAGACCCTAAGGACTCCTGCGCGATCCCGGATAAACGGGAACCGGTATCTACCGTCTGGAGAGTCCTCTCGATCAGCTCTGTGGTCTCCTTCACGGCGTCCGCGCTCTTAGCCGCCAGGTTGCGCACCTCATCGGCCACCACCGCGAAGCCTTTGCCTGCGCTCCCTGCCCGAGCCGCTTCCACAGCCGCGTTCAGCGCCAGGATATTGGTCTGGAAGGCGATATCGTCGATCGTCTTGACGATCTTCCCGATCTCGCCGGAGCAGGCGCTGATCTCCTGCATCGCTTTCGCCATCTCTTCCATCTGGCCGCTGCACAGGTTCATCTGCTCGCCCACCTTATCTGCCTCAACGGTGGTGACCGCCGCGCTCTTGGCATTGTCATTGATCTTTTCTGTGACCTGCTCGATCATGTGCAGCAGGTTATCTACCTCTGAAGCCTGCTCGGTAGAACCCTGGGCCAGGCTCTGGGCTCCGATAGCCACCTGGTTAGAGCCGGAATCCACCTGGCTGGCCGAAGCCTGGATCTGCTCCATGGTCATGCTCAGCTCACTGTCGATCGTCTCGATCGCCTTCTGGATATCGACAAAATCACCCACATACTGGATATCGCTCTTGCTCTTCAGATCCCCGGCAGCGATCCCCTCCAGGACCTTCTGGATATCGGAGATATAGAGCTTTAAGTTCCTCACGGACAGGTTCAGGCTGGAGGCCAGATCCCCGATCTCGTTCTGGCTGTCCACATCGATCTGGAAATCCAGCTTACCGGCAGCTAAGTTCCGGCTGGACTCGGTGATGACCTGGATCGGCGCCACGATCCCCTTCAGCACATACAGCATGAGGAGAACGCTGGCGATGATGATCACCAGGACCGTGACCACCGAGATCACCTCCGTGCTGGTGACCGCCCGGGATAATCCGGCCTGGTTGTCATCCATCTGCTGCTGTGTGATCTCCCCCACCTGATCCAGGAGCACCACCAGCTTATCGACATTGGCTCTGGTATCGTTCAGATACATCTCTTTTGCCTGCTCAAGGTCGGTCTTGCTCATCTCCAGGATCGTCTGGGCAGATTGATGGATCGCCTGATGGATCGGCTTCATCTCTTCTGTGAGCCGCAGGATCTCACTGTCCTCCACCTGGGCCATCTCTGGGCCATATAACCACTTGCCCAGGACACACCCCTGGTAGTCCGTGCTGCCGGTAAATTCCGTACCCAGGGCGATAGCCGAGCACAGACCCTCGACCCACCCGTAATGGGCTCTTTCTGCTGTCAGGACCAGCGAATGGATCTTTGTCGCCTGATCGGTGGAGACACTGTATCTCCTGATCCTTTTCATGCCACTGATGATCACCAGGCCACTGATGATCACGACGACGAAGATAAGAGCTATACGTATCAATACTTCCTGCTTTATGCTGCGCTTCATCGATCTTCTCCTTTCAAAAAGCAAAACAGGTCGGCATACACGAGGATGACCCCCGCCGTATGCCGACTGGAACGGCACGATGGCCTGGACCGGCGGCCGCAAGGCAGTACCCTGCGGCCGCCGGCCACATCTAGCGGCCATATCGATCCGCTTTACTTGCTACATCAATATTTATCGCTGCCATAAGAGCTCATCATCATCCCACTGTCCGGTACCCCATAGTCCAGCGCCGGGGATGAGCTGGAGAACTGCATCGCCGGTGCAGAAGACGCGCTGCCTTCCAGCTTGAACCTCCTCACCAGTTCCTTTAAGATCTGTGCCTGTCCTGACAGCTCCTCGCTGGAGGCTGCGCTCTCCTCAGCTGTAGCGGAATTGGTCTGGACCACACTGGAGATCTGATCGATACCCACGGTGATCTGGGTGATCGCCTCCGCCTGCTCGGTAGAAGCCTTTGCGATCTGATCCATCATCGTGGTGGCCTCCTCGATGCCGGTCATCACCAGCTCCAGAGATTTTGCGGTCTCATCTGCGATCTTCTTACCATTCTCCACTGCGCTCAGGGAATTCTCGATCAGGACGGCTGTATTCTTGGATGCCTCTGCCGATTTGCTGGCAAGGTTACGGACCTCATCGGCCACCACAGCAAAGCCCTTGCCTGCGGCGCCTGCCCTGGCTGCCTCCACAGCTGCGTTCAATGCCAGGATATTGGTCTGGAAAGCGATATCCTCGATCGTCTTGATGATCTTTCCGATCTCACCGGAGGAAGCATTGATGTCAGCCATAGCCTGGAGCATATCATGCATCCGGCGGTTGCTCTCACCGGCCTCCTCGCCCACTGCCACCGACTTCTTGCTGGCCTCCTGTGCGCTCTCCGCATTACGGTTGATGTTGCTGGAGATCTCATTGATCGAAGCCGCCAGCTCTTCTACCGATGAAGCCTGCTCCGTAGCGCCCTGGGACAGAGCCTGGGCTCCGGAGGATACCTGATCCGAACCGGAGGAAACCTGGTCCGCAGACTGGTTCAAGGTAGTGAGCGTATTGTTAAAGCTGGTCTTGATCCCCTTCATGGCCTCTAAGATCTTCGAATAATCGCCTACGTACATGCCGCGGTCAGAAGAGATGACCGTAAGGTCCCCGCCGGCGATCGCGCTCAGACAGATCTCGATATCCTTGATGATGCGGGCTAAGCCGCTGGTCAGTGCCTGGGTGCTGGTGGCCATGCTGCCGAACTCATCCTTAGCATCGTAGTCCACGTTGACGGAAAGGTTCCCCTTCACCACCTCGCTCATGGCATCCTCGATCTTCTTGACCGGGGTCAGGATGTTCCCCGTCAGGTTGAGGGCGATCACACAGGTGATGATGAACGCCACTGCCGCGATCGCCACCGAGATGCCGAGCAGGACATTGATGGTCAGGATCGCGTTATCATACTGCTTCTGGTTCGTCTGCTCCATCTGGTTGAAGCCGTTGAGCAGGCTGCTCACGCACTCTTCCACCAGCGGGTTATACTCATCCACCAAAAGATCCAGGGCCTTGGCATCTGACTCCTCGGTGGCCTCGCGGATGTACTGGGTGATCTCGCTGCGCAAAGACTCGCCGCTGTTCATCTTAGACTCGAACTCCCGGATCAGGGTCACGTCACCGTCGTAGCTGGAATAGGTCTTCTGGAGCTGCTCCTGGATATTGGACACATAGTTATCCACTTCCTGCAGATGCCCCTGGATATCGTTCGTGTTATCCGCCAGAGCCCCCATCAGCAGTTCCTTCACCGCTCTCTGGAACCAGACGCGGATCTCATAGACGCCGGACAGGGTCTTGTAGTTTTGCTCATAAAATTTCTGATAACTGGATTTGGCCGTGGTGATGCCGATGCCAGCGCCGACCACAGACACTAAGAACAGTACCAGGATGGTGCCAAATGACACGATAAACTTTTTGCTGACACTTAAATTCCTCATTTGCCGCTCCTCCTTGAATTGGGCCTTCTCCTTCCCGCGACGGATACTGTCGATGCAGTCTCTCAAAGGAAAGGCATAGTAATTCTGTCACTCTTATCTATTTCGACGCTTTTTTATGGATCATAATATGTCTCATATGGATTTTTTTATTTTTTTTATTTTTCTTGATCATCCCCCTCATCCAACCACTTTTCTCTATCCGCTCCCGCGGCCAGAGGGCAGGATCTGTCTGCCTGTCCGCCGCTATTTTTTCCCTTTTATCCCCATTTTTGACCTATCCCAGGGCCTGAGGCATGAAAAAAAAACGCCGTTCCCACTAAAAATAAGTCCTCAAAGACTTAACGATCTTCATTTTCCGTCGATATATGGTTCAGTATGTTATGGTCTGCTATATGATAGACCGATCTTTATCATGCGATATCAAAAGAGATAGGTGGTGTAATAGAATGGATAATGGTATGGAAAGTATGCTCGACACATACCTCTTTGAAACAAATTCCCTTCTGGACCGGCTGGACGAGATGTTGGTGGCCGACGAGAAGCTGGGCGATCTTTCAGTCGATGATGTGAATGAGATCTTCCGCATCATGCACACCATCAAAGGCTCCTCTGCCATGATGGAATTCGGCTCCCTGGCAAGTATCTCCCATCATATAGAAGATCTGTTCTTCTATATCCGTGAAAATGGGATCGACACCATGGATCCCGCACACAAAAAGGAGCTTTTCAACCTGATGTTCCGTTCGGAGGATTATCTGCGCGGACAGGTGGAAAAGGTGGAGAACGGGGAGCCCGTAGATACAGACATGGATTCCTTCGCCGCCGAGATCAACGGCTACTTGAAGAAGATCAGCGGCGCCGGAGAAGGACCGGCAGCCGCCCCGCCTGCTCCGGCCAAGGAGGATACCGGCAAGCCGGCAGAACCTGCCGCTCCGTCCGCCCTTCCCTCCAGCCTGCCGGATGACGAGAAGGCCGTCTCCTTCCTCCATGTGTTCTTGGAAGAAGGCGTGGGCATGGAGAACCTGCGCGCCTTCATGATCGTGAACGCCTTAAAGGAATGCGGCTTAGAGCTCCGCTATTATCCGGAAAATATGGAGATGAACTCGGAGACCTGCTCCACGATCATCGAGGACGGCTTTTATATCGCCTTCGAGGATATGGGGTCTGCCAACAAGGCCTCCGATGTCTTGCAGACCCAGAACCATATCCATTCCTATGAGCTGGTGGACGTGGCCGCGCTGAAAGCCCAGGCCCAGGCAGAAGCCCAGGCCGCGGAAGAAGCTTCAGCCGCGCCGAAGCAGGCCCAGGAGACCGCTCCCGCCTCCAGCCCGGAAAAACCCGCACAAAAGCCCGCTGCGGCTCCGCCAAAGCAGGCCCCTAACGCGCCGGTCAAGCAGAACCTGATCAGCGTGAACCTGATGAAGCTCAACAGCCTGATGGATATCGTAGGCGAGATCGTGATCACCGAATCCATGGTGACCTCCTCCCCGGAGCTGAACCAGCTGCACCGGGACGCTTACGACAATTTCATGAAATCCGCCCGTCAGCTGCGCAAGCTGACCGACGACCTCCAGGATATCGCCATGTCCCTGCGGATGGTCCCCATCTCCGGCGTGTTCCAGAAGATGACCCGTATCGTCCGGGATATGAAGCAGAAGCTGGGCAAGGATGTGCGCCTCACCTTAGTGGGCGAGGACACCGAAGTGGATAAGACCATCGTGGACAGCATCCAAGATCCGATCATGCACATGGTCCGCAACGCGGTGGATCACGGGATCGAGGAGAATGTCCAAGATCGTCTGGATGCCGGGAAGGATCCCCAGGGCGAGGTCATCCTGTCCGCCTCCCACACCAGCAGCGAGGTGATCATCTCTATCACCGATGACGGCGCGGGCATGGATCCTGATAAGCTCTTAGCCAAAGCCCGGGATAAAGGGATCCTCACCAAACCGGAAAGTGAATATACGAAAAAGGAAGCCTTAGGTCTCGTCATGCTGCCGGGCTTCTCCACCAACCAGGCCGTCACGGAGTTCTCCGGACGAGGGGTCGGCATGGACGTGGTGAAGAAGAACGTAGAAGCGGTAGGCGGCGTGGTCGCCCTCACCAGCGAGCTGGGCCAGGGGACCACCTTCACCATGAAGATCCCGCTGACCTTAGCGATCATGGACGGCATGAAGGTGACCGTAGGCGATTCCATCTTCACCATCCCGATCGCTAACATCCGCCAGTCCTTCAAGGTGACGGCCGATGAGATCATCCGTGATGAGAACGGCAATGAGATGGTGGAGCGCATGGATAGCTTCTATCCGGTGATCCGTCTCCACCAGTTCTACAACATCGAGACCCAGATCACCGATCCGGCAGACGGCATCTTGATGTGGGTGGAAGCCAGCGACCGTTCCTTCTGTCTGTTCGTGGACGAACTGATCGGCGAACAGCAAGTAGTCGTGAAGCCGCTCCCGGCCTTCTTAAACTGCTTTGAACTGAAGAATTATGGCATCACCGGCTGTACGATCCTAGGCGACGGGAACATCAGCATCATCCTGGATATCCTGAGCCTCCATGCGGCAGCCCTGGAAAATGTCTGAGAAGGGAGGAACTAGAAGCTATGGCTGAACCAATGAACAACGAGACCAATATCGATGTCTTAGAGATGCCTGACGGAGATGAGAGCTCCACTGTGGAGCGCTGCCTCACCTTCGAATCCGGCGACCTGATCTTGTATATCAGTACCAAACATGTGATCGAGATCATCAACAATTATCCGATCACCTCTCTCCCGCTGATGCCGCCTTACATCAAAGGGATCATCAATCTGCGGGGGCAGATCCTTCCTGTGGTGGATATCCGGCTCCGCATGGGAAAGGAAGCGGCAGAATACACGGATAATACCTGTGTCATCGTGCTGGATATCGATTCCGTCTCACTGGGGATCGTGGTGGATTCCGTGCGCCAGGTGATCGATATCGATCTGCAGAATGTAAAGCCCATCCCCTTAAAGCGCCAGCAGAAGCTCTTAGACGGGATGGTGACCATGGAGGATGGGAGTGTCTTCATGTCTGTTGACTGTCAGGCTCTCGCCAGCCCCCAGCTTTGATCGCTCAAGATCGTATGATGAATGAGACAGAGGTGATCCACAATGCTGCCATTGACTGATAAGGACTTTAACCGTCTTTATACCTATATCAAAAAAAATTACGGGATCGACCTGAGCAAGAAAAAGCAGCTGATCGTCAGCCGCCTTTCCAATACGCTGGCCTCCCAGGGCTACCGGGATTTTTCCGCCTATGTGGATGAGATCCTTTCCGGCCGTGATAAAGAGATGGTCACCGCCATGCTGAACAAGCTGACCACCAACTACACCTACTTCCTCCGTGAGGAAGCCCATTTTAAGTATCTCTGGGATGTGGTCCTGCCGGATCTGCAGAAAAAGCACGCCCGGGATAAGTGCCTGTCCATCTGGAGCGCAGGCTGCTCCTCCGGCGAGGAGCCCTACACGATCTCCATGTATCTGAAGGAGTTTTTCGGGGCTCAGGCCTCCCAGTGGGATACCCGGATCCTGGCCACGGACATCTCCCAGAAGATCTTGAACACCGCGATCACGGCTTCCTACAGCGACGAGAGCGTAGCCGCTCTCCCGCCCACCTGGAAACAGAAGTATTTCGTCTCCGCAGGCGGCGGCCGGTACACCGTGGCCCCTGCGATCAAACAGAACGTGATCTTCAAGACCTTCAACCTGATGGACCAGATCCAGTTCAAACGCAAGTTCGACCTGATCTTCTGCCGGAACGTGATGATCTATTTCGACCAGGATACAAAGGATGCGCTTGTACAGCGTTTCTATAATGCGACTGTTCCGGAGGGCCATCTCTTCATCGGCCATTCCGAAGGTCTGAACAAGGCTACCTGTCCTTACACCTGTATACAGCCGGCGATCTACCGGAAGACCGGAAAGTAGCGGAAAGTCCCGCGATCCGAGCAGACTCACTCAGCCGCCGCTGCTGTAAAGAGCAGCGGCGGCTGGACGTGTCTTATCTGCATCGGCTGTTATCGGCATCCGGCCGATGAGATCCAGACGATCATAGAAAGAAGGTTAACATATGAGTCGAAAGATCCGTTTGATGATCGTAGATGACTCGATCCTGTTCCGGAGTTTTCTCGTGCAGAACCTGGGAGCAGACCCTCGGTTCGAGGTAGTCGGATATGCGATCAATGCCCTTGATGCGAAAAATAAGCTCCCTGTCCTTAAGCCCGATATCATGACTCTGGATATCGAGATGCCAGGCATGTCCGGGATGGATTTTTTGCGGGAGGTCCTCCCCATCCATCCGGTCCCGGTCATCCTGGTATCCTCGCTCAATGTCCGGGTATTTGACGCGCTGGCCGCCGGCGCGATCGATTTCGTCCGCAAGCCGGATATGGAGCAGGACGGCGGGAAGAGCGCTTTCCTGGCTGCCTTAAAATCTAAGCTTGCGATCGGAGCCAATGCCAGGGTACGGCTCCCCTCCCAATATACAGGAGGCTCCTCCATAGGCGCTGGGGCTCCCGGCAGCTCAGGCGGCTTGACATCCGGGAGCGCCGCTCCCCTGCATCATGGCTCCGTGGGCGGCCACCCTGCAGGCACTGCTGCCCCCTCGTCCACACCTGCCGCCACCGGCTTTGGCACCACCAGCGCTACGGCTGCCCGCTTTGCCCGGATGCCGGTGAACATGCATTCCGGACGGTTCGACCTGATCGCCATCGGCGCATCCACAGGCGGGACCGAAGCCATCCTGGAGGTGGTCCGTCAGTTCCCCGCCAAGATGCCCCCGATCGTGATCACCCAGCACATGCCCGCCGGCTTCACCTCCATGTACGCAGAGCGGCTCAACCGCATCTGTAAGCTGGAAGTCCGTGAAGCCCGCCACGGCGACAAGGTCCAGCCCGGCCTGATCTTACTGGCTCCCGGCGGCCTGCAGATGCGCGTGGTCCGTTTAGGCAACGGCTACTCGGTCAGCTGCACCGACGAGGCAAAGGTCAGCGGCCATCGGCCCTCTGTGGATGTACTCTTCGACTCGGTGGCCACCACGGTGCGCAACCGTGCCATCGGCATCATCCTGACGGGCATGGGCGCTGACGGCGCCGCCGGCATGTTCCGGATGCGCAAAGCCGGTGCCTATACCATCGGCCAGGATAAGGAGACCTGTGTGGTCTACGGGATGCCCATGGAAGCCTATAAGATCGGGGCGGTATGCCAGCAGGCGGCGCTGAGCACGATCCCCCAGGTGGTGATGGCACAGTTAGCGAAAGCCTGACCGGCGAGGAGCCCGTCTATCGGCTCGTCCACCCTTCGGCAGATCATTTGTCTGAAAGCGAATGCGTATCTGCTCTTCTAAGTGTGGATGCATATCTTCCTAAAAATGGATACGTATCTGCTCTTCCCACCGATGGACTTGAAAGGAACGCGCATCAGATGAACAGACCTGACGGAAAAAAAAGCCCCGGAAAGCAGACTGCTTCCCGGGGCTTCCAGGTAACAAAAGACATATCCGTCTCCGGGCAAAAAGGAAAGGGCGGAAAAACCGTCTATACGCCTGTGCAGGCCCATCAAAAAAAGAAAAAAGCTACCGCTGCCCAAGCTGCCCGAAAGAACCGATCCCCAGTGGGATCAGGCGAACGGATCTTGATCGGTGGGATCTTAGTCACGGGCATAGCAGTCGTTGCCAGCCTTTTCCTCTATTTCCATCCTGTCACCCTGGCCGATGTGGCACAGGGAACCCGCCAGGGGATCGAGAAGCTCCATGAGCTGGCCCTTGCAGGCTTCGAAAAAGTCCGCAGCTGGAAAGAGGACGGGACCGCCCATGGGGCAGCTAATGAGACGGCAGAAGATCCGGCAGATCCAGACGATGCCCTTTCCTCCGGCGAAAATGCCCGGTCCATCACCGACCTGGACCGGACCTCGGAGCTGGGCGCGGTAGAAGACTTTGCCCTGGAGCCGATAGCCCCTCTCCAGGAGGATTCCATCTACACATGCATGCTGGACACGGCCCTGGGGCCTATGCTCTACTATAACCAGGGCGATATCCGCTGGAAAGAGTACCTTTACGGCGGCTACGATCCTATCAGCCGATACGGCTGCGGCCCCTCCTGTGTGGCCATGGTGATCGGCAGCTTCAGCCCCACCCCCGTCAGCCCCATCGAGATGGCCGACTGGTCCGCCGAGAACGGCTATTACGCCCTCCACGGCGGCTCCTACCACAGCCTGATCCCCGAAAGCCTCTCCGCCTTCGGTCTCCAGGTGGATAGTGTCACCGACCGCTCGGCAGAGAACGCAGCAGAGCTCCTCCGTACCGGCCATATCCTGGTAGCCTTGATGGGCAAGGGAAGTCTCACCAAGAACGGGCATTTCATCGTCATCGCCCAGCTGTGCCCCAACGGCAATGTCTACATCGCCGACCCGGCCAGCTACGAGAACAGTACCAAGGAGTGGGACCTGCAGCAGCTGATGGATGAACTAAAGGAAAGCTATGACCATGGTGGGCCGCTCTGGGCGGTATCGCTGCCGGGATCGGAGGGGGGAGGGATGGGCTGAGCTGCAGATCCAAGCTTGGTCGGCTCACCCAGGTGCCGCTGGCATTTCTGCAGGAGCCCCAGCCGTTCATAAAACATATCGCCATATTGTGGGAGCTTGGTGGACACCTCCCGCGACCGCTTGCTGGAAAAAGAGATCTTTAGCATATCTAGATAAGATGGAGGGTGACCGATATGAACTTAGATCCATCATTTTTTAAAGAAGAGGTCCGCTGCGATTTTCTGGTAACGGAAAAGAGGAAAAAGGTATGGGCCGTAGAACTGCAGCTGCTGGAGCAGTTTGACGCGGTCTGCAAAAAACATCAGCTGACTTATCATGCCTATTACGGCACGCTCCTGGGGGCTGTGCGCCATCAGGGCTTTATCCCCTGGGACGATGATATCGATGTGATCATGTTCCGGGATGATTATGAGAGGTTCCAGGCCATCGCGCCACAGGAATTTACAGAGCCTTATTTTTTCCAGAACACGTATACCGACCGTGTCCTGTGGCCATTTTCCAAGATACGGGACAGCCGGACCACAGCCGCCGAACCCCAGTTCAACAGCCTGGGGAGCACCTTCCACCAGGGGATCTTCATCGATATCTTTCCATTTGACAGCGTGGACGACGGGGTCAGCCCGCAATTTTCCACCATCACCCAGATCCAGGATCTCTTATGGGTCACAGTCACAAACCCGGAGGCTGTGATCAGTGCATTGGAAAAGGGGCAGCAGCTCTACTTGAGCGCGGACTTTTTGATCGACTGTCTGCAAAAGAGCACCCAGGAGCGGTTCAGGATCTATGAGGCCTTTAACCTGTCCTACCTTGGGAAGTCCCAGAAGGTGAATTACCTAATGAGCGAGATATGCCCAGACAACTATAAAAGTGTGGATATCAGCGACTTTCAAAACACCATATATCTTCCCTTTGAGGATCTCCAGCTCCCAGTGCCTGCCGGATATGAGCACGTCTTAACACAATGCTATGGGGACTACCATAAATTTGTTCCGGGTGGTTCCGCTCATAATGACATTGTTTTGGAGCCGGATATCCCTTATACAGAGTACTTTTCACGGTAGCCAGTCGCAGAGCCCAGGCCTATCTCAATGGATCGGCAGTCCTGCCCGGCAGCGGACGCATCACCACACTTGACCATGATCCATCTCTACCTGTGATCAACAGCTCTTCAGATACGCCATAAAGTTCTCCTTGTTTTCCCGGGCCGTAGTGGTGGGACGCCCCAGATCTGCCCGGGCTCCGATCCCGCAGCGGACCTCGATCAGGCTCAGGGACTTTCTGCTCTTTGCTGCTTCCAGCTCCTGGTCCAGAGCCTTAAGATCCTCCACACACACCGCATAGGGATAACCGCAAGCCCTGGCGATCGCTGTCAGGTCGATCTTCCCGGCCACCGTAGGCATACCGCCTACGGTTTCATGGGCTCCGTTATTGATGATCACATGGACCAGGTTTTCCCCTCATTGGCCCCGATCACATGATGTTTTGGATCGATCCCATGGCGGTCCATCAGATAGTCGCACAGCGCCCGCAGCTGGGAATCCGGGACACCGGTGTAAAAGTCCGCGCCTATGATCTCTGATAATGTGTCAACTTTCATTTTCTCCTCCTCAAGTCCTACGTCCTTTTTGCGCCAGACCACCTGACACCCGACTGCGGACCTCGGGTTATTTTTCAGCCGGTCCGGATCGACCGATCGGCACAGGCTATCGATATCACCAGCTGCAGGGACCGGGACATCCATCTCCAGGCTGCGCAGGAGCTCGGGAATCCTTCTTCAGTCCAGCCTTGTCCTCGATGATGATCATGGAGACCCCCATCCGTTCCAGGGTCCGGACCGTATAGACAAAATGCTCCGTCAATCCTCCCGTATCCCCGTCAAAGATGATCGGCTTTGTGGTGACCTCCATGATATCATCGATGGTACGGAACCGGGAGGTCATGTCCACCAGCTCGATATCCGGCTTGCCCATGGCCGTAGGATCGCACAGCGAGCTGATCCACATGGCGTCAAACTGGCGGGCCTCCATGGCCGTCACCAGCCCTTTGATCTTCAGCATCTTCTTCAGCCGCCCCCGGCGCATCTCCGGGATGGACAGCTCTGCCCTGGCCCGTTTATCCAGTTCCTGATAACGCACATCCTTAGAATAAGAAAACTCGATCAGCAGACCCCTGTAGGAAGCCAGGAGGGAGACCACCTCATCCCGGATCGGTTTTTTCTACCTCCCGCAGGCGGTTGGTGACCACCGCTAAGTCCTGCGGGTCGTCGATCTCATGGCATAGCTCGTCACGGACATCCAAGGGGACGATCGTACATCGGCCCGAGGACCTGCGGCCAGCTATGGGAGCGCCTTTAGCAACTGCCTCATCATCGGCAGAGGCTGGGCATCCCAAAGTACCATCTTATTGTCCGGGATCTGCATCGAGATCATCGCCCACTGCATCCTCATGGTCTATATGCCAGTTCAGCGCATCCTCCGCATAACAGCCCACATTCCCGGCTTCACAAAAAGCCATGATCTCCTCCAGCCATAGTCTCCAGTCCTTCTTCAAGAGCTTGTACAATGGCTGAGCCGCGAAGACACCGTCCAGGCAGTGGCTGGAAATGTCTGCTGACTGGCTATCCAGCGTATCCGCCGGACGCCCGCCCGCCTGAGACAGTGTGAAAAACCCGGTCCCCACCTTTATGATCCGTCCATCCCGGACCGCCGCTTTAAAGTCCTTTTCCGGCAGGGGCAGGGTGGTGCTGACCGCCATACAGCTCTCACTGCTTTCCAGGATACGGTCCAAGACCCTGTTCTCGAAGACCAGGTCGCCGTGGAGCAGCAGGATATCATCATCCAGATGCGCACGGGCGCAGTAGATCGAATAGATATAGTTGGTCTCCTGGGGCTTCGGGTTGTTCACAAAGGTGATGTGGAGGGGCAGATCCAGGCTCTGGCAGTAGCTCACCAGTGCGCGGTCAAAGACCCCTGTGGTCATCACCACCTCCCGGATCCCAGCCTCCGTCAGCTGCCGCAGCTGACGGCTCAGGATCGTGTCTTTACTGGATATCTCCGTCATACATTTGGGATGGTCGGCGGTCAACACCCCCATGCGGCTCCCCATGCCGGAATTTAAGATCAGTGCTTTCATAGAAACCTCCAAACCATGAAAATAGATACATAAGGAGCAATGATCCCCACCCCTATCTTTTTCTCATCCTCATTCCCGAAAGATCGATCTCCAGATCATCATATATCCCCACCTTGATCCCTCGATCAAATCCATAGATGACCGGTGCATCCCCGGCTTCCATCGCATAGACCAGTACGATCTGCTTATCCGGATCCACGATCCAATATTCACGCACACCGGCCTTCTTATACTCCGACAATTTGATGTAATAGTCCATAGTCCTGCTAGATGGCGATACGATCTCAACCACCCAGTCCGGTGCGCCATAGCATCCACGCTCATCGATCTTTTCTTTATCGCAGATCACCGAGATGTCCGGCTCAACATATCTCTCCTCATCTTTGTCAAGAAATACACCATAAGGCGCAGGAAATACCTCGCATACCCCAGCATTTTCTCGGATATACAGGTTGATCTCCATACAGATGTAGTTCAGTAACCTCTGATGTGTCGTCGTAGGTGGAGCCATCATATAAAGCTTTCCATCCAGCAGCTCGGCCCGCTGTCCTTCCGGCAAGGCAAAGATATCTTTGATCGTATAGGTGCTTTTTGCGCTTTTAAGTGATGACAATGGGCTCCCTCCTTTTCTCCTTGAATGTCATTTTTTACTGTATTCGATATTGTGATCCGGACTATTCCTTCTTAAAAAACGGATTTTTTTGGGAATATTCAACCGCCGCCTTGTTAAATTCATCAGGATCCATATTGTCAAACCGTTCCCGCTGCCACTTCGTGTAATCAAATCGTTCCCTGCTGATCGTAGCAATAAACCGCTCTGTCTCCACTACTCCCAGTTTCTCTAATAAATAATAGATCCCTCTGTTCATAATCTCAATATCACTGACCATTTATATCTCCCTCCAATCTTCTGATAAAGTCTATGGGGTTTAACATTTGGATCTGGCTTGTCTGGTATCTCAACAGCCTGTCATCTGTAGTAAGAAAACAGTCACAGAGCGAATAAACCGCACAGGCTACATGGTAAGCATCTTTCATTTTAACCCCTGTTTTCATTATTTCCTCTGCTTTGGACTTTATAATGTCTGTCTTATCAATATCTATATATTCCGCACTGTTCCTCTGTATAAACTCACTGATCGCCACTCTCTTTGTCTCATATGGGTTCTGGCTGTTTTCATACCACAAAACATATGATGTTACTAAGTCCAGTTTCTTATTTTTTACCAATTCCTGTATGTATAGCTTTGCCTGCGTCTCCAATGAGATCCTGATCTGCGCCTGGTCGTCATATGGACGGTTGAAACAGCAGTTATCTAAATATATTTTCATGCTCCACCTCTTTTTCATTTATTTATACTGTTACCAAAAGATCACATCTATGATCTTACCACAGTTTTCCGCCGTCCTCTCTCCTTCCTCCCAGGCTCTCTATGTTTTCTTAACTTACCACCATTATTTTGCAACCATTTTTTTACATTATATAGTACTACCTGCTTTCTGTCAAGCGGCACTTACGACATCGCTCTGTGGGACTTACACGGACTTGCTGGATCACTCAGCCATTTCCTCATATCGTCTCCTTTACAATACCCGGTCGCTCAAATTCAGCGTATATCGCCTCCTGGTGTTTAGCAAAGCCGCCAGGTAACTGAACGCGCTGTTTGACAGGATCATCCCCTCGCATTGACTCATGAGCTGCAGGTCCCGATAGTTCTCCCCACGTACATTCCCCTCCACATAGGTTATCTTCGGAAAAAGTCCAAAGCCCAACTGCCGGGCATGCTCCCGGCACCAATCGATGTCGTCGGAAAACACGAAGAGATGCCACCCATCCTCTACACTAGCTCGCCTATGGGCGGCCATCTGTCCCTGGAGCTGTGGCCGCTCCTGCACTTGTGTCTGTGGCTGCCCCAACGCCTGTGGCGGCTCCTGCGGCTGCCCCTGCACCTGTGGCGGCTCCTGCACCGATGTCCGTTCATCCTTTTGTCCACGGGTCTGCGCCTGCTCTACAAATCGCCGCAGTCCATCCTGATAGACGCCCAGATCTAGCTCCCATCCCAATGTGACATAATCCCCTCTCCGCACATGGACCGAAACCGAATGAGAGGTCTGGATCTCCTCCAGGTATCGAAGATTCCTTTCATCCGTGATCACAGGAAACGTAAATTCCCCCAAAAAAGTCTCCCGGTATCCCATGAACCAATCCTTATTGATCCAATACCCATGATAATAAGTATTTCCCGGCACCTCTAAGATCTCCGGGAAATAGCCATTGCTGGGGATCGGGAACACCTCACCGTCGAAAGGATTGAAATGACTATAATTCCCAGTCTCTGTGATCATCTGGATCTGCACCTGCTGTTCGCGGAGGATCTGGGGTACACTCTTCCCTTGCTGCCTCTCCTCCAGGATGAATGCCCACACCTTCTCGTCAAAGCACTGGCTCAGCATATGGGGACGGAACCCAAAGACCTTTTCCAGCTCATAGCCATTATGCACGGTGTGCAGGGCAAAATAACTGTCATCCAGGAACATCTTATCACCAGGATGGGACAGTTCATAGTATCGGGCAAAGATATACTGAAAGGCCTGGTTGGCCAGGCCGCCGTTTAAAAATTGGATCTTCATCTTAAAGCCCCCTCCCTCATAAGACTTGCAAAAAGGTTTTTAATTGCAAGAACTTTTAACTTTTTAGCGATCGATATTTCTACTTTTATCGATCGCCAACAACACGATCTCTGATGGCCCCCACTGATATCCATTGCTCCTAAGATACAACTGATAACCCGGATACATATCTAGTATCATCTGTTGGATCTTCCAGATATCTTCATTATTATGATAGACGCTGATCAACAATTTGGGATGCTCCTCTTGGATATGCCTGACACTGCCTAATAACGCATCTTGTTCTCCTCCCTCGATATCCATTTTTATCAAAGTCACTTTTTCGTCAATGTCATCATCCAGTCGTACCATCTCTATCTTTTTACCAGTATCCTGATCTGTGATCTTATTACAGGATGACATTGGTGATCCATCAATATATCCTATACTGTCTTTATTTCCCGCTCCTTTATTCACAAATACAATATCTGGATACCCGCTTAGTTTCTCTTTCGCCGCTTTCATATTCGATGCGTCGATCTCATAACAATATATCCTTTTATATCTCCCATATGTTTGGATATAATTTAATGCTGAATCACCTGTCCACGCCCCAAGGTCAACCACAACTTCTTCTTCATCACATCCTACAAGGTCCAGATCAAAATAATCTGTAAAATTTGCCTCCTTCATTTCTCGAATGTAATCTAAGTCAAATGTGACCCAATTATACAGCATACCAGTAAGGACCAATCTAGAACGCTGATCGCTCAGTTGTCCATACAACCAAAGAAAATCTTCTCTATGTTCCTTAAGGGCTGTCACTCGGTTTACGATCACATCATACCTGTCATTCAGCACATCTAGAGTCCCCCACATCACATGAAATGTCTGATAATATCTACAGAGATGAGCGATCTCTTCAGCACTTTTACTAAACAAAGCATCCTTTACAATTCCTATAGTCAGATCACGATCCACATACTGGCTATGATCCATCAATCTGATAAATCTTTCTTCCCATACATTCTCCGTATGATATTGTTCTTCCAAGATACCTGTTATCTTATCTAACCAACTAACATATTGAATGACCACTTCTTGCTTGTAACCCGGCCTACCTTTCCTTTTATCAAGATCATCTAATCTGCAAAAGCCTACTTTCGGGCTATATAAAAGTTCTATATTAACATTCTCTATCGTATATATCAGGTCTTTTTCCAGGCTATCTATCAGTTGACAATCTCCTTCGTCAAGATCCATGATATATCCGATCGCATCGCCAACCATATCGAGCATCTTTCTCATCTGTAGATATACATTTTTAGTCATTTTATCTCTCTTCACACTCGTTCTCCTTTACCCCACATTCTATCGTTCAGTTCTCTGACCGATCTCCACCCAATAACCGCTTTATCTCCTGGGAGGTCTGACAAGATCCTTCTTTATCGACTGTAGGATACAACGATCCAAGAAGCATCCGATCGATCTCCGAGAGGTTGTTGATATACGGATCTCTACTATAGTCAGGCACCTGCTGCTCCATAAGCTCTCGACCTAACTGAAAATAAGAACACCAAGATATTTTCTACCTCGTATCTTCGATAAAAAACATTGATGAATTGCATCGATCATATTATAATGATCACTAGATGACGCAGTCCCATCCAAAATAACTCTATACCGGAGGATATATCAATGAACCTTGAACAGACCTCACAGCCCCACTACAACATCCTTACCTCTTCTGATGATACACTGGCTCCCCAGATGACCATATCCCTCACTGCCATGGCAAAAAACCTGGCCCATGCCCATATCGATCTCTATCTGCTCCACAGCCAGATCTCCCCGGGAACTATCAAGATGCTCACAGACCTCTGCAATGGTTGTGGGAACATCACTTTCCATGAGATCGTCGTACCGGACCCAGAAAACTATGATCCTTTGGTAAGAGCAGGCCGTTGGTACCGGGAGACCTATTATCCCCTCTGCGCCCATCAACTACTGCCAGATACCATAGACCGTATTCTCTATCTGGATGCTGGAGACACATTGGTCGTCGGGGATATCGCTCCTTATTACAACTGCGACTTTGATGATAACTTTCTCATCGTCACCCCGCAAAAATACAAACCGGAAGGAGATAACTTCGTATTATATAAAACCGATGATCTGTTGCCGAAAAAGGGATATCTCCCCGATATCCTGGAAGGCATCTTCAATTCCGGCTCCTATATGATCAACTTGAAAAAGATGCGGGAACACGCCATCAACATCACCTATTATCTTGACCTAACAGAACAGCTGCAAAAAGCCCTGGCAGGGCCGGATGGAAAAAAAGAACCCCCTGTCTATTTCGGTGACCAAGGCCTCTTGTCCGCAGCCTTTATCGGCCGTATAAAATATTTCGGCTACCCTCAGATCCGTTATGTGTGGTACAATCCGTTCAACTTCTGCATCGGCTATTACCGTTATGTAGAGCAAAAGCCAGACTATCAACCGGCCATCCTCCATTTTGCCGGTGTCCCCTTCAAACCCTGGAAAGCTGCATATCCTATCTTTCCAGAACGTTTCCGCCAAAGCGGCGGGGATCTGCAGTCGCTCAGTGGACTAAAACCACAGCAGATAGAATATTACTTTCTATGGCTGGAATATCTTTTCCTTACCGATAAGGTCCTGTCGCTACTGAGCTACTGAGCCCAAAAGTCAAGACAAGCCTTGCTCTCAGCAACCCGGAGACAGAGGATAGACAGTCATAACAGTGAGCGCTCCTTCTCGAAGCATTACCCATGGCCCTGAATTTCTGAACACGAACCTACATTAGTCGGTATCTTCAGCACAACGAAGCCCAGTAAAGTTTGACATAGACATTTAAAGTATCCGATCTTCCCGAAACGTTTCCATCAGAGCAACGGATGATCCGGCCACTTAGCGCACTGAGACCACAGCAAGTAAAGTATTGTCTTTTGTAGCTTGGATATCTCTTTCTCACCAATAAGGTCTTGTCGCTGTTGGGCTATCAAGCTTGGGCGTATACTAACTACACAGAGCGGGATACCTTTGATCCAATGATCACATCCCGCTCTCCACTTAGAACACGATAGACCGATCCTCAAGCTCATCTACTTTACGAAGCCCGATAGCTCAGATCCATCCTATACCTCCTCTCGGTGTTCAGTAAAAACGCCCGATCACTAAATCCACGGTTTGAGTCTGCTCAATGATCCTTTGCCTATGACCAATTTAGGATAACTTTCCCTATGATCCTTGTCAACTTTTCTGCTCCACCATGATTTAAATGCTCGAAATCGCAAAAATCATTTTCATCAAATCGTTCATCATCAAAGAGATCTAAAAATCTCACATATCTTCCCTTAAAAAGTTTTGTGACCAGGTTTCGATAATAAAAATCTTGTAGTTCTTTGCTGCTGGCTTCCACCAGATACCTTGTAGCTGGAGGGACAAAGAGCAAAACTTTGATCTTCATTTCCTCCATCTTTCGGAGAAAATCTGCCAAATATCGCAGAGTTTCTTTATACCCATTTAAAGTACATACTCTTTCATTATGCTGCGCCGTGATCCATGCACTTTTCTGCTTTTCCTCAGCACTTAGCATCTTGGCATCAAATTTAAGCCCGCCATATAGCGGCTGCGGAAATATCTCGTTAAAAAAATCCTCATATTTCAAAAAGCATATAAGTTCTTTGTCTCGTTTTTCACGGATTTTTTCTAGATCATAAATATGATTATACAACTCTAGGATCGTTTGTTCTCTTTGATCGCATCCCTTATCTACATAGTTCCGCTTTTTTCCTAATATCGGCAGATCGATATAAGATATCACATCCCTATGCAGTTGTGCATCATCAGACGACATGTCATAGCAACCTTGAAAATATGCTATCGGGATCACTACCACCTCAATACCAGGATCATGTTCCAATGCTTTTTCCGCCATTAATATAGAGTAGGGTATATCCTGTCCCGTGACCGATAGGTTACAAGTCGATACCGGCATTTCCTTTTCTAATATCCCATATTGAGTATAAGGCAGTCCGCAAATGATACATTTTACATCCTCATTTTGGATCCTCCCGAATTTACTTTCGACAAACAAACGATTATATGTATATAGGTCGACCGGCCACTTTTTGTTTACAGCATCGAAGATCTCCTGTTCTTCGATCAATATGTCCGCTGAGCTGTCTGCATGATCGCTGATAATGATCCTGTTCAAAAAACGCATCCCCTGAATATTTTGCGAAAAAGCATACGGACTATCGCTCCTCACCTCATAAAGGTAATCTTTTGTCAGCTCATTTATAAGGCAAAGATAATAGTCCATAAATCCATTCCAGTTAGCTGCCAAACACTCAGGTTTATTCGCCAGCTCAATGATCTTCACAGCAGGTCCTACCCCATATGATCTATAAATATCATCGCTTATAAGCTGCAATGCTCGCATAACAGCTGTTGCTTTTTCCAGGTCGGATAGGTGGTCATCTTTTATTTCAAAATATAATGACAAAAGAGCTAAAAAAGTTTCTTTTTTTAGGATCTGTGCTGCAGCAGGCACAGTCTTTTTCGTTGCACAACTGATACCGTCACAATGATCACAAGTGGTGATATACGGAAGAGAATAAAACTCTCTCAGCCTTTTACGAAGGTTTTTCTCTATACGCACATTAACAAACTCATTTTCTAATGGATCCGGATAAAATGTTGTTTCATCAGCTGTCATCTGCCTTGAACAAAAAAATATCTTTCCCTCTCGCCCCAATGTCACGCAATCCTTCATTGCACATGTACGAAATACATCCTTTAACTCCTCTTCCGTTCTATATCTTTTCTTAAAGTTGCCCATAGCATACCACTGCATACTTTCCAGATCTTCTACCTCAAGATCGCTGTCCTTATATTTCTGCAAAACCTTTTTTCTGTTTGGGACAACATATCCTGGATAACCGCTCACACGTATCAGAACTTTATTTCTCCGAAAATTTTCAAGCAGCCTCTCATCAGGTGTAGAAACACCATTTGTTGTTATGATCAGTTTGCCAATCTTCTGCTGACTTTTACAAAAATCCAAAACTTCTGACAACCATGGATAAAGTAACGTTTCGCCTCCGATCACAAGGACTTCTTTTATATGGTCTACATTTTCCAGCACTATGGCTACGTCGGATATAAGATGATCCAACTCATAATGATGACATGCTCTCTTGGGTATCAGATCTGCACAATCTCTGCAATTAAGGTTGCAGTATGTAGTTACAAGGATCCCCAAATGGTCCAGGACCAACTCTTTATCATGCATAACCTATCTCCTTGGTCTAAATCCATCAATATAATGTTCTTAAGTGTACGTGATACCATATCAAGTCATCCATGACGTCCTGAGGATAATTTTTTGTGATATGGGCCGGGATACACATACATCGTTCAAACCCATTTTTATCATAAAAACCACGCGCACGCAGATTGTCCTTCGATACGCACCAATAGATATCTCTTAATCCAAGATCCCTCTTACCTTTCTCAAGTATCTCATCCATCCCAAATATGGCATATCCTTTACCCATAGCGATCCTTCTGACAACAATTGCAAACTCTGCATCTTTATGGAACAGGTCGATATGCTTTAGACTGACTGTTCCCATATAAACATCATCATCATCCGCGATCGCCAGATGTAAGTCCTCCCGGACCGTTTGGCTTTTATCGATAAATCTTTGGCAATCCTGATCGCTCTTTTTCGAAAGATCAGCCAATAGATATTGCACAACCCGATCATCATGCATCCATTCAAGCATTAGATCGGCGTCTTTTTTTTCCAGCTTTCTTATCCGCATTGTCCTTTTCTATCCTCGAAGCTTACTATATTTTTGCCAACTCACCATCTAAGATATCTCTTTCTCAAAAACTATCCACGCATTGGATCACCAGCTCTATCTGCTCCTCTGTGATCCCCGGATACAATGGAAGGCTAACCTCCTGCTTGCATATCCTTTTTGTGACCGGGTAGTTTATGATCTGCCCTTTGTCCTCCGCATAAGCCCCCTGTTCCATAATAGGGATCGGATAATGGACATTGGTCATGATCCCATGTTTCCCAAGAAACTCCACGAATGAACGCCTCTCCTCTACCAATACAGGATAGATATGAAATACATGCTCCTCTTCATCTTTTGGTATTTGGGGGCATACAACCCTACTATTATGGATCCTTTCTGTATACTCCTTCGCGATCCGTCTTCGTTCACGATTCCATCCATCCAGATATCGTAGCTTGACTGACAAAAATGCCGCCTGCAGCTCATCCAATCTAGAATTACACCCTTTGTACATATGGACATATTTTTCATGGGAACCATAATTTCCATAAGCCCGTACCTTTCCGGCAATCTCTTTATCATTAGTGACCACAGCTCCAGCATCGCCTAAAGCACCCAGATTTTTCCCGGGATAAAAGCTAAACGCAGCCGCATCGCCAAGTACCCCTGTCCTTTTCCCATCCACCTGCGCCCCGTGCGCCTGCGCCGCATCCTCGATCACTCTCAAAGAATGTTTCCTTGCCAGCCTGCATATCGTCTCCATATCCGCACAACGTCCATACAGATGCACCGCGATGATCGCCTTCGTCTTTTTGGTCAGCTTTTCTTCTATCTTCTCCGGATCGATCGTAAATGTATCCAAAGAAGCATCCACAAAAACCGGGACAGCGCCTACAAAAGAGACTGCCAATGCCGTTGCGATAAATGTATTGGCCGGAACGATCACCTCGTCCCCCTGACCGATCCCATAGGCCAGAAGGATCAGCCGGATCGCGTCCAGTCCATTCCCTGTACCGACACAATAAGCAGCACCACAGTACGCAGCAAATGCCTCTTCAAATTGCTCGTCCGCTTTCCCGCCTATAAACCACTGACGGTCCATCACCATATGATATGCCTCATCCAGTTCCTTCTGTATCCTGCTATGTATCAGCCCCAGATCCAGGTATGGCACATGCATCACTTCCACCTTCTTCCACTGATCTTAAAAAAACATCGTAATCCCGGATATAATCCTCTTCCCGATATATCTCTGAGGCCAGCACCATAAGTACTGCTTCTGGCGAAAAGTCATACATCTCTCTCCACATATTGTTAGGCACATACAACCCTTCATAAGGCTTTTCCAGTGATATGATCTTTTTCTCCCTCCCATTGTCCAGCCTTATCTTGCAGGAACCATGGATACAGACCAGGATCTGTTCCAAACTTTTATGTGCATGGAAGCCACGATGTACGCCTTCCTTCGTATCATACATGTAGTATACCCGTTTGATCTCAAAAGGGATATCCTTATATTCCTCCAATGCGACCAACATCCCCCTGTCATCTCCATGCTGCTGAAAAGCATACTTTATGATCTGCATCCTATCCTCTTCACCCTCCTTCATCACTCATAATACGCAGGTCGCGCATTTAATTTATAGAATTGAGCAAGATCGATCCGATACTTTTCCTCTAAGATCCGTCTGCATTCCTCATCCTCCAAAAGCTCCGCGATCTCATAATACCCAGAATAAAAGCCCTTCCTCCAAAGAAGGAGTGCCTTTTCACATAAGACCTCTTTCTCGCCACATGCATCAGCATCCAACATATCACCAGAAAAGATATCGACAAATCTATCTTTCGACAATTCCTTTATATAACGACTGCAAAAATACTGTTTCTCATGTACACCACGTATCCTCACCTCATCACTCATCGCGCTCAGATTTCTCTTATCCATAAACTGTCTGTAATAAGTCAACCTTTCCGGATAGATATACACCTCTCCCTCCAAAAATAACCGCAGCCAGAGGTCGTAATCCTGTAACTGCAACAAAGCAAATCTATAATATCCCGCCTTATCAAGCATTTCCTTTCGAATACATGCGCTTGGTGCACAAAAATAATTACCCTCCATAAATAATTTTCGTATCCATGCTTTTGCAGATCGATCTGTTCTAGAAAATATCTGGTATAAGAACGATCCCTTGCAGATCCTCAGTCCTTCATCGATCACATCCATACAAGTAAAACATACGCTGTAAGATGGATGCTCTTCTAAAAAAGCGATCTGCTTCTCCAACTTATCCTGTCTCCAAAGGTCATCATGTCCTATCAGCGCAACATACTTACCTTTCGCCGCTTTAAATCCGATATTCCCGCTGTAGACTACATTTCGGTTTTTCTCACAGGCTATGACCTTTATCCTGGGATCCTGATAAGAACGGACCACCTCTAGACTATGATCCGTTGAAGCATCATCCACAATGATGATCTCCATATTTTGATACGTTTGTCCTAGGATACTCTCTATCGTCTTTCCAACAAAATCTGCGCCATTATAAACTGGCAGGATGACACTGACCAATGGCTCTTCCCGCGGCTCTCTAAGTAAGAATGGATATACCTTGTCTGCATCCGGCCATATGGTGCCCGCTAAATATAAAACAGCATCTTTGTGGAGTTTCCCCAGACGGACCATAGACTGTAGCTCTTGTATACGTTCATCCTCTCTCTGATATACCATCCGGATCAATATGGACCGCACATAACCATAATAACCATATATTTCATCCCACACATGTAATGACCACCATCTGCTAGATAGGCCTTGACGACTCGCTTTCTCCAGCATGTATATCTCTGCTAAACCTGCGATCACATGACCCTCTCTACTCTTCAGCCCGCGCACATCATCTATGACTGACCAGATCACATCATAGGCTCCTGCTTCTACGATCCCGATCAACTGTTCGCGCAGAGTCTCTTCCCCTTCTCCTTCCTCCCTATGATAACACCACGGTTCTTCCTGCCATGGGATAACGATCCTCTTCCCAGACGCCAGCATCGACAAAGAATGGGAAACACCATAGGCTCCCCCCTCCACGAGCTCTTCCTTCCATTTAAGGTCATATTGGGTGGCCATCAGAAAACCATCGATAGCCTCTGCGAAAGCATAACGCGCTTTTTCGTTCTGTCCGCTCCTCAGATCACAGTCTCTCACACATGCCCCGTCATCTACATAAACCCTTCCCATATCCCAATGCTGTTTACCCCCCTCGCCTGTCGATACCTTCTGACAACCTACCATCCCGATCATCCCGATAGAACTGTCTTCGTTAAAGATATTCAATATATCTGGGATAAGATCTCGATGAAGGATAAACGTATCTTCACGCAGATATATTTTATACTTCGCCTTACTGCTCTCCAGCGCTGCATTATATGCCAACGGCACAGTCTCTGCATCTTCTATCGATAGGATATCGGCAGTATATCCTTCCGGGATATATAGATCATGTATATATCGGACACACTCCTCAAACCATGATGTATCGTTCTTGCATATGATAAATGCGATTTCATTTGTATCCATCTTTTCATCTCCATCGGGGCTCCATAACCATTTCTACAGGATGATCGCGTATACTCTCTCATATAAGGCTGATCTTTGTTTCTTTTTCTAATCATCCCAGCATGATATCTACGGCCGGTCCCATCCTTCCCTTTTCGATCACCAGCATACTGTCATAATAATGGAGGCTATGCATACTCCTAGAATACTTGTTCTCCTGTAATGCAGTGTCAGTGCTGAACCAGGCATGGAGGTAGTCGATAAAATTTTTACTATATTCGATATAGGAATCCGGGCATTTGTAGCCGCCTCCATACTCTTTCCAATAACTGGTATGCAGATCTTCACACAGATAAACACCATTCATCGAGATATGGCAGAACATCTCTTCAAATGTGGTGATCTGCTGCTCCATCGTATGTCCGCCGTCATCGATCAAGATATCGATCCTCGGGTACTTTAATTTTAACTGCCTTAAAAAATCCCGGTCTGCCTGCGACCCGATCTCGATGTGGATCTGGTCTTCCTCAAATGCTTTCGTTTTTTCGTCTATATCCACTCCTATGATCTGCGCGCCCTTTCCAAAATAATCCTTCCACATCTGCATAGAGCCACCGCGAAAGACCCCGATCTCCATCACAACCGGAGCTTTATTTCTATATTTTGCAAAATGGCGGTCATAGACCTCAAAATAATGGAGCCATTTGCTGAGCGTTCTATGCTGCCCGCCATAGAAAAACCGTTCCAGATCATTCAGCCCCTCAGAAAAACAGATCTGTTCTACCAGGTCTTCCTTCGTTTTCACCTGATCCCAGGCGATCTTATGCGGTCCGATCTTATGGGTGATATAACCACTGCATTTTGAACGAGGAAGGGATAACTCTTCACAAAACAACTTCACGCCCTCTTCCATGATACAGCTTTTGCAACAGATAAGCAGCTTATCAAAGGGGATCCCCGGGATATCTTCTATGGTCTTCTGTGGGTATGACCTGTCCGCAAGCTCCCCGTATCTCTCATCACGGTCAAAGATGATCGCTTGGATCCTGGCTTCCTCTCTTAGCTCATTGATCGCTTGCTCAACGATGCTCACGCAGTCTGTTCCGATCCCAACTAAAATGATCTCTAACATCTTCTGTTCTCCCTTCCTTTTTCTCAACTACCAGACATAAACGCCCTTTTGTCCATCCTTCTCTGGAACACAGCATGCCCAGACTCCGACCGATCCTTTCTATAGTGTGATCAGGTCCTTTTCCCTTATCTTTTCTAAAACCTTATCCTTATCTAAAACATAACGGTCACACACATCCAAAATGGCATATTTTGTATACCTCCCCCAGTCCCACTCAACATTGGGGTCTTCCGCATCATACTCGAGTCTCTTTAGCCCATATTTTAAATGTCTAAGCTTTTTTAACAACTGCTCCAAGGACATCCCAGACTCCCAAAAACGTTGCTTTGACTGCGCTGTTTCTTCTAAACAGTCGATATGGACGATCGCTGCATATTCCCTCATATAAGTCTGGTCTTTTAAGCCAGTTAGATCCTCCAGAAATACCCTTAAATTTGCCCTATCCTCCATCTCGATCAAGGTTTTCATCCCATCCCTCATATCTTCGATCGCCTGCGCAAATTCATTTCCTCGCTCATAAGAAAAAACGCCCGTCCCATCGATCAAATGCGAATATATGTCATTTCCAAAATACTCCTTCAAAAATAATTTGTGATAGTCAAAATATTTTGTTAACTTAGGATAAAGCGCATCATGAAAACACCATGATCCTTCTTGGTATGGAACAACAATCTTATACCCCTTTCTGATAAATTCCATGCACTGTGAGATATCGTAGAGGTCCCAGCCATCAAAAAGGTCCTCTCTCCACATCACATCGTACTGTGTCGCCAGCAAAAGGCCATCCACTGCCCATACCTCTGCAAATATATCTTCTCTTGAAGGACATGAAAAATCCCAAAAGCCCCGCGTATTATCAAGCACCTTTCCTGTATCCCATTTCATAAGTGCATCTGCCTGGATCTCCCTGTTTCTCTTTCCGATCATCCCAAGGATCCCGATCTGTGCATCACAGTGGAAAACCTTTAACATATCCGATATAAAGTCTCGGTTTTTAATAAAAACATCCTGATGGAGATATACTTTATACTTTGCAGGAGAGCTCTCCATCCCGGCATTATAGCCCGCAGCCATAGACGGAGCTTCTCTTATACTGATGACATCCGTCTCATATCCCTCCGGAACATACAGCTTGCTCAGATAATACAGGCATTCTGCATATTCTGCTTCATCGCTCACACAAGTTATGAATGCGATCTGCTTTTTATCAATACACATAAGATCTTCCTCGCTTACCTGCTATAAAAACAACAAACATAAGGATCACATCTTTTGGATCTCCTATTCCCTTTCAGTCCATAGGACCACCGGCTGGATCATCCCAGCATGATATCTACAGCCGGTCCCGTCCTTCTATTTTCAATCACCAGCATACTGTCATAATAATGGAGGCTATGCATACTCCTGGAATACTGATGGAGCTATTTGCTAAGCGCTCGATTCTGCCCGCCAAAAAAACGTTCCAAATCGTTCAGCCCCTCAGAAAAACAGATCTGTTCTACCAGATCTTCCCTCGTTTTCACCTGATCCCAGGCAATCTTGTGCGGTCCGATCTTATGGGTGATATAACTGCCGCATTTTGAACGGGGGAGGGATAACTCTTCGCAAAACAACTTCACGCCCTCTTCCATGATACCACTTTTGCAGCAGATCAGCAGTTTATCAAAGACCAGCCCCGGGATATCTTCTATGGTCTTCTGTGGGTATGACCTGTCCGCAAGCTCCCCGTATCTCTCATCACGGTCAAAGATAATGGCTTCGATCTTGGCCTCCTCTCTTAGCTCATTGATCGCTTGCGCTACGATACTCACACAGTCTGTTCCGACTCCGACTAAAACGATATCTAACATCTTCCGTGCTTCCATCCTTCCTCTTTATTTGACCATCAAACGAAATAACCTATGTCCACCCTCATGCAAATGCCGGACATGTTGAAAAGGCCCGTGCACTTTCTATCATTGCATCATTGGCCGCCTGGACATCTCCGTCTGTAAATGACATATCCAACACGGTTAACAATACCCTGTTCCAAGCTTGGTTGAACGGATGCTCCTCATGGATCACATATGGATTTTCTTTGACTGCAGGGAGCACTTTATGGGCAATCTCTGTAAGAGTTTTCCATTCATCTTTTGTCAAGGTACATCCTCTCTGGAACAGCATCCCCAGGCTCCAACCGATCCCCAAGGTAAAGAACAGGTATTCCACCTCCATCCAGTATGTCTGCAGTATACCTCTGCATGCCAACTCTCCCAGCAGAGCCGTCCATACCTGCAGGTTATCCCACTTTCTCTGCTCCCAAGCAGCATTATCGCGCACAGTACTCCCGGGAGAAGAAAAACAGATATAAAGGCGTTCATCCAGATAATAATATCGCTTTGCATACAATCTCACAGGCAATGTAAAAGAAGGTTCTTCCATGATCAGATGCTCTGCGAACACAATCTGCTGCTCCCGGATCAAGGATAGTCTAAAGAGCTTATTCTGAGAGCTATACCCCTCCTCTCTTATATCCAATAAAAATCTCTTCCTTGCTCCCTCCTCCTCTAACCCAAAAAACTCATCTCGCGTCCCTTTCTCCAGCCCTACGCGGACGCCATGCTCACCTACATTCTTTCTGGCAAATGCGACCACATCCGCATCATATTGCTTTGCAGCGTCATACACATGCTCCAGAGTCTCCTCCAATAGCCAGTCATCTGCATCGCAAAAAGTAAGATATTCTCCGCTCGCATAAGACACTCCTACATTTCGTGCGCCGCCCTGCCGTCTATTCTCCTCCAGAAAGATGGCCAGGATCGTCTCCGGAAAACGCCGCTCATACCGCTGGATCAGACTTTTTGTCTCTCCACCATCTGTCGACGCGTCATCCACCAGGATGATCTCCAAGTTATCGATGCCAATAGTCTGACGCAGGAGCTGCTCGATGCATTGCTCTAGATATTTCGCCGCATTATAACATGGAACGACTACGCTGACTTTTTTTATTGTTTCCATCTGTTTTTCTCCTTTGTCCATGCTCTTTCCAATCTTTCCTCTGTCCCGCTGCTCCAGTATACCACATACTTTATCTGTTAAAGATACGAGAGCATCTCCCGCACTCTATGCCTGTAGGTATGTCCTGCTGCCACTTTATCATGTCCATTTTTTGCGATCGCCTGCCGTTCTTCCTCGTGGGTCAGATAATACCCAATCTTTCCCAACATATCCTCTTTGCTCTCAAAATATACAAAATCTTCACCTGGTACAAAAAGGTCAAGAAGATCCGCCTGAAAATTGCTAAGCAAAAAGCCTCCTGCCCCCATCACATCAAATGCTCGGAGCGGGATCCCGCTTTTTATCAAACGTCCAGAAATGTTCAGATCGATCTTACTCCTCCTAAAAACAACAGGCATCTCCCGAAAATAATCCACAGGTCCATGATTATGTACATTAGGTATCGCAAAATCTTTCTTATAGGTAAACAGATCGACCTTATAAGCTGATGCCGCTGCCATCAACAGCTCGATCCTCTCCAACGTGGTGATCCTTCGGTTGATCACATATTGGGCATAAAAGAACTCCCGAGGCTCTGTGCCATCTGGCTCCGGATCCACAGGATAGGCCTTATACAGGTCATCGATCACCGGCCCCAGCATTTCCTGGATAAAATTATACCCCCAGATCTTCATCTGTGATGCGATCAATGCATCGATATACCCCCTGGCATATTCGGGTAAACGAGACATCATCTGCGGGAAGTAGTTCAACTCCTCCATATACATAGAACCTACAAAAGATACATCGTAGTCAAAGGCCTTTACCGGCCAGGACTGGCTCCAGCCTGTCCGTATCTACTGCCAGCGGCATATAATGTACCGTATCGATCCCTGCGCCGTGAAAGGTCCGATACTCTTCCTTGTCGAACACGAAGATCAGATTGCATGGGTTTGAGGCTGTAACAGAATAAAGCTGGAAGCAGGGACTATCAAAAAGCCAGGAAACATACTTGATCGCCTCGGTCTGGCACACCCTGGATATCAACGGAAGATAATTGAGTGAAAACACCATATCTGGCGCTTCTTTATGCAATACTGTACACAGCCTTTTTTCTGTTTTTGGATCACGGCTGATCGTTCCATATGTGGCCGTGAACGGAAATGACACCAACTTATGACCTTCTGCTATCAATGCCTTCTTTACGTCATCTTTCCCAAAAGTCCCCCATTCGATAAATACGATCTTCATCCATCAAGCCTCCTCCATCTATAGCGCGCTCTCTTCTCCTTGAACATATCCAAAACGGGTCTCCATTTTTCCCCCTCTCGCTGCTCGATCCACTACAAAAGAAAAAACCTCTTTTTTCCTCCATCATCAATCCATGTCCAACATCTCCCGCACACGATGCCTGTAGGTGTGGCCAGCCGCGACCTTATCATGTCCATTCCTGGCGATCGCTCTTCTCTCGTCCTCATGTTCCAGGTAATAGCTGACCTTCCGCACCAGGTCCGCCTTATTTTCATAGTAAACAAAATCCTCACCAGGTACAAAAATATCCAGAAAGCCCGACTGAAAATTACTGAGCAGAAATCCTCCGGCTCCCAAGATGTCAAATGCCCGCAAGGGGATCCCATTTTTAATACTGCGCAGCGTGATGTTCAGATTGATCCGGCTCCTTTTGAAAACCTCCGGCGCCCCATCCTGATATCCTACCGTACCGTGGTTACAGATATTCGGCATCGAAAACCCTTTATAATAAGTGAACAAGTCGATCTTATACTCTTTTGCGAGAGCATCCAGCAGGTCGATGCGCTCGATCGCTGTGATCCTCCGATCGATCAGATAGCGGGCATACATATATTCCCTTGTTGCTGTATTCCCTGGCTCTATCCCGATCGGGCAGACTTTTGCAAGGTCATCTATGACAGGAGACAGACCATCTTCGATCAGATCGCATCCCTGCACCAGCATCTGGATCGCCATGAGCGCGTGGATGTATCCCTTCGGATACTCTGGCAATGCGTCATACATCCGATCAAAAAAATTGAATTGCTCCACATAAAGAGATCCGACAAATGAAACATCATACGCATATCCAGCGCACAATCTTTGGTCCATGCCATCCAAACGCTCCACATTGACCGCTAATGGCATATAATGGATCGTAGAGATACCTTTTTCTCGAAACGCTTGGCATATCCCTTTATCAAAAACATAGATCCGATTGCATGCATTGTAAACTGTATCGGAATATAAAAATACCCAGGGATCGTCAAAGATCCAGGAGATGTACTGGATATCTTCTGTCGCACAGATCGTAGAGATCACTGGAAAAAAGTCAAAGGAAAACACCACATCAGGACTCTCTTTGTGCAGAGCCGTTGTCAGAGCCTCCTCTACCTCACGATTATGGACCACATCCTGATCCTTGGAAAAAGGAAATCGGATGACCTCATGTCCCTCTGCCATAAACGCTTCCTCTATATCTGCCGTTCCGAGCACACCCCATTGGATATGCAATATCTTCACGCTCACTAACCTCTCTTCCCTCTAACCTGGTCCACTGTGCTTAAAAGCCATTCCGCACAATTAGACCAGGTCAACTCCTGACGGACCTTTTCATACCCTTTCTGGATGATCGTCTCCGCCCGATCAGGATCTGCCAACAGCTGGCCAGCCAGCCCCGGCAACTGTTCCAGATGTTCCAAGTCATACAAAGCGATATCCACTCCATCGGTAAAATACTTTGTTAGCCAGGCGCTTGGATCGGTGAGCGGAAGAGAATGCTGCAGCAACGTATTGAAGATCCGGTCATGGGTGCCTGCTTTAAACCATGGCATCACGTTCAAGTTGATCTTAGCATCAGCCATAAAGGAAAGTGTCTGCCTGTACGGGACCATGGTATCCAGGCGATGTACGTTCGAACGTCCCGCTGCGGGATGATCCTCCCATCCCGGCCCCAGAAGATAGATCTCCAGACCTGCCTCCGCCAGAGCTGTCACCACTCTCCCCCTATGATACATACGGATCGCCCAATCCACATACACGGAACGGTTCAAAAGCATCTTCAGCATCTCGAGGGATACAGAAAGGCCAAATTGCTGTAATGTAGCAAGAACGGCTTTCTCGATGGTCAATGAACTATCTTTTACCAGATTTTCAAACATCTGCTGGTAAAACCTCCACATATCCGGCCGGTCAGGGAACAGCTCCTTTACTTTTTCCATCTGTGCCTGCGGGTGATAATAGCTTGCTGAAAAAAGGATATCGTACCTTCTTTCCTTATAAGGGACGATCGGACCTTCCTTTTTAACCACAGCTCCCACATGGGGCATAAAGGCGACAGTCGATACTTCCTTGGGAAAGTACTTTTTCACATAATCCACATGCTCCTCATCGCAGCAGAACAATGTATACGCCTTTGGGTGCTTTTCCAACGTAGGATGAAAGCGGAACGGAGGGTCCATCAAGATATCCAGCACCACCGCTCCATGTTTATCCCACTGCCGGATAAACTGCTCTTCTCTTGTCCCGATCCCATCAAAGCAGATCACCACATCTACTTTTTTTGATAAAAACCGGTTTAAATGATCGTAGGAGTGTTCGGTGCTGCATGCAGTATCTTCCAGATCGCAGATAAAAACTTCATGACCTCGTTTCTGCAGTTCTTCTGTCAGCCGATCCGTAAAAAAATTAAAGGATTCCGTTCCCGAATAAAACTGTACGATCCGCAGTCTCTGCCCTTCCAAAGACTCTTTCCTATCTCCGTTCTCTCTGTAGGTGATAATCTCTTTAGATGGCTGCTCAAGATGATCGGCCTCCAGAGGATCCCTTGCATCTACAAATACGATCCTGTCTCCAGATGCATACTGCACCGCGATATTTTCTGCCATCTCCTGTCCTCCCTCTGTCTCTAACGGGATCAGCAAGACATCCTCCGGAAAAAGCTGCTCCCATCTCTGCAGGTGGGTCCAGGTATCATCAGAAGAGGCATCATCTACACAGATGATCTCCAGACGATCCATCCCTATCGTCTGTGTTGTGATCGATGTCATGCATCTGTCTATGTATGGTCCTACATTGTGGCAAAAAACGATCACACTGATCTTTTTCATGCTCCTGCTTTCCTTTCTGCTTTCAAAAAGCAAACATCTCTCTTATCCGATGTCGATATGTATGCCTGGCTGCGACCTTATCATGTCCATTTCGGGCGATCGCCATCCTTTCATCCTCATGGGCCAGATAGTGATCGACCTTCAATAACAGATCTTCTTTACTTTCGTAATAGACAAAATCCTCGCCCGGCAAAAATAAGTCCATAAAGTCAGCCTGATAATTGCTGAGCAAGAAGCCGCCAGCTCCCATGATATCAAAAGCCCGGAGCGGGATGCCGCTCTTTATGCTGCGCATAGTTATGTTTAGGTTGATCTTGCTCTGTTTAAATACCAAGGGCATCTCACGAAAATGATCCACTGCCCCATGATTACACAGACTGGGGACAGAAAAATCTTTCGTATGAGAAAACAGATCCACCGGATATCGTGCGGCTATCGCCTCCAACAGACCCATGCGCTCTATGGTCGTGATCCAGGGCTTGATGACGTGATGCTCATAAAAGAAAGCCTTTGGTTGTATCCCTGATGACAGTGGCCTTACTGGATACGCCTTATACAGATCGTCCAGGATCGGATCGAGCATTTCCTGGACCATATCATATCCCTGTATCTTTAGCTGGACCGCGATCAAAGCTTTCAGATATCCTCTGGAACGTTCTGGAAGAGCCGCTTCGATCTGTTCAAAAAAGCTTCCTTTTTCCAGATAAAGAGAGCCAACAAAGGAAACATCATATAAAAATGGAGCGGCCAACGATAAATGTTCATCCATTAAATCTAATCGCTCTGTATTGGCCGCTAACGGCATATAACGCACTGTAGAGATCCCGGCTCCATGATATTCCCGATACATCTCCTTATCAAAAACATAGATCACATTACAGGGATAACTGACCGTATCTGAGTAAAGCAGGATGTAAGGACCATCATAACTCCAGGAAACATACCGGATATCTTCTGCCTGGCACACCCTGGAGATCACAGGAAAATAGTTCACAGAAAAAACCACATCTGGGACCTTTTCATGCAATATGGAACGAAGCCTTCTTTCTGTTTCCGGGTCCTGGATAAGCAGCTCCCAGATCAGTGAAGCGGAGACCTCAAATGGAAATAAGATCACCTCATGCCCCTCTTCGATCATTGCGCTTTTTATATCTTCTTTTCCATAAAAAACCCAGTCAGTGAACAATATCTTCATAAATACCCTCCGGACTCAAAAGTCCAGCATCTCCTGCACCCGATGCCTGTACGTATGCTTTGTGGCAACCTTGTCATGTCCATTTCGCGCGATCGCTTTTCTTTCCTCTTCATGTTCCAGATAATATCCCACCTTCTGCAAAAGATCCTCTTTATTCTCATAATAAACAAGATCTTCGCCAGGGACAAACAGGTCCAGAAGATCGGCTTGATGATCCGTGAGCAAAAAACCTCCTGCTCCCATGATGTCAAACGCCCGGAGCGGAATGCCGCTCTTTATGCTACGCAGCGTGATGTTCAGATCGATCTTACTCCGCTTAAATATCAAAGGCATCTCGCGGAGATAATCCACCCCTCCATGGACCCTTATACCCCGGAGCGGGATATCTCTTATATGGGTGAAAACATCCACCGGATATTTCTGAGCCACCGCTTCCAGCAGATCGATCCGCTCTATAGCCGTGATCCTACGGTTGATGACATGCTGTTCATAAAAAAAGTTGATAGGTTCCACACTGTCCCGCATAGGCTCCACCGGATAGGCCCTGTACAGATCGTCCAGGATCGCTGGTAACATTTCCTGCACAAGGTCGTATCCTGATATCTTCAGCTGGATCATGATCAGTGCTTTCAGATAGCCCCTAGCACGTTCCGGGAGGACCGGCTCGATCTGATCGAAATAATTCCCTTTTTCCAGATATAATGAACCAACAAATGAAACGTCATACATTGGCGATGCCAGGACCCCCTGCTCTCTATCCAAGGCATCCAAACGCTTCGTGTTGACTGCTAACGGCATATAATGGACTGTGGAGATACCTGCACGATGATACTCCAGATAGGTTTCCTTGTCAAAAACATAGATCATATTACAAGGATTGACGATCGTATTGGAATAGAGCAGGACATGGGGACAATCATAGTTATAGGAGATATATCGCACATCCTCCTTCTGGCATACCGTAGAGATCACAGGAAAATAATCCATGGAGAACACTACATCCGGCACTTCCTTTCGCAGCATGGACTGCAGTCTGCCTTCTGTCTCCCGATCATGCAGGAGCTCTTCTCCCTGATGTCCAAATACTTTAAAGGGAAAGCACACCAACTCATGCCCTTCTTCCGCAAACGCCTCTTTGATATCCTGGTAGCCATAACTTTCCCACTCAATAAAAAGTACCTTCATCTCCAGTCCTTTCGCCTCAAATATCCAACATCTCTCTTATCCGATGTCTATAAGTATGTCCTGCAGCTACCTTATCGTGTCCATTCTTAGCGACCGCCTGCCGCTCTTCTTCATGGTCCAGATAATAGTCTACTTTCTGCAAAAGGTCTTCCTTGCTCTCATAGAAAACAAAATCCTCGCCCGGTACAAAATCATCTAAAAAATCTGCTTGAAAATTACTGAGTAAAAATCCACCACATCCCATGATATCAAAAGCACGGAGGGGGATCCCGCTCTTGATCCCTCTTCGGGAGATGTTCAGGTTGATCCGGCTCTGTTTGAACACCAACGGCATCTTATGAAAATAATCTACCCTTCCATGGTTCGTCACGTTCGGCATCGAAAAATCCTTTACATATGTAAAGATATCTACTGGATGCTTTTTTGCGATCGAATTTAAAAGATCGATACGGTCAAGGGTCGTGATACGACGGTCGATCACATATTGGGCATAAAGATATTCTCTGCTCTCCATACCTTTCGGATCCGGATCCAGTGGAAAAGCCTTATATAGATCGTCGATGATCGGCCCCAGCACATCTTCCACAAGATCATATCCCTGTATCTTCATCTGTGCTGCGATGACCGCATCCAGATAGCCCTTGGTAAAATCAGATACTCCAGACATCATCCGATCAAAATAGTCATTCTTTTCTACATAAAAAGAACCGACAAAAGAAACATCATACCGAAGCTTTGAAGCTTCTACAGACACTGTCAAAGCGTCTGTGCGATCTGTGTTGACCGCTAAGGGCAGATAATGGACTGTATCCACTCCAGCATTACGAAATTCCATACATGTTCCTTTATCAAAAACATAGACCTTATTACAGGGGTTCAGCACCGTCTGCGAATAAAGACGGGCATAAGGCGCATCATAGATCCAGGAGATATAACGGATATATTCTCTATTACAAACAATTGAGATCGCAGGGAAATAATTGATCGAAAATACGACATCCGGGACCTCATGGTGTAATACCAGAGATAGCCTGTCTCCTAATGCCGGCGCATCATCTAGGTCCTCTTCTATAGAAATAGGAAAAGAGACTATCTCGTGCCCTTCTGCATGAAGCGCCTCTTTCACATCTTCCTTGCCAAAGCTCTCCCACTCGATAAATAATATCTTCATACCGATCCCCTCCTATATCCAAGATCCAGCATCTCTCGTACCCGATGCCGGTAGGTATGCCCTGCAGCCACTTTATCATGTCCATTTTTTGCGATCGCTTTCCGTTCCTCTTCATGGTCCAGATAATAAGCGACCTTCTGCAACAGATCCTCTTTGCTATCATAATAGACAAAATCTTCTCCTGGAACAAAGCCATCCAGAAAGTCTGCCTGAAAATTGCTGAGCAAAAATCCTCCAGCTCCCATTATATCATAAGCACGTAATGGTATGCCACTCTTTATGCCACGTAAAGAGATATTTAAATTGATCCGGCTCTGTTTAAATACAAGAGGCATCTCTTTATAATAATCCACTTCTCCATGATTACGGATATTCGGCATCGTTAATTCTTTCGCCCTTGTAAAAAGATCTAACGGGCGATACTGTGCACATGCTTCCAAAAGATCGATGCGCTCTATCGCTGTGATCCTTCGATTAACAACATATTGTTCATAAAAGTATTCCCGCGTTTCCATCCCGTCTGGTTCAGGGTCTACCGGGCAGATCCGATAAAGCTCCTCTACAACCGGCGCTAACAGCTCCTGGACAAAGTTATACCCTTGGATCTTTAATTGCGCACTGATCAAAGCATCCAGATACCCCCTTGCATAGTCTGACAAATGAGGCTCGATCTTCGAAAAATAGTCATATTTTTCAATATACAACGACCCGACAAACGATATATCATAGATAAAAGAATTGCCCCTCTCCAGATCATCCGCCCATTTTTCATCGATCCTGTCCAGCCGTTGTGTGTCTGCAGCTAAAGGCATGTAATGAACGGTTGAGATACCTGCGTGATGAAATTCCTGGTATAATGCTTTATCAAAAATATAGATCACATTACAGGGGGCCAATATGGTAGTTGAATAGAGTAAATAGCAAGGGCAATCATAGGTCCAAGAGATATAGCAGATATCTTCCTGCTGACATACTCTAGAGATCACCGGAAAATAGTTCAGCGAAAAAACAGCATCCGGTGTCTCTTTGCGCAACAGAGTCTGCAGTCTCCTCTCTGTCTCTACGTCATGGTCTCGCTTTTCATAAACCGCTGAGAACAGAAATAAGACCACGTCATACTCCTCTGCTATAAATGCATTTCGCATATCTTCACTTCCAAATGCTCCCCATTCTACATATGCTATCTTCATATCACCGCTCCCTTGATCTTGATCACAATCCCAATGATCTTCTCTCTTCTGGTGAAAAAAAACACCCTGTCATATACTCTGCAAAACTATCACATCCTGCCTTTTGTGCAGCCTTGATCACAAACAAACGGTCCTTGAGTGAAGAAAGATCATAAAGCTTAGTTAAAAAAGCCTTGACCGCTGCATTTTCATCTTCATCAATCTTGCCCGATGCTGTCATCCTCCCATGGAACAAGGCTTTCAATAGCCAAAATAATGGCTTCATTTCATACCGTTCGTATTTCAGATGCTCGACTGCATATTGAACACACTTCTGCAGCTCACCAGTCTCATAACAGCATTTTGCCAGAAGATCGTAAGCATCCCCCAAGTTTCCTGCCAAAAAAAGCGCTCTGTTCGTGCATCCGTGTCGTTCCAGCTTATCAAGGGCATTTTCCAGATACATCATCCCATCCATAGGCTGTCCATGAGCTGCAAAAAAACGTCCAGCCATGTAATCAAAATCTCCCTCCTTCGGAAACGCCCTCACTGCTTGCCCATACACTTTTCTGATCTCGTTTGGATCGGTGTCTTCCTTTTCTGTTAAGACCATCAAAAGTTTAGTAAAGGTAGCTGCATTTCTCTGATCATACTCTTTCAGCTCCCCTGGCATATACTCAATGGCGGTGCGATAGCACTGTTCTGCCTCTTTCAACTCTCCATCATCCAAACATTCATCTCCCATATATCCTAATAACTCTGGATCCTGTGGATGCTCCTCGATCTCTTTCTGCAGCATCTTTCTATTCCGACCGCTCTTCTTTTTCTTTACGGATACTGATCCCTGATATCCGGTATGAAAGATCGAAAGCTCTCCTGTTCCATCCAGGATCCGTAACTCCCGCCCAGATAAAGAGACCAGCTGCTCATGGATACGTCTCCTGTATCGGATATCAATAGAATTTCGAAAAAAACGCAGATGGCTGCAGAAAGAAAAGATCCGTCCATCATCATCAAGATTATACAGCATGGCGGCGACCCCGTCAAGATCCTGGCCTGAAAGCTGGGCAAAGATGTCTGGAAGCTTCTTAGCGTCCGTTTCCGCCATGTATTCATCCGCATCTAAAAATACGATCCAATCCCCCTGCGCCTGGTCGATCGCATAGTTTTTGGCTGCTGCAAAATCCTCCGGCCACTCCAAGTCAAACACCTTCGCTCCCAGTTTTCTTGCCAATTCCATAGTCTGATCTGTAGAACCGGTATCTATTACAATCTGCTCCCACATCACAGACTTACCCCAGGACAAAGCTCGCTCAATATTTTTTTCCTCATCCTTCACGATCAAGCACTGCGAGATACGGATCTCATTTCTATCTTTCATTTCACCCCACTCCTCTGCCTCTAGTCTTCCTCAAAATACGATACGCAAAACATCTTCAACGATCTCAAGATACAGCAAAAAGCCATTTCCCAGCTTTTGCCGTTGAAATGGCTTTTTGTTTACAAGGCCCTGTTTTATACTTTGACCTGACTCTCACCAGGTCTGTCTTTCCTGTCCTGTCAGATATTACTGAAGCAGGCTCAGGATACTCTGCGGTACAGAGTTGGACTGTGCCAGCATGGACTGAGATGCCTGCAGAAGGATGTTGTTCTTCGTGAATGCAGTGATCTCATCTGCCATATCGGTATCACGGATACGGCTCTCAGCAGCAGTGATGTTCTCAGATGTAACCTTCAGGTTGTTAACTGTATGCTCCAGTCTGTTCTGAGCAGCACCAAGGTCTGCGCGGTAATCAGAAACCTTATTGATAGCAGCCTTGATAGAAGTGATAGCGGCATTACCACCAGATAACGTAGAAACAGTGATACCGTTGATGCCAATATCGCTGGCTGCCATACCACAAGTGGTCAGAGCAAGAGTCTCAGTAGCTGTCGGTCCGATCTGGAAAGTGATCGTGCCTGCACTAATCGGCTTAACGCCGTTGAAATCGGTATCATTAGAGATACGGTTGATCTCTTCCAGCAGACGACTAACTTCCTTCTGCAGGTTTCCTCTAGCTACAGAGTTGTAGGTACCATTTGCAGACTGGCTGGCCAGAGTGGTCAAACGCTGTAACATGGAGTGGGTCTCGGTCAGAGCACCTTCAGCGGTCTGGATAAGGCCGATAGCGTCGTTCGCGTTCTTGGTAGCCTGGTTCAGGCCATTGATCTGAGACCGCATGCTCTCGGAGATAGCAAGACCAGCAGCGTCATCGCCTGCGCGGTTGATCCTGTAACCGGAGGACAGCTTCTCTAAGTTCTTGCTCAGATTGCTCTGGTTGGTCCCTAAGTTCCTGTAAGAGTTGATCGCGGCTATGTTGTGTTGAATGATCATAAAGTTACCTCCTATTTTTCATGACTTTTTCATTCCAGGGACTTCCTTGTCCCCAAGTCCTTCCGAAGAGGGCCTCACTTCGGAAAAGCTGTAAAGTATATATGAACTTTGCTTTACATTCATGATTATCGACGGCTTTTAGTAGAACTTAAGCCTCTTTTTTATCTTTTTCCATAACTTCCTGCTATTGGAGGAGGTTAAGGACCAGCTCTACTGCTGAATTAGCCTGTGCTGCCATCGCATTCGCAGACTGGAGGACGATGTTGTTCTTTGTAAAGTCTGTAAACTCATCTGCCATCTTCGTATCCCGGATCTGCGCCTCCGCAGCATTCATATTCTCGTCGGTGACATAGAGGTTATTATAAGCATGCTGCAAACGGTTCGTAGCCGCTCCGAAGGTCGCGCGGACATCCGATACCGCCTCGATCGCCTCTTCGATCTTCGGCACAGCCGCATTGGAATCTGTCAATGTCGCAAAGCTAGTCTGGTCGAGCCCTAAGTTCGCACTGCCTACATAATACCGTTCCATGGCCAAAGTCTCTTGTGCAGATGGCCCCACCTGGAAGATCACATCATCACCTGCGACTATTTCCGGAAGGGGCGGACCCTTGGGCGCATCATCATGGCCAAACAGCTGGATCCCTGCAAAGTGCGAAGTCTCTCCAATCCGATCCAACTCATCCAATAGCTGCTGCCTCTCTGCATCTAGGTTCATCCTGGCCGCAGTCGTATACGTACCATTCGCAGACTGGACAGCCAAGGTCTTCAATCTTGAGAGCATGGAATGCACTTCAGCAAGCGCACCATCGCCTGTATTGGTAAACCCCATACCATCATTACAGTTCTTCATTGCCTGATCCAGGCCACGGATCTGATTCCTCATCAATTCTGAGATCGCCAATCCTGCCGCATCATCCCCTGCCCGGTTGATGCGATAACCGGAAGAAAGCTTCTCTAGATTCTTCTGGAGCTTTGCTTGGGAGATCCCTTTATTTCTGGTAGCGTTGATACCAGGTATATTGTTCCGTACGATCATATCTGCTAACCACCTTCCATGATCCTGGTCAGATCGACAGATCTCATGATCTGTCACCTGATAGCCAGGTCTGCACTTCCAAAACGATCCTTGTCTTGTTCTTGATTATTATATCGGCAAAAATGGGAAGGAGATAAGGAAATTTTTTATTTTTTCAAAATCAGACTGCAGAAACGATAGCTTATTTCTCTCTGATCTGCTATAATAGATCAGTACAAAAGTTTCACCAGACCAGTTTGAAACCGATCAACAAAACAGGAAATATATGGAGAGGATCGATCTAAATATGGATATCAGGATAGAAGCTTTCTATGGCGAAGAACGTGAAGGATATCATGTCCAGCCATTGTTAAAACGGATATGGGCTGTCCAGTTAGATATGTTAAAGGAAGTCGATGCGCTCTGCAGACGCTATCGGATAAACTATTATGGATGGTACGGCACTTTGTTGGGAGCCGTACGCCATCATGGCTTCATTCCTTGGGATGACGATCTGGATCTAGCCATGCTAAGGGACGATTATGAACGTTTCCGCTATCACATCAAGACTGAACTTCCAGAAGGTTGGGAGATCGTAGAGCATGAACCTACACTGACTTGCCTCTTCAATACAAAAAACATCCGGCTAGATCAAGACTTTTTAGCCAGATCTCACGGTTGCCCCTTCAAAGCTGGGATCGACATCTTTTGTCTGGACCGCGTCCCTCAAGACCCTATCGAAGAGCAAGTACAGCTAAATCTATGCTGGATGGTATACATCCTATGTCTCAATTGGGATCTGCCCGAAGATGATGAGCAGTGGGCAGACAAGAGCAAATGGGATCATCTCAAAGATATCGAGGAGTTTAGTGGCTACCATTTTGACCGGCAGCATCCCATAAAGGAACAATTGTATTTTCTTGGAGATCGGATAGCTGCCATGTATTGGGATGTAGAGGCGGATACGATGACAAATGTCCCTTGGCTACACAGCGATCCCCACTATCGGATCCCCAGATCCCTCTTTGACCGGGTCATAAAGGTCCCTTTTGAAGATACAATGCTCCCCATCCTGGAGGACTACGACCTGTTGTGTCGGCTCTCCTATGGGGATGATTATATGACCCCGATCAAAGAATGCACACACGATTACCTAAAAAAGCAAGTCGAGTACCTGCGAGATCATTTTAAAACCAGAGGAGAAAAATTCCCAGAGGTTTTCGATATGACATTCGAGTGAACAAAGAAAAGTAGGAAATGCAAACATGATACTCTGTTTATAGCTCACGAAAAAAACGAGAGGCTTGCAGATCAAAGAAGTCTCTCGTTTTTCATTATCGCATCGAATGGCGCCCTCTTACGCCCATTCCCTCGATCTCATCTCACCTCCAGTACCCGCAGTCTCTCCGCCGCCTTCTCATACCCTGTCTCTGCCGCCATCCGATAATATCGTACCGCCAGCTCCATCTGCCCGCTGACCTCATACCAGGCCCCCAGATTATACGCCGCCTTGAAAGACCCCGTCCCCACAACGCCGCCATCCTCCGGTCGCTCTCCCAGCTTTAGACACCGCAGATAGCACTTCTCGATATTCGGCAGCAGACCGATATAACGCTCCACATCCGACAGCACCCGCTTCATATAGAAAAGCCCGCACACAAAGCAAAAGTCCGACCAGTCTCCTAAGGCATCCATTTCCTTATCGATGATCCCCCCTGCCTCATCCAGACAAGCCGGTGTTCCGATATCCAGTAAGGTATACAGGTACAGGACGATCCCGCCTGCTCTATAACCATCTGCACTATGTCCGTCCGCCTTATGGCTATGCCCTCCTGCTTTATGTCTGTCTGGTCTATGCCTTTCTGTCCCACGCCCCTCTCCCAGCTCTGTCAGGCGATAAAACTCCCGGAAAGGTATCAGGCTCTCTTCCAGCCTTTTCAGATTCCGCAGCGTAGAAGCCAGCTGGAAATGATAATAGCTGTCATCTGGATACTCCGCCACAGCCTGCTCAAGATAAGGCAGGTTCCGCTCCCCTTTATCCGCATATAGATAGCCATCATGGTCCACTTCTAACGGGAGCGCATAGCAGGGATAGTCCCCGGCAGGCCCCGTAGGCTGCTCGTGGATCGTGCCGGTATAGCGCACATCTCGCGGGAGCAGACGCGGGAGCACGGACGTGCTCACACTGATCCCCTCTTCATCATGATAAGAGTCGTATCTTGTGATCCCCCCGATCCACGTCCCTCTCCCCATCTGTTCCCCGGCCGCAAGGAGCCTTTCCAGCTCCTTGCGCCTCTCTAAAGCTTCCCGCGAAACCTCTGTTCCCATCCCACGCACAGAAACCAGATCGCACTCCGTCTCATCCGCTGAGCTCAGCGATCCTCTGCTATCAGGATCCGTATCTGGCACATCTGCCCCTCCCGACAGCCCTATCGCTCCTGCCGGTCGGGCATCCTCCTCTCCCATACTCCCCCACCTTACCGTCTCATCCGCATCCAGCACCAGGTTCCAGTCCCCATCGGACTTCTCCAGGGCAAAATTACGGGCGGCAGAAAAATCATCCACCCACGTAAATGGATACACTGCCGCCCCCATCTGCCTGGCTATCTCTACGGTCCTGTCGGTGGAGCCCGTATCGGCGATGATGATATCATCCACCAAAGGCTTTGCCGCCTTTAAGCATCGCTCCAGGGTCCGCTCCTCATCTTTTACGATCATCACCAGGTTTATCTTCAATTTTCAGACCTTTCTATTTCCACATCAACCATCCAGGTCGCGCATCTGACCTGCATGGATCCGACCTGCATAGCCCCTCCTACTGCCGCACCAGCTTCCTCTGCAGCTTCTCCTGCTGCTTCGCGAACACGAACTTCCTTATGGACGCCTCCACATCCGCCGGCAGCCCGAAAAACTGACAGCCGTAGCCGATCCCGCCCTTAGCGGGACCGGTGATCCGAAGGACCCTGACCCCGATCTCATAGGTCCCCATGCCATACGTATAGTGGAGGAAAAGATGCTCATTTTTCTTTAAGGCCTGGGAGGTCACCAGGAAAAGCCCTCCTGCACTGATATTCTGGATCGTGCCGAAAAAGCTCATGCCGTCTTCCTTAAAAAATTCGGTCCGGATCTCCACCGGCACCCGAAGATCCTTCTGCCGCTGGAAGACATCCTGGACCTTGAGCACCTCGCAGACTGCCATCCAGGGCTCGTTCACCTTGCTGGGGCCGTCATTCCTCTGGATGGTCACCTCGCAGCGGCACCGGACCACACCCTGAGCCCCGTCATACAGATCCACCGTTGTCTTGAACCGGACGCTGCGCAGCTTGGTCGTGGCAAAAAAGAGCAGGATATCGCCCTCATTGCTCACCTCTACCCTGGCTCTGGATAATGGCCGGTTATCTGTCCCGTATACCAGACATCGTTCACAATCCTTTAATTTCATGATGCTCCTTTATCCCCTCTATCCTTTTTATGGCGGATACGCCCGCTCCCACACCTGATCACGATCAAAGCCCCCGCTGCAAACACGGCACTTCACCGAAGGCGTGCAGAGCAGGTTCATTGGTCGCGGAAATAAACGGTCAGATCGTGATGTTCCCCACTTCCCTGCTGGCGTTCATCATCATCTGCAGGCGCAGGATCTCGATCAAACTGACAAAATTGGCTTTGCTCAGGGAAATGGTATCCCCATCTCCGTCCACTGTGGCCGAACCCAGCAACATGCCTAAAGTGTCCGCACTGCTGCCTGTCATCCCATAGCCGCCCTGGCCAGACAGGCCGTAGAGACTGGATAACTGGTTATAGGAAGAGAGACCGGCCATCCCGGAGGCGCTGGAGCTGCCTGACAAGCTGGAGCCGCCCAACATGCTCCCTACACTGCTGGAAGAGCTCCCGTATAGACCAGCCGCACTGCTATAAGCCGCCAGACTCCCCAGGCTGCCAAGCCCGGCAGTCCCAGAGGATCCTCCTGTAGTCACCATCTTCCCCGAATAGATCGGCGCCCCGCCCATGTAGGAGGTGACGATCTTCACATAATTCTGGGTCTCCTGATAAGGCGGGATGCCGCCGTATTTCTGTACCGCGTTAGGTCCCGCATTATAGGCGGCCAGAGCCAGGCTCACATTGCCGTTAAAACGGTCCAGGTTCTGCCGCAGGTACTTGGTACCGCCCATGATGTTCTGTCTGGCATCGTAAGGGTCGGTGACGCCCAGGGAACGGGCCGTGGAGGGCATGAGCTGCATCACGCCGATCGCGCCCGACTTGGAGACCGCGCTGGGGTTAAAGCCTGACTCTGCCTTGGCCACAGCCTTGATCAGGTTCACCGAAACATTGTAGGTGGAAGCAGCTTCCTCGAAGATCGCGTCCATACTCTCTGTGCCGCTGGCTTTATTTTTAAGGACCGTCTGGAACCCTTCCTCTGCCTTTTCTGTCCGGGCCGTGCGCCCGCTCTGGATATCCAGCCCTTCCAGGCCGGATACTGACGTTACTAAGCTCATGTCTCATGCTCCTTTTCTCTGTCTTTTCTGCTGCCCTGACTTTTTGCTGCCTTGGCTTTTTGCCGTCCCGACTTTTCTATAGTCACTTCTTTGTGTTTTTTCTATCCTATCTGCCGCTCTACTGATGGGCGATCCCGTCCGCACCGATCGTCCACCCGTCGATCACGCCGTTCACGGCCATAGTACCGTCCGCGTAGAAATACCGCCAGGTGCCGCCCTCCTGGAGCCAGCCGGTGTGGGGGCGGCCCTCATAGGTCATGTAATACCATTTTCCTCCGTCCTGGAGCCAGCCTCGGTGCATGAGGCCGGAGGGCTCCAGATAGTACCAGACCCCCGGATCTGGCTGGATCCAGCCGGTCCGCATCTCGCCGCTCTCCTGCATGTAATACCAGGCAGCTCCCCCGCCGTCCGGGGTGACCCAGCCGTGCTGCATCCTCCCGCTCTGGTCCATGAAATACCAGAAACCACCGATATTCTGCCAGCCTCTGGCCATATTCCCATTCTGGTCAAAATAATACCATTGACCGGAGATCTTCTTCCAGGTGTTCGCCGCCTTGCTGCCGTCGGGCAGGATGTAATTATAGCCTTTGATCGAGCCGCCGTCGCCGCTGCTCCGGCCATTGTAGCTGCTGCTCCCGCTGCTCCCTCCGTCATCGTCGGATCCGTCCCAGAAAAGCTCCTGGCTGGTGGAGGATACGAACTCTCCTTCCTTCAGGTATTTCTTCTGATCCGATGTGACCGGGACCGCCTTGACCTCATAGGTGTAGGTCTTATCCGTGTCCTTCATGTGGTCCGCCAGCTCTACAGAGTTGGTCTCCACCGTCAGCCGTTTGACCACCTTGTTATCACCATATAAGACTACCGAATAGCCGGGGGCGTACTGCACGCTCTTCCAGACCGCCCGGGTGTCAGAGGTATTGCTCCAGCCGGCCTTCTCCGTGTTCCCCAAGACCATGATCGGCTTATAATCCACCTTGACCTGGAGGGTGCCGTCGTCCAATGCCTTGGCCGACACGTAGTCCGCGCCGGTGACCTTACACTTGCTGCGGCTCAGGGAGGTAGGGAATACCTTCCCCTCGTCCGCCAGTATTGTGATCTCCATACGTACCTTTTTGCCCGGCTTCCAGTTGTCATACTCTGTTTTATACTGCACATCTCCCAGGGAACAGCCCGTTCCCGACACCGTGATCTCCGGATCCGGGATCTCCTCCTGCTGCCCAAAGGAAGCCTTGAGCGTCACGTTCACGGTCTCGATCACACTGGAGTCATTGGCCCCGTAAGCGTCCACCCGCAGCCCTGTGGGCGGCACAGCGGTAAGACACAGAGCCGCTGCCAAGATGCAGGCACAGCCGCCTGCGGTCATCCGTCTGGCAAAGCCCTTTTGCAAAGCGTTCCTGTCTGCGGTCGCCCGCTCTGACCGCCCTTTCCATGGTCTCTTCTGCATCGTTATGCTCATTCCTCGCCTTCTATGTATCACTTTCACTCGCGCACCTTAACCTGCTGGGCCGTCTACTTCCACACACCGTCTCCATCCACATACTGCCCGTCGATCCAGGTGTTCCTGGCCAGCTCGCCGGAACCGGGATAGAAATAATACCACTGGCCGTCGATCTGGCACCAGCCTTCTACGATCGCGCCGTTGGCTTCCGCGAAATAGGTCTTCTCATCCCGGTTGATCCAGCCTGTGAACATGGCGCCCTGGAGGCTGTTATCCACGGTGTTGAGATAATACCATTTTCCATCCTGCTGCAGCCAGCCGGTGTACAGGCTCCCATCCTTATTAAAGAAGTAATAATAAGGTCCGATCACCCGCCAGCCGGAGGATACCATAGAGCCCACAGCGTGGACCCCTTCTGCCTCTGTGCGGAAGAAATACCACTGGCCGTTGATCTTGTTCCAGCCCAGCGCCATCTGCCCATTATTATGGAGGTGATAGTAGTCCGCCCCCACCTGCTGCCAGCCGGTGACCATGTTCCCGCTGCCGTCAAAGAAATACCACAGGTCGTTGATCTTGCCCCAGCCGTTGGTACACAGCTCACCGTTTGGATAGCGGTACCGCCACACATCCCCTTCTTTAAACCAGCCCGTCGTTTTATCGTCGCTGCTCTTCTTCACTGTGGACTTGGCGTTCTGCTGCCCCTTGCCGTCCGAGACATAGCGGTCGGTGATCTGCAGCTCCCCGGATTCCAGCTGGTCGCTCTTCTTTCCATATTTCTTCTGGAAGTCGGTCCCCGGGATCGCCCGGACCTTAAAGGAATAATCCCCGGCCTTGGTCATATAGGGGTAAAAATTATAGTTCTTGGAGGTAGTCTTATCCACCTTATGTACGTTCTTACCATCCCGCAGGAGCTGGACCTCATAGTAGCCGGAATCATTCTCCCCGGGCTCCCACTTGGCCTCGCCCAGGTTCTTCTCATTCCAGTAGGCGTCCTTGGGCATATCGTAATCCCCCCGGATCGGGTTGACCCGCAGGGTGACCACCAGGTTATCCCCGTCTCTTTTCGCCGAGACGAAGCTGCCGCCGCTGACCTTTACGTTAGACTCCTTATAGCTGGCCAGGAAATAATGCTCGCTCACATCCACCGGCTCTAAGGTCACGGTCATCCTGGGCTGATCGGCGGCGTTCAGGACCTCCGACGGCTTATCGACCCATTCCGCCTCCACCACCGTATAATTGGCGCTGTCCTTTGTCACGATGATCCCACCGTCCTCGGGGGAACCGCTGCCGATCACGATATCCGGCAGGCTCTTCCCAGCCTCCAGCTTAGAGTTTACCTTCACGCTCACGGTGTTGATCGGCTTTGTGGCCGCCATCACATCCACCGGCAAGAACCCTGCCAATAAGACTACCGTGAGGGCTAACGCCATGATCCTCTTTATCTGTTCTGCTCTATCTCGCAAATCGTTCTTGACCTCCTGCTATTTCTGTACTGTCTCCATCCTATCCCGACAGACCGCTCTGGCTAGATCCTCACCGGCTGCATCCTGTCAAAAAAACGCTGTCATCGGCAATAATGCCACCCTGAGATCTTACCCGACATAGCCTGCCCACACAGCACCGTCTTACCGATCACCGTCTCCCGCTCTCCCGGAGCGAGGGTCCTGTGGGCATGCCCCGGAGCGTCATATCGTTCACTGCACCGGGCCCGCCGGCTGCTCCTCTGGCCCCGGTCCGACCGGCTGCCGTTCTGCCGGCCACAGCCTCTGCACGGCCGGCTGCCGATCCGGCCCGGCCTGTGGCTGATCCGCCGCTGCCCGTGCCGGCTGCGCCTCTTCTCACCGCACCCTGTACGCCGCCTGATGGGGGCCCGGACACTGCCTGGCCGGCCGCACCCTGTGCAGCGCCTCCGGATGCTCCTCCTGGTCCTGAGCTCCCGCCGTCCGCCATCCCCTGGCCCGCGTTACGTCCGCCGTTCGCAGCTCTCGCGGCTGCCGGTCCGCCCAGACCACCGCCGTCCTCAGCTCCATCATCGGCTATATCCCCATCAGTGCCATCAGCCTCTCCTTCTCCTTCCGCCGCGCCTTCTTCCTTCTGGTCCGGCACATAGCCCAGGAAATAGATATAGATCTCCACGATCGCCTGGTACAGCTCCCTGGGGATCTCCTGGCCCAGCTTTAACTGGGTAAGGAGCGTGGCAAGGGAATTATCCTCATACACCGGGACACCGGCTTCCATGGCAGTCTCCGTGATCTTCTCAGCCAGATATCCCATGCCGGAAGCCACGATCATAGGCGCGCCGTTCTTTTCCGGGTTATATTTTAAGGCTACGGCCTTCTGCCGCATCAGCTCATCAAATTCTGACATTGATCGTCCTCTCCTTTTCCCGGATCTCCGGGAATATCTCGTCCAGCCTCCTGTCGCGGACCCTCTCCCGCACCAGGACCTGGCTGAGCCGGATCTTATTCTTCCTTAGTATATCACTCACATCCGTCTGGATCTTCTCGCCTTGCTTGGACAGGCTGGCAGGCACAAAAAGCTGCATCTGGGCCTCCCGGTCCTGGATGTTCATAGCCAGCTCAAATTTCCCCAGACTCTGGATGTCAAATTTCAAGAAAAGCTTCACCCGCCGGGGATCGTCCTCATATTCCCGCCTGGCATCCGGGTCCACCCACATCTCCGACACCACGTTATTATCCTCGTACTGGAAGGGGATGAGGAAATGGAGGAGGGGCATATAGACGCTCTCATTGATCAGCATGCCGTTCATGATCGTATAGAACTGCTGTACATTTTCCAATCCGGCCTGCCCATTGGCCCCATGCAGGAGGAGCTTGGACAGCCCGTCGGCGAACTGCTGCATGAAAGGCTCGCCCACCCGGCCGCTCTGGGACAGGAGACCCTCTAAGCTCTCCCGGGCATCTCCCCCGAAGAGCCGGACAAAGTCCCGGTCCCCCGCCATATCATCAAAAAGCTTCTGGAGCTTTTCTCCGTCCCCGTTCTGATAGCGGGCCGCATTAAAGATCAGGAGCATGGTGGCTTCCCGCACAGCGCCGTAATCATGAGTGCCGGATATATAAGAGGAAAGGAATGGGATCAGGCGTGCGTTCAGGTGGTTCATGTTCTGGGCCGTGTCCCCGTTAGCCGCGCCCCAATCCATGCCGTCGGCCAGTTCCCGGAATTCTGCCCGGTAGGACCGCATCAGGAGGTTCTCGATATCGTCCAGCAGCGTGTGCATCTGCTGGAGCAGATGGCCGCCTGCGGCGTAGTCGGTGTATCCCTTCAAGAATGCCATAGATGCTTCCGCCAGGCTGTCCGATGGGTTCTGGGAGAGCATGGCGCGGAACCTGTCAAAAAAGTCGCCGGTGAACATGGCCTGGAGATCCCTCTGGCCTTCCAAGAACGTCAAAAGATCCTGGGGCGAATCCATGCGCACCGAAAGGAGGAACTTATCCACCAAGGCGCTGATCTCCGGGCTGCCTTCCCGAAGGCCTGCCATATCGGTGGACATGAGCCGCTCTAAAGCGCTGGAAAGCTCATTGCTCTCGCCCAACCCCTTGATGAAGGCGCCGTAATTGCTCTCATAGTTCGTCACGTTCAAGGTGGCATCCTGTGCCCCCTGACCATGCTGGCCATCCTGCCCGTCCGCGCGGACCACCCGGGTAGGATCCACCGGATTGTGGACCGATGGGTTCCCTCCTGCGTGTCTTGGATCCTGGGGGTTCATGATGCCCCTGTTGTCTGTATTGATGTTCGGCGTGGTCACCTGTAAGATATTCGCCATAGTTCCCCCTTGCTCACTCATAGATACATGCACGTCTTGGCGCACACCCGCACCAGAGCGCGTTCACGACCGCAGCCATCTCCCTTCCTTTATGCGCACAGCGCACAAGACCGGCCGATGCCCGCGAAGATCCGACAGACAGGTCCCCTCCCTTTATGTGCCGGGTATAGTGATATTTATATATCGGCGCATTTCTGCGCAGTATTAGGCTCGATAAAGATCGCCCTATCTATTATATTATCTTTTCGGTGTTTGTACAAGACACAAAAAGGACATAATTTTTACAATTTTTTAGGTCTGATCAAATGTAATAAGATATATAGACCACCTGTCCTGTGGGCTTTTCTCCATGCCGGGGCGTCAAAATCGTCGCCATTATCCTTATCCTCCGTAAAAAAATGCCGATAGATACTTATATAAAATGTAGAACGCCCATATCTTGCGTTCTATGGTTTTACGTTTTTTATCTGGTTTGACCCAAGGGTGCAGATCTTCGGGTCTGTACCGCAAAGGAAGGGAGGTCACTATGAACGTTACATTTCCGGTTATGAACACCTCTTACCGTCCTACGATCAGCACGCCCGGCAGACGCCCGGCCAGATCCGAACGGACAAAGGGGGATTACGATACGGTCAATATCCGCAGTTCCCGGACCATACAGGAAGATGACGAGAGCTTTGCACGGCTCTTGGCACGGAAAGCCACTGCGCAGATGAGCGATGGCGTCAGTTCGGAGCGGGTAAAGGAATTAGGCAGCAGGGTCGCCAACGGCACCTACCAGCCTGATGCCCAGAAGATCGCCGGACGGCTCTTAGGGCTGGGCTGAGCGACTGTCCAGACAGTAGGCTATACATTTTAGGAGAAAGGAGCCCCGAACCCTTTATGGACCGATCGACACAGTTACAGGAGGCCTTGGACGGGTTCATCACCGTGATCAAGGATCTTACCACGCTCGCCGGCGACCTGACCCGGATCGAGCGAGCTAAGGCAGACGCCGCGTCCCAGAAGCAGCATCATGTCCTGGACGACTGCATCCAGGATGAGCAGGCATATATCTTAAAGCTCCGCGGCTTCGAGCAGCACCGGATCAAGCAGATGAAGATCCTGGGGTGGGATGGCCTCACCTTCCGCCAGGTCTTGGAAAAAGCAGACCCTGACCAGAAGGAACGGCTGACCCCGCTGTTCACGGCTCTGGAGCAGCAGCTCACACAGCTCACACAGGCCAAGGGCGCAGCAGATCAGATCATCCGTGTCCGCGTCCACGAGCTGGAGCGGCTGATCGCCCTCCAGGGAGGCAGCGGATATGACAGCGGAGGGAAGGTGGATCTGGGCGCCCCCTCTCATTCGAAGATGAAGGATCGATATGTCTGATCTGGAGACCGAGAGGCTATCCCAGATGCTATGCCGATCGTGTGAGCATGACCGCTCGAGAGCGCATGTATGCTCATATCTTATATATGCTATAGATACAATGGTCTCATAGTGTCTCATAGAAACTATAGTCGGAACATCAAAATGATGCGATATGCAAGGAAGCGAACACAAAACCAGATCATCGGAGGATAACACATATGGTAAGAGCAACCTTTGCCGGATACTCCACCGCCCTCTCCGCCCTACAGGCGAACCAGAAGCGGCTGGATATCACAGGCCAGAACTTAGCGAACATGAACACCCCGGGCTATACCCGGCAGCAGCTGCAGACATCCAGCTTAAATTACACCAACCCCATCTCCCACTACATGAGCGGGAACGACCGCGTGGTGGGTTTTGGTGTGCATATGGATAAGGTGGTCCAGATCCGCGATCCCTATCTGGATATCCAGTATCGGAACCAGATGGTGAAGTCCGGGTATACGGATCAGATGCAGGCATCTCTGGACCGTCTGTCCGATATCTTTGATGAATCTGCGGTAAAGGGGTTCCAGGGCGCTTTTTCCGATATCCTGGCTACCCTGGTGAACATGGCCGATTCCCCTAAGGTGAACGATCCGATCTATGAGGCGGAGCTACGCACCAGGATGCAGGCTCTGACCAATCTGTTGAACGATGCCTCCCGCCAGATCGACGAAGCCGAGCGGGTAGAATATTCGAAACTGGATGGGACCGGCACCAATGAACAGGGTATGGTGCAGCAGGTGAACGATCTGCTCCGCCAGATCGGCAACTTAAACCGTCAGATCAAACATTCGCAGATCTACGGGCAGGAAGCATTAGAGCTCATGGATGAGCGGAACCTGCTCTTAGATGAGCTCTCCAGCTACATCCCGATCGAGGTCACCTATTATAAGGATAGGGATCAGGACGGCACCACCGATCCGGAGCCAACCCAGTATGAGTATGATTCAAAAGGAAATATCATCGGGAAAAAAGACTGGCCAGACGATCTGCGGGTGGATATGGTCTATCAGGATGCGGCGGGTAAGACACAGCGGCTCACTCTGGTAGAAGGTACTGTGGGCGAGGGTAATGAAAACTACGGTTTTCTCCAGCTCACTTCCGGAGGGGATACGATCACCACCGATAAAGACGGGAACGCTCCTGCCGGTACGATCGACCTCAGCAATGATACCACCGCCCTTGCCGGGATCAAACTGAACTTTGTCGGGTTCACCCATACGGCCAGCGGCTCCGGCGGCGAAAAGAATCCTGAAACCGTCACTTTTGCCGCTCCCTACACCCTTGATGCTAACGGGAACCCGGTCCCCAACACGACCGATGCTAACCACTTCGCCAGTGACACCACCTCGATCCAGTCCACCCTTGATATGATCTGGAAGCGCGGAAAGACTGTGGCTGGTCATGATACGGTCCGCGGTTATGAATATTATCGGGACGAGATCGATACTCTGGCTAAGAGTTTTGCCAAGGTCATGAACCAGATAAATGCCTTAGGGAACCGAGAGAACGGTACTCCGACAGGTACTTATGACCTGTTAAAGAGTAAAGATCCGGCGAACACCGACATCACTGCCGCGAACATCGGGATCAATGATGATTGGGTCAGCGGCAATATCGGGATCGGCACCGCGATCACCGCTCCAGGCGGCGAAGGGAACCAGAACGATACCGTATTGATCATGGCGGAGGCTCTGCGGGCCACTTACCCTTATACCAACATGAACACGGCTATGCAGGACCTGTTTAAGGATCTGGACTTAAAAAATAATTCCTTTGCAAATTATGCCAACCATATCGCTACCACCCTGGCCAATGATTCATACAACAACCAGGCCTACTTAAAAACCAATATGACCGTGCTGAACGGGATCCAGAATTCCCGTGATTCCGTATCCGGGGTCAGCCTGGATGAAGAGGCCTCAAATATGATGATGTACATGTCCGCCTACAGCGCGGCATCCCGTTTGATGACCACATTAGATCAGGCCCTGGATATCCTGATCAACAATACTGGCGTGGTCGGACGCTAATGGTAAGGGATGACCTTTAGCCAATAACTTTTCACGGAGGTAACCAAATGCGTGTAACAAACTCTATGATGTACCGGAATTTCACCTCATCGACGAATACTGTACATTCTCGTTTAAATAAGAGCTTTAATAAGATCTCCACCGGAGCGGCCTATGAGTCTGCCGCCGATTCCCCTATCTCCTACTACCAGGGGAAGAAGATCGATAACCAGTTCCTGGATGTAAAGAGCAAAGCTGCCCTGATCAAGGATGTCCAGAACCGGATCTACCAACAGGAATTAGGCGCTCGCGACATCCAACAGGTCCTTACCAGAGAGGGCGGCGCCAGGACGATCGTGATGCGCGCCCGCACCGGGACCACCACCGGCACCGCTCTAGATACATTGAGTGCCGATCTCCTCCAGATGCAGCACGAGATCGTCAACAGTTTAAATGTACAATATCAGGACTTTTATGTGTACGGAGGGAACGATCTTGCCACTCCGCCATTCTCGCTCAGCGCGGATGGGACCACGCTCACCTTCAGCCATATCTTTCCAGGCGAAGAGGAAGCCACGGTTATCGAAATGACCTTAGAGGAATCGCCCACGAATCCCGGACAATATGCATATAGTGCTAAGGGTGTATCTGGGCCAGGCATTAACACAACCTCTTTAACCGGACTTCCTAACGACCCAGAGGCACTCCTTACAAAAGCTATGTCCGAGCAAGGTCGTATCGATATCGGTTACGGCACGATCCGTGACCAGGATACGCTCCTGGACACCTTTACCGGCGGCCTGAACCTTTTGACCGGCATCTCTTCAGACGCGGTCAAAGCGAGCACTACCAACGGTGTCTATTCAGATAAGGACGGTAAAGGCATCCTGGACTATCTGAACAACAGCGCATTAGGCGTGATCGGTCAGGCAAAGCAAGCCATTGACAAATACGGCACCGATGATGCCACAAAGGACGCGGCTAAATTAGATGAGATCCTGGGGCGTGTCCTTGGCGAGATGACCATGACAGAGCACCACATCAGTACTGTCTACTCTGATCTGGGCAATAAATATAAGCTGATGGAGACTACCTATGACAGTCTTAACAAGCTCAGCGATAACTTGAAGGAACAGTATACCGATATCATGGGCGCTGACGCCTACGAATCGATCATCGATATGTGGGAGAACCAGTATTCCTACAGCGCCTCTCTCAAGCTTGGCGCGCAGCTCATGTCCTCCTCACTTTTTGACTTCATGCGTTAGTTTGGAGTCCCGCAGTTTCCTTAGCCTGCGAAATGAAGATCAACATACAGAAAGGAGATGCATCTATGGAATTGCTCATTAAGATCACATCCGAACCGATCCAGATGGTACGCATGTCCCAGGGTGCCCGGTTAGTGAGCTCCGGTTCGGCGGATATAGAGAGAAGGAAGGCTCTGGCCCGCCGCATGTCATTCCATCGCAGTTACTCCAGCGGGGCGGGCTCTATGCCGGTGGAGGATATCCAGCGGATCAACCGTGCTTTTGCCAAAGGCCAGGTCTCCCGTACCCAATCGCCCACTCAGCCACAGCAGCCTGCCGTCCAGCACAGGGCACCGCGTCCGGCTGCTCGTCCAGTGGCCCAGTCGGCCCCTGCTCCGCAGCCGTCCATGGCGGATCTGGCACCTTCGAAGTCCATGCTGGCTAATATGCCCAGCGGGATGACCGTAGGCACAGAGGCCGTGCTGAACGAGACGATGGCGGCAGCAGCGTCTACTGCGTCCACTGCCCCCTTATCAACGGCCGGGACCTCCTATTCTGCGGAGATACAAGATGTGTCCGTAGAGACCAGTTCTTCTTACACCACGGAACGGGGCGCTTTTGAGATGCGGGTAGCCCGGGGGGATCTTACCTACCTCCCGCCCATGGTCATGACGATCATCACCCAGCGTCCACAGGTCCATGTAGAATATCTTGGCGGTTTTAACTATGTCCCGCCCAGCGCTGGCGAAGTTGGCGGATCCCTGAACTTATTCACATGAGGATATGAACCGATCTTAATAGGAGTTTGATCAAAATGACGATACAAAGTGATTATGGTACAGTCGAATATGAAGAGAACGATCTGCTGGTATTTCGGGATGGGATCTTCGGTTTTCCAAAGCTGACCCGCTATCTTCTCCTGCGGATGAACGATGACGATGATTCCATCCTTTTGATGCTGTCAGTGGAGGACACCTCCGTGGCATTTGTGCTGTTCGATCCTTTCGCACTTTGCCCCGATTATTCCCCTGTACTGACCCCGGAGGAGCTTTCCTGCCTGGGAGCCAAGGATAGCGAAGAACTTTCTTATTATGTGATCTGTGTGGTACAGACCGATTACATGGAAAACACGGTCAACTTAAAGTGTCCTCTGGTCATCAATCCAGAGACACGCCATGGGATCCAGGTCATCCTGGCCAATTCCCACTACGAGTACCGTCATAAGCTACGTTCTTTTCCATCGATCGTTGACCAGGCAAGCGTTCCAGATCCAGAATAGGAAGTGGTTAAATGCTGATTCTTAGACGTAAAAAAAATGAGAGTGTCCTGATCGGAGAGAACATCCGCATCACGGTCATCGAATGTGCAGCAGACGGTGTGCGCCTGGCTATAGACGCCCCCAGACAGATCTCCATCCTCAGAGAAGAGCTCACGGAAGCCGAGCAGGCGAACAAGACCGCGTCAGCTCCGGATATCGGTTCCCTGCTGTCCCTGCAGACTGCGTTGAAGCAGAAAAAGACGTGAACAAGCAAGGAGGAGACTAAAACTCAATAGGGCTATGCTTACTACTGAAAAGGACAGACCAATATCCAAAATGTTGGTCTGTCCTTTTATATCCTTCGGTCATCACGACACCAATATCCGCACCCCCCTGATCACCCAGAACACCGGCAACAGGATAGGGATCTTTTCGACGATCGGGTAGATGGAGGACATGTAGTGATAGTCGGGGAAGGCCCACCGGAGCTTCTTGCGGACTCCCCGGAAATACTCCCCGATCTTCTCGCCCAGGATCTCCCGCCCTTCCTTCTTCTTCTCCTTATCGATCTCCTTCTGGATCAGCTTCTGGAGACGGATGGCTTCTATGTCGTTCTCATGGTTGAGGATCCCTTTGGAAAGGAGCCTTTCCTCCAGGACGTCATAGACTGCCATATCCTCCACCGGCTTATCGGCGAAATAATTATCCTTTTTATCGCCAAACCACATGTAGGCGATCCGCAGGATGTTCTCCGCCAGGCCTCTGATCTGGAAGTCATCCAGACGTTTCCAGACAGCTTCCATATTGATCTGGTTCCGCCAGGCTTTATGGCAGAGCAGAAGGTCCAATACCTCGCGGAGCGTGAGCTCATCGGTCACATAACGATAAGCAGCCCCCGCCATCCGATAGATAAATTCGCTCTCTGGCGGAAGCATCATGATATTTTCATAAGGTTCTTTGATAAAAGCCGTCTCTAAGAGCCTTGTCATATTCTTCTCATATCTTCCTGTGCGGAAGGGAAAGCTTTTATATAAGATGACCGATATGCTGGACACCTTGTTCAGCTGCTCTCCTGCTCCCTTATACTTCGTATCGATCTCATACCCAAGATCGATCAGATAGCCCTTAGCCAGGAAGTAATTCTCTTCATCCAATAAGATCTGGACCGGACTGTTCTCCGCAGCTTCCGCGATCTGGTAGTAATCCCGGACAAACTCTGACGTGAGGATCGTACAGGAGATCTCCCGCATGTCCAGCCAGGTCAGCACCTCTTTGATCGAATCTCGGCAATGCTCCCCAAACTGGAGCGATTCCTGATATCGTTCAAAAAAGCGGCTGTGCCATCTTTCCGGGAGAGCGTCCCGATGGCCCAATACACCCAGGTAGACTATATTCGCCACCTTGTGGTAATCCGCCAGGCGGAACATCCGCTCCCAATCCAAACGTTTAAATACGATATGCAGAGCATCCTGACGGATGATCGAAGCTACGATCCCCACCAGGGTACGTCCCTCAAATAATAATCGATTCATATTCTGCACCATGCCTTTCCAGCACAAGCTCACTTGTATCTGAAAGGACCAAACACAAAGAGGGTGAACAGCTGTTCCTTCACCCTTTTCTTTCCAGTCTTCTCTTTACACGACCTCAGCCTTATAATGGGACTTCCTGGCGGATAATCTCTTGTTCAGCTGCTGGTCGCTGGTCTTTAACTCTTCTAACAGAGCCTGGGTCTTTTTGCGGATCTCGAAGATCTTCTTCTCTTCAAAGCTCTCCCCCACAGCCCCGGACGGGTCAGCCAAGACCAGCCAGCGAAGCTTTTCGCTTACTACCTGGTCATCCTTTCCCATCTCCCAGATCTGTTCCATACATTCATCGATCTTGCCCAGCTCTTCCTGCCGCATCTGGAGGAGAAGGGATGCTGAAATCTCGTCATTGCGGGCAAATGTCTCCTCTAGCTCCTTCGTCAGCCTGCTCAATTCCCGGACCGAGCTGCACTTCCTCTGCAGGAGACGCATGACCATCGTCATATCTAATGCCATCTATGCCAACCTTTCTCTACCCTCTCACGGCATTCTCCCGTACCATATGGGTATCGTTCACCTTCTTGCTGGCGCCCTCAAAGGCCTCCCGGAGCTCAGAAAGGATATGGCGGATACGCCCGATCTCATCGAACCGCCGCTCTCTCCCCGCTCTGACCAGGCCAAGATCGTAGATCAGGTAATCGTAGATCCGGCGAAGATCCCAGCTGATCGGATACTGCATATCCAGGATGTCGATCAGGTAGCGGACGATCCTGGTCACCCTTCTCAGACAATCCTCAAAATCATCATAATTTCCGTCTTTCAGAGACTGTTCTGCCCTCGTCAGACGCTTGATCGTCTCATCAAACAGGAGCAGCAACAGCTCCGGCCCTGACATAGAATAAATGCTTTTTTCCTTATACTGACTATATCCGTTCATCTGATCCCTTCCTAACTATAATGTGTTCATCCAGCCATTCGGCTGCATATGCCGATAAGATCGGCAAATGATCGGTCTCCTTGTCTCTTTCTTATCTTTCTCTGGATACAGCTTCCAGGTCCAACAAAATACGCCTGGAGGATGCCGCTGCCTTTTCAGGCTTACAGAAACTCTCTGCCATGCCAAGACGGCAGCGGCGCTTCCCCCAGATGCTTCCCCAAGATAGATCCTTTATATGAGCTGAGGACCAGCGGATGGTCTCTGACAGTGGCTCACGGATCAGCCGGTCAGCTGAGAAAGATAACTGGACTGGGTGTTGAACTTATTGATCAAGGTCTCCATGGTCGTGAACTGATTGATATAACGCTGCTCTTCTGTGGATAACCGATCCTTTAAGCTGTCGATCGTCTCCTGCATCTGCTTGAGCTGTTCGTAGATCTGGTTCTTGATCAGCGTGGTCGGCTTCTTTTCGGAACCTGCGATATCGATCAGGGAGCCATAGGACTTCCCGTTGTTATCCGATGCGTACCGGGTCGCGTAGGGAGACAAGGTATCATAGATCGTATCGATCATCCCCTTGGATACATCCCCGCCGCCGGTGAAGATGTTGGACACCAGATCTGGGTCGCTCTCCATAGCGGAACGGAAGGTAGCCTCGTCAAAGACCAAGGTACCGCCGTCGGTGTAGTCCTCGGAGTAGGTGATCCCGATCTTCTTTAAGTCCTCATAGCTGGCCCCGTTGTTCATCATCTTGACGAAGATGCTCTGAACATCTGTACTCAAGTCACGGATCGTGGAATCACCATACAGGAGGCCTTCCTTAGCTTTCTTCTCCCAGTTCTCGATGGAGGTCTCATCCATCTCATCCTTCTGCTCATTGGTCAGCGGCTCGTAGTCGCTGTCCGGACGAGTGGTGACCTGCTTATTGATCTCCGTGACCAGGGCGTTGAAGTCCTCGATGAAACTCTTGACCTTCTCGGTCACGCCGTCTACGTCGGCTTTGGCGCTGAAGGTAACGGCAGCAGACGAATTAGCGTTCCAAACCTTTGCAACCGTACCATCCTCGTTCATCACGACATTATCTTTTCCATATTTCGCTTCAAGCTCTGTTACTGTCTTCCCGGAAAGATCGTCCCCGCTGATCCACTCACCGCCGAACACACCGGACACCGTGACGTTCAAGCCCTCCAGATCAAATGTATTAGAGGACCGGTTCAGCGTGACCGTCGTGCCATTACCATAGCTGACATCGATGATGGCGTTCTGTCCCTCTGTAAAACCGCCTGGCTGATAATTCCCAGCGGCATCTTTCTCGCCGAAAAGATCTTTGGCCAAGTCTGAATCCAGAGTGATCTGCCTCCCTGCCCCAGTCTCAGAGGATACCAGCATGAACCTGCCTGTGGACTCCACGTATGTGGCCTTCACACCGACTTCCTTATTGGCGTTGATCTTTGACAGGATATCACTGATCGTACTCTTGCCTGTAAGGCCTTCGATCTTGACACCGTTGATCTCAAGGTCTAAGGGATCGTCCGCGCCATAGTTCCCTCCGATCGCCGCCTGGTTCAAAGTACCGTTTATGTTCACCTTGCTGGAAGCGCCATTCTGGAGCTTTAAGTTCCGCAACAGATCATTGTCATTGGAAGTGACGGAAACGGTGGAATCATCCTTTGTCTTAAAGGTCAGACCTTCCGTGCCTACCTCTGCTGTGACAGCACCCTGTCCAAAGGCCTGGTCAAGACGCTTCTGGAGGTTGTTCTTCAGATATTCCATCTGCAGTGCCTTGTCGCTCTTATCCGTCAATGCATCAAATGCATTGCCCATCTGCTTTTTGAGCGCCTCTTCCAGCTTCGCCGGATCTTTCATGATCTCCTTTTCCGCATCGGTGATCATGGTGATATCCTTCTGGCTGCCGTCATATTTGAAGGTGAGCTTTTTCCCGGTCATGAAATCCATCGCGTTCGATGTGGCGATCGCGCTTTCTGCAAACGTCTCGTTTTTCTCAAGGCTCTTCAGATTCGCTTCAGTCAGATCGATCCCTTTTCCCTTCGTGTCGTCATCCACCTGAGGGGTATTATAACCTAAAGCATCCAGAGCGGAGGAAAGATGATCCAGCTTGATGTTATTTTTAGCGAGCTCTCCATCATCTTTGAGTACGATCCTCTGTGCTCCAGCATCATATTCAAAGCTGAAATGCTCAGATATGTTGACCTCGCCGGATTTGAGGTCAGCTTCCTGCAGGGCCTTCGTCAGATGGTCCGCGATCTCCGCCATCTTAGCTTCATCTAAGGTCCCATCTTCCTTCGTAGGGCAATAATCGATGGTCTTTGTGGTCGTGGTGCCATCTGCATTTTTGACCGTATAGCTGCCGGGTAATGTGAAACTCACCGTATTCACATAACCTGCAAACTTACCATCTTTAAAGGATTCTGTACCGAAAGTAAGCTTCGTGCCTTCCAGATTGGAGGAATAAAAGGCCTGCCCCAGGTCTTTCAGCCCGGTCTGCAGTCCTGTAGTGCTCACATGCTTGCCCGACTGCTGCACCGATGAGGTCGCCAGCTGCTTCACCCCAGTGATCGCCACATTATCCACAAACTGGGACGTCCCCGTGGCCTTGACGAACTTGGTGGACTCCTCTTTCCCATGTAAGGTGATCACATTCCGCGCAAAGGTGTAGGCATCCTTCAAACTGCTGGAGGAGGAATAGCTGGAATACTTATCCTGCCAGTCGATGATCTTATCGCTCAAGCTCCGGTATGCCTCCTGCTTCCACTGGAGCTTGGTGTACTGCTTCTGCTGGTTGGCGATCTTGGTCCTGGTACCCAGGGTCATCTGCTCGACGATGGAATCACGGTCGATGCCGGAAGCCATACCGCCGAAGCCTCGTAAGGATGTATTACCCAGACTGCTGGTCGAGCTGGATACGGAAGTTGATGATAAACTTGCCAATGTCTTTATCTCCTTTCTTTCAGCATACAGGCTGTAGTCCGCACATGTATCAGCTTGAGGACCGCCCGTCGCAGCTCCTTCTGCTGTCGGTCCTTATCCTGTCAGGATCTGATCTTGTGCATCTTCCGCTCTCATCCGGCAGGTCTCCCTGCCCGGACAAGGGCGGCCAGCTCCCATCCAGATCGATACTGAGAGATACGGACGGATACTGATCGATGCCGATCCTGTGCACGCACGGGCCGCAGCCCATACTGTAAATACCTTGAAAAAAATCATTTTTTAATCTATACTTATTTATCGACATATTATATAATAAAGATAATATCTGAAAAAATCATTTTTACTTTTTGCAATTGGAGGTACAGCTTTGTCTACTATCATCACAGTTTCAAACCAGAAGGGCGGCGTGGGCAAGACCACTACATCCGCAGCATTGGCCTCCGGGATCGCCCTGGCAGGCAAGAAGGTCTTAGGGATAGATCTGGATCCCCAGGGGAACTTAGGCTTCTGCCTTGGCTCGGGCAACGATCACCGCTACACGGTGCTGGATGTGCTCAACGGCACAGTCCCGGCCCAGGAGGCGCTTTTTAAGAGCGAGTACGGCGATCTGCTGATCTCCGACATCTCCCTTAGCAGCAACGGGTTCGAAAGGGTGCAGACGGACCGGGAATATATCTTGAAGAACGCGATCGCGCCGATCGTGGACCAGTATGATTATGTGGTCATCGACACACCGCCCGCCTTGAACCTGTTGACGGTCAATGCATATTCGGTCTCGGATTTCCTGATCATCCCTATGGCGTCGGATATCCTGAGCCTGGTAGGCCTCGCCCAGCTAAAGGAGACGATCGAGTCGGTCCAGGAACGGGTGAACCCTGATCTAAAGGTCCTGGGGATCCTGCTGAACCGCTTCAACGGGCGTACCCTTCTCTCCCGGGATGTACTGGAGATGGCCCAGCAGCTGGCCAGTCAGATCAACACAAAGGTATTCCAGACAAAGATCCGCTCCGGGGTCGCGGTAGCAGAGGCCCCAGCTCATGGCGAGAGCATTTTCTCATACAATCCCCGCTCGTCAGCGGTGAAGGATTATCTGGCTTTTCTTGACGAGATCGCGCCGGATATCCATTTAAAGGAGGTAACACAAAATGGCTAAAAAAACGAATAAGACTTCACACGTCATGGATCTCTTGACCAATGGCGCTTCTCCCGAGGTAGAGACCCCGGCGAATGGGAGCGGGGCGGCCCCCTCTCCCGCAGGCGGACCTGCCCAGGAAAAGGCCGGTGAGGCCCAGGCCCATCCCGCCGCCTCGAAGGTCACGGTGGTGGATGAAGGCAGCCTGAACGATCGCTTATCCCAGGAGATCTTGAGCAATCTTTCGAAGGAGCTGAAGGATGATACACAGGGCAGGAGCGGACAGGCAGCAGCCGGGAACGCCGCCAGTGCCGGGGACATGAGCGCTGATGCTGCCGGACGAGCAGCGGGGAACGCCTCAGGCCAGTCAGTGACGGAGGATGCCGCTGCAGGGAACATGGCTACAGGAGCAGTTGCAGGGAACGCGGCTGCAGGAGCAACTGCCGGGAACATGGCTGCCGGGGTCGGTGGAGCCACGGGTACAGGAGCCGGTGGGGCCGGGACGGCCGGGAACGGGCAGGCGGCGGATGCGGCGGGCGAGCCTGCCAGGATGGATGGGATGAGCCCGCCAGTGATCCCGGTAGGGCAGACCCATCACGCGATCATCCCCAAGAGTCAGATCAGCAGCAACCTGCAGACCGGCGAGTACCGCTTTGTGAACGTGATGGAGCAGCTGATGCTCCGCCAGGATGTAGCCAGCTTCCAGGAACAGTACAATGTCTGCAAATGCAAGAAGTGTACGGCAGATGTGTGCGCGTTGGCCCTCACCGGCCTTCCTTCCAAATATGTGGTCACACGGAAGGATTCCCTCTCTCCGATACTCAGCTACTATGAGAGCAAGTATAAGATCTTCATGCTGACCGAGCTGATCAAGGCCTGCAATAAGGTCCGGGAGAGTCCGCGGCATAAGCTATGAAGTTCCACTCCATTGGATCAGGCCAAGCTGCATGAGACAGGCAAGGAGGCACAAAATGCATGAACGAGAATTAGCAAAACAGATCATTGACCGATTGCCGGGATATAAGGTCAGTAACCTCCTGCTATTCCTTCAGGGGATGCAATTTGATGACGAGATCGAGGACGATCTGTACTGTGAAAAACTAGTTGATGACTATCTAAATGATCCTGATCCTGAAAAGCATGAGGGGATCAGGATCGAGGAACTGGCTGAACGGGAAGGGATAGTGCTTTGAGATATACGATCATCATTGAGAAGCTGGCCGAGAAATTTATCATGAAACTTCCGAAGCCTGAGAAGGAACGAGTCTTAAAGGCGATCTATCGATTGCCGGACGGAAATGATATCAAGCAGCTAAAAGGCCAAAGAAGCAAAGGGATGTACCGCTTACGTGTTGGTGACTATAGGGTCATCTATACTGTCAACAATGAAAAGTTGATCGTTCTCGTCATCGATGCCGGTAATAGAGGGCAGATATACAATAAATATAACTGATCGGTCATAAAAAAGCGGTCGCATAAAGTACTGTAGGTCTGGTGCTTTATGCGGCCGCTCTTTACTTCTCTGTAGGATCTCTATTTCTACGATATCTTATTTCTATTTTCTATGGACTCCTGCATCTCCCCGTTAGGACTCCTGCATCTCCCCATTACCGTGCGATGTCCGCGCGAGAGCTGCACAAGGCCCTTTCCTACCACATCTTCCCTTCTTCTTCCGTCAGCAGCAAGTCCACCTGGGCAGCCAGGTTATCGTCGGTGGCGGGCAGGTAACCGGTCACAGGGGTGTTCCCCCGGCGTGACCTTGCCTGGGCGATGAACTGCTCCCAGACGCTCCGGTCCTCCTCATCGCCGTTCATGCGGTATACGGCGCCGCCCCAGTCGTCTAAGTCCATGGTAAAGCTCCAGACGTTCTCAAAGACTGTGGAATCGTATTCCATCTGGAAGAAGCGCAGGTCCCCGTTCCTGTCGGCGATCTCCAGCCAGACACCGCCACCGTCCGGGTCCCGGTACAGCGTGCTGTGCTGCTCTGTATCCGAAGAGTCAAATTCGGCGGACAGCTGGAATCTCTCTTCCTCAGGGCTCCAGACCGCCACCTCTAAAAGGCGGCCGCCCAGGGACCAGGCTGTGTCGCTGGCATTCTGAACATCCGCAGCCCCGACACCAGCAGTTCCCGTATAGACATTCCCGGCTCCAGCGCCAGCAGCGCCCGTATAGCCGTTCCCGACCCCCACAGCCGGATACATGCTGCCTGCCGAGCCGAAAAAACCGCCAGCGGCCTCCGCAGGGCCTTCCATGACCACCAGATCGCGGTAGCCGTCCTGGTTTAAGTCGGTCAGAGCGAAGTACGACTGGGTCTGTACGCCGCCTGTACCGGCAGGACTGCCAGAGGAGCCAAAGCTGTTCTGTGCGCCGCCGGACTTCTTCTTTCCGGCCTTCCCGGACTTTTTCGCCGCCTTCGACACCTCCGACTTTACCGCCTTCCGGTATTTGTCATAGGAAGCCACCTGTGCGCCGTCATGCCCTACATAGCTGCCGTTAGGAGCGAACATATTGTAGCACATGGCGCCGTCCTCGCCCATATAGTATTTATTTCCGCTCTCCTTATCCGTCACCCATCCGGTCTTCATGTAGCCCTTGGTATCCAGGTAGTAGGTCTTCCCCTCCAGCTCGATCCAGGTGTCGGTCATGGGCTCATCCCAGTCATCATAATACATCCAGTGCTTCCCGTCCTCCGACATCTCCCAGCCTGCGGCCGCGTGGGCCGGGAAGGATGCGATGGCCGCCACAGCGGCCGCAAGGGCGCAGGCTGCGCCCACGATCTCTTTTTTCATAGCTTTCTCTCCTTCCCTTCTGTGCACATCCCATCGCGCAAGCTGATCCCTCCCGCTGCAAGCTGGCACTTCGCCGAAGACATGCAGAGCAGGCTGATCGCTCACAAGATCAAAGACCCCGCTGCAAGCAGCGGGGTATCAATCTACCCTTCGATCCCATCGACCTTCGCATGGAACCGGCTCAGGAGCGTGTCGATCACATGGACCAGATTGCCGATCTCCGGCTTGGTCAGCTGTTCATCCGCGCCCAGAGATTCGCCTTTGATGCGCATCTGCTCGTTGATCAGCGAGGAGAAGATGACCACCGGGATATTCTTGAGCCTGGGATCGTCCTTGACCAGCTTGGTCAGGCGGTGGCCGTCCATCACCGGCATCTCGATATCCGTGACGACCAGGTTCACTTTGTCATAGAGGTCGGAATCCTGATGGATCGCTTTCAGGTAGTCCCAGGCCTCCTGGCCATTATTAAAGTTCTTGATGTTGGTAAAGCCCGCTCTCTCCAGCGCGTCATTGATCATCTTCTGCAGGAGGATGGAGTCCTCTGCGATCACCAGCGGATCGTTGCAGAGAGAACGATCGCCCAGCTGCTCTACCTCGGACATCTGGATGCTGGTCTCCGGCGCGATCTCTGCCACGATCGCCTCGAAGTCCAGGATCGTGACCAGCTCGCCTGCACACTGGGCGATCCCGGTGGCTACGCCCTCCTCCCCATGGGTCAGGGTCTTATCGGGCTTATGGATGTCCTTCCAGGAGATACGGCTGATGCCCTCGATGCTCTGTACACGGAAGGCCACCGTCATCTTATTAAAGTTGGTGACGATGAACAGATCCCTGCCTCCATGCTCCAGATACTCATTTGTCAGATAATAGCCTAAGTCGATGACCGTGATCAGGGTATCGCGGGGTTTGAAGATCCCTTCGACTGCCGGATGAGCATGTGGCATAGCCTTGACCTTTGCGGCCATCATGATCTCCTTGACCTTCGCTACGTTGATCCCATAGAATTCTCCCTGGATCGTGAACTTCATGATCTCGATCTCATTTGTTCCCGATTCAAGGAGGATCCCCTCTTTCTCTTTATCCACTTTCATGCTCTCTCCTCTCCCTCTCTCTTCTCTCCTCGCGCGGATATCCGGATACCCTGGACTCCCTCTCGCGATCTATCTGCAGCCTGCGGCCTGTCTGATACGCGACCACTTGATCACTCTCTGTACATCGTACAGGACATGCCCCTTCAACAGCCTGTGACTCTACAAGATACACATCCGCTTTCTGGACCTCATATCCCCCCAGATGCCCCGGCAGCATGATGCCCCGCCCTACAGATGCTTTTCTGGTTTCCCTACCGTACGGATCACGACGTCGCCATTAGCCACGTTGATCAGCATCGTCCTGGCGTAAGCACCGCCTGTATCTTCAGCCGAGATGCGCAGTCTTTCCTCGGCCAGGATCTTCTTGACCATGGCCGCGTTCCGCTGGCCGATATTCCCGAAATCCGCGCTCCCTTTCATCTCGAACATCTTAGCGCCGCCTGCGATCTTCACGATGGTCCGGCTCTTTACCATGCCGAAAGCGGTAAGCTTCCGGACCGTCTCTTTGATACCCGCATCCGCATACTTAAAGACCTTAGGATCCTTCGGATCGGTCCTTACAGGGAGCATGATGTGCAGGAGGGCGCCCAGCTTGATAGCAGGATCGTAAAATGTGATCCCGATACATGAGCCAAGGGCATACGTGATGATCTCACTATCCCCCCTGGCAAATTTCATATCGCCGATACCTACCTTTAAAGATGCACTTGCCATTATGAAACACCTAGTTTCTCTAAGATACTGTTGAGGGACCCTATGTCAGGGAGCATCAACAGCCCGTCGGACAGCTTCTCACCATCCATGATGAATTCTGCGTTGATATACATCAGTTTGTCTGTCTCATATCCATACTCTGCCATGGGGACCGTCAGGATCCCGCCCAGCATGTTCACCGTGGAGCTGGGGACGGACAGATCGATCTCTACGCCTACCAGCTGGGTGAAGGCGTTCACATAGGAGCAGATGATGATGTTGCCGATCTCCTCCAGGGCCGAATAGGCCATCTCATCCATATCCTCAAAGGATGCATAGCGCTGGTCGATCAATTTGCCCAGGATGGCATTAGCCAGGTCCAGCTTAAAGATGAACAGCATCAGTCCGCTCACTTCATTGGACATCTGGACCAGGGTAGCGGCCACCAGCTCCTCGATCTCCCCCATCCGGGACACGGTCTCGTCAAACCCCAGGATGCTCACATCCGGGATGCTGATCCGCACCTCCTTCTGGAGGAGCTTGGAAAGAGCCGTAGCCGCATGGCTGGTACCGATGCTGCTGATCTCCTTCATCACATCCAGCTCCAGAAGGTTCATGTCTTCATAACTTGTCAATCTCTTGGCCATCTTCTATCCTCACATTCTCTCATCGAACGCCGCAAAAGGGGTCCTTATCAGCCTCTCAATCCATTTATGGTACTCTCGACCTCGTCTGCCGTGACCACCATCTTCAATGCATAGGAATAGGCACGCTGACATTCGATCATCCGGACCAGCTCCTTGCCAAGATCCGTGCCGGAGGCCTCCAATACACCGGGAACGATATTGCCGTTCTCGATCAGGATCGGCTGCATATCCTCCGGAGCTTCAAACTCATTATCGCCTACACTTAACAGACGGCTGGGATTGGAAAAGGTGTACACGCTCAGCTTCGGGGCATCCTCGTCCTCCTCCTCATCCTCCTCTTCGTCCACCTCCTCCGGCTCATAGTCCTCCTGCATCATCTCGATGATGCGCTGGATATCCGGGGTATCCGCCTTTAAGGGCTGTCCGTTCTGGTCCAAGACCAGCTTCCCGCCGTCGGTCAGCAGATAGAAGCTCCCGCCTTCCTCGTCATCTCCGGTCTCCCCTAACTCGCCCCGGTGGAAATGGCCGCTCCTGGTGTAGGTGATCTGGTTTGTGGCCGGATCACGCACCATGAAAAAGGCATTATCCTCCGCGATAGCAAAATCCAGAGGCTGGTTCGTGGTGTGGAAGGCATCCACATTATAGCTGCTGTAGGTCCTCTGCATCCGCACGCCGTCCCCCGACTGCAGCTCGGTCACCGCGGTCTCCGAGTCGTTCAGATTGAACTGGATCAGATCGGTAAAGGCGGCCGTCTTAGGCTTAAATCCGTAGTTGTTCACATTGGCGATATTGTTGGAGATCACACTCATCTTCGCCATACAGGTCCCGGCGCCTAAAGCGCCTGTGTAAAATGACTGATACATCCCATCCTCCTCGCGCTATCTTAGATCCGCCTCTTTGGGTCCGCCTTTCTTTTGGGGCCCCTTTGCAGGTCCACCCCTCTTCCGGCTCCCTTTGCAGGTCCGCCCTTTTTCTGGGTCCCTTTGCAGGTCCGCCCTTCTCTCGGCGCTCCCTTTTGGCGATCTTCCTGGTCCCTCCTCTTTTGGGAGGGCTCCCTTCTCAGCGCTCTTCTACTATACTTTACAGCCTCCCTACATCCGTCACGGCCTTGCTCATGACCTGGTCATACATCTTGAGCACCTGGGCCGCACTCTGTAAGGCCCTCTGGGAGGTGATCATGTTGGTCATCTCTTCTACCATATCCACATTGGACTTTTCCAAGGTACCCCACAGGATCGATGGCTGCTCCACCTCCTGAGGCGCCTGGGCCGTAGAGAACATCCCGTAGTCTTCCTTATGCAGCTGTTCATAGTCGGCAAAATCCACCACACGCAGGGTACCCAGCTGGCGGACATTGCTCTCTTCCTCGTCACCGCCGCCGTAGTCTTCATCATCCCCTGAAGGACGGTCCACCACGCGGATATTGCCCAGCTTATCCACCGTGAAGTCCTCATTATCGATCCGGATCGGCTGGCCGCCCACGCCCTGGACGCGGCCCATGCCGTTGAGGGTCAGATAGCCCTCGTCGTCCACACTGAAGGAGCCGTTGCGGGTATAGCGGACCCCTGTGGGCGTATCGATGCAGAAAAAGCCCTCGCCGCCTAACGCGAAATCATAGATCCCGTCCGTGACATCAAAACTCCCCTGTTCATAATTGACATATGTCCTGTCTGCGGTCCGGATCTTTGACGTAGTGGCCATGGGCTCTTTGTTATCTTTATAGCGCTTTCCTGTACGATAGAGCATCTCTTCCTGGAACGTGGTGCTGACCATCTTATCCCGCTTGTAGCCTGCGGTCTGGATATTGACCATGTTATTACTGATCACATTCAGATTTCTGGTCTGCGTGAGCATGCCCGATGTCAGATTGTAAAATCCCTGATACATCCTGACCTCCTCCTTTACATATATGTACTCATGTAAGCCTTCAGTTTCCGTATAGCGGCACTGTGGATCTGGGAGATGCGGGGCTCGCTGACACCCAGGATCTGGGCGATCTGGCCCATGTTCAGCTCCTCCACATAGTAGAGGGAGATCACAACCTTCTCCTTCTCCTTCAAAGTCTCCACCGCCGCCGCCAGCATCTGCCGGGATTCGCCCCGCAGAAAAGCTTTCTCCGGCTGAGAATCTAAGTCCCCGCTGGAGAGCTGCATAGACTGGTGCTCCCCCTCGTCATCGGTGATCATATCCAGCGAGAGCACGTTCATCATCACGCTCATCCGCTGGATCTTCCGATACTTCCGGATATCCAGATCCAGGGCTCCCGCGATCTCCTCATCGGTGGGCGGGCGGCCTAAGGAACGGCCTAAGGCGATCTGGGTCTCCTCCAGCGCCTTCGCCTGCTTGCGGAAATCCCGGGGCATCCAGTCATTCTTGCGCACCAGGTCGATGATCATCCCCCGGATGCGCCTTGACACAAAAGTCTCGAATTTATTATCTCGCTCAGGATCGTATCTGTCAATACTTTTCATGATCGCGATCACACCTTCATTGATGATATCCTCCATCTGAAGGGAGCCTGCGTAGATATTGCGCATCTGCAGCGCGATCGTCTTCACGATATAGAGATAACGGAGCGTGAGAGCCTGCTTGACCTCCAGCTTCCCTTCCAGACGGTACATCTCCAAAAGCTCTTCGTTCGTCTTTTCTTCCAAGTGATCGTACTGCACCATCTGCCCTCCCTTCTCTCTCTTCCTGTATCTTGCATGATACAGCTCAGTCCTGCTATCCTGGGTGACGCCGCTGACCTGCCCCTGCGTCATGTCACACAGTCCTGCAGCTCACATCCCCTTACCTGACACATCCGGGCTGCGTCCGTTGAGCCCCATGTCCGGCACGGCCGGACTGCGTCCGTTGGCCCTCATACCCGGCACAGCCAGGCTGCGTCCGTTGAGCCCATGCCTGGCACGGCCGGGCTGCGTCCGTTGAGCCCATGCCTGGCACGGCCGGGCTGCGTCCGTTGAGCCCCATGCCCGGCACGGACGGGCTGCGTCCGTTGAGCCTCATGCTCAGGCCCGTTTCCTCCCCGTGTTCTCCAAAGTCAGGCTGCCGATCGACTGGATCTGCACGTTATTGGAGATCTCGTTAAAGGACAAGACCCGGACGTTGGGATAGAACTGGTCGATCAGCCGGTAAAAGTGGACGCGCATCACCTGTGAGGTCAGGACCACCGGGGTCTGGGAAAAACTGTTGAACTTCTTTAGCTGGACCGTCAGCTGGTTGATCACGCTCTGCAGCACGTCGGGGTTCAAGGCCAGGTAATAGCCACGCTCGCCCTTGGACAAGCATCCTACCATGGTGCGCTCCAGCTCGGAGTCTAAGGTGATCACCTTCATGCTGCCGTCCTCGCAGTACAGACGGGTGATGGTCCTTTTTAAGGCCGTCCGGATGTTTTCGATCATGCCGTCCACATCCTTGACGGGGAGCCCCGTCTCGGAGATCGTCTCCAGCATGGTCTCGATCACCGTCACCATATCCTTGATGGGCACACCTTCCTTTAACAGACTGGTGAGCACCTTCTGGAACAGGCTGTAGGAGATCAGGTTGGGGAATGCCTCCTCCACCAGCTCCGGCGAGGTCTTGCGGACGTTCTCCACCAGATGGATGACCTCCTGACGGGTGATCAGCTCGTGGGCGTGCTGCTTCACCACCTCGGACAGATGGGTGACCAGCACAGACAGCGGGTCGATCACGGTATAGCCATAGATCTCCGCCATCTCCCGGTCCTCCGGCTTGATCCAGCGGCTGGGGATCCCGTAGGCGGGCTCTATGGTCTCGATCCCGTCGATCACCTTCTCCGGGTTCTCCGGCTCTAAGGCCAGGTAATAATCGATCAGGATCTCGCCCTTGGCCACCTCCTCGCCCTTGATCTTGATACAATATTGGTTGGTGTTCAATCCGGAACTGTCCCGCAGACGGATAGAGGGGACCACAAAGCCCATATCCTGCGCGTACTGCCGTCTGAAGATGATGATCCGATTGATCAGCCTGCCGCCTACCGATTCATCCACCAGAGGGATCAGGCTGTAGCCAAATTCCATCTCGATGGCCTCCACGGCAAGGAGGGTATAGACATTGTTCACATCCTTGAAATATTCTTCCTCGCTCAAGGGCTTGGGCCCCTGGGCATCCTCCTCCATCCCAGGCTCCATCCCCCCCGGCTCCTCCCCGGAGAAATTGCGCAGGGTGGTGCCTGTGGGGCCGAAAGCGCCGCCCGTAGCCAGGGCCGGCTCGGCCTGGAGCCTTCTGGAAAGGTAATAGCCTCCTCCGATCAATCCGCCGGAGATGACCATCAGCGGGATCACCGGCATCCCCGGGATCACCGTCAGCACAGCCACCACCACACCGCTGATCATGATCGCGATCGGCTGGGCCATGAACTGCTTGGAGATATCTTCGTTCAAGCTGCCCTCGGACACGGCTCTGGTCACGATCATCCCCGTAGCCGTGGAGATCAGCAGGGACGGGATCTGGCCTACCAGGCCGTCGCCCACCGTTGCGATGGAGTATGTGGTCATCACTTCGCCCAAGCTGGCGCCGCCCATGACCATACCGATGATCGCGCCGCCGATCAGGTTGATCGCGGAGGTGATCAGGGACATGACGGAATCGCCCTTGACGATCTTCGTAGCACCATCCATAGAGCCGTAGAAGTCGGCTTCTCTCTGGATCTTCTCCCGGCGGACCTTGGCCTCCTGCTCATTGATCAAGCCGGAGTTCAAGTCCGCGTCGATCGCCATCTGCTTACCGGGCATAGCGTCCAGGGTGAACCTTGCCGCTACCTCCGATACACGCTCTGCACCTTTGGTGATGACGATGAACTGCATCAACACGATGATCAGGTAGATGACCAGACCGACGACCACATTCCCCTGCAGCACAAAGTCACCGAACGCCTTGATGATCTGCCCCGAGGAGCCGCCGTTGGATAAGATGTTCCTGGTGGTGGATACGTTGATCCCCAGCCGGAACAAGGTGGTGATCAGCAGCAATGACGGGAATATGGAAAATTCCAGCGGTTCCCTGATCGTCATGGTGATCACCAGGATCATCATCGAGAGAGACATATTGATGATGATCGCCACATCCACCAGCCCCACCGGGAGCGGGATGATCAGCAGCAGGATAATGGTCAGTACAAATAGTACTATGGAATAATTCAGTAACTTTTTCATGCAAAGACTCCATCCATCATGGTCTGCCGGTCGCTGACAGGCAGACCATCTATCTTAAATATATGTCAATATATCGAACTATCCACTATCAATAGCTTATGGGCGATCGTGTTACTTTTCACCGGTTGGCCAAGGGTCCGCTCCGGGAGGGTCCTGTCACAACGTCACCGCGCTCTCGCTCCGGGAAGAACGCAGCGGTACTAGGCTCGTGAGGGACCTCGCCAAGGACCGGCGTTCTTCAGGGGTTCCTTTTGTGACAGGACCCTCCCGGAGCTACTTTATGGCGTGGGTGTGGATAATGACGGGACCGTCACCGGAACAGATCCTCCCGTCCGCTGGCCTTGTAGATATAGACCAGGATCTCCGCTACGGCTCCGTAGAACTCTGCGGGGATCTCCCGATCCACCTCACAGGACGCATAGAGGGCTCTGGCTAAAGGCCGGTCCTCCAGCACGAACACGCCGTTCTCCTGGCCTACCTTGATGATGCGCAGGGCCAGGTGATCTTGCCCTTTTGCTAATACCACTGGCGCGCCGTTCTTATCGGGGTCGTATTTTAGGGCCACCGCGAAATGGGTGGGGTTTCGGATGATCACGTCGGCCTCCGGCACGCTCTGCATCATCCGGCTCATGGCCATCTGCCGCTGGATACGCCGGATACGCCCTTTGATCTCCGGATTTCCTTCTGTATTCTTAAATTCTTCCTTGACCTCCTGCTTGGTCATCTTCAGATTGTTCTCATAATCCCATCTCTGGTAGAGATAATCGAAGAAAGCCACCACAGCGAACGCGATGCAGACCCTTACCACCAGGTCAAACACAAGCTGGAGGGTCTGGCCCGCTGCGGCAAAGGTCTGCATATCGATCATCCGGGCCACCAGGACCAGATCCTTTTTTAAAAGGTTATAGAGCAGAGCCAGCAGCAATGCGATCTTGATCAAGTTTTTTGCCACATCGATCAGTTTCTTAAGGCCGAACATCCGCTTGATGCCGCTTATGGGGTTCATCTTGCTGAACTTCGGCTTCAGTGCCTTAAAGGTTATGTTAAAGCGGGTCTGGGTCCCATAGGCTATGATCCCCAGGACCAACGAGATCAGCAGCATGGGCAGAGCACATTTCAGGATCGCCACCACCATGTAGAGATAGATACCCGGCGACGCGTTCAGCGGATCGTAGTCTCCGATCGCGGTAAAAAAACGGAGCATGCAGTCTCTGGCGGTCCTGTAGATGAAAGGCAGCATCTTCTTGATCATGTAGAAGACGCCGAAGAGCAGGATCACCGTGACCACATCTTTGCTCTGGAACACATTGCCTTCTTCTCTGGCCTCTCTGCGCCGTTTACTGGTCGGCTGTTCGGTCTTTTCCTGTCCATTCGCCTCCGCCAAGCTCACCACTCCCTTCTATGGCCCTGCGTTCTGAGGTGACAGTCCAGATGCGCCGGGCTGTGGCGGCCGGGACACATCCTGCCGCCTATCCGCGGCTGCTCCCTCAGGCCATCAGTCCCAGGAGCTGATCCATATAGCGGAACATTTCTTCCATGATCACATAGAGTTTATCGGACATGGGGTTGAACATCAAAAGCAGCATAGCCATCCCCACGATGATCTTGAGCTGGAAGTTCACAGAGAACACGTTGATCTGTGGGATCATCCGCATCAGGATGCCCACAGCCGCTTCGCAGATCAGCTCCATCGCCAAGATCGGGAAAGCGAACTGCAGCCCCATGGCGATATTGGTCCGGAAGATCTCCAGCATCAGCTGGGAAAGCTCCGGCCGGACCGCCACCTCCCCAAAGGGGATCAGACGAGCCGAGGCAAAAAACATCGATAACAAGTACAGATGGCCGTTAGTCGCCAAGAACAGCAGCGACAGGAATGTATAGTAGAGACCTGAGGTAACGGTCATCTGGGTATTGTACTGCGGGTCGTAGACCTGGGCCATGGACAGGCCCATGTTATTATCCATGATCGAAGAGGCGAACCGGAGTATGGCAAAGGCCAGCTCCATGGAATAGCCAAGGACAAAGCCTAACAAAAGCTCTTTGACGAGCATCACGCCATATTCCAACATGCCCGCAGGCTGATGGGTCAGCACGCCGTCCACCCGCAGGTACAGCAGGAGGGACAGGCCTAAGATCAGGGCCGCCTTCGCTCTGGCCGGGTAATTGGATCTGCCCAGCACAGGATTAAAGATGACAGCCCCGCTCATCCGCATGACGACCAGGGCAAACAAGGTAAGCATGTGTGGTCATCCTCCTAAGGATCAGGACAAGTCGGGTCAGCAGGTAACATCAGATCCCTCCGATCATGGCGACCATCTGTCTGAAAAAGTCCTGGAGCGTCGCTAAGATCGAACTCCCCAGAAATCCCATGACCACCAAGATCGAAAGGAACTTGGGGACAAAGGTCATGGTCTGTTCGTTGATCTGTGTCGCGGCCTGAAAGATCGCGATCACTACACCCACGATCATACTGGTCAAGAGAAACGGCATGGCCAGCCGTAAGGCCAGCTGGAACGCATTATATAAGATATCAAGGACTTCCAATTCGGTCATATGGGGTTCCTTTCTAGCCAATATCATCGATAGCTGGTGGCGATCGTGGAGAACAAGAGCTGCCAGCCATCCACGGTCACGAACAGCAGGAGTTTAAAGGGCAAAGAGACCATGGCCGGCGGGAGCATCATCATACCCATGGACATCAGCGTAGTGGAAACGATGATGTCGATCAGCAGGAAGGGCAGATAGATCAAAAAGCCTGCCGTAAAGCCTGCCTTCAGCTCGCTGGTCATAAAGGATGGGACCACTACAGTCAGCGGATACTCCATCGGATCTTCCAGCACCTGGGAATCGGACATCTCCACAAAAGCGTCCAGAGTCTCCTTTTTGGTATTGCGCAGCATAAATTCTTTTAAGGGGACCACCATCCGGTCGATCGCTTCTTCCTGGGTGATCTCCTCCGCTACATAGGGCTTATAAGCCTCCTCATTGATCCGGTCTAAGACCGGGCTCATGGTATACAAAGTAAGGAACATGGCGATCCCTACCAGGACCATGTTGGGCGGCGCCTGCTGGACACCCATGGCGTTCCGTGTGAAGGAAAGGATGATGACCGTCTTGGTAAAGGACGTCATCATGACCACCATGGAAGGCAGCAACGCGACCATCGTCAGTAAAAATATCAGATCGAGCGCGGGGACATTCCCGCCGTTCAACTGTGTCAGAAGGTCACCCATCTTTTTCTCCCCCTTCTATCGGTCGGGGTCCTGTGTCTCCCTGGTCTGCCGCGATCGGAGCGCTCTTTGGAGCGGCCGGCGATCCGGTGCTCTCCAAAGCAGCCTGGGATCCGGCACGCTCCCCAGTGGCCAATGATCCGGCACGCTCTGGAACAGCCAGATCTGGAACATGCTCAGGAACGGCTGCCGCCGGATCTGGGACATGTTCGGGAACGGCCGGTATCGATGCCATATCCTGCACCGCCGCTGCCCGGCTCTGGAGGATCTCCTGGAAAGGCTGCCCCTTGGGGGGAAGACCTCCGGGAAGGACCTCATAGGGCGCGGTCCCCTGCTGGGAAGCCGTCTTTAGACGGCCTGCTTTCTTCTTCAGGAACTCACCGGTCCAGTCCAGCGCATTGCCTGCACACTTTTCCAGATTCTTCTGTAAAGGTGACTTCTCTCCCCGGCTGCCCTCCCCAAAGGGAAGGGTCTCATCCAGCTGGATGTCCTTCTCCAGCTCCGTCAAGAGCTGGATGCCGGCGTGGCTGACCCCAACCAGGTAGACATGCTCGCCTACCTTCAGGAGGAGGATCCTGCCCTGCCCTGCCGGGAGCTGTTCGATCACCTTCATGTTCCTCTGCGCGGAAAAGCGAGTCCCCCGTTTTCCCAGAAAGCGGCTGCAATAATAGGCGAGGAGCAACACCGCCAAAACCGTCAATATAGAGCGAAACAACGACAAACCTTCCAAACCTTCCATTCTTATAAGCTTTCCGGATTGATCTCCTTCGTCACGATCTCTGTGATACGGATACCGAAATTATCTTCCACAACGACGATATCGCCTCTGGCGATACACTGGCCATTTACGAACAGGTCTACCTGCTCACCGGCCATCTTATCCAATACCACCAGCGTACCCTGGGTGAACTCCAGGATATCCCGCACCAGCCTCTTCGTCCTGCCGATCTCCACGGAAACCTCCAGAGGCACCTTCAGGAGCATCTCCTGATTGGTCTTATCCTCTTCTCCGTCTCCTGCATCATCCTGCATCTGCTGGGAAGAAAGGGGCTTGATGATCGAGCTGCCGCCCGTACTCTCCGGCTTAGCAGGCTCTGGCTTGGTATTCTTCATCATCTCCATCATCTGCATCTGTGTCTGCTGCATCTGATTGAGGAGCTGGAGCATCATCGGATCCATGGACATAGGCGGATAGGGGTAAGGAGCTGCCGGAGCCGGGGCCGCTGCCGCCGGAGCGGGGGCTGCTGGGGCTGGGGCTGGTGCCGCCGGAGCAGGAGCTGGAGCTGCTGCACTCCCTGCCAGCATCGCATTGATCTCCTCCTGGGACATGGTCCCGCCGGAAGATGCTGCCGGAGCGGGGGCTGGGGCCGATGCCGCTGTCCCACCTGCCAGCATCGCGTTGATCTCCTCCTGGGACATGGTCCCGCCGGAAGACGCTGCCGGAGCGGGGGCTGCCACCGATGCCGCTGTCCCACCTGCCAGCATCGCGTTGATCTCCTCCTGGGACATGGTCCCGCCGGAAGATGCTGCCGGAGCTGGGGCTGATGCTGCCGTTCCGCCTGCCAGCATCGCGTTGATCTCCTCCTGGGACATGGTCCCGCCAGAGGATGCTCCTGCAGCCGCAGGGGCCGATGTAGCCGCGGGAGCCGGGGCCGGCTCTGGCTCGCTACTGCCCCCAAGGTTATCGGCAAAAGGCTCTAAGAGCCGTTTCGCCAAGCCGATAGACATGATGTTCATGAACTCACTGTTCAGCTTATCCTCGATCTCCAGCCGGAAGCGGACCACCACCATACCGTCTTCTTCCGGGAAATACTTTTCCTTAAAGGCTTCCGGCTCCCCTACGTCAAAGGACTGCGGTGTAGAGATATTGACCGTCGTTCCCAGAAATTCAGATAAAGCCGTAGCAGAAGCGCCCATCATCTGGTTCATGACCTCACAGATCGCGCTGATGTGGATCTCGGTCAGATCGTCGCTGATGGAGGCCGGATCCTCACCCATCAGGGTCCCTACGATGATGCACACGTCCTCACGGCGGAACATCATGATATTTTTGCCGTCCAGACCTTCTACATAAGCGATCTCAACGCCGATAGCCGGTTCCAGACGCCTGAACTCAAATTCTTCGCGTGTCAATACCTCTGCCACGGGCGTGGTGATGTTCACCTGCGTACCCAGCATCGTGGAAACTGCCGTTGCTGAAGCGCCGAGACTGATGTTCATGATCTCACCTATGGCATCTAGTTCCATTTCGTTAAAGCTGCTAGCGCCCATTCTGTTCAATCTCCTTCTTTAAAAATCATCTGTGACCGGATATCAAGACTTCGCGATATCCAGCGCCTTCTGCGCCATCAGCTTCATCGCGTTTAAAGCGGTAACGTTAGCTTCATAGGATCGGGTGGCCGACATACTGTCGACCGTCTCCTTTAAAAGGTCCACATTAGGCAGTTGTACAAAACCATTTTCGTCCGCGTCCGGATGGCCCGGGTTATAGACCTGTTTCATCTCCCGGTCATCTTCCACGATCCCGGCGACCCGGACCCCGGCATTCCTCCCGGCAAATCCTTTTCCCAGTGAGGCATTGCGGAGCGCTTCCCTGAAGGAACCCGCGCCATAGCTCTCGAAGAGCACATCCTTGCGCACATAAGCGCCGCCGCCCTCCGTCCTGGTCGTATCGATGTTCGCGATATTCTCGGCAGCGATATCCATCCGGATCCGCTGGGCGCTCATGCCGGATGCGCTGATATCAAATGAACTTAAAAAAGCCATCTCTCATCCTCCCCTACCGGCATCAGCCCCCTAAGATCTTGTTTGCAGTGTCTACGATACGCTCGGTGTTAAAGGGCTTCACGATAAAATCGCTGGCGCCGGATTTGATCGCGTCGATGACCATGGTCTCCTGTCCCATGGCGGTACACATCACGATCTTGGCAGCGGGGAAGTCCTCCTTGATCTTCTTCAAGGCCTGGAGACCGTCCATATTGGGCATGGTGATATCCATGAACACCATATCCGGCTTCTCCTCCGCATACTTCTTTACTGCCTCTGCGCCGTCCTGTGCCTCAATGATATCGGTATATCCACTCTTTGTCAGCGCATTCTTAACCATCATCCGCATGAACGCGGCATCATCAACCAACATGATCTTAGCCATCTTATTATCCTCTCTTTTCTCAATAATATAAGTTCGTTTAGTTGTGCTAAACTATTATGTTAACGCGGCTCAAAGCTCTGCAGGGATCTCCTCCTGCAGGGCCTGGAGATCCATCTCCTCCACAGCCTGACCCTCCTCTTCCTCGTAGAGCCGTCTGTTGATCCGGATCGCCACGTTCTTTTTATATACACCCATCTTACCGGTGAACCAAGGCTGCCTTCCGATAAAGAGCTTCACATCCTTGTCCTTCTGCTTGTTCATATCGATCACATCGCCTACCTTCAGATGATAGATATCGCTCAAGTCTAAGGCGACGGTGCCAAGCTGGCCGGTGACTGGGAGCTTGGTCTCCCGGATATTGTCCAGGATCGTCTCCCGGTTATCCTCGTAGGCATAGCCCTTGGAGATATGCTTGCGGCTGTCGATCACCTGGAAGACGGTCTCCAGCAGCGTGCCCGGGATACAGATCCGGATCCGCTCCACCGCGAGTCCGGTAACATCCACATTCAAAAGAACGATCGCCACCACTTCATCAAGGCCCACATCCTGGATCATACTGGGATTCTCTTCATAGCGCTGGGCCTTGAAGTCCATGCTTATATAGTTGCCAAAGCCATCCTTCAGGGCTTGGATCAGATACTGGAGGATCCTGCGGTACAGTGCCGCTTCCACATCGGAGTATCGGTATCCATCCTCTACCTTGATCACATCCTGTCCGCCGCCCAGCATCTTATCGATCAGTGTGATCACCAGTCCGGGGGTCACATGGATCATCATGGGCACCAGCATGCGGTTATGATCAGGTATGGAGGCTTCCACCAAAGTGACCATATCATTTTCGTTAAGAGAGCTGGCATACTCATAGTAACGTCGCTCCTGGACCTCCATCACGGTGATGTCGGTCATGACCCTGAACACGCCGTTGACCTGCGAGGTGATGATCCTCGCATAATTTTCAAAGACGCTCCGCAGGATCTTCATCTTATCTTTTGTAAATTTCCTGGGGCTGTAGAAATCGTATTTGCTGTACTTGATCTCCTCGACCTCAGTTTTCTTCTCAGCCTTAGCGCTGACTTCCGGCTTAGCGGCGCTGCTGCCGCCGCCTCCTCCATCTCCGCCTCCGCCAGCCATGGATTTCAAAAGCGCGTCGATCTGACTTTGGGATAATACGTCTGCCATTTTAAAGCCACCTTTTCTCAAATCTCTTCGGAACTGTTCTTACCGCCAGAGAACCCTTGCTCTCATGGCTGGCACACTGTCAGGAAGCCGCGCCTCCTGGTCCGGTCGTCCTGTCTGAAAGGTCATCCGGCTGTGGATCCGATCGGATGACCGCACTGCTGTCTTGCTGCTGTCCACAGCTATGCCGTTCACAGCAGCAAAATGCCGTGGACCGTATAAAGCTGTCTCATTCCGTGACCGGCGCCAGATCCGCCTCTGGTGTGGGCAGCATGCTGGCTTCTCCCTCCATACTGCCTTCCACTTCGCTAAAGCCTTCGCCTTCATGATGCTGGGGCTGTTCCTGGCCTGTGACCAGGACGGAGCCTGCATCGATATTGCTATAGTATTCGTCGTAATAATCGTTCATGGACTTGATATCTGCCCCTGCGTCCACGATCAGGAACTCTACTCGCCGGTTCCTGGCCCGGCCCTCCCTAGTCTCAAAGGTATCCACCGGCCTGAACTGTCCATAGCTGATCCCTACCAGCTTGCTGGGATCGATGATATCTTTGTTCTGGATATAGGCCGCCACCTCCGCAGAACGCATGGAGGAGAGCAGACGGTCTGTCCGGGGATTGTTGGGGCTGTTGGGATCGGCCTGAGAGGTATGGCCCAGGATCTCGATCTGGGCGATCCCCTCCGCCTGAGGCTCTAAGATGTCGCAAAATATATCCAGGACCTGCTGCGCCTCTTCCGTGAGGATGGAACTGTCCGGATTGAAAAAGGTCTGGTTCTCAAAGACCACAAAGGTATACCCCTCGCCCTGAGAGACGGAGACCCCTTCGATCTCAGCGGTGTTCAGCCCCTCCACGATCGAAAGGTACAGATCCGTCAGATCCTCCGGGAGCTCCGCATCCAGCTCCAGGGTACCGGACACATCGAACTCGCCCTCGGCGATGTTCTCATTGATCGCGATCTGCTCCTTTTCATCGGCGTTGGGGAAGATACTCTTCACAAAGACTTCCCATTTCTGCTGGTCTAAGTTGGACATGGAGTAGAGCATGACGAAAAAGCACAGGAGTAAGGTCACCATGTCGCCATATGTATCCATCCAGCTCCCGCAATCCTCGCCTCCGCCTCCGCCTTTCTTTCTCCTGCTCATCAGCCTTCACCTCCGCCTCCGCCGCTCTTCTCAGCCTTAAGGAGCAGCTTCTTCTGCTGGGACTGCTTCATACAGGACAGGAGATGTTCCCTTAAGAACTTGGGGTTCTCTCCTGCCTGGATGCCCATGATGCCTTCGATGATGGTGGTGCAAAAGAGTTCTTCCTCTGCCTGACGGACACGGAGCTTCTTCGCGATGGGCTGGAAGAAGATATTGGCAAAACCACTGCCATAGAAGGTGGTGATCAACGCTACAGACATATCCTGGCCCAAGCTGCTGGCGCCGCCGCCGCCGCCCAGATCCATGCCTTTCAGCATGTTGATCAGACCGATCAGCGTACCGATCATACCGAAAGCAGGCGCATAGGCGGAAGCCTTCTCGTACATGCCTGCCGCCTCGTCATGCCGGGCCATCATATCATCCATCTGCTTTTCCAGCATCTCCCGGACCTTCTCCGGATCATTGGCATCCACGATCATCAGGACACTCTGCTTGAAAAAGGGATCCTTGATCTCCTGGGCCTTCTCCTCGAGAGCCAGAAGGCCGCTCTGGCGAGCCAGCATGCCAAGGTCCACCAGCTGATCCACCAGCTTGGGGATATTGTACTTTCCGCCTCGGAAGCATACGGCGATATGCTTTGGCACATCCTTTAGGATCCGCAAAGGATAGCTGGCGACGACCGCCGCCACAGCGCCGCCGAATACGATCGCAAGAGACTGCGGATCGACGAAGTTGCCCAGCTTATCCACTCCGATCCCCCATACACAAAGGCCTAATGCCATTATGATACCAATAAGCGTTGTTGGATCCATTCTTTTTTCCTCCTTAACCCTCCTCGCTATCCAGGAAGATCTTTGTAACCACCCAGTAGCTCTATCATATGTTCCGATCGTAACTATAAGACCTATCGGATAGGTTACCCTTCTTCTTGCAGATCGCAGGTGACACAACTATGTGCAAACCGCCTGATCTGCTCTATGACCGATTCCGCAGAATCCTTGATGATGATATAATAACCGTTCATCATCTTGATCTTTGTCTCGGGTATACATGACATCGATTCGATCTGAAGCACGTTCAGATAGATCTCTTCACCGCTCAATCGCGTTACCTTGATCATCTTTCTCCCTCCCGCCTCCTGGCTGATATCCTTTTCAAGATGAGAGGCACCATTTCCTTTGTCCCGAAAGATCCGATCCATGCGTACATCACGGGTCCGGTCCATCATTTCCTGGTTATAATTGCGCCACCATTTCATCGCTATCCTCTATTACCGCTTCATGCTGACTAAGTCGGCTAACATCTCGTCCGCCACAGTGATCATCTTCGTATTGGCCTGGTATCCTCTGTGGGTGGTGACCATGTCGGAAAACTCCTGGGCAAGGTCTACGTTGGAGGCTTCCAGGTAGCCAGGCATCAGACCAGATACCGCGCCTCCCGCAGGTGTCGCGGCAGCAGAACCTGTATTATCGCTGTCACTTGCCTTAAAGTAATTACCCCCTGCTTTTGTCAGACCATTAGGGTTCTGGAACGTGACGATAGCAACCTTGCCAAGCGAGATCCCTGCAGTAAGCTCATCGTCATCCGTATTCTTAGCCGATACGGTGACTTCTCCTAATGCATTGATCGTTACATTCTTTGAGATAGAAGCCGCATTGGCTCCTGTGTCAAAGTTATTATCATATTTCGCCGTACCGCCTGTAAGTTGCGGGACGCGCAAAGGTACTAGATTCTCAAGATCAAATTTATCTTTATCGGTAAGGCCCGTCGCATCCTTTACTCGAAATCCAAAAACAAAATTACCGTTCGCATCGGTCAGATAACCATTACTGTCGATCATAAACTGCCCGACCCTCGTATAAGACCAATCGGTGTTCGCTGCCGATTTAAAGCCATCTGTCTTGACCGCAGCAGACCCCTTCGCCGCACTGGTCAGGAAAAAACCTTCACCGTCGAGACAGGCGTTCAGCCCATTAGCAAAAAATGGCGTACTGGCTGTCATATCCATCCCGATGCTCCCCATCAGAGCGCCGTAACCGTACTGTGCAGCATTAGTACCACCAGCGGTCGTCGTACCATTCGTGGATGCGTTCGAGGTCTGGTACATAGCATCCTGGAAGGTATAAGTCTGTGCCTTATACCCGACCGTATTCACATTGGCGATGTTATTGCCAACCACATCCATCTTATTCTGATGGGCCCTAAGGCCTGCAACTGCTGAATCCATACATCTTAACATAACTGATCTCCCTCTTTCCTTTCTACCGTCCCTCCCCCGGCCCGTCTGACCGGAGGATGAGCACCCTCAAGCGAGGTCCTGCTACATGAGGACGGCGCTGTCGATATTTGTGAACACCTTTTCCCGCATATCCTGCTGGGACATGGTGGTGACCACCGTGTTATTGGGTACGTTGACGATGAACACACCTTGTGGACCGATGATCGCTACGTCCTTTGCGCCCTTTTTCTTGGCATTCTCCACGGCGTGCTCAAGATCGTTCATCAGATGTGCGTCAACCGCGATGCCTCGCTCGTTCATACGTTTTGCGGCATGTTTGGAAAAGTTCAGGCCGGTCTTCGCCCTCTCCTGCAGGAGACGCTCAAACTCTGTCCGTCCTCCCTCGGTCCCAGGCAATGACCTATCTTGGCCGGGGATGGCGGACTGCCTGCCTTCATAACAGCGCACTCCATTCACATCCATCATATCATTTCCTCTTTCCCAAAAGCCTATCTCTTACCTATTGCTGTTTCCCCTATCTCTTTTGTAAAACCTTACGGTCCTTCCTCCGGGTCTGGGTCTTTATCTCCCTCTCCCTCATCTTCCCCGTCATCTGTATCTATATCCTTGTTATAGGGATCCGGCACCCTGCCCATACCCACCAGATGGGTAAGTTCATACTCTTTTTTATCCCCTTCCAACTTGATCGTGGGCGATCCGGTCGTAAAGTTTACATACTCTACTTTAGCGTATTTTACACCAACCGGGACTTCCTGTCCATAGGAATTTTCTTCTGTGACCGCCATGGTGACTTCCTGGCCCACTAATCCAGCCGCATAGGTCTGGGTGGTGACCCCTGTGGAGGTGTCCATAGCCTGCGTCATCGAGTTCATGGAATTGACCATCGCCATCTGGGTCATCTGCGCCATCAGTTCACTATTATCCATAGGGTTCGTGGGATCCTGATACTGGAGCTGGGTCGCCAGCAGCTGGAAAAAATCAGTCATATCCAGGGTATTCTTATCATTCGACCCAGGTGCATACGATCCTGTTACATACGGGTTATCCGTTCCACTGACTGCTATCTTATTATCTGCCATACTGTCTCCTTTTTGCCTTCTCAGATCAGCCCTAACCGGAGCTGCTGTGCAAAGGACGCTGCCTGCTGCTCTTCCTGCTGTCTGTCCTGCTGCCTTTCCTTTCGGCCTTCCTGCTGTGCGCCGTCCTGGCTGCTCCTGCCATCCTCATACTGCGGCTCCTGTTCAGCAGGCTGGGTGAAGATCAAGGTCTCCTGCCCGGTCTTCTCTTCTAAGATCTGGGCGATCTCGCCTGCCTTCTGGTTCAAGAGCTCCAGTGTCTTCGGGTTAGACGCCGCAATGGACAGTGCCGCACGGCTTGCCTCGTAGGTGAGCCGGATCGTAAGCTTGCCTAAGGATGCCGGTTCCAGCTCGATGACGATCGTCTTCGGGCCGTTCCCAAGCCTTCCTGCCAAGGTCTGGCCAAGGTCCTGGGGCATGGTCTCCGGCGTGGTCTTCACCGGCACCTGCTCGATCTTCCCTGCGAAAGCGCTCTCCCTGGTCTCCATGGATGTGCGGAAGGTATCCTCGTTCGCCAGTGGGTGAACGTCCTTTCCGTCCTCCTGTCTGGTCTCCTGGGACTTCTGGCCTGCCTGGGTCTGGACACTGCTCTCCATGCCTTTTTCTGGAGCACTGAAAGCATCCTCTGTCTTCCTGCTCTGAGCGACCACATCGGTAAAGGCGGCGGCAGGCTGCTCTTTTTGAGCTGCCTCAGCCTTATCCGTGCCTAAGGCCTCTCCTGGCCGGAGCGCTCCCGGTCTCTCGGATAAGGGAAGGTCCTCCTGGATCTGGGCAGTCTGGGACGCTGCCTCGGCCAGCACCTGGGGCTGTTCCTCCAGGACGGCCGCTGTCTCCACGGCCTGGACCGATGCTTCTGCGGTCGGCTCTATGATAGCCTCTGGGATCGTCTCCGGCTGGATCTGGGCCTGCACCAGGTTCATCTGGGCCATGGCCTGCTGCTGTGCGCTCTGGAGCATGGCTTCCTGCTGCAGCTCCTCCTCCGACATATCCTTGTCCTGGGTCTGGGGCTTCTCCGTCTTGCCGTCGGCTGCGGATACATCCTTGTCCTTAGGCTTTGTGTCCTTGGTGCTGTCGGTCTTCGTCTGCTCCTTGGTCTGGGTCAGATCCTTCTTCTGCTGCAGGAGCTTGGTGAAATCATCGGTCCGTGTGACCATCTCCCTGGACAGCCGGTCCGTAAGGTCTGCTTTTACCTTTGCCGCCACATTGCCGGTGGTCAGCTTTGCTGTTCCTTCCATCTTTGGTCCCCTCCTTTCTTTTTATTCTTTTTAGCTCATCGCTATCTATGATCAACAGTGCCTGCCCCTTTTGCGGGAGCTTATGGACGCTGGGATCATCCACTTAAGATCTGATGCCTTCCGGTCCGGTCTCAGCCTCTGTGCTGGTGCCGGAACTGTCTGGCGGTGTTGGAGATGAACTCCTCGATGAAGGCTTCGTCGGCCTTGGCCACGGCCTTCTGGTACTCCTGGTACTTCTTATCCTTCAGCTTTTCAAATTTCGAGGTATCCACTTTAGCGAAGATGACCTCCTGCTTTTTCGCGTCCTCCTGCTTCTTGAGGGCCTTGAGGCGCTCATTCTCCTCATCGATGATCGCTTCCATGCGCTCGATGCACATGTCGAAGAGCCGATAATCTTCTATGGTGGCTCCCTGTTCCTTAGTCTGATCGAAATCGTCTTCCATCCCGGCTAAGTTCCGGTCCAACACCCGGATCTCCTCCTGCTTGCGGTTGACGCTCTGGAGGAGTGCGGCATGCTCGATCTTCAAGTTATCCAGGACCTGGGTTTTATAGGCCAGGACGGTCTCCAGCCTGTACTGAAACTGTTTCAATGTCCTTCCTCCCCCGTCATCCTACGATCTGGCGGATGCGCTCTACGGTCTCCTCATAAGTAAAGCTCTCGTTGATCTCCTGCTGCAAGAATCCATTGATCGCATTGATCTTCCCTACGGCTTCATCCAGAGCGGGGTTCGAGCCTCTCTTGTAGGCGCCGATGGAGATCAGGTCCGCGTTCTTTTGGTACAGCCCTAACAGGTTCCGTAAACGGGACGCTGCCTTCTGATGCTCCGGCGGGACGATCTCCACCATCAGACGGGAGATGCTGGCGCCGATGTCGATCGCCGGGAAATGGTTCTCATTAGCCAGCTGACGGCTCAGGACGATATGGCCGTCCAGGATACCGCGGACGGTATCGGATATGGGTTCATTGGTATCGTCGCCCTCCACCAGCACGGTGTAGACGCCGGTGATCGATCCTCTGCCAAAATTCCCGCTGCGCTCCAAAAGCTTGGGGAACTCCGCGTAGATCGAAGGGGTGTAGCCTCTGGCGATCGGGGGTTCGCCGATCGCCAGGCCGATCTCACGCTGGGCCATAGCGTAACGGGTGAGGGAATCCATCATCAGCAGCACATCCAGGCCCTGGTCCTTAAAGTACTCAGCGATCGTGGTGGCCACCAGCGGACATTTCATGCGGAGCATGGCGGGCTGATCGGAGGTGGCGACCACCAGCACGGACCGCTTCATCCCCTCCTCGCCCAAGTCCTTCTGGACGAACTCTAAGACCTCACGGCCACGCTCTCCCACCAGGGCGATCACATTGATATCCGTCTTCACGTTCTTAGCGATCATGCCCATCAGGGTACTCTTCCCTACGCCGGAGCCGGCGAAGATCCCGATCCTCTGGCCCTTCCCGATGGTGTTGAGCCCGTCGATGGCCTTGACCCCGAACTCCAGCCGCTCCCGGATCGGAGGGCGGTCCAAGGGATTGATGTAGGGGCTCTGGACGGTGTAATGCCTGGTAACCTCAAAGCCGGAGCCGCCGTCGATGGGTTCGCCTAAAGCGTTGATGATCCGGCCCCGGAGGAAATCCCCTACCGGTACCTTCAGTCTGTGGCGGGTGTTCCGCACGAAGCTGCCGGAGGCGATGCCGCTGGTGGCCTCATAGGTCATGAGCTGGATCTTCCCGTCCTTAAAGCCCACCACCTCGGCAGGCATCTGCCGGTTCTCCTCCTCATTATAGATCATGACGATGTCCCCGATGCTGGAACGGCCGCCGGAGGCCTCCATAGACATGCCGACCACATTCTCGATCTTCCCGATGTGGCTGATCGTCTCCGATTTGCCGATCAATTGGGGTATCTTATCAAACATAGCCTCCCCGTCCTTTTTATCTCTTTACATCCGGATGTTCTCCAGGATGTCCTTGATATTTTCGATCTGGGTGTTGACGCTCACGTCCACGATCTCCTCGGGCATCTCGATGATGCAGCTGCCCCGGTCCTCTTTATCCATGACGATGAACTTGATGTTGTCGGAGAGGCGGGAGAGCTCATCTAAGATCCCGGTGTCGGCCTCCATCATCATATCATAATCGCATTTGTCGATGTAGATCTTGACCCAGGCCGTCTTCTTCAATTTCTCTGTGGCGGAGATGATCATCTGCTTGATGACCTCGCCGCTGGACCTTAAGCTGATATGGATGACCTTCTCGCCTACGGCGATGGCGCAGTTCTTCAGCTCATCTAAGTAGGCGCGGACGCAATTCTCCTTGGCGGTATCTACGGAGCGGATGGCCTGGCGCATATCAGCCTGGAAGCCGGATAAGGTCTTCTGGAACTCGGCCCGGCAGGCCTCTCCGGCCCGCTCCTCCCCGTCCTGGTAGCCATTCCCGTATCCTTCCTTGTAGCCTTCGGTGCGGGCTTCCTCCAGGATCTGGGATGCCTGCTCCCTGGCCTCCTTAAGGATCTGCTCTGCCTCTTTCTTCGCCGCCTCCAGGGCCTCCTCTGCCTCTTCCTTCATCTGGCGGAAAAGCTCCTGGTCCACGCCGCTCCAGTCCTCCTGGGGCTGGCTCTCCGGATAAGCCTCGGGGGCGTCCTGGGGAGAAAGGATATACTCGCCCTTTACGCGCCCGTCCTTGGTGTACTGCATAAAGGCGGCCTTGCGGGCGGCCGGCTTCTGCCGGCTCAAGGTCAGCTCTCTGGGGGGCTCATACAGCTGGATGGCCGGCTGCATGGCCGGATCGGAACTTTTGATGACCCGGCGGGAGTTATAGGGACTATAAGATGATGTCATCGTCTGCTCCACCCTTCTTGATGATCACCTCGCCCCGTTCCTCAAGGTTGCGGATGACATTAACAATACGCTGCTGCGCTTCTTCTACATCCTTTAGCCTTACGTTCGTCGTGATCTCCAGATCGCCCTTTACGGTCTCGGACATACGCTTGGACATGTTGTTGAAGAACAGCGTCTTCATCTCTTCGGTAGCGTTCTTTAAAGCGAACACCACATCCTTGGCATCCAGCTCGCGGATGAAACGCTGGATGGACCGATCGTCCATATCCAGGATGTTCTCGAAGACGAACATCTTGTCGCGGATCTCCTGGGACAGGTCGGGATCCGACTTATCCAGCTCTTCGAAGATCTTCCGCTCGCTGCTGCGGTCGATATGGTTCATCATGTCGGCCACATAGTCCACACCGCCCAGGCTCATGTTGTCCTCGCTGGTGATGATCGTAGCGAACTTCCGCTTCATCTCCTCCTCCACGATGGCGATGGCCTCGGGGGAGACCCGATCCATCTTCGCCATGCTCTGGACGGTCTGGATCCGCTTATCGTCAGGCAGCTCCTCTAAGATCTGGGCGGCCTGGGTTGTATCCATGTAGGCCATGATCAGCGCGATCACCTGGGGCCGCTCGTTCTGGAGCAGGGATAGGAGGGCCTTCGGGTCGCCCTTCATGAAGAAGTTGAAGGGCTTGGACTGAAGGGTCTTGGATACCTTCTCCAAAAGGTTCCTGGCGGTGGATTCGCCGAAGGCCTTCTCCAGGACGTTCCTGGCGTAATCCAGACCGCCGTCTGTCATCATCTTATGGGTGAGGCAGAGCTTATAAAACTCGTCTAATGTGGCCTCCACCTGGGCATTAGTGGTCTTGCCCAGCTTCGCCACCTCGTATGTAAGCTCCTCGATATCTTCCTCACTCAGGTATTTATAGATCTGGGAGGCTCGGTCCGCTCCCAGGGAGACGACCACCAGCGCGGCCTTGCTCCTCGCGTCGGATAAAGGCGCCTCACTGCTTAGCGCGCTTTCGAGTACTGCTTCGGGCATCGTTCTCCTCCTCTCCTCTCAGCCAGGTCTGTACCAGCTTCGCCGCGATCTGCGGGTTCTGGTCCACGAAATCTCCGATGTTCTGCTTCAAGCGCAGGCTGCGCTTCATGCGGAGGTTCAATAGCTCTTCATTGTGTGCGAATTCATCTTCCTCGGTCTCTGGCATCCCAAGGGCCGCAGCGCCGTCGGCGGTCATCACCGGCTGGCCGTTCTCGTCAACGCCCAGATCGGACAGGGCCAGGCTCTCCTGGCCTTCCTCATCCAGGTCGCCCTCCAGCACCACCTTCTTGCGCTTCCTGCGCAGCAGCAGGAGGATCAGCAGCAGGATCAATAAGAGGATACCGGCTCCGATGGCGATCAGCACGGGGAGCGGTACAGCCTGGATCAGGATGTCGCCCGGTCCGCCGGTCTGTATATCCTCACCCGGCTGCTGTGGCTCAGGTACCTTAGGCCCGGGGGCGCGGATGATGGTCACCTTATCCGCCACTGTCTCCACCGCGATCCCCGCGGAATTGGCCACCAGGCGCAGCAGGTCCTGCTGGGTGACGCTCTCCACGTCATCGGTGAGGATGACGACACCGATCGAGGTGTCCTCTAAGACGCCGGGATCGATCTGACGCTGTTCCTTTAAGGTATTATATAGCCATACCCGGGATGCGGTGCCATTGCTGTAGCCGCCCTCTGTGGCTTCTGTGCCGTCTTCATTGGTATAGCGGGGGGTGTCCGCGTTCGCGTCGGCTCCCACCAGCCCGCCTGCCGCCTGATCGGCGGCCGTCAGGTTCTCCCCTGTCAGGTCCTCGGTCTGTAAGAGCCCGGTCTTATCCTCCTCGTCGATCTTCTCCGGGGTGGAGTACTGGGTGACCTCCTGGATCAGGCGCTCCATGTTCAGGGTACCCTTTACGGAGACTTCTACATTCCCATTGCCGTAGAGCTTTTCTAACACCCGGCGGACATTAGCCGCGATATTGCTCTCCACCAAGGTGGTGAGACTGGTGATATCGGCAAAGCTGCCGGAGGAGCCGTCGGAGTCGCCGCCCACCTCCAACATGGTAGCGGCGTCGTACACGGTCACATTGGTGAAGTTCATCCCCCGCACGGAATGGGCGATCAGGTTCCGTACCGCCTGGGCCTTATCGGCGGTCAGGGTGCTGCCGTTCTTCATGGTCACCACCACGGAAGCGGTGGCGGGCTTCCCGGAGGTGTCGTCTAAGGCAAACTTCTGTTCCGTGGCCACGACCACGTTCACCTTCGCATCCTGCACGCCCTCGAACAGACGGATCGTAGCGCCTAAACGATCCTGAAGATCGTAGACGGAGATCCGCTCTTTATCGGATTCCGTGGTCATCAGGCCGGTATTATCCAGGTACATATCATAGGCAAAGCCATTCTTCGGATATCCCTGGCTGAGCAGTGTGGCCCTGGTCTGGTCCACCGAGGCCTCGGGGACCCGGATGGAACCATTGCTGTCGTCATATATGTACGCGACCCCATCGGTCTGGAGCAGGGCGGCTACCTCTTGGGCCTCCTCCTGGTTAAGGCCTGTGAACAAGGTGCCATACCCCTTGTCCTTCATGAGGTTTAAGGCAATTATCGCAATCAAAGCGATCGCGACGGTCCCGGCCGCGATCGCTTTGATGATATTTCGGGTTTTTCCTGACATCTCCTGCCAGCTCTCTTTAAAATTCTGCACGACTCTCAACCAACCTTCTATCTTGATCTATATAGCTTGTGCTCTATATGCCTTGTCATCCAAGGTCTTTTATACGCTCATCTTCATGAGCTCGTTGTAGGACTCCAGGGTCTTGTTCCGGAGCGTGATCAGGATATCCAGGCTGAGACCTGCCTTCGCTTCCGCGATCGGCAAGGTGTGCGCGTCATCCAGCTGGCCCGTGGCCAAAAGGTACTGCTTGTGCTCCACATCGTACTGCGTGGTCTTCACTTCATCGATCGCATTTTTAAAGATATCTTTGAACAGCGTGGCCTCTGCATTTGCCGCCATCGCGCCTTGTGTCTGTGTATCGTTGATGCCCCCTATCGTGCTCCACAGCTGGAGCGGGGTGATGAATGATGCACCTTCCATGCTCTCCTCCCTATCTTAAGACCGGTCTGACGACCGCCTTCTCTCTGTTCGCTCTGTTCTTTCTGTATGTCTGTAGACCGCCTTTTATGTACGGTGAGACGACGGGTCCCAGTCCTGTCAGAAGGCCTTGGCCGCGTTCTTTAGGCGGGTGATGTCGTTGGTGAAGGAATTCAGCAGGAACTGATATTCATATGCGGTACGCACCAGCTCCACCTGCTCCTGATCCATATCCACATTGTTCCCGTCCAGACGGCTGGATTCATCCCAGGTGGTGTTGAGCCAGGATCTGGAACGATCGATGGCATCGGACACCGCCCGCTTCTGATGGCGGCGCACCTGGTTCGCCTCGCTGATCCGGCGGCCCAGCTCCTCCTCAAAGGTGACATACTGGGACTTGAAACCGGGCGTGTCCACGTTGGAGATATTGTTCAATGTCACGGCCTGCCTGGCCCAAAGCTGATCCAATACCTTTTCTGATAAGGCAACACCGTTGCCGTAGATACCTGTCATAGCTCCCTTTCTCCTCTCCACCGGCCCCGGTCATGCTGTCGGGCAGGTTTTCCGAAAATGCGTATGCGATCGTTTTTCCTGATCATCTCTTTAATACTCAAAATGGTCATCTCTTAGATGCTTGAAATGATTATCTCATATTATGGGGTGAGTTGGTGTGGTAATTTATTCCGCCTGGTCTCCTATGCCCTGAGAGACCTCCTCTTTGCACGCCTAAAGGGCAATCGAGTTATGTAAACCTTATTGCCCACTTGCCATAATAAATAATTATGCCTTTATATTGCCTTTGTGTCAAGCCCTTTTCATTGTTTCCTTCTGATCCTAAACTAAAATTTTTATAAGATCATCTGGCAGAAAACCACATCTTACAGGTCTTTTTTTGACCGTATCTTTCTAAAATGCGCATTCTATCAAGGTATTTAGGCCTGAAAAAAAGAAGAGGACCGGCTGCGGGTCTGTTTCTTTTACAAGATCTTAACAAGCCTTTTACCGCATCCGGCGGACACAGTAAAACCGGCAGGGAAAGAGCCCTGCCGGCGATCTGTCCGATCCGGTCGTATCCGTATGGATCGTTCCACACACCTACACTAAGATGTTCAGCATGGATACGGCATAGTAATTGGACAGGTTGAAGGCGCCGCTCCTTGCAAAGCTGGCGAACTGCATGAAGGAATCCGTCATGCCGGTAGCCTTGGAGCTGGAGGTGCCTACTGTGGCAACAGGGTTATTATCCACTGTCTTCTTGTCACTGTCCGTCTTGTCTGCCGTGCTGGTCCCGCCTACGATCTTATCAACAGACGAATCCAGGATCGAGGTGGCCTTGGCGCCTACACGGTCGGCGATGCCGTACTGGCCGCCGATGATGTCCTTAGCCTGGTCCCACTCTACACCCCACTTGGCTTCCAGGTCGAAATCCTTCTCGTTACCGGCCGCCTTATCCAGGGCGTTATCCATGGCGGTGCGCAGGGCGCTCTCGTCGAACTTCATGTTGCCGCTGGTGTCGTAGGTGATACCGATGGCCTTTAAGGTCTTCTCAGAGGGCATAGCCCGCTGCAGGTTCTCGATCTGGCTGGTGATCCCACTGCCCAGACCGGTGTTGCTCTTTAAGTAGGAGATCGTGCTGTTATACTTCTTCACCAGATCGCCCACCGCCGAGATAACGTCATCCTGCGCCTTGGTGGCGGATGCGGTCCCCTTCTCCGGGTCCGCGGCCACATCTGCAAGGGCCTTGTCGAACTTATCGAAGACATTGTCCTTCTGGTAGAACTGGAGCTTGCCTGCTGCGCTCTCCAGATCCTCCAGCCTGGTCTGATAGCCCAGGAGGAACCCGGACACGCTGCCGGCCGCCTGGCTGGTCGAACTGGAGGTGCTGGTACTGCTGGATGTGCTGCTGGTATCCTTGATCCCAAGCTCTTCTTTCAGCTTATCGGCTTCGCTATTGGCTTTGTCTGCCCAGGATGAACTGTTCATCCAACTGTTGTAATCATAATAGTTGTAGCTGGATGCTCCACTAACTGATGACATATGATCTCTCCTTTCCGGTATGTCACATACCTTGATCTTTATGCTTGATGTAAAGGGCATCCCTTCCCTGTGCATCCGAGATCTGTGATGTCCCTATGCTCGGATGCCAGGGTCAAAAGGTATCTTGACCCTGGTCTCATCCTCATGGTCTCATATGGTATATCGGCTTTTTAGGAAATAAGATAAGGGAGATCATGGCATGTGTGGAAATTTGTACTATCTTTTTTTCTGACTGGATCCGGTCCTCATTTCAAAAAGCCGTCCACGATCTGGGCCTCCGCCTCTTCCTCGGTCAGCCCCAGGGTCATCAGCTTGACGATCTGCTCACCGGCGATCTTGCCGATCGCGGCCTCGTGGATCAAGGCGGCGTCCGGATCGTTAGCCGTCAGCTCCGGGACAGCGGAGATCTTGGCATGGTCCATGATGATGGCGTCGCACTCGGTATGGCCTGCACACTTCGCGTTCCCGTTGATCCTGGAGATGAAGGTCTGATGGGACTCTTCCTTGGCCACGGAACGGGAGATCACATTCGCGCTGGAATCTTCCCCGTTCAGGCTCACGTCAAAGCGGCTGACCGCCGTCTGACGGCCATGGGTCAGGAGCCGTTCCCGGATGATGAGCTTTGCGCCCGCGGCCAGGGTAGCCGTAGTGTCGCGCTGGGTGGAGTCCACACCCTTGATCTGGGTCATCTCCATCTCCATGTAGCTGCCCTCTTCCATGGTGATCTGGGTCCCCGGGTTCATGATGCGCCCGCCTTTTCCGTCGCCGCTGCCATAATGCTTCTCCACATAGCGGACCTTGGCGTTCTTCCCCACGAAAAAGCGGTGGAGGCCGTCATGGCGGGATTCCTGGTCGCCGCAGTTATGGATCCCGCACCCGGCTATGATCACCACATCGGAGTCTTCTCCGATATAAAAATCGTTATATACGCTCTCCGTCAGCCCGCTCTCACTGAGGACCACCGGGATATGCACGCTCTCATGGCGGGTGCCCGGCAAGATCTTGATGTCGATCCCGCTGCCGTCCTCCTTGGAGATGATATCGATATTGGCGGTGGTGTTGCGGGCGGCCATCTTGCCGTTGGCACGGATATTATACGCGCCGGCCGGCACGGCATGCAGGTCCGCCACCTGCTCCAGCATAGTTTTCTGGATCTGATCGATCATAGCCTCTCCCCTCCTTGCGGCCCTTCCTGGGGGCTGTCTGTGCGCTCTGTGCGCCCGTCACGATAAAACCGGCTGCAGGCATCCACTGCCGAGGCGGTCCCTAAGATCTCGGGCAGGATCTGCTCTCTGGGTCCTTCCTTGACCACCTGCCCGTCTCCTATCACCACGATCTTGTCGGCGATGTTCAAGATCCGCTCCTGGTGGGAGATGATCAGCACGGAGCCCTTCACCCGTTCACGCATCCGCTCGAAGACCTGGATCAGGTTCTGGAAGCTCCAGAGATCGATCCCTGCCTCCGGCTCATCAAAAAGGGACAGCCTGGAGCTGCGGGCTAAGACCGTGGCGATCTCGATCCGCTTTAGCTCGCCTCCGGAAAGGCTGGCATTGACCTCGCGGTTGATATAATCCTTGGCGCATAATCCCACCTCGGACAGGTATTCGCAGGCGTCGGCTGCGGACAGGGGCTTTTTATCCGCCGCGAGCACAGCGCGGCCCTCCCCGGATGCCGGGGTGCCGGCCGATCCGCCCTGGGCTGCCAGGTCTTTGCCCGATCCGCCCCTGGCCGCCAGGCGCAGGAGGTCCAGCACATGGAGCCCTTTAAAACGGACCGGCTGCTGGAACGCATAGCTGATCCCCATGTTCGCCCTGTCTGTCACGTTCCGGTGGGTTATATCCTCCCCATCAAAATAGATCCGGCCGCCGGTGGGCTCCAAGATCCCGGCGATCAGCTTCGCCAATGTGGATTTGCCTCCGCCGTTGGGGCCGGTGATCACCACGAATTCCCCTTCATCGACGGTCAGGCTCAGATCCTTGATGATCCCGATCTCGCCTTTGGCATCGGCCACATCAAAGGATAGGTTTTCTAATGTAAGCATATCGTCCTCCTGCTCGATCTTATCGCTTTTATCAGCGTGATCTTCTGTCTGATAGCGTGCTGCTAAACTGCTCCCATTATACTTGAAGGGGCGGGGGCTGTCAAGGATTGGGAAAGTGCCGTGAAAAATGGGATTGACAGATCCTCTGCTCCCTTTTATAATCAAAGGTAGGTTTGATACAGTTCTTCGGGGCAGGGTGAGATCCCCTACCGGCGGTATAGTCCGCGAGCTGCCTTTAGGCAGTTGACCCGGTGCGATCCCGGGACCGACAGTTATAGTCTGGATGAGAGAAGATCATTGCTTTTGTCTTATCGGCAGGATTTTTTATGCAGCCCCGGATCTTCCGGGGTTTTTTTCGTGGCGGCTGCCCATGGCCACGATCAGACAAGAGCGATCGCCTTGCTGCTGTGGACGGCGACACCGTAACCTGCAGCATCGCCTTGAAAGGCAAGAAGACTGTAGCGACTGACACCAAGATGACGATGATCAAAAAGGAGAGATCGACTATGGAGCTTGCTGCAAAACAAGAAAAGAAGACAACTGCCGGGCAGACTACCGCCCTTTCCGTGCCGAGAACGGGGCGGGGGCTGCTGACCACAAAAAATATGGTGCTGATCGCCATGTTCGGCGCCCTTTCCGGTGTGCTGATGTACATCCAGATGCCGGTCCCCTTTGCGCCGCCTTTTTATAAGCTGGACTTCTGTGACGTGCCGGTGCTGATCGGTTCCTTTACCATGGGGCCTGTAGCCGGGATCCTGATCGCGGCCGTGAAGATCTTGATCTCCCTGGTGCTGCGGGGTACGCAGACGGCCGGTGTGGGGGAATTCTCCAACTGGGTCCAGGCCTGTTCTTTGTCGGTCCCGGCGGCCTTGTTCTACCAGCATCGGAAGACCAGGGATTCTGCTTTTATCGGGATGGCCGCAGGTGTGGTGGTCATGGTGGCTGTGGCCTGCCTGACCAATACCTATATCATGCTCCCGGCTTACGCGAAAGCCTTCCATATGCCTATCGACGCGCTGGTGGCCATGGGGACCGCTGTGAACCCGCGGATCGACAGCCTGATGGCTTTTGTGCTGCTGGCGGTAGCGCCCTTCAATCTGCTGAAGGGGGCGCTGGTGGCGGTATTGACCGCTTTGATCTATAAGCGGGTCAGTGTGATCATCAAGTCCGTGTGACCGTCCATCATCAGATAAAAATATAGGGGCTGTCGCAAAATGCAGCTTATACACGATATGTGGCTGTGACCGATCGGGTCAGAAGCCATATCCTGTATATAGCGGCTATTTTGCGACAGCCCCTTGTCTGTTATTGGATCAATCCAACGCTGCCTTGAACTCCGTCCAGATCTCCTCATGGAGGCTGGTGGCCTCGGCTCCCACATCCTGGATAAATTCCCCGTTAGGGATATCCTCCGTGCTGATCACCAGGCTCTTCTGGAACTCCTCGGGCAGGTATGCATAGGAGGCTTTGTTAGGACACAGGTAATAGGTCTGCTGGGACACTTCGGCGCCGATCTCCCCATCCAGGATAAAGTTGAGGAATGCATGGGCATTATCACTGTTTGGCGCCTGGGAGGGGATAAATGCGGCATCTACGCCAAAGCCCAGTCCCTCCTCGGGGTACACCACCTGAAGATCCGGGTCCTGGCTGAGGGCCAGGACCACCTGGGAGGTGAAGAGGAAGGCCGCGCTCACTTCTCCGCTGAGCAGGAAATCCTGGGTCTGGTTCTGGCTGAGCACACGCACATTGGGAGCCAGCTCCATCAGCTTATCCCCAGCCGCACGGATCACATCCAGATCTTCTGTATTAAAGGACTCTCCCATGGTCTTTAAGGCCATGCCCATGACCACGCGCTCGCTGTCCATCAGGGCCACGCTGTCCTCTAAGGACGGATCCCACAGGGACTCATAGCCGGTGATGTCACAGGTGACCACCGAGGGATCGTAGACCAGCAGGGGGATCCCCGGTCCGTAGGGAACGGTCATGGTGTTCTCCGGGTCATAAAAAAAGCCCTGGAAGATGGGGTCGATGTTCTGGTAGTTGGGCACCTTCTCCTTATCGATCTCCTTTACCAGCCCCTCATCTGCCGCGATCTTGATGATGTAATCGGAGGCGATGATGAGGTCGTACTCCCCGCCGCCGCTGGTCTCCAGCTTCGCCAGCATCTCTTCATTGGCCTCGAAATTGGTATAGTTCACCCGTATCCCGGTCTCCTCCTCGAAGCGGTCGATGATATCCTGGGGTACATACTCTGCCCAGGTATAGATGTTCAGCTCACCGGCCTCCTTCTTATCCTGGCTCTCTGCCCCGCCGGCCTCGGCACTGTCCGCTCCGCCCGTTCCCGCCGTTCCATTGCCATCAGCCCCGCCGGCTCCGTCCTGCCCGGCGCCATCTCCGGCCGCCTCGGCCTGTGCGCCGCCATCCCCGCCTGGGCCGCCATCTGGGCCGCTCTTTCCGCAGCCCTGCATCCCGCCGATCGCCATGACAGCCGCCATCAGCAGCGCTGCCCACTTCGTCCATCTCGTCATCTTCATAATGTGTTCTCCTCCATTCTTGTCCGTGAGCACTGCCGAAAAGCCTCTGCGCCTCCACAGCCGATCGCTACCGTGATCTGAAGGCAAAGACTTTCCGTGCCTGCTCTCCGACCACTATTTAATCTATCAAAGATCCTCGCTCCTGTCTACCTGTATCTCCAGAAAAACCATTATCGCGCAGCAGCGGGGTAACAGTTCAGACAACGTCCGAACGGTTACGCAGCGGGAGCCTTCTCACCGTCTCCCTTTGCTCCCCAGCAGCCTGGATAGGCCCACCAGCAGAAAGGTCACCACCAGCATGATCGTACACAGGGCATTGATCTCCGGCGTCACCCCGGACTTTAACTGGGTATAGATCCGGATGGGCAGGGTGTTGGTCCTGGCCCCGGTGACAAAGATGCTGATGACCACATCATCTAAGGACATGGCAAATGCCAGCAGCATCCCGCTGGCCACCGCCGGCGCGATCAGCGGCAGGGTGATGTCGAAGAAGGCCCGCCTCTCCGAAGCCCCCAGATCCTTTGCCGCCTCCCCTAAGGACCGGTCGATCCCCACCAGGCTGGCCTTCACCATCATGAACACATAGGGGACGCAGAAGGTGGTATGGCCCAGCACCAGGGTCACCATGCCGAAGGGCAGGCCCAGCATGGCGAAAAACGCCATAAAGACCATCCCCAGGATGATCTCCGGGATCATGATCGGCAAGGTGGAGATATACTCGATCGCAGCCTTGCTCTTCCACTGGATGCGGGCCATGCCCACAGCCCCCAGGGTGCCGATGATCCCCGCCGCCCCGCTGCTCAAGAGCGCCAGGACGAGGCTGTTCTTTAACGCCTCTAATAGGCCCCGGTTCTTTGCCATCTTCCGGTACCAGTCCAGGGTCCAGCCGCCCCAGACCGTCGTGTTTTTTGACACGTTAAAGGAATAGACGATGACCACCAGGATCGGTACATACATCAAGATCAGCAGGACCGCCTGGTAGAGCGTCGAAAAACGGAAATATCTTCTTTTTTTCACAGCAATCCCTCCAGTTCCCGCACACCGGCCACCTTCCGGTAGATCCAGATCATCACCGAGGTGAACAGCATGAGCATCACGGATAATGCCGCCGCAAATGGCCAGTCCCGCCCGCTCTGCAGCTGGGCCTGGATCAGGTTCCCCACCAGCATCACCTTACCGCCGCCCAGGATGTCGGCGATAAAAAACAGCCCCATGGAAGGGATGAAGACCAGCACGATCCCCGACAGGATCCCCGGCAAAGTCAGCTTCACCGTCACCGTCCAGAAGGCGGTCCACCGGCTGGCTCCTAAGTCCCTGGCCGCCTCCACCAGGCTCCAGTCCATCTTGTCCGTGCTGGAATAGACCGAGAGGATCATGAAGGGCAGCAGGGAATAGACCATCCCCACCAGCACAGCCGGATAGGAGTACAAAAGCTTTAAGGGCGAGCTGGTGAGCCCCAGCCCCATCAGGACCTTATCTAAAAGCCCCTTGCTGCGGAAGATGATGATCCACCCATACATCCGCATCAGGGCGCTGGTCCAGAAGGGGATCACCACCAGGAGCATCATCAGGCTCTTGGCCCTTTTGGATAGCCTGGCCATAAAATAGCCGAAGGGATAGCCGATCAGCAGGGTGCTCACCGTGGTCAGGACCGCCAGCTGGAAGGATTCCTTAAAGGTGTCCAGATAGACTGGCTTGCCGATCTTTACGTAATTATCCAGGGTAAATTCATTGACCACGCCCCAGGTCTGGGCTCTGGTCAGGAAGCTTAGGATAAGCAGGTAGAGGAGGGGGAGGGCCACAAAAAAGAGTGTGAACAGATACAAGGGGGCCACGGTCATCCACCAATGCCCGTCCCTGCCTGTCCGCTTTCTCACGCTCTCACCCTTTCTCATGACGCTTTTCGGCTTCCCTGTCCCCCCCATCCTGTCCCTCTCCATCCTGCCCGTCTCCAGCCTGCCTTTCTCCATCCTGCCCGTCTCCAGTCTGCCTTTCTCCGTCCTGCCCGTCTCCAGCCTGCCCGTCTCCGTCCTGCCCGTCTCCGTCCTGCCTATCTCCAGCTGGCCGTCCTTGTTTTCTGTCTGCGGCTTTCTCATCTGCCTGCCACTCCCTTTCCGTCGATCGTCTTCGGGCCTACTTCTCCCTCGCCCGCCGCAGCCGCCTCACCTGTCTGCACTTACCTGTCTTTCACTCCCGTCGGGGCAGCTCCCACTGAAGGTCCTAAGGCCCTTGGTCCTTTTCATCCAGGTCCACGATCACCCCGTTCCCGGCCTCCCAGCTGACGGTGAGCATATCCCCCGGCTTAAAGGCGGTATCAAAGCCCTGGCGGCTGGCGGTCAGTTCGCCCAGTCCCCCGCCGTCCAGACTGATCCGGAGCATCCCCCCGGCGAAGTTTTTCTCGATCACCGAGAGCCGCAGCCCCTCACCCGGCTCCCGGTCCAGCAGCAGGTTCTCGCTCCGCACCGCCACCGTCACCAACTGGCCCGGGGACAGGTAAGGGGCCTGCTCCTCAGTGACCGTGGCCAGGACCTTCCCGCCCCTTGCCACAGATCCTGGGGCTGCTCCTGCCATGGAGCCCGGGGCTGCCCCTGCCGCAGATCCCGGGGCTGTTCCTGCCACAGAGCCCGGGGCTGCTCCCGCCGCAGATCCTGGGGCTGTTCCTGCCACAGAGCCCGGGGCTGCCCCTGCCTGCACGGTCTCATCCGCCACCAGGATCTGGGCCACGCCGTCCTCCACCTTAAGGAGCTTTCCGGTGACGATGTTGGCCGTCCCCACGAACCGGGCCACATAGCTGGTCCTGGGATGATAGTACACCGCATCCGGCGTCCCGATCTGCTCAAACCGCCCCTCCTGCATCACCACGATCCGGTCCGACATGTTCAGGGCCTCTTCCTGGTCGTGTGTGATGTAGATGAAGGTGATCCCCAAACGCTTCTGGATCCGCTTCAGCTCCACCTGCATCTGCCGCCTCAGCTGCAGGTCCAGCGCCCCCAAAGGCTCATCCAAGAGGAGCACCTGGGGGTCGTTGATCACCGCCCTGGCGATCGCCACCCGCTGCCTCTGCCCTCCGGAAAGCTCCGAGGGCATCCGCTTTTCATAGCCGGAGAGCTGGACCATCTCCAGCATCGCCTTTACCCGCTCCGCGATCTCCTTTTTCGGCACCTTCTTAAGCCGCAGGCCATAGGCCACATTGGCATACACATCCATATGGGGGAACAGGGCATAATTCTGGAACACCGTGTTCACGTTCCGCTCATTAGGCTCTCTGCCGGTCACATCCTGCCCGTTCAAGCGGACACGTCCCTCATCCGGGTCCTCCAGCCCCGCGATGATCCGCAGCGTGGTGGTCTTCCCACACCCCGAAGCCCCCAGGAATGTGATGAACTCGCCCTTTTCGATCCACAAGCTGATGCCCTTAAGGACCTCTGTATCCCCGAAACGCTTTTTGATATCCTCTAGCTCTAATATGATCTCTGCCATTGACAAGCCTCCTTACACCTCATCTACATTGACCCGGTCGATCATAATGTTCAATATCTCCGTATCGGTCAATTTCATCCCTACCCGTCCGATATATCCCACACTTTTGATCGTCCCTTCCACATCCTCCTGCACGATCCCCTCTCCCGGCTGGAAAGAATGCTTCCTGCAGGCCATGTAATGAGCCAATATGGCGGCTTCCACCGATGATGCGATCTTTGCCGCACAGGAGGATTTGGCGCCGTCGCATACGATCCCGCCCACGTTCCCGATGGTATTGGTGATCGTATAGCCGATCTCCTGCACACCGCCGCCGCTAAGATAGGTGATCGCCGCCCCGGCCCCGCAGGCCGCGCTCACGGCTCCACAGTAGGCGGAAAGGCTGCCGATATATTTTTTCTGGTGGATCGCGATCAGATTGCTGACCACCAGAGCCCGGTACAGCTTATCCTCCGAGACCCCAAACTCTCTGGCAAATTCGATCACCGGCAGAGATACGGTCATCCCCTGGTTCCCGCTCCCGGAATTGATCACCACCGGGAGCGGGCAGCCGCCCATCCGGGCATCAGACCCGGCGGCTGCCTTAGCCCTGGCTCTGGTCTTCACATCCTCCCCGTAGTATTCCAGCAGCGTGCGCCCGACCTCCGCGCCATAGTGGCCATTTAGCCCTTCCTCTGCGATCGCGGTGTTCATGTGGATCTGCCTTTCGATCACCTCCCGGATATCTTGGATCTCCACCTCATTAGCAAAGGTCAGGATATCCTTAACGTTCAGCAGGGACTTGTCGGCATGGTCCGGGGACTCCCGGCCCACCTGACGCTCGAACAGGATCTCTCCGTCCTTCACGATCTTGGTGATCAGGGTATGGCGGTTGATGATGGTGACCTCCGCGCTGTGCTCTCCCTTGACCGCGCTGGCGACGATATAGAGGTTTTCCACATCCTCCTGGAGGTCGCACTGGCAGAACCCCTCAGCCACCAGCCTTTTCGTCTGTTCGATGTCCTCCTGGGTGATGCCCTCCAGCACCTCCAGCTCCCGGTCCGCGTCTCCGCCCACCACCCCCAAGGTGGCGGCTGCATCGATCCCCCGCAGCCCGCCGGAATTCGGGACCGTGACCCCCATCACGTTCTTGATGATGTTCCCGCTGCAGCGCATCTTGATCCGGTCCGGGAACTGGCCTAAGACTGCCCGGGCTTTCGCCGCTCCGAAGGCGATGGCGATCGGCTCCGTACAGCCCAGCGCCGGTATGAGCTCGTTGTGCAAGATCTTTACGTATCCTTGATACAGGTTCTTATCCATTCCCTCTCCTTCTCTTTTGTATAGCCGCTGTAGGCTGTGGTCCCTTCTGCCCTTCTTCCCTAACACATAGCACTGTCCAGACGGTCAATGACCTAGCATACGTACATGCCGGCCTGGCGTCTGGCCTCGTCCAGGATCGCCATCACGTCCAGCGTATGGGCACTGCGCTGCCTGGCCAGCTCTGAGTCTCCCCTAAGGACCATATCCACGAAGGCCCGCAGCTCATGATATAGCCGCGGCCGGTCTCCGTTCAATGCGAACTGCTCCGCCTCTCCTTTATCATTGCAAAAATAGAATGATCCATAGGAATTCGCCGGCCTGTCACTGTGGAGATAGCCTTTATCTCCCTGCACGTTGATCGACATGGGCGCTCTGCAGTCCTTCGCGCCGATGCACACACACTGGAAGGAGGGATAGCTCATGGTCAGGATGCCGGAGGTGTCCACCCCCCGCTCTATGTTCGCCATATAACGGACCGTCTCCGGCCGCCCAAAAAGCCCCACCACATAATGGATGTTGTAGACATTGATGTCCATCAGCGCGCCGCCGGACTGGGCCGGGTCAAAGACCGGATGGACCGTCCCTGCCTTGAAAAGATCATAGCGGCGGGAATACTGGGAAAAATCCAGCTGTACGATCTTCACATCCCCAAGCCGCGGCAAAAGCTCCTTTGTCTTCTGGTAATTGGGCATATATTGGTTGGAGATCGCCTCAAAGACCACCACATGGCTGGCCTCTGCTTTCTCCACCAGATCCTTGGCCTGGGCATAGCTGCTGGCAAAAGGCTTCTCCACGATCACATGCTTCCCGCTGCGGACCGCCTGCTCTGCATAATGGTAATGCAGATGGTTGGGGAGCGCGATATAGACCACCTCCACCTCCTCATCTGCCAGCAGGGCGGCATGATCGTGGTAGATACATCCGATCCCATACTGGTCCTGGAGCTTTTTCAGCTTCTCCAGACTGCTCTCCCGTCCAAAGATCGCGTAGATCTCCAGCTCCTCGATCTGCTCAGCTGCTTCCAGAAAATCCGGGACGATCGTCCCTGCACCGATCACTGCTACCTTCATATCCATCCTCCGTTCATAACAGCAGAAAAAACCCGACCCTTTTCGACTAAAAGATCAGGCTTTCTGTCCCCGCTCATTCTCCGTCCGCTGTCCCCGGACCCTTGTTTGGATCCTCTTGTCCGCTCCTTATGACCTTTGGGATCTGGGTCCCATCCTGGGCCGTCCCTCCTGACGTGTCCTGACCTGCTCCCGCTGATGGATCTTGTCCGGCTCCGCCTGACGCCCCTTGGCCGGCTCCGCTCGCTACGTTCTGGCCTTCTCTCCCCGGCTCGTCCTGGGCCTCTTCCTCCTGGCCCGCCCCCTGCCCGTTCACCGGGAAGGCAGAGGTCCCGTCCATCTGGGCTCTGGCGTAGTCCCGCAGCACGGCGGTCCATACATCATAGGCGCTACTGGTCAGATGGCAATCGCCGTCGCTGCAATAGCCCGCCGCCAGGTCGCCGTTCCCATCCGCGATCGCGTCCGCCACATTGACATAACCCCACCCATTGTCCAGGGCCATCTGGGCCAGCATCCCGTTGAACTGGCGGATCGTGGGATTGTTCAGCCGCCCCCTTGCCTTGGCGGGCCGTATGTAGGTCATGCCCATGATATGGATCTCCGCCTCCGGGCAATAGGTCTTGATATTGGCGATCACCTGGGCGTAGCGGGCGCAGGTGCTCTCCAGCGGCCCCATATCGATGTCATTGAGCCCGAAGAACAGGAACACCCTTTTCGGCTGCAGCATCCCCGCGGACTCCCAGACATACCGCTTCTGGCCCATGAAGGTGGGATGGGTGCTCTTCGCCGTCACCGGCCGCAGGGCATTGAACACGGAAAAGCTGACCTCCGCCAAAAACTGCATCCGCCCCAGGCAGGACCCGCCCCGCCGCATGGCATAGTCCCCATAGCCCTGCATCACTGAATCGCCGATGAAGACCGACCCGTCAAAATAGGCGTCCAGCTGGGCCTCCTGCCGCATGGCTTCCTCCATGGCCTTGTCCACTTCCGCCGCCTGGTCCGCTCCTTCTCCGGCCTCCCCGGCGGCATCTGCTAAGGCCCCGTCTTCCTCTGCTCCAGCCGTCTGCGCTCCCAGACCTTGCGTTCCCGGCCCTTGGATCCCTAACCCCGAAAGCTCATCTCCTAAGGCCGCCATCGGCCAGATCCCAGCGGTCATCACCGCCAGACAGCCGCACAGCACATGAAACTTCCATCCCTTTCCCATCTCTCTCCTCTGCCCATCCTTTCTATCGCTCTCCAGATCTCCTTTTCTTCTACTGCTGAGCCTTCTGCTCCCAGAAAAGATAAAAGAAAAGCGGCGAAAACTTTACATCTATAAAGTCTTCACCGTCTTTTGTCCTTAAACGAAAAGCAGGGGAAGAGGGGCTCGAACCCCCATCTACGGTTTTGGAGACCGCTGCTCTGCCATTGAACTATTCCCCTGGATCTGTTTGTTGCAGCTTGTTCCCCGCAACGTTAGATAGTTTAGCACAGAAATCGAAATGTGTCAATCATTTTTTTCGGCATCATCCTCTTTCGTCAGGGTTGCTTTTTTGAAAAACAGGTGCTTTACATTGTATATTGATCGCGATACAATATAGAAAAGGAGTGATGCGAACATGGCACAGACAATGGTAAATTTTAGGATAGACGAAGATGTAAAGCACAAAATGGAATCCGCCTGTAAGGAGATGGGATTGTCGATCAGCACAGCGTTCAATATTTTTGCGGTGAAAGTTGGGAATGAAAGAAGGATACCATTTGAAATAGTGGCAGATCCATTTTATTCCGAAGCAAATATCAAAGTATTGGAGCAACGCGCTGCAGATATCAGATCAGGAAGATCTATCCCCAAAGAGCATGATCTGATCGAGGTATAGCGTATGGGAGTGTTATGGGAAGATGAAGCATGGCAGGAGTATACTGATTGGCAGGAACAGGACAAAAAGACGTTAAGAAAGATCAATCGTCTTGTCAGGGATATACAAAGAACCCCTTTTGACGGTATGGGGCATCCGGAGCCATTATCTGGTGATCTGTCTGGATGGTGGAGCCGCCGTATTGACGAGAAGAACCGCATTGTATACAAGGTTGCAGAAGGAAAGACAACGATCCTTTCATGTAAAGATCATTATGACGATAAATAGTACTGATCAGAGGGCAAGGAGAGATCCCTGCCCTCCTTGATCTTCCTCATTCTTTCCAGCAGATCCAGTTCTTCACACCACCGCCCCGATCGCCTCCCGCACATTCGCCACCCCGATCAGCCGGATCCCTTCCACTGCCTTCATCTTCGCCAGGCAGAGCTTCGGCAGGACGCAGGTGGTAAAGCCCAGCTTCCTGGCCTCCCGGACCCGCTGCTCGGCCATGGAGACGGCACGGACCTCGCCGGCCAGCCCCACCTCCCCGAAGATCACGGTGGAGGGATCTACCGGCTTATCCTTGTAGCTGGAGATCAGGGCCAGGATGATCGCTAAGTCCATGGCGGGCTCGTTCATCTTCAAGCCCCCTGCCACGTTCACATAGGCGTCGAACCGGCCTAAGTCATAGCGGCACCGCTTTTCCAGGACCGCCATCAGGAGGTTGATCCGGTTGTAGTCTGCACCGGCAGCCGTGCGGCGGGCCATACCGAAATTACTCTCCGTGACCAGGGCCTGCACCTCTAAGAGGATCGAGCGGGTCCCTTCCATCAGGCAGGCTACCACCGCTCCGGAGGCATCCTCCGGCCGTCCGCTGAGGAGGAATTCTGAAGGGTTCTCGACCTCGCACAGGCCTTCCTCCCGCATCTCAAAGACCCCGATCTCATTAGTAGAGCCAAAACGGTTCTTGACCCCTCTGAGGATCCGGTAAGCGGCGGTCCGCTCTCCCTCAAAATACAGCACCGTGTCCACCATATGCTCCAACACCCTGGGACCGGCCACCACACCCTCTTTGGTCACATGGCCCACCAGGAAGATCGCGATGCCAAGGCCTTTCGCCAGCTGCATCAGCACGTTGGTGGATTCCCGGACCTGGCTCACACTGCCCGGGGCGGAGCTGATATCCTCCCGGTACATGGTCTGGATGGAATCGATGACCACCACATCCGGCTTCCGCTCCTGGATGACCCCCTGGACGATCTCCAGATCCGTCTCACATAAAAACCGCAGTTCCCCCCTGACCGTTCCGATCCGGTCCGCCCGCAGCTTGATCTGCTTTAAGGATTCCTCCCCGGATATGTAGAGCACCTGCTTCCCATCCGCCGCCAGGTTCCGGCAGACCTGTAAGAGCAGGGTAGATTTCCCGATCCCCGGATCCCCGCCCACCAGGACCAGGGAACCGGCCACCACGCCGCTCCCCAGCACCCGGTCCAGCTCCCCAAAGCCCGTCCCCATCCGGTCCTGCTCATCCACCGAGATCTCCGAGAGGAGAGAAGGGACAGCCTTACTCCTGCCAGAGGAAAAGGCAGAGGCCTTCTTCGCCGAAGCCTTCATAGAAGGCAGCGACTTCGCCACCGGCTCCTCCACCATGGTATTCCACTGCTTGCAAGCCGGGCACTGCCCCATCCACTTACTGGACTCATACCCGCACTCCTTACAGAAAAACGCCGTCTCCTTCCCCTTCGCCATGACTGTCCTCCATCAAGCCTTAAGGATCTTCAGCTCCACCGGCTTCTCGTCCACCAGATCGATATTGATCCCCAGCTTCCCGCTCACATTGGTGGTGATCTCACCGGTCAGCAGTCCGTCCTCGTAGATCTTATAATCGGTCTCCTCCTCCAGCTGCACGGTGACCTGGGACGCCTTATAGCCCTCCAGCAGGCAGGTGATCCCTTCATCACTCTCCGAAAAATGGGATACTGTGGTCCCCGGGACCGATTCGTACACGAACATCCCGTTCCGCTCCAGCTTGGTGATCTCGTAGAAGGTCTTCACCTTATACAGATCCCCCTGGTGCTCAAAATCCTGCTTCTTCGACTTCTCATTTAAGGAAAAATCCCCAAAACTGATCGTCCCATCCTGCTCCACTTGGATCAATGCTCCGATTCCTGGCATCTTCTTGCCCTCCTAGTATTTTAATCCTTATCCTCAAAAATATCGCGACCCCGCCGACAGCATCCACCTGCCTGCCGGAGGATCAGGAGACCACACGCATCCGCCGGACACTCTGGCCAAACCTCAGCCACGTCCGCGGCCGCACGCGGTCCCATACCTAGATTATACACAGATCTCCAAAAAAATCCAGTACAATATTCTTACGAACTTCTAAACCTCTACACGCTGCTCAGCGCTCCCTCCGCCTTTTCTGCAGGCGCCGCGCCCTCTTTCTCTGCTTTAAAGACCAACTCTCCCTCCTGTGCCTCCACCAGTACCTTATCGCCCTTGCGGACCTTGCCCTCCAAGATCTCTTCTGCCAGCTTATCCTCCAGCAGGTTCTGGATCGTGCGCTTTAATGGCCTGGCCCCGTATTTTTCATCGTAGCCTTTATCGATCAAAAGCTCGGTGGCGTCCTGCGCCACCTCCAGGGTCAAGTCCATCTGCTCCTTGGTCCGCTCCAGGATGCCCTTTAGCAGGATCTTGGCGATATCCTTCATGTGGTCCTTGTTCAGCTGGTGGAAGACGATGGTCTCGTCGATCCGGTTTAAAAACTCCGGTTTGAACTGCTTCTTGACCTCCTCCATGACCCGGCCCTTCATAAAAGCATAGTCTTCCTTCTCGCTGCTGGCCGAGGCAAAGCCCAGTCGCTTAGGAGAGATGATGTTCTGGGCGCCCGCATTGGAGGTCATGATCAAGATCGTGTTCTTAAAATCGATCTTCCGCCCCTGGGAATCGGTGATATGGCCGTCGTCTAAGACCTGTAAAAGGATATTGAACACGTCGGGATGCGCCTTCTCCACCTCGTCGAAGAGGATCACGGAATAGGGCTTCCGGCGGACTTTTTCGCTGAGCTGGCCGCCCTCGTCATAGCCCACATAGCCTGGCGGGGAGCCGATCATCCTGGAAACGCTGTGCTTTTCCATATATTCGGACATATCTACCCGGATCAGAGCGGCCTCCGTGCCGAACATGGCCTCGGCCAATGCCTTGGACAGCTCCGTCTTTCCCACCCCGGTGGGACCCAGGAATAAGAAGGAGCCGATGGGGCGCTTAGGGTCCTTTAGCCCTACCCGGCCCCGGCGGATCGCCTTGGCCACAGCCGTGACCGCCTCTTCCTGTCCCACCACTCGCTCGTGGAGGATGGAGCCAAGCTTCATGAGCCGCTCCGACTCCTCCTCCTCCAGCTTCTTCACCGGGATCTTGGTCCAGCCGGCCACCACGTCCGCGATCTCCTCCTCGTCCACGATCAGCTTGCGGGTGTGCTTCTCCTTCTCCCACCGGGTCCGGATCTTGTCGATCTTCTCCCGTTTCTTCTGCTGCTTCTTCTTGATCTCCCCGGCCTTTTCATAGGCCTCGGACTTGACCGCCTGCTCCTTCTGGGCCTCCAGGGCCTCGATATCTTTTTCCAGGGCCTTGATCTCCTCCGGCTCTACGAAATTGGCCAGCCGCACCTTGGAGGAGGCCTCATCGATCAGGTCGATGGCCTTATCCGGCAGGAAGCGGTCATTGATATAGCGGATGGACAGCTTCACCGCCGCCTCTAAAGCCCCGTCGGTGATGGTCACCTTGTGGTGGTCCTCATACCGCCCTCTTAACCCCTTTAAGATATGGATCGCTTCCTCCTGGCCCGGCTCCTCCACCGTCACCGGCTGGAACCGGCGCTCTAAGGCCGCGTCCTTCTCGATGTATTTCCGATATTCCTCGATCGTGGTGGCCCCGATCAGCTGCAGCTCGCCTCTGGCCAGGGAGGGCTTTAAGATATTGGAGGCGTCGATCGCCCCCTCGGCCCCGCCTGCGCCGATGATCGTGTGGAGCTCATCGATGAACAGCAGCACCTGGCCGTCCTCCATCACCTCGCCAAGGACCCGTTTGATCCGCTCCTCGAACTCGCCCCGGTACTTGGATCCCGCCACCATCCCAGGCAGATCTAAGGTCACCACCCGCTTCTGGGCGATCGTCTCCGGCACGTCCCCGGAGGCGATCTGCTGGGCCAGGCCTTCCGCCACGGCGGTCTTCCCCACCCCGGGCTCGCCGATCAGGCAGGGATTGTTCTTGGTCCGGCGGCTTAAGATCTGGATCACCCGCTGGATCTCCGTCCCCCGGCCGATCACCGGATCTAACCGCCCTTCTCTGGCCAGTGCGGTCAGGTCCCGGCTGTAATTATCCAAAGTGGGCGTGCTGCTCCTTGCTCTCACGCCCCGTCCGCCCTGGAGCTCCTCTCTGGCGTTCTGGGGAGCATCCTCTCCCATGGCGGATAAAAGGTCGATATACAGCTTCTGTATATTGATCCCAAGGGTATTTAAGAGCCGGGAGGCCACGCAATCCCCTTCCTTGATCATGGCCATCAAAAGGTGCTCCGTGCCGATCAGCGGCGCGCGGAAGCGCACCGCTTCCCTGTAGCTGTTCTCCATCACCCGTTTCGCGCTGGGGGTGTAGCTGCTCTGCTCCGCCACGCCCACCGCGTTCCCGGGAGAGATCAGCTGGCTCACCAGCTCGATCACCTTCTCCTCCCGCACGCCGCTCTCCTCCAGCACCTTAGCCGCCACCCCGCTCCCCTCGTGCAGCAGGCCGATCAGCAGATGCTCGGTCCCCACATAGCCGTGGCCCAGCTCCTCCGCCGCATTGACCGCCAGGGTGATCGCCTCCCGGGCTTTTGCTGTAAATCTATCGATCATGTTCTGTCCATCCTCCTGTCATCTGCTCTATGTGCGCCCGGTCCGGCCCAAGTCGGGCCAAAGCGCTCCATCTCTATACCGGCTCTCCTACCGGTCTTGATCTTGCCCGGCATACCTAAACCTACTCCCTTACGCCAGCTCCGGCAGCTCCCTGCGCAGGTAAGCCGCTCTGGCCACGTCCAGCTCTTCCTTGGAGAGGGGCCTGTGGGAGAGCTTCTGCAGGTTAGCCGTCTGGATGCCCAGCATCAGCCGGTAGACCGGACAGGGCTCCCGAAAAGCCAAAAGGCCGTCATCCACCCCGGACATGATCTGGGAAAGGAAGATCATGGCATCCCGGCCGGTGATCCTCCTGGCATATTTCATCACGCCGTAGGATTTGTAGGCTTCGTCCTCCCTTTCCAGACGGTGGTTCTTTAAGGCGGCTTCCCGGACCTGCCGCTCCTGCTCATTTAACTGCTCGGCGCTCTGGGCCACCAGGTCGATGATCTCCCGCTCCGAAAGCCCCAGGGTCCTCTGGTTGGCCACCTCATACAGCGCGCCGTGGTTCTCGTTCCCCTCCCCGTAGACGCCCCGCAGGGTCACGCCGAACCGGCTCATATCCCCCACCAGGTTCTGGAATTTCTTCCCCATGGACAAGGTAGGGAGATGGAGGGTCACCGAAGCCCGCATCCCGGTCCCCACATTGGTGGGGAACGCCGTCAGATAGCCGTATTTCTCATCAAAAGCATAGGAAAAACGGGCGTTGATGTGGTCGTCCAGCTGATCTGCCTGCCTCCACAGCTCATCCAGCTTAAGGACCGGCGAGATGAACTGCATACGGATGTGATCGTCCCCGTTCAGCACGATGCTGACACTCTCATCTCTGGAAACGATCAGCCCCACAGTATCCTTCTTCCCCAGGATGCTGTCCTTTAAGATCCGCCGCTCCTTTAAGGCCCTGCGGCTCAGTTCATCCAGCTCCTCCAGATACGCATACTCATAATCCCTGCCATCCAGCTCCTTTAAGTCCTTCAGGCTGTATTCCAGACGTTTGACCAGCTCCTCACTCTCTCTGGCGTTCAGGGAGTTAGGGAAACGGTACTGCTCCAGATTCCTTGTCAGACGGACCCGGCTGCTGACGATGTTCGGCTGCCGCCCCTCTATCTGTTCAAACCATTTGTTCATCGCGCTCCTCCTGTCCGGGCTCACAGCTCTTCCATCTGCTCTAAGTCCCTGATCTGATCCCGATACCGGGCTGCCATCTCATATTCCTCCTTCAGCACCGCCTCCTGGAGACGGGCCTTTAAGACCTGGAGCTCCTCCTTCCTGGAAAGGGCCGGCGCCTCCATCGCCTCCTGCCCGCTCCCCGGCACGGAAGCGGCGGGGAGGATCTTCTGGTACTTGGGCTTCTTGCCGTTATGGATCCCATTGCCCTGGAGCTTTTTGATCTTATCGCCGATCAGCAGGTCAAAGATGCTGTAGCAGTCCGGGCATCCGAAGCGGCTGTTCTCCACAAAATCCTGGTAGCTGGTCTTGCAGGTGGGGCACATGATCTGCTGCAGCTTATCCTCCTTCTGGCTGGTCTCCCCCACCCCTAACAGGCTGGACAAGAGCTTGCCCAGGGGAAATTCCCCATCAAAGATGGCGGAATAATAGCCAAGGTCCATCTCCTTGGCACACTGGGCGCAGAGGTTATGCTCACTGCGCACACCGTTGATCACTTCTGTATATTTGATATTCGCTTCTCTGATCTTACATTTTTCACATAACATCGTCATCCTCCTCACTCCGTTCTCCTGCCGGAGCCCCTTGAAAACAGGTCATAGATCTCATCCACCAGCTGGTGAGCCTCCTGTCTGGACACATCCCTGCAGATCCCTCTGGCCAGGACTGCGCTCAAGTTCTGGCGCAGCTCCTGGATCGCCTGCAGCTTATCGATATCCAGGGCGATCACCGCCCCCTTGCGCCGATCCAATTTCACAAAGCCCTCCTGCCGGAGCATCGAATACGCTTTATTTACCGTATGCATGTTGATCCCGATCTGGTCCGCCAGCGAACGGACAGAGGGGAGCGCATCTCCCTCGCAGATCGCCTCCGTGGCGATCCCCAGGATGATCTGGTTGCACAGCTGGAGATAAAATGCTTCATCACTGTTAAAATCGATCTTTAATATCATCCTATCACCATCTTTCGTGTTTCTGTTATATGGATTGTATAACAAGAGGATATAAAAGTCAAGTACAGGAAGCGGACGAGAGGCTGGGGATGTGTGGGAGCAGACCCTTGGCCCAGCCAGTGGAGAGGACGGGGTCCTAAACGCAAGGAAAGCCGACCATGCTCCCATCGTCGGCTTTTCCTGTGTATCGCTCTCCTCTCAGATCGTCAATCCAGATCCACGATCTCGAAATCGTCGTCCAGATCGCCTCCCCGCCTCTGCTCCTGGTCCATCGCTGTCTGGGACATGGCAGGACCTTGCGGTCCGTCATCATAGAGGGGCTCAAAGTCTCCGTCCAGATCTCCCACGGGCTCCGTTATCTCACGCCTGGCTCCCTGGGACGGTGTGCGGCTCACAGAGGATGTCCGCTGAGCGGTGCGGGGGCTTTCCGCCCGAGGCCTGTCTGTCCGCAGCATCTCCGCCTGGAGATCCTGCTCGATCGGTGTGCGGTCGATGATCCGTGCATACTCGCCCTCATCCTGCAGCGGTCCGTCCAGCGCCGCGCCGCGGCTCCTGGCCATACTCTCTCTAGCTCCTCTGTCTTCCCGGTCCTTCCCCTTTCCGGAGCCGCCTCCGGAGTTCCTGGTGGCTAAAAGGACGATCACGAAGATCAGCAGCAGGACAGAGACCGCCACCAGGACGATGATCACGTAGAGACGGAACTGATAGTCCTTCTGCATCTGCTGATGCTGGGCGATGAAGCTCTCTGTCTCCTCCTTTGTATAACCAGACTCTGCCGTAGGATCCTTGAAATACCGCTGGATCGTCTTTTCGGTCAGGTCGTATCGATAGAAATCCTTCTCGCCTGCGGCGTTCATGGCATAGAACACGCAGTACTGATGCTCGGTCTCCGCTGCCCAGATCCATCCGGTCACCTCATAACCATCGATGTTGATCGTGGTCTTAGAGAAGACCTCGGGCAGGTCCACACCTTCCTCCGGGGGCAGGATGGTGATGGCCTTTGCCGCTGCCTCCAGGCTGACGCCTTCTACGGCCGGCGCGCCTCCTGTCTCTGATCCGCCGCCTTCACTCTTGGTCACGGAGATCGTATAATTCTTCACTGTGACCCCGTCTGCCGCGGTGACCTTGATGGTGATCGTATTCTCCCCCATCTGCAGGCCCTCGCTGCCTTCTACCGCGATGGCGGCACCTTCAGCGCCTGCAGCCTGCACGTCGATCCGATCCACATCTAACCCCACGCTCATGGAATAGCTGTCCACATAGGGGGAGAACGCCGGCTCCAGGGTCCCTGGCGCTACAGTCAGGGAGGACAGCAGGCTGGCGGCGGCTCCCTCATCCATGGGAGCTACTGTGATGGTGGAGCTCCCCTGATGAGCGATGGTCGCAGCCTGGGAATCTGCGTCATAGATCTCACAGGAGGTAACGGTGATCTGGCTGGTGGCCGGCTGCAGCACCCGGAACTTCATGGTAAAGGAGATCGTGCTCAAGTCTCCTCCATCCGGTCCGCCGTGGGCCCGCAGAGCGCCTGCCCCGCCCTCCACGTTGCTGCCCTCCAAAAATTCCAAGATCGAGGCGTCATAGGCCAGCATGATCTCCGCACGGCCCAGGGACCCGTCCCCGGAGCTGACCTTCATGTTGACACTGACCTCCTGGCCCACTTCTCCGCTAGGGTCTGAAAATGTGATCTTTGCGCTGGCCGCCATGGCTACCAGCAGATCGGCCGGCATCGCTACTGCCAGCGTGCAGGCCAACAGGATGCCTGCCAGCATTTGTCTGATCCATCTACTCTTCTTTTCCATCTTTTCTATCTCCATCATCCCGGCCGGATACGCCGTCTTTCCTGCGCCGCCCACCAGTAGATCTGGCATCCGCAGGCGCTATGGCCGGCCTGCAGATGCTGTCTGTAGTTACCTGTCATGACGTTGGGGTCAAAAGGGTTTTGCCCCTGGTATCTGTCATTTAATATACGATCGTTACATTACTGCCCCCGGGGCCGCCTGTGCTCCCCGAGCCGCTGCCCGCCGTGCCGCCGGCCGGACCGCCCGCGCCCCCAGGACCGGCAGAGTAGTCTCCCCCGCCTCCCGGGCCTTGTGTGACGGAGGTGCCGCCGCCCGCTGTGCCGCCGTCCGGAGCTGTGCCGCTGCCTGACGGGCTCCCTCCGCCTGCGCTGCCGACGCCGCCGTCCGCAATGCTCCCGTTGCTCTGGGGTCCGCTGGCACTCCTGGTGATCCGCACGGTGTAGGTCCTGACGGAACCGTTCTGAGCCGTGACGGTGATCTTCGCCTCGGTGACCGTGCCTTGTAAGGAGATGGTACCGGCCCCGCTCAGCTGAGCGGTCTGATCCAGTGCAGACGCACGCAGCACCACGCTGGTGACCGAGCTGTTCACGGACACATCATAGCTTTCCGTATCCCGGTTAAAGGACGGGCTCATGGTAAAGCCGTCCACGCCCATGGTGGAGAGCTTGTTGTTGGGACTGCCGTCTAAGACCGGCTTCACACTGGCCTGAGCCGGCATGTTCCGGTAGACCGGGATCTTGAACCGGAGGGGCAGCTGGCGCATGGTCTCCGAATAAGCGGTCCCCATCTTCGCGCCCTCCGCCGCAGCGGCTTCCACATTGGTCATATATTGATGTTTGTAAAGGTTGCTGCCCTGGACATTGAACTTCTTTAAATAGAAGGTATCCTGTCCCGCCTGGACATAATTCTGCCCGTACTGACAGGCGCCCCCGATGATCGACTTATCTATACTGTCCCAGGGTCGCATATAGCTGCCGGACTGGGATGCATACCAGAGCCCCCTTTGGACAGCGGTCATCCCATTACTGGCATAAGCTTCGAAATTATAAAAATTATAATATCCGCCGGCTCCGGAGATGGACTCCGACTTTCCCTGGATCCCCTGCTCCTGCAAGATCATAGAAGCCAGCACATAGGGGCTCACACCGGACTCCTGGGCCGCGCGCATCAGGATATCCACATAGGAGGCTGTCCCGCTGCTGCCGGTATCCCCGGAGGGCGCGCTGCTCTGCCCGCTGCCCTGGCCTCCCGGACCTACCTGGATGACCGTAGCGCCTGCCCGGCTCACCTGGTGGAGGCTGGAGGAAAGGGAAAGGCCGGAAAAACCGTCCCCTGCCCGGCTCACATCCTTTCCCGGCGGGACGCCGACGGTGACATTCGGATCACGCTTCCCCAAGGAGGACCCGCTGCTGCCGTTACCCGAGACAGTCCCCGGACCGCCGCTGCTGCCAGGCGCAGCGCCCGAGCCTGTACCTACAGTATTGCCGCCAGCAGGCCTTTTATCCGCAGCATCCCCTCCCGGAGGGATGCCGACCACCACTTCATCGCCTGTGCCGCCGGAGCCTGGCGACCTGCCTAAGGTCCCCCCGGATGTACTGCCGGAAGTGTTCCCGGCGCTGCTCCCAGAGCTCCCCCCAGAGGTGCTCCCATAGCCCGGACCATAGCCGGAACCTCCGGGACCTCCCCCGGAGGCGGAACCGCCGCTGTCGGTAGCGCCTGTACCCCCTGTGGGCGTGCCTGTGCTCCCTGTGTATGTACCGCCGGTGGAGGCGGAACCGCTCAAAAAGGTCCCCTGAACCAGAGTGAGCAGGCCCTCCCGGGTCTGTGCCGACGCATCATAGCTCTGGGATAAGAACTGGAATATATAGGTCTCATTGATAAAATTCCGGGGGTCCATATAGTAACGGATGATATCCTCGCTGGCCGCCACCCAGGCGCTCCCGTCAAAGCCGGGCCATGTCCCGGTGCTCCAATCATATGCGCCGGGCGCTGTCGACTTCCAGGAGGAGATGCTGCTGCGGCTCACCAGGTTCCTGCCCACCAGGCTCTCGTTCTGGATCACCTCGTTCCAGTCCAGCCCTGTATCCATCGCCGTAAAGACCCATTGGGGATATCGGGCATGCAGCTCCCGCAGGACCGGACGGTAAGACTCCGGAAAGCCCTGAGCATTTAGATAGGCTTCAAAGTTCGCGTCGCTGCTATATGTAGCCGGGAACTGGATATAACTGGAGGATACATAGCCGGTGGCCGTCTGACCGTTCCCGGCCGTATAGCGGATCTGGTACCAGAGGCTGCCGTCAGCAGCGGCGGCTTCCCCTACCACCGTGACTGCCGCCCCATAGGACAGCTTGCCCACACTGGCATTCTTTGTCCCCGGCCCGCTCCTTATGTTCAGTGAAGTGGCTTTTACCGTCGCCGGCCGCTCCGCCCCAAAGCTCATCCGGGACCAGAGGGCCGCCGCTGGCGCTCCAAAAGCCAAGGACAGGCTCAAGGTGAACGCCAGGCACTTCTTCCAATGTTTTTTCATCCTTTTCTCCTGCTATGGTTGTTCCTGGCTCCGTCCATGCCCCTATCCCGCCAGCGTTCCTCCTGGACAAAGGCCACAGATCTGCCATGATCATCTAAATTTCCCGAAAAAGTGCATCGTCCTTATTATAATGACAAAATAGGGATGCGTCAACAAGATCAAGGGGATGCAGGAGAGAAAAATGAAATTTGTAAGATCTCGTAAGAAAAAAGACAATAGTCCAAAGGAGCCGGACGGTCACAGAGAAAAAGGGGCAAAAGGCTCTGGGAAAAGCCGGCCAAAAGGCGGAACAAAACAGGTCCCTGCATCCTCTTAGACGATATGCAGGGGCCTGTCTTGACATCCTATACCACCGATCGTATCTATACGGCCGGGTCACGCACGATCACACGGGATACGCCTTGCTCTCCTTATCTGCCGCGGTCTGATCGATACCGGTCTGCTGGGCTTCACGGTACTGGAAGAACTCTTTTGCCACCGCCGGGAACAGCGCATAGGATAATACATCCTCCTCCTGCTGCTTCCACTGGGCACATTCCTTCTCATACTTAGGCAGCTGCGGCTCTAAAAGGTCCGCGGGCCTGCAGGTGATCGGTGTGGCGTCGCCGATGATCTTCTTCTGGACCTCCTGGTTGAACGGCTTTACGGTCTGGCCGAACTCGCCCATCATGATCTTCTTGGACTCCTTGGGGACCATCTTGTAGCGCTCGCCGGCGATCACGTTCATCACCGCCTGGGTGCCCACGATCTGGGAAGAGGGGGTGACCAGCGGCGGCTCGCCGAAGTCCTTGCGGACCCTGGGGATCTCCTCCAGCACATCCATATACTTGTCTTCCTGTCCGGCTTCCTTTAACTGGCTCACCAGGTTGGACAGCATGCCGCCCGGCACCTGATACTGCAGGGTCTTGATATTGACGCCCAGGACCTTGGGATTTAAGAGACCGCTCTCTAAGGCCTTCTCCCGGATCGGGCGGAAGTATTCTGCGATCTCCGCCAGCAAGGTCAGGTCGTGGCCGGTATCATATGGGGTCCCCTTAAAGGTCTCCACCATGACCTCGGTGGCCGGCTGGCTGGTCCCCAGGGCCAGAGGCGACATAGCGCAGTCGATGATATCGCAGCCTGCCTCCACGGCCTTCATATAGGTCATGGAAGCCACGCCGGAGGTGTAATGGGTGTGCAGGTCGATCGGCAGCGTGGTGCCTTCCTTTAAGGCGTGGACCAGCTCGTCGGCCGCATAGGGGGTCAAAAGGCCTGCCATATCCTTGATGCACAGGGAATCGGCTCCCATGTCCTCGATCCTCTTGGCGATATCCTTCCAGTAATCCAGGGTATAGGCATCGCCCAGGGTATAGCAGAGGGCGATCTGGGCATGGCCCTTCTCCTTCCGGGTAGCCTTCACCGCGGTCTCTAAGTTGCGGATATCGTTCAGACAGTCAAAGATCCGGATGATATCGATGCCGTTAGCGATGGACTTCTGGACAAAGTACTCCACCACATCGTCGGCATAGTGGTTGTAGCCTAAGATGTTCTGTCCGCGGAAGAGCATCTGCAGCTTGGTGTTCTTGAACCCGGCCCGAAGCTTCCTAAGCCTCTCCCAGGGATCTTCCTTTAAGAAACGTAAGGATGCGTCAAAGGTGGCGCCTCCCCAGCATTCTACCGCATAGTAGCCTACCTGATCCATCTTCTCGATGATCGGCAGCATCTGCTCTGTGGACATCCTGGTAGCCAGCAGAGACTGGTGGGCGTCACGCAGGATCGTCTCCACGATCTTTACCGGCTTCTTCTCTATTTCTGCCATTCTCATTTTCCTCCTAATCGATCTTATATTTCCAGCCGCGATCCGCGGTCCGGACCACAGCCCGCGACTGACTCTCCTACAGCGTTCCAGAGCTCCTGGACCGCCGCTCTCATCCTCACTACACGCCAAAGATCGCCATGAACGCGCCTGCCGCTACAGCCGTACCGATAACACCGGCCACATTGGGACCCATGGCATGCATCAGCAGGAAATTGGTGGGATCCGCCTGGGAGCCTACCTTCTGGGAGACACGGGCGGCCATGGGAACAGCCGACACGCCGGCGGAGCCGATCAGCGGGTTCACCTTGCCTCCGGTCAGCTTGCACATGGCCTTGCCAAAGAGGACGCCGGCCGCCGTGCCGATCGCGAAGGCGATCAGGCCTAAGATCACGATCATGACCGTATCCCAGTTGAGGAACGCCTCCGCGCTGGTGGAGGCCCCCACAGAGGTGCCTAAAAGGATGACCACGATATACATCAGCGCGTTGGAAGCGGTCTCGGTCAGCTGCTTGACCACACCGGACTCCCTGAACAGGTTACCTAGCATCAGCATACCCACTAAGGGAGCGGTGGAGGGCAGGATCAGACACACGATGGTGGTGACGATGATCGGGAACAGGATCTTCTCCAGCTTGGATACGGGCCTTAGCTGCTCCATCTTGATCTTCCGCTCTTCCTCGGTGGTGAGGAGCTTCATGATCGGAGGCTGGATGATCGGCACCAGAGCCATGTAGGAGTATGCCGCCACGGCGATGGGACCCATCAGGGTGGACTGGCCTAACTTACCCGCCAGGAAGATGGAGGTGGGGCCGTCCGCGCCGCCGATGATGGAGATCGCAGCCGCTGCCTTGCCGTTAAAGCCCATGAGGATCGCGAAAAAGTATGCGCTGTAGATACCGAACTGGGCAGCCGCGCCCAAAAGAAAGCTCTTGGGATTGGCGATCAATGGGCCGAAGTCCGTCATGGCGCCTACGCCCATAAAGATCAGGGATGGGAGGATACTCCACTCATCCAAGATAAAGAAGTAGTGCAGAAGACCGCCTACTCCGTTGGAAGTCTCTTCAGGAGATGCCATAATTTCCGGGTAGATATTGACCAGGAGCATACCGAAGGCGATCGGGACCAGCAGCAAGGGCTCAAAGCCGTACTTGATCGCCAGCAGTAAGAACACGAACGCTACCCCGATCATGGCAAAATTGCCGATCGTCAGGTTAAAGAATGCCATCTGATGAAAGAGGTTATTAAATGTTGTAGCAAAATCCATATTCGATCCCTCCGTCAGGGATGCATATCATATGCATCTCTCCATCTAGTTTAAAGTAGCGATGACCGCGCCGGCCTCTACTGATTCGCCTGCTGCTGCGTTGATGGTGGCGATGGTGCCGTCCTGAGGAGCTACGATATCATTTTCCATCTTCATGGCTTCAAGGACTAAGATCACTTCGCCCTTCTTCACGGCCTGGCCTACGGAAGCCTTCACCGATAAGATCTTGCCCGGCATGGGGGCCACCACGGTCACGGAGCCTGCCGCGCCGGCTGGTGCTGCTGCTTTCGGAGCCGCTGCCTTCGGGGCGGCCTTGGGAGCCTGGGGTGCGGCCTTTACAGGTGCTGCGCCGGTGGAGGCGCCTTCCTCTACGGTTACGTCATATACATTTCCATTTACGGTTATCGTATAATTTTTCATGATGATCCTCCTAGATATTTTTCATGCTGCGCCCCGCACGGGAAGGCGGGACTCGCCGTTATGCGTTCCGTTATACGCTATGCTCTCTTCCACTTTGCTCCTGGCTTGCGCCGGATGGAGCGCACCACCAGACCGTCTGTGGATGTGCTCCCCATGCTGGCCGCGATCGCCGCCGTGATGACGGCCACCAGCTCTAAGTCGTCCGTCAGGTCCTCTTCCACCGCTCCCGCTACGGCCGCAGGCTGGGCCGCGGGAGCCGGGGGAGCCGCCGCCGGGGCCTGGGCATGGGCTGCTTTCTCCTTCGACCGCTTTTCCCACTGGTTGATATACTTAAAGCCGCCGATCACCAGGCTGATGAAGATCAGGACCAGGAACACGGTCCCCATGCCGATCGCGGTATGGACGGCCGCCTTCACCATATTCTCAGACCGGGAATACACCGGGTTGAACTCCATGTTGGTGATGACACCCTTCTTGTCACAGACGATCGAGATCTCCATGGGGCGTTTCGTGAAGGTACAGGTCACTGTGGCCACATACTGGTCATCCTTGAACTCTGTGGAGGTATCGGTGACCGCGCTAAAGTCGCCTACCTCCTCCTTCGTGTCGAGCCAGGCCAGCCAGCTGTCCGCCATGGCAGAGTTGTCTTCCGCTTCGTACTGCTCGACGATCGCATTGATATATTCTGTGTCATAGGTACCCATCTTCTCCACAAAGGCCTTGGCGTCCTGGGACATGGCAGAAAGCGTTTCAGCATCCTGGCCCTCATCCACCTTCTTCGCGCAGCCGGAGACAGCGCCTATGCACAGCACCATGACAATGATGGCGAGTAGCTTTCTTTTTATTTTCATTTTGCGTCACCTCATCCTTAGACAGTCCCGTGTTTTTTGTCCGGCCGGCCCTCTCGCTTTGTGAACAGCATCTCAAAGGCCGCGATCACCCGCTTTCTGGTATCGGGGGCCTCGATGATGTCGTCCACATACCCTCTCTTCGCCGCCGCAAGGGCGCTGGACTGCTCCTTAGCGTAAGCAGCCGCCTTTTCCGCGATCAGCGCCGCGCCGTCTGCTGCCGTCTCGATCTCCTTGGCATACATGATCTTGGCGGCCGCGGTGCTGTCCATCATACCGATCGAGGCCTCCGGCCATGCGTAGACCAGATCTGCGCCGATGGACTTGCTGGCCATGGTCAGCTGTGCTGTGCCGAAGGCCTGTCCGGCCACGATCGTCACCTTCGGTACGGATGCCTGGGCAAAGGCGTAGGTCAGACGGGCTGCCGCCTTGGCGATCTTCCGCTCGGTGTGCTTGTCTGCCTTATAGCCCTCGACATTGACCAGGGTCAGGAGGGGGATCTCGAAAGCGTCGCAGAAGCTCACAAAGTCTGCCGCTTTCTCACAGCCCTTGGCCGTGAGGACCGGCTCATAGGAGGCGGTCTTCTCGCCCTCCGTGTAGACCTCCGTGCGGTTAGCCACGCAGCCTACGGTGTTCCCGTTCAGACGGATGAAGCCGGTGACCATCTCCGGCGCGTACATGGCCTTCAGCTCCATAAAGAAGGCGTCGTCAGAGATCATGGACAGGGCCAGTCCCATGTCCCCGCCGCAGGCCATAAGGTCCGGGCACAGCCGGTTCAGATCGTCCGTACATTCATCATAGGACATGTCGTCCTCATTATTGGCAGGAATGATCGAGACCAGGGTGCGGATCTTGTCCAGGATATCGTCCTCGCTGCCCACATAGTCCACCGTCCCGGCCTGCTCGCTCTGGAAGGCTGCGGATGCGGTGTCACATTTGGCGGTGTAGTTGCCCTCTAAGGCATTGGGGGAATTGACGAACAGCTTCGCCTTCTTCTCCTCCATAAAGGTAAAGTCCGCGATCGCCGCCGACACAGCCATGCCGCCGCCGCAGCCTCCGAACACGGCCATGATCTGGGGGATCACGCCGGAGGCCATGGTCTGCTCCAGATAGATCCGGCCAAAGCCGTCCAGCGCGTCGGTGGCCTCCTGCAGGCGCAGGCCCGCGCAGTCCACCAGCCCGATCACCGGAGCGCCCATCTTCATGGCCAGCCGGTAGAGCTCCACGATCTTTTTCCCATGCATCTCGCCCACAGATCCGCCTAATACAGCCGCATCCTGGCTGTAGACGTAGACCAGGTTCCCTTCGATGGTGCCGTAGCCGGTCATCACGCCGTCGGCCGGTGTTTCCTGTCCAGTCATGTTGAAATCTGTGGCTCTTGCTGAGATCAGCCTGCCGACTTCTACAAAACTGTTTTCATCAAGCAAGGCGTCGATCCGCTTGCTTGCTGAGGTTTGTGTTCGATCACTCATTTCGCAGTCCTCCATTTTTTCATATTTTGATGGGGATCTTGTGGGTCCTTCGCCAGAAAATGGCAAGAAACGAACATATGATCCGTTAGATCAAAAATTTCTGCATTATAATTCTATACCGCCGGTGGAAAAATATCAAGTTATTTTGGTATTAATTTCACAAAGGGCACAGGCGGCCTGGATGAACCCTTTGAACAGGGGATGGGGTCGGTTGGGCCTGGATTTGAACTCCGGGTGGGCCTGGGTGGCTAAGAACCAGGGGTGGCTGGGAAGCTCGATCATCTCCACGATCCGGCCGTCGGGGGAGAGCCCGGAGAGCAGCATCCCCTTTTCGGACAGGGCCTTGCGGTAGTCGTTGTTCACCTCGTAGCGGTGCCTGTGGCGCTCGCTGATCTGGGTGGAACCATAGAGCTGGCAGGCTTTTGAGGTCGGGTCTAAGACGCAGGGGTATGCGCCTAAGCGCAGGGTGCCGCCGATATCCTCCACGTTCTCCTGGTCGGGCATCAGGTTGATCACCGGGTGGGTGGTGGCGGGGTCCAGCTCAATGCTGTGGGCGTCCGCGTAACCTAATATGTGACGGCAAAACTCCACGATGGCCAGCTGCATGCCCAGGCAGAGGCCTAAGAAGGGGATCTTGTGCTCCCTGGCGTAGCGGATCGCGCAGATCATCCCCTCGATGCCCCGGTCGCCGAAGCCGCCGGGGACCAGGACGCCTTTTACATCACCCAGGATATCGGCCACATTGTCCTCGTCCACCTGCTCGGAGTCCACCCATTTGATGTTGACAGACACATGGCTGGCCACGCCGCCATGCTTTAAGGCCTCCACCACGGAGATGTAGGCGTCGTGGAGGGCTGTATATTTGCCCACCAGGGCCACCGTCACCTCCCGCTCAGGGTTCTTCCAGGCATGGATCATGGCCTCCCACTCCTTTAAGTCCGGTTCCGGACAGGCGATGTGCAGGCACTTGCAGGCTACCTGGGCCAGATGCTCCTCTTCCATGGCCAGGGGCGCTCCATATAAGACCTCCACGTCCAGGTTCTGGAGCACATGGCTCTGGGGGACGTTGCAGAACAGGGCGATCTTCCCCCGGATATGGTCGTCGATCGGGTGCTCCGAACGGCACACGATGATATCCGGCTGGAGGCCCATGCCCTGGAGGTCCTTTACGCTGGCCTGAGTGGGCTTGGTCTTTAACTCTCCGGAGGCTTTTAAGTAGGGGATCAGGGTCACATGGATCAGGATGGCGTTCTCATGCCCCACCTGGTGCTGGAACTGGCGGATGGCCTCTAAGAAGGGCTGGCTCTCGATATCCCCTACCGTGCCGCCCACCTCGATGATGGCGATCTCTAAGTCCTCGCTGCCGAAATTGCGGTGGAAACGGCTCTTGATCTCATCGGTGATATGGGGGATCACCTGGACGGTACCGCCGCCATAGTCGCCCCGGCGCTCCTTCTGGAGCACGGACCAGTAGATCTTCCCGGTGGTCACATTGGAATTCCGGTCCAGGTTCTCGTCGATGAAGCGCTCATAGTGGCCTAAGTCCAGATCGGTCTCCACACCGTCATCGGTGACGAAGACCTCGCCGTGCTGGATGGGGTTCATGGTGCCGGGGTCGATATTGATGTAGGGATCGAACTTCTGCATGGTCACCTTATGGCCTCTGGCTTTTAACAGACGGCCCAGGGACGCGGCGGTGATGCCCTTTCCCAGACCGGAGACCACGCCTCCGGTCACAAAGACATATTTTACGGACATGATGGGGTACCTCCTTACAGGTAGTGTGCGGCAGATCTCTGCTGCGATGCGACAAAAAACATTTTCCCATTATACCGCTGTCATAAAAGAAAATCTACATTATTTTATTAAGATATTTCAGAAAAAAATCATCTTTTTCCAATGGGTTTTCCTTGATTTATGGAAAGACTGACACTATAATGGTAGAGTATGTCGTGTGCCGGAGATGATCCGGATAGTAGATGGAGGAGTAGGATCTTATGAACAATAACAATACACCAGACAATAACAGCAAGCTGCCCAAAGGCAGCCAGACCATATTGGTGTGGGTGGTAGCGGCGCTGATCACCCTGCTGGTCATCAGTCTGATGAAGGATGTGGTGACGAAAAATTCCACCCATGAATTTACCTACAGTGAGTTCGTCCAGATGCTGGAGAAGGGCCAGATCGAGAGTGTGACCTTTTCCGGCTCCAACATCGAGATCGAGCCAAACCAGGATATCAAGATCGCCTATCCCCTGGTCAAATATTTCTACACGGTCCGCGTCTCCGGCGACCTTGAGCTGGTCTCCCAGCTGCGGGAAGCGGATGTAGAATTTAAGGAAGTGAAGCAGGATACCAGCATGATCTTAGAATCGGTGATCAGCTTCGTGATCCCCTTCCTGTTCATCGTGATCTTCATGAACTTCATGATGAAGCGTATGGGCGGCGGCGGACTGATGGGCGTGGGCAAGAGCAATGCCAAGATGTACGTCCAGAAGGAGACCGGGATCACCTTCCAGGACGTGGCCGGAGAGGATGAGGCTAAGGAATCCCTGACCGAGATCGTGGATTTCCTCCACAATCCGGCCAAGTACACCCAGATCGGCGCGAAGCTCCCTAAGGGCGCCCTCTTAGTAGGCCCTCCCGGTACCGGAAAGACCTTGCTGGCCAAGGCCGTGGCCGGGGAGGCTCATGTGCCCTTCTACTCCCTTGCCGGATCGGATTTTGTGGAGATGTTCGTGGGCGTGGGCGCGTCCCGGGTCCGTGACCTCTTTAAGCAGGCCCAGGAGTCCGCTCCCTGCATCGTCTTCATCGATGAGATCGACGCGATCGGCAAGAGCCGGGATTCCCGCTACGGCGGCGGCAATGACGAGCGGGAACAGACCTTGAACCAGCTCCTGTCGGAGATGGACGGCTTCGATCCCTCCAAGGGCCTTTTGATCTTAGGCGCCACCAACCGGCCGGAGATCTTAGACCCGGCCCTCCTAAGGCCCGGGCGTTTCGACCGCCGGGTGGTGGTGGACAAGCCGGATATCAAGGGACGGGTCAATATCTTAAAGGTCCACTCGAAAAATGTCCTCTTAGACGAGACGGTGGATTTTGAGGAGATCGGTCTGGCCACCTCCGGCGCTGTGGGCGCGGATCTGGCCAATATGATGAACGAGGCGGCGATCACCGCGGTCAAGCACGGCCGGCAGGCGGTCTCCCAGAAGGATCTGTTCGAGGCTGTAGAAGTGGTGCTGGTGGGCAAGGAGAAGAAGGACCGGATCTTGAGCAAGGAAGAGCGGCGGATCGTCTCCTACCACGAGGTGGGCCACGCTCTGGTCAGCGCCCTGCAGAAGGACGCGGAGCCTGTCCAAAAGATCACCATCGTCCCCAGGACCATGGGCGCCTTAGGCTATGTGATGCAGGTGCCTGAGGAAGAGAAGTACTTAAACACGAAGAAGGAGCTCCAGGCCATGCTGGTGGGCTATCTGGCCGGGCGGGCCGCCGAGGAGATCGTCTTTGATACGGTGACCACCGGCGCGGCCAATGATATCGAGAAGGCTACCCGTTTAGCCCGGGCCATGGTGACCCAGTACGGCATGTCGGAGCGGTTCGGGCTCATGGGCTTAGAGACCCGGGAGAACCAGTACCTCACCGGCCGCACGGTCTTAAACTGCAGCGATACCACCGAGGCGGACATCGATAAAGAGGTCATGGCGATCTTAAAGGCTTCCTATGAGGAGGCGAAGCGGCTGCTGGGCGAGAACCGGGAGGCCATGGATAAGATCGCCGAGTTCCTGATCGAGAAGGAGACCATCACCGGCAAGGAGTTCATGCGGATCTTCCGGGAGGTCACCGGGACACCGGAGCCGGAAGAGAAGGACGGGAAGGAAGAGGCCGGCAAGAAGGAGGCGTAGGACGCCCCTGCTTGACAGATGGACCGGTCCTTCCCCGGGTGATCATACCAGATCAGCTACCTGCCCCTACACATGTTAGAGAAGAAAAGAAGGCATCGGCCACCTGGTCGGCGCACCAGGCAAAGGTGAACCGTTCCACCGTATCCTGCACCAGCAAGGGAAAGGACGCGATCCGTTCATCATTTAGATAGTATTCGATCGCCCCCACTTCTGTCCCCCGTTCCACGGGGGCCTCCAGATAGTCGGGGGCTTTTTTGATGATCTTGACCTTATCCTGGCTGCCTGCCAGCACCTTTAGACCATTATCCGGCGTCCGCACCATGAGCCGGGTATGACAGCCTTCCCGCGCCCAGTCTTCCCAGTACAGAGCTTTCTCTGACGGCACGCCATCGCGCACTTCTATAGGCGGCAGCTCCACCTCCTGATAGATATCCCGGTACTGGTACTCTTCCTTGGCATAGGCGAGCAGCTCTCTGGCATCGGACCATTTATAGGTCTTATGGGGGGGCCAGCCGCAGCCTAAAAGGGCGATCACGAAGACCCGGCCCTCATCCTCCACCGCTCCGGTATAGCAGTATCCTGCCCCGCCGGTAAAGCCGGTCTTCCCGGACAGCGCACCGTCCATCATCTGGAGCAGCTGATTGTGGTTGTGGCAGCTGTAGCTCCCCTTTCCCTCCGCGTCCTTAAAGCTGTGGTCCTGGGTCCTGGTGATCTTGAGGAATGCCTCGGCCTTGGGCGACTGATCCACGCAATAGCGCATGATCCTGGCCAGATCCTCGGCTGTCGTGGAATGGATATGCTCTTTGCCATCTGCGCCGGTCTCTTTCCCGTCCAGACCGTTGGGCGTGATGAACCAGGTATCTGTACAGCCGATCGACCGGGCCTTGGCGTTCATCTTCTGGGCAAAAGCCGGAACGCTCCCGGCCGCCGCCTCTGCCACCGCCACCGCCGCATCATTGTGGGACTCCAGCATCAGGGAGTACAGGAGATCTTTCGTGTAAAACTCCTGTCCCGCCCGCATCCCCAGACGGACCTGGGGCTGGGAAGCCGCTAACTGGGAGGCCTCTACCGTCCTCCCCTCCTCATCCAGCCCCAGCTCCAGCGCCAGGATGCAGGTCATGATCTTGGTGGTGCTGGCCATGGGCCGCTGCACATCCCCCTCCTTCTCCCAGAGCACCCGCCCGCTCTTCCCGTCCATCAGCACCGCGGACTGGGCGTAAAGCTCCGGCTCCTCCTGCTCCTCCTGCCCCTCCTCCGCAAAGGGAGCGATCGCCCACAGCATGCTCCCCAGGATCCCTATGAGGATCCCTATGGATATCCGCAGGGGCGTGCGCTCCACGATACGCGCCCATCTGATCTCGCACTTCTCCATCCGCACCGCCTGGCCTTCTCTCCAAAAGCCCGGCTGTTATGCCGGGCCATCCTTTCTTTCAATCTATTCTGGGGGGGCGGGCGATATGAATGGTACTTTTGTTAGTTAGTTACGTTACTTTCACACATTGAAATAAAGAAGATCTCACTCTTGACTCCATCATGGCAAAATGCTATCATGAAATTGGAAAAAGGCGGCGATGGATCTGCCGCCCTTAGAGGAATATGATCGCCTAGTCTAAGCGATCGTCATCCGACCCATCAGGTGCCGCCAAGCTAGCTGATGGGTCTTTTTCTGTCTCTTCCTTTCGCCTTCTGGATACCCTCTTGACTTTTCCTCCAAGTTTGTGCAAAATAAAGCATAGCGACCAAATGTATGATACGAAAAACGGAGGCCACGACCTATGAAGATCGGATTTGACAATGATAAATACCTTACACTCCAGTCGGAGAAGATCCGAGAACGGATCAGCAAGTTCGGGAACAAGCTCTACCTGGAATTTGGCGGGAAATTATTTGACGACTACCATGCCTCTAGGGTCCTGCCCGGGTTCGCGCCGGACAGTAAGCTGCGGATGCTCCTGCAGCTGGCGGACCAGGCGGAGCTGGTGATCGCGATCAACGCGGCGGCGATCGAGAAGAACAAGGTCCGCAACGACTTAGGGATCACCTACGATGTGGATGTGTGCCGCCTGATCCAGGAGTTCCGCGATAAGGGGCTTTACGTGGGCAGCGTGGTGATCACCCAGTATTCCGGTCAGTCCTCTGCCGACCAGTTCAGGACCAAGCTCCAGCATATGGGGATCCGGGTCTACCGGCATTACACCATCGACGGCTACCCCAGCAATGTCTCCCGGATCGTCAGCCGGGAGGGCTTTGGCAAAAATGAATATATCGAGACCACCAGGCCCCTGGTGATCATCACCGCCCCCGGCCCTGGCAGCGGGAAGATGGCCACCTGTCTTTCCCAGCTCTACCAGGAGAGCAAGCGGGGGGTGAAGGCCGGTTATGCGAAATTCGAGACCTTCCCGATCTGGAACCTTCCTTTAAAGCATCCGGTGAACATGGCCTACGAGGCCGCCACCGCCGACTTAAATGACGTGAACATGATCGATCCCTTCCACCTGGAGGCCTATGGAGAGACCACGGTGAACTATAACCGGGATATCGAGATCTTCCCGGTGCTGAACGCGATCTTTGACGGGATCTACGGCGAAAGCCCCTATAAGTCTCCCACAGATATGGGCGTGAACATGGCCGGCTTCTGCATCGTGGATGATACGGCCTGCCGGGAAGCCTCCAACCAGGAGATCATCCGCCGGTATTATCAGGCCCTGAACCGGGTAGCCCGGGAGGAAGGGGCCGACGATGAGGCCTATAAGATCGAGCTGCTGATGAAAAAGGATAAGATCGACGCCTCCATGCGCCAGGTGATCGGGGCCTGCAACACCCGGGCTACCTCGGAGATGGCCCCCGCCGCCGCCATGGAGCTGGCAGACGGGCGGATCGTCACCGGGGCCACCAGCTCCCTCTTAGGGGCTTCCGCCGCCCTGCTCTTGAACGCGGTCAAGGTCTGCGCGGACATCCCCCATGATGTCCATGTGATCGCTCCCTCGGCCATCGAGCCGATCCAGACCTTAAAGACCCGGTATCTGGGCAGCAAGAACCCCCGGCTCCACACCGACGAGGTGCTGATCGCCCTTTCCGTCAGCGCCGCTACAGACCCAGTGGCGGAGAAAGCCCTGGCCCAGCTGCCCAAGTTGAACGGCTGCCAGGTACATACCTCCGTCATGCTGTCCCAGGTGGATATCAATACCTTTAAGAAGCTGGGGGTCCAGCTGACCTCGGAACCGGTGTATGAGCATAAGAAGATCTATCATTAGGTGCCGGTAAACGCTGGTGCAGGCACGACACCTGGCGCATCATACATAGGATAAAAAAGAGGCCGCTGCTCATGGGATATCATTCCGCTCTGCAGTGACCTCTTTTTCCTATGTCTCGATATCTCGATGACCTGATGTCTCGATGGCCTGATCATCGGATACACGCTGATGGCAGCCCGGACCGCCTCTCCGTGTCCCTGTCTGCTATGCCGCTCTCCGGCACCCCCTGCTTTCGGTCAGATCTCCGGCAGCAGGGCCGGGTGGGGCGCGAGCCGTTTGCGGTAGGTCTTTTCTTCTATGGTCCAGTATCTCTCCCAGTCTTCCATATCCACACCCGCTCCCCCTCGGCCGCCTTGTCCCATGCTGCTCTCTGTCCCATTGTCCTCCCGACCGCTCTCTGCTCTGCCACCTTCCCGACCGCTCTCTATTCTGCCGCCTTTCTGGCGGCTTTCTCCCATGCCGCTCTCCGCAGCGCCATCTTCCCGGCGGCTCTCCGCCACATCGTCTCTCGGGCGGCTCTCTGCGCCTCCCTCTCCTACCTCATAGGCGTAGAGGATCGTCCTGGCGTTGTTGAACTCATAGCTGCAGGTGACCAGGGAATAGAGCCGGCGGATCGGCTCCTTTGGTGCTCCGCTGGTGAGGGCGTCCTGGGTCATGGCCTTTACATAGGTCTTAAAGCCCCTCCAGGACCTGAAGGCAGTCTTGCGGCGGATCGGGTCGGCGGAGGTGTAGAGGGCGGCCAGAGGCCTTAAATGGATCTCCCGCTCCGGTGTATAGAGGACGATCTGCTGATGTGCGTCAAAAAAAACCTGCTCCTTGTAGTAGACCACATCCTTGAACATGCTGCCGTTCTTCATGTGATGGCCGTACAGCACATTGTGGAGGCTGGTAAAGTCCGGCTGGTCATCGCAGTCCAGGAAGATCGAACCGGCTGTGGTGGTATTGCCCTCCAGGTCGGTGTGGAGGTATTTCTCATTATCCGGCCCGTAGAGGATGGGATAGTCGATGTTGGTCCCTTCTACCTTGATCCACCCGATCACATCCGGGTTGATCGCCCACAGCGCCTCAAAATCGATCGGAGAGGTATACGGCTCCGGCTCTGTCTCCGGCATCGGCTCCGGCTCCGCCTCCGTCTGTTCGATCCGGATCGCCTCTGTGGAGGGCTCCGGCACAGGCGTCTCCTCTGTGCTGGCGCTCTCCTCCTCTCCCCTTTCTCTGCTCCCGCAGCCTGTCAGCCCCCAGCTGACGCTGACCAGGATACAGAGCATCACCATCTGCCATAAGATGCTGGGTCTCTTCTTTTTCATAACCTCCATATATGCCTGTTGCTCCTTTCCTCATCCATATCCGTCCTCTCTATTACAGCACTATAACGCCATTTATGCAATACAAAAATGCTTTTCTTGACATTTGAACGCATTTTTGCTATCATCCTTTTATACGAAAGATGCATGAGAGGTGAGCAGATGTTCAAGATCGAATTCTACAGCACCGCAGATGGCACATCGGAGTTGTGGGACTTTCTTGATGATCTCCAACGAAAAAGTGCCAAAAACAAAGATGCCCGGATACAGCATAAACAGATCGTCATGTATATCCAGCTGCTCGAAGACCATGGCACACAATTAGGTGAAAATATCACCAAGCATCTGGAAGATGACATATGGGAACTCCGTCCGGGAAATAATAGAGTATTATATTTTTATCACAAAGATGATACCTATGTCCTTCTCCATCATTTTCGCAAGAAAACACAAAAAACGCCGCGTCGCGAGATCATAAAAGCCAAAGCTGAACGTGACGACTGGCTCTCCAGAAAGGAGTGATCTATATGGCGACCTGGTCTGATTATAAAGATCATGTCAGGGCCACGAACCCTGAGATCGCAAAAGATATCGATGAGGTCGAGGCCCTCTCACGGATCATTGGGGCTATGATCGAAAGGCGGCATGACCTGGCACTTTCCCAGAGAGAATTGGCTGATCGATGCGGCCTCCCTCATTCATCCGTAGCAAGGATCGAATCGGGAAAGTCCACGCCTAATCTCCACACACTCTTAAAGATCTTCCAGCAGCTGGGCCTCAGCTTGACGGTCCATCCTGCTCCCCGCTCCGCCACACCCGGACGGTGATGCAAGAACAACAAAACACCTCCTCTAACGTGACCGGCGACGGTATCCGGATGGCAGAGGAGATCGGAGCGAACCTGATCCAGATGGAGAACATCCAGCTGCTCCCCTTAGGCGATCCTGAGACCGGGAGCCTGTCCGGCAACATCGGCCATGGCGCCACTAGCTTCATCTTTGTCAATAAAGAAGGGGAACGTTTTACCGATGAAGGCGGACGCCGGGATGATATGACCCTGGCACTGTTCGAGCAGACTGACAATTTCATGTACATGATCATGGACAGCGATACCTATCCGGAGGGGACGGAGCTCAACAACTTTGGCGAGCATATCAACGACCTGGTGGATGCAGGGCGTGCTTACAAGGCGGATTCTCTGGAGGAGCTGGCCGGGATGATCGGCGTGCCGGAGGAGACCTTCCTGGCATCGATCGAGGAGTATAACCGCCATTGTCCGGGAGGGGACTTAGAAGGCGAGCCTGATGAGTTCGGCCGTACCCTGTTCACGGATGCGGAGAAGAAGAACAACGGCATCAACACCGCGCCCTTCTACGCCGCAGGCCGGGTGCCCACCGTGCATCACACCATGGGCGGTGTGGAGATCAACGAAAATACCGAGGTACTGGATACACAGGGGAATGTGATCCCAGGCCTGTACGCAGCCGGAGAGGTCACGGGCGGCATCCACGGGACCAACCATCTGGGCGGGAACGCGCTGACCGAGACCATCGTGTTCGGACGTATCGCCGGCCGGAACGCTGCAGGGTATACGCGATGATCGGTCGATCATAAGACACTAGACCCACTAGGCCTCCGCAGGCATGATGGATGCGGGGGCCTTTTAAATGGGATCGCCCGTATAAAAAAAGCCCATATGTCCCATACTGACCTTGAGGTGATCATCATGAAGACCCAAGGACAAGAGCAAGTACCAACTGGGCAGATACCGGAACACACTGCCACAGAAAAACAGCGGGACGGCCTCTCTGCCAAGGATGTGGGCGAGATGGGCTCCCACCGGGAATTCCACGACCTGGAGCGGTCGGTCTGTTCCGCCAGGGACTGCACCGGCCTGATCCCGGCCCCGCCCCAGAGCGACGCAGAGGAAGAGGCCTATGAGGAGCTGTATCCCTTTCTCCCCCAGGCAGCCGGCCCGAAGGAGGACCATTTCTCCTGACCGGCCAAACTGCTGCTGGTGACCGGCGGCGGACAGAGACCCTGCTGCTCCAACGGCGGCAGTGGACAGAGACCCTGCTGCTGGGATGGCAGCGATGGACAGAGACCTTGCTGCTGGGATGGCAGCGATGGACAGAGACCTTGCTGCTGGGATGACAGCGATGGACAGAGACCTTGCTGCTGGGATGGCAGCGATGGGCGCAGTATCCTGCCGGACACGCAGAACGGAGGCTGGCCTGCTCTATGCACGCCAGCCTCCGTTCTTTTCCCTGGTCACGCTCGGAGCGTTCTCCAGGATGCCCTCTTTTCCTGCCAGGAAGGCCCGTCCAAAGTCCTTATCCCTGGCGATCTGCTCCTTTAGCTCTTCCAGTCCGGCCATCTTCCGCTCCGGCCGCACATAGTGGAGGAGGCCCACCTCGATCTCCCGGCCGTATAAGTCCCCTTCGTAGTCAAAGATAAAGGTCTCCACGCCCACCGGGCTGACCCCGTCCTTCGTCTTGATCGTGGGCTTCCGGCCGATATTGGTGATGCCGCCGTAAAACTGCCCGTCGATCAGCACCCTGGATACATAGACCCCGAAGGGCGGCAGGTGCTTTTCCCCCGGCGGCAGCAGGTTCGCGGTGGGGAAGCCTAAGATCGGCTCCCCGATGTGGTTCCCGTGGACCACCTGGCCGTGGATGTAGTAGGGTTCCCCTAAAAGGGCGTTGGCCTTCTCGATCTCCCCCTTATCCAGCTCCTCCCGGACATAGCTGCTGCTGATATCCCGGTCCTCGTCCTTTCGCTTCTCGATCACCTCCAGGTGATAGCCATAGACGCCGGACAGCTTTTCCAAAAGAGCCGCGTTGCCGGACCGCTTATAGCCAAAGCCGCAGTCCGGTCCCACCACGATCGCCCGCATCCCCATCCGGTCCACCAAGATCTCCTTCACGAACCGTTCCGCCTCCATGTGGGCGGCCTCTTTGGTAAAGGGGTATTCCACCAGATAGTCGATCCCGATCTTCTGCAGGTTGTTCCGGCGCTCCTGGTTGGTGGTGATCACCGTGTGGCTCTTCCCCTGGACCAGATCCGCCGGCGCGACGCTGAAGGTGAACACCGCCGCTTTATAGCCGTATGTCTCCTTGATCTCCATCATCCTGCCGATCAGCTTCTGATGGCCTAAGTGCCTGCCGTCAAACTTCCCTATGGTCACCACGGTGGGCTCATCGATCTGAAAGTTTCTTGTTTTTTCTATATTGATCATCGCTCTTCTATGTCTCCCTCGGGAACATCTTTTTGGGCTTCCACCAGCCTCGGGCCTCGTCATACTCGTAGACGCCAAGGAACTCCCGGCGGCTGGAGTACACGCGCACTAAGCCCTTTCTGGGGAGTCGGACCGGCAGGCCGCCCGGCCCGCCCTGGATCCGCCCATGCTGCCCGTTTGACCGCTCTTCTCCGGCTGCTCCATCCTGCCGACCACCCTGCTCCAGCACAGAGGTCTGCTCTTCCCAGGACGCGTCCGCTCCCACCACACAGGCAAAGTCCGTCTCCCGGACCGGGTTCCCGTTCATCACCAGCTTGTCCCCCTCCGGGGTGGCGATAGCCCTGGGTCCGTCGAACATCGCCTCGATGGGTACGATGATCTCCCCCAGCCGTCCCTCATCCCGCAGCGCCTCGATCTGGGCCAGGGTGAGGGCCTCCTGCCAGCCAAAGCGCCCCACTCTGGTGCGCTTTAGATGCTCCATGGCCCCGCCGCAGCCTAAGGCCTGTCCCAGGTCGTGGCACAGGGTCCGGATATAGGTGCCTTTGGAGCAGGTCACCGTAAGCCCTGCCCTGGGAAGCTCCACCCAATCCACCGAAAGGGCCAAGATCTCCACCGGGCGGGCCTTGCGCTCCACCTCTTTCCCGGCACGGGCCAGCTCATAGAGCTTTTTCCCGTTGACCTTCAGGGCCGAATACATGGGCGGGACCTGCTCGTACCTGCCGACAAAAGAGGCCGCCTTCTGGCGCACCTCTTCTTCTGTCACCTGCACCGGATGCCGGGACAGGACCTGTCCGGTCATATCCTGTGTATCGGTCTCCACTCCCAGGAGCAGGACCGCTTCATAGGTCTTATCTCTGTCCGCCATCATATCGGCCAGGCGGGTCCCCTGCCCCAGGCACACAGGCAGGACGCCTTCCGCCGCCGGGTCTAAGGTCCCGCTGTGTCCGATCCTCTTCTGCCTTAGGATCCCTCTGAGCTTTGCCACCACATCGTGGGAGGTAAAGCCAGGCTCCTTATATACATCGATCACTCCGTGGTACATGCGGCCTCCCGTTCCTTCAGCTGCTTTTCGATATGTCCGGAAAGGTTATTGATCACATCGTAGATGCTCCCGGACATGGTGCAGCCGGCCGCCTTCACATGGCCGCCCCCGCCAAAATAGGCGGCGATCTTCGCCACATCCAGATCCGAACTGGAGCGGAGGCTCACCTTATAGATGTGGGGCTCCGTCTCATAGAGGAAGATCGCGCATTCCACGCCCTCCGTCACCCTGAGCTGCTCCACGATCCCGTCCAGGTCCTTGCTGGTGACACCGTAAAACTTCATATCCTTCAGACGGATCACGCTGAAGATGCATTTCCCGTCCAAAAACGCGATGCTCTCAAAGAGCGCCCTGCCTAAGATCTGGTTCTGCAGGTACGTCCTCTGGAAAAAGCTCTCGTCGATGATCTTGGTATGGTCGATCCCCTTCTCCATCAGCTTGCCGGCGATGACCATGGTCTTCGGGGAGGTGCAGGGATATTTGAACACGCCGGTATCGTGGACGATGCCCGTGTACAGACACTCCGCCACCTCCCTGGTGATGCCCTCCTCCTTAAAAAGCCCGTACAGGACCTCACAGGTGGAGCTGGAATCCGGCTCCACCACATCATCCTCCGCATACCCCTTATTGGTGATGTGATGGTCCACACAGAGGCTGCTCTGGGCCGCCTCAAGGATCTTCTTACCTTCCCCCAGACGATCCGCGTCCCCGCAGTCTAAGCAGACGCACAGGTCGTAGACCGGGACCGCGTCCGTCGCCGTCCAGGTCTCCCCCGACAGATCGTGGATCTTCTCAAAGCCCTGCAGGAACTTAAATTTCGGTACCGGATCCTCCAAGTAGACAACTGCCTCCACTTCCGGACAGACCGCCTCCAGATAGTCCAAAAGGCCGAGACAGGAACCGATACAGTCCCCGTCCGGGCGCACATGGCCTAGGATCGCCACGCTCTTTACGCCCTCTAGTTTCTTGTCAAGTACAGACATATGGTCGCCTCCTTTCGGTCGTTGTTCAGTCGTAACAGTACAGGGTATCGGGACTGTTACGATCGATCTTTAAGATCCTTTGTCACCTCATCGATCAGACGGGTCATATGGACCCCGTACTCGATCGATTGGTCCAGGATAAAGGCGATCTCCGGCGTATTGCGCAGGTTCACCCGGCGGGCTAACTCCCTGCGGATGTAGCCTTCGCCGCTCTTTAAGCCCTGGATGGTAGCCTTGGCTGCCTCCTCATCACCCAATACACTGATATACGCCTTACAATATTTCAGATCAGGGGTGACCTCTGCGGCCACCACCGATGTCATCGGATGGATGCGGGGATCCTTGATCTCCCTGCGGATGATCTCGCTCAGCTCCCGCTGTACCTCCATGTTGATCCTGGTATTCTTTATGCTATTTTTCCTCATACACTCTCTTTCTGGCTCTGCCCGCGGCTGCACCGTCCCTTGGATCACAAGTACCGCCTGCACTCGCGGCTCACATCAAGGCCACGCTTTGCGGGCGCACAGCTCCACGGGACCGTCGCGGGCAACAACCCCTTGACTGACTCCTGACGGACTACCTTGGCACCTCCACCATGGCGTAAGCCTCGATCATATCATCCTCCTGGAGGTCATTGAACTTCTCAAAGACTAAGCCGCACTCGTAGCCGGCCTTCACTTCCTTCACATCGTCCTTGAAACGCTTTAAGGAAGCCAGAGGTCCGTCGAAGATCTGCTCGCCGTCCCGGGTGATCCTGGCGCTGCAGCCTCTGGTGAACTGGCCGTCCAGCACATAGGAACCGGCGATGGTCCCCACGCCGGAGGCCTTGAAGGTCTGGCGCACCACGCCGTGGCCGATCACCTTTTCCTCGAAGATCGGATCCAGCATGCCCTTCATGGCGGCTTCCACATCCTCGATGGCCTGGTAGATCACCTTGTACAGGCGCACATCCACCTTCTCCCGCTCCGCGATCGACTTAGCGGTCACATCCGGACGGACGTTAAAGCCGATGATGATCGCGTTGGAAGCGGAAGCTAAGTTCACATCCGATTCATTGATCGCGCCTACGCCGCCGTGGATCACTTTGACCATGACCTCTTCATTGGACAGCTTCACCAGGCTCTGCTTCACCGCTTCCACCGAGCCCTGGACATCTGCCTTGATGATGATCGGCAGCTCCTTCACATTGCCTGCCTTGATCTGGCTGAACAAGGCGTCTAAGGACAGCTTCGCCTTGGTATCGTCGATCAGCCGGTTCTTCTCCTCGGAGATGAAGGTATCCGCAAATGCTCTTGCTTCTTTTTCATTTTCTGTTGCTACAAAGATCTCGCCGGCGTTAGGCACATCGTTCAAGCCTAAGATCTCTACCGGGGTAGAGGGACCTGCCTCCTTTACGCGCCGGCCTTTATCATCCATCATGGCGCGGACCTTACCGAAGCAGGCGCCCACCGCCACATTGTCTCCTACATGGAGGGTCCCTTTTTGCACCAGCACGGTGGCTACCGGACCCTTCCCTTTATCCAACTCCGCCTCGATCACCAGGCCTCTGGCCTTCCGGTCCGGGTTCGCCTTCAGCTCTTTCACCTCGGCGGTCAGAAGGACCATCTCCAAAAGCTCCTTGATCCCCTCCTGGGTATGGGCGGAGACAGGGACGAAGATCGTGCTGCCGCCCCAGTCCTCGGCGATCAGCTCATACTCGGACATCTCCTGCTTTACCCGGTCCACATTGGCGCTGGGCTTATCGATCTTGTTGACGGCAACGATGATCTCCACTCCGGCCGCCTTTGCATGGTTGATGGCCTCCACGGTCTGGGGCATGACGCCGTCATCCGCCGCCACCACTAAGATCGCGATATCCGTAGACTGGGCGCCCCGCATACGCATGGCGGTGAAGGCCTCGTGTCCGGGGGTATCTAAGAAGGTGATCTTCTGGCCATTGATCTCCACCATGTATGCACCGATATGCTGGGTGATCCCGCCGGCCTCCTTTGCCGTCACATTGGTCTTGCGGATCGCGTCCAGAAGGGAGGTCTTGCCGTGGTCCACATGGCCCATGACACACACCACCGGCGGTCTTGGGGACATATCCTCTTCGTTCTCCTCGGCCTCCTTTAACAGCTCGGCGATCACATCCACCTTCTCCTCTTTTTCACAGAGGATGTCAAATTCCATGGCGATCTCTTCCGCCTGCTCGTAATCCACTTCCTGGTTGACCGTCACCATCTGGCCTTTTTCCTTAAAGAGCTTACCTACGATCACCGAAGGCTGCACCTTCATCTTCTCTGCCAGCTCCTTGATGGTGATGACCTCGGGGATCACGATCACCTTGACCTCTTCCTTCTCCTTCACCGGCTTCGGCGGCATGATAAATGCGCCCTTGGCCGGCTTTCCGCCTTTTAAGCGGCCTTCTTTTGCATCTAAGTTCTTCTTCTCGTACCGATCGTTCTTGTATGCGTTCTTATTCTGACGGTTCGTGGTCGGTTTGGACTGGAGCGGGGAGTCAAATGCCGACTTGGCATTCCCCTGGTTCCGCCCGGGGCCGCCGCTGCGTCCCCCATCACGGCCGCCAAAAGCGCCGCCCTGACCGCCTCGGCCCTGGAAGCCGCCCTGGCCGCTCCGGTTCCCCTGGAAGCCGCCCTGGCCGCCTCGGTTCCCGTAGCCGCCGCCCTGGCTGTCACGGTTCCCGAAACCGCCCTGGCCGCCTCGGTTCCCGAAACCGCCCTGGCCGTCACGGTTCCCGAAACCGCCCTGACCACCTCGGTTCCCGAAGCCGCCCTGGCCGCCTCGGTTCCCGTAGCCGCCCTGGCCGTCACGGTTCCCGAAACCGCCTTGACCGCCTCGGTTCCCGTAGCCGCCGCCTTGACCGTCACGGTTCCCGAAACCGCCCTGGCCGCCTCGGCCCTCACGGTTCTGGTAGCCGCCGCTCTGGCCATCGCGGTTCCCATAGCCGCCTCGGCCCTGGCCACCGTCGCGGCTTGCGTAGCCGCCCCGGTCCTGACCGTCACGGTTCCCATAGCCGCCTCGGCCCTGACCGCCATCTCGGCTTGCATAGCCGCCCTGGCCGCCTCGGCCCTCACGGTTCTGATAGCCGCCGCTCTGGCCGTCGCGGTTCCCATAACCGCCTCGGCCCTGGCCGCCATCCCGGCTCCCGTAACTGCCCCGGCCCTGACCATCCCGGCTCCCATAGCTGCCCCGGTCCTGGCCATCCCGGCTCCCATAGCTGCCCCGGTCCTGACTGCCGCGGCCTTCCCGGCCGCTCTCTCTCATCTGGCTCCCGCGGGCTTCTCTGGCCCCTTCCTGTGTCCTGGCAGGCGCAGCCTTTCCTTCTGCCGCCCTGGCAGCAGCCGCCGGCTTCGTCTCTGCGATCTTCGCAGCCGCAGCATCTACCTTCTCTTCGGTCGCCGCGGCCGTCCCGGCCTTCTCCTGGGGCTTTGCCGCAGGCGCCTTATCCGGTCCGGTCTTCTGAGCCGGTGTGAGTGTCGCTTTCCCGGCCGAAAGGGAGAGGGACTTCTGGGTACGGCCGGCTCCCTGCTCCTTCTTTCCTGCGCCGGGGGCTGCCCCGCTCCGCCCCTCCTGGGCGGTCCTTGGCTTCTGGCCCGCGGGACGGCTCTTGATCTGCTGGGAATTCTGTGGGCGGTACACAGCTACCAGTTTCTTTTTCGGCGCAGCCCCGGCCGGCTTTGCGCCCTCAGACACCTTATCTGCCTGAGGTGCGGTCTTTCCTGTATTTTCCTGCTCTTTGCCTAGTTCGTTTATATTCATACTTCGCTACCTCCATTCATAGTCATTTGTTTCCTGATCGCGGCTGCCAGCCCTTTATCCTCTACGGCAAGAGATGCCCGCATCTCCTTGCCGCAGGCATGGCCCAGCACGATCTTACTGCTAAAACAGAAGGACTCTACGTGATGATACCCGCACATATCCCGGAACATTTTCTTCGTGTTCTCCGATGCGTCCTCCGCTACGATCACCAGACAGGCTCGGCCCGTTTTCACAGACCGTTCCGTGGAAAACTCACCGGTCTTTACCTTTCCTGCCTTTGTAGCCAGGCTGATCAGATTTAATATCTTCTGTTTAGGGTCCAAGCTCTTCCATCTCCTTTTCCAGCGTCTCATAGATCTCTTTCGAGATCGCCATCTTAAAGGAACGTTCCAGCCCCTTAGACTTTATCGCTTTTTTTAGACACTCCTTCGAAGGACAAAGATAGGCGCCCCGCCCGTTCTTCCTCCCGGTCGCATCGATCAGGATATCTTCCTGGGCCGTCTTCAGCACGCGGATCATCTCTTTCTTGCTCTTCATCTCCCCGCAGCCGATACACTGCCTTAAGGGTATCTTTTTTACACTCACGTTCCTGTCACACCTGCTTCCTTATGATCTATATAGCTGTATGCTGTCCTAAACTCCATGCGACCGACGGCGGCTCTTCGTCGTGATATCACAGCTACTGGTAGCTTTCTTCTTCTGTCTCCTGCCAGTTCTCCTCGTCGCCGTCCTGCAGGGGCTCCTCTGTCTCCCCCGAAAGGTCCTCCTCATCGCCCCCTGTCAGATCGTCCTCTCCATAGCCATCCTCCAGCTGATCCTCCTCATACTCCCCGCCATCAAAGTACTCGTCGTCCTGGTAATTATAATCGACCATATCCTCCTGGTATTCGATCCCCAGCTCCTCGAACAAGCCCTGCTCCTTGGCCTGGGTCTCGCTCTTGATATCGATCCGATAGCCGGTCAGACGGGCCGCCAGCCTGGCATTCTGGCCTTCCTTTCCGATCGCCAGCGACAGCTGGTGATCCGGCACGATCACCAGGGCCTCCCTGGCCTCCTCGTCGGCCACCACGCAGATCACCTTCGCCGGGCTTAAGGCGTTCTCGATCAGATAGGCGGCATTGTCATCCCAGTTGATGATATCGATCTTCTCTCCCTTAAGCTCGCTCACCACCGCGTTCACTCTGGCTCCGTTCACGCCTACACAGGAACCTACCGGGTCCACGTTGATATCATTGGACCACACGGCGATCTTGGTCCTGGAGCCCGCTTCCCGGGCGATCGCCTTGATCTCCACCGTTCCGTCCTTCACCTCTGTCACTTCTGCTTCAAAAAGACGTTTGACCAGATCTGGATGGGTCCTGGAGACCGAGACCCTGGGACCTTTGGAGGTATCCTTAACTTCCAGGATATAGACCTTGATATGATCGTTGGGCTTTAAGATCTCCCCCTTCACCTGCTCGCTCTCATTTAAGATCGCGTCCAGCTTGCCTAAGTTGATGCTGATGTTCCGCCCCAGGTTCTTCTGCACCACGCCGGTGATGATATCTTTCTCTTTGCTGTAATAGTCATTATACAGCTCCTTCCGCTCCTCCTCGCGGATCTTCTGCAGGATCACATTTTTGGCGTTCTGGGTGGCGATACGTCCAAACTCCTTGGACTGGACCGCGATCGGAACGATGTCTCCTAAGACATAACGGGGGTTCTTTAGCTTTGCCTCTTCCAGAGAGATCTGGAGCAGCGGATCTTCTACTTCCTCCACCACCTCTTTCTCCGCCGCCACGGAAAAGTCACCGGTGTCCGGGTTGATGTTCACCCGGATGTTATCCGCCTTCCCGAAGTGGTTCTTACAGGCCGTCAGCAGGGAGTTCTCGATGGCTTCCAATAACACCGCCTTGCTGATGTTCTTCTCCTTCTCGATCATTTCTAATGCTAATAAAAGTTCTTTATTCATGATATCCTCCTAAACGGTCCCCGTCCACGGCTGTGCCGCCCGGCAGCGGGATGGCTGCCGCGGATAGTGGCCTTAAGCGCTCCTTGGCTGTGGTCCCCTTAAAAGTCGAGGGCCAGGCGGATCTGCGCGATCTGCGGCCGTTCAAAGACCATATCCGCGCCGTCCTCCATCTGCAGGGTAACGGACTCTTTATCATATGCCTTTAACACACCGGCATACTCCTTGCTTTTTTCTAAAGGCTTGTATAGCTTGACCTCCACTTCCTTGCCGATGCTCCTGGCAAAGTCCTTCTCTTTCTTTAATGGCCGGCCAAGGCCAGGGGAGCTGACCTCCATGATGTAGCTGTCCTGGATCATATCTTCCTTATCCAGCCAGTCGCTCAAAGAGCGGCTGATCGTCTCACAGTCATCGATGGTGATCCCACCTTCTTTATCGATATAGGCCCGCAGATAGAAATTCCCGCCTTCCTTTACATATTCCACATCCACCAGCTCAAAGCCATGCTCAGCTACCAGCGGCAGGAGGAACGCTTCCGTTCTTGCCTCATAGCTTTCCTTTTTTGTCATCCCGATCACCTTCCTTTCTGTTCTGCACAAAAGTAAGAGTGGACCGGAGCCCACTCTCTATCATCTACCTTATTCTGTTATCGTGATAACTATAACACTATCTGGCAGGAAATGCAAGCTTTTGTGTGAAAAACATTGATTTTTACGGGGGAAGGGGGTAATCTTGTCTTTGTAGAGGCAAAGGTTGGATAAAGGTCCGGAAGATAAGGAGTCTATAAAGATGGGCGAACAGACATACTGCTACGACGCGTTCATCTCCTACCGCCATCTCCCCCTGGATAAGGCGGTGGCTGTGCGGCTGCAGGAGTTATTGGAGAGCTTCAAGCCTCCTAAGGGACTGGGGGAGGACAGGAAGATCCGGCGGATCTTCCGGGACCAGAGTGAGCTGCCCACCAGCGGGGATCTGGGTGCGGATATCCATGAGGCGCTGATGAGCTCCCGCTATCTGATCGTCATCTGCACGGAGAAGACGAAAGAGTCCGTCTGGTGCATGGAGGAGATCCGCCAATTCAAGGAGGCCCATAACGGGCAGACGGGCCACATCCTGGTGGTGACGGCTTCCGGGGAGCCCACAGAGGTGTTCCCGGAGGCGCTGCTCACGGAGCGGGTCCCGGTGGTCCAGGAGGACGGGACCACCCTGTGGCAGGAGCGGATCGTGGAGCCTCTATGCTGTGACGTACGGACCGAGAGCACCCACAAGTCCTTAAAGCGGCTGAAGACCGAATTCTTGCGGGTGGCGGCTCCGCTGATCGGCTGCCGGTATGACGACCTGTACCAGCGTCACCGGAGAAGGGCGAGGCGGCGGCTGGCTCTGCTCACCGGGAGCGCCTTTGTACTCCTTACGGGCGTATTGTCCATAGTGTCCGTGTTCGCCTACCGGACCTACCTCTCGGAAAAGAACTTCCGGCAGACCCTGGCGGAGACCTATACCCGGCAGGGGGCCGGATGGATGGAGGAAGGAAAGCTCCAGGAAGCCCTTCTCTATCATACCTCTGCCCTCACGTTAGGACCGGAGGACCAAAAAGCCGCCAGGCTGGGGGCCGCTCTTTTACTGGAGCAGAACGCCTGGCCCTGCCTGGTCCGGGAAGAGCCGGGGGCGATCTTAGAGGATACGGTCTGCCTTTCCCCGCCGGATGGCTATCTGCTGGCTCTGGACCGGAGCGGATCGCGCGCTCTGACCCAGCTGGCCGACGGCTATGGGATCTGGGAGGACGGGGAACCTGTGGATATCGTCCCGGAGGGGATGGGGACTTTTTTACGGTCCTCGGTAAAAGGCGACTATTGGGTGTTCTGCGGCGACGAGTATATCTTCTTCTACCGGACAGTGGACGGGGATATCCGCGCCATCCCAAGACCTACTAAGGTCCAGGCCGCCTGTGAGGCAGACGCCATGCCAGATACCATGCCCACTGCCCTGCCGGTGGCTGATGATCAGGCGGTGGCCGTCTATGGCGGTTATGTCTACCTGTATGACCTGGAGGACGATCCTTTAAAGGAAAAGGTCTGTGTGGACTTAGCTTTGATCTTCGCCCAGGAGGGGCAGGAGGACTATCTGGACGCAGAGGGACAGCTGTGGGTCTCGGAGGACGGGAGCCTGGCTGTGGTGGCCAGCGGCTTTGGCATCGCGGCCTTTAACACGGCAGACTTGAGCTTGAAGGCCTCCTGCCTGCGGTATCATTATATCCTGGACCATGTGGCGATCAGCCGGGACGGGGCCTTCTTCGCTCTCGTCTACGGCAATCCCTTCGGGGTCTCCAACACGGATCCCGGCGGCTATCTGGAGGTCTTTGACCGCTATGGCGAGCTGGTCCTTAAGACCCCTATCGACCCGGAGACGCCTTATGAGGGCGCAGTGTTCGATCCGGACGATCCGGACCGGCTCCTGGCCTGGAGCCGGGACAGCCTGCATTTCTGGGATGTAGCCGCCGGAAAGGAGTACGCGGTCCCCTTGAAGAAAGAAGGGATCTTGTGCGCCGCTTTTGGGGAGGACGCCCACTGTATCCTCTATGACGGGGAAGGGATGCTGCAGGCTTATGACCTGCTGGCCTTTACCGCTGTCGGAAGGGGAGACGGGACCTCGCCCGCCGCTCAGCCGGCAGATCCCGACCGATCGGCCAACGGGCAGGCTGCGGGGTCCGGGCAAGCGGATGCGCAGGCTGCAGCCATCACCCAGGATGGCTATGCCCAGGCTGTCACCTTGCCGGACGGGCTGATCGCTGCCCACAACTATACCCGGTTCTGTCTGCTGGACGGCAGCCAGGATGGACAGGCAGACGGGCCTGCCATCCTGGAGGAGGTCCGGCTGGAGGATCCGGTCAACCGGATGATGGCCCCTGCAGGCGGGCAGGAGGTGTACCTTTTTGCCAGATGGGGCAGCTGCCTTTACCGGGCCGATCTGCCTGCCTCCCGGGAAAAGCCCCTCACCCTCACCCGCCTGGATACCAGAGGGCAGCTCTTGACCGAGCTCTATCCGCTGCAGGAGGGGATCGCCGCCGTCACCGGCACCGGTCAGGTCCTCTTCTACCGGCCAGAGAGCCAGTCTCCAAAGCGGTCCCTGCAGCTGGAGCATTCCGGGACCGTCTTAGATCTTACGGAGACCGGCGCCGGCTGTCTGGCCGTCCGCATCCGTTCGACCGAGAGCGCTCTGGACAGCTACCGTTATGACACCAGCGAGACCACCGAGCTGTGGGACTTAGCCTCCGGGATCCATATCGCGGACTTAGACGGGAATCTTTTTGAACGTCCGGAGGACCTGGCCTTTCGGGATATCCCGGTCCCGGATGCAGAGACCCTGGCCTTTCTCGCCGGACTGACCTGCTGTACCTTGGATGATGCGCAGAACATCCTCTCCAAGGTCCCGGACCCGGACCCGTCAGAGCTGGGCAGCTGGGGGAGCATCCTGTCCGTCAGGACCATCTCCGGCCGCCGGGCTGAGGATGATACTGACGGCCGCACCGGAGACGGTCCTGGCGACGGCGTCGGGAACGTTCCTGGCGGCCGTACTGGAGGCGGCTCTGGCGAAGGCGTTGGAGAAGGCTCTGGCGACCACGCCAAGAACGGCTCCGGCGATCCTTCCAAGAACGGCTCTGGAAATGGCGCCGACGATGGATCCGGTGCTCCCGCGGGAGCGGGTGGAGCCGGTCCTCTGGGCTCTGGTGATGGGACCACCGGGAAGGCGGGCTCCTCCTTAGAGGCTGTGACAGCCGGTCAAAAGGATCTGGCGGAGGACACGGATCCGGAAAAATGGCTGGCCGAGACGGATGCGCTCTGGGAAAAGCTCGAGGATCATGGGATCGCCTTTTCGATCACGGAGCTGGACACCTGGTTCCGCCTGTACTGGCACAATGCCCAGAAGCTGGACTGTCTGGACCGGATCGAAAAAGGGGTCTCCAGCTACCTGGCGCTAGGCGGGGAGAACGAGATCAGCGGGGCTTCGTCGGAGGGCCGGTTTGACGGCTACCTGCTGGAGATGGCGGCTGAGACCACCGACTACGATCAGATCATCGCCGCCGGTTTTATCGACCTGGCGGATCGTCTGGAGGCAGTCAACGGCACGGCGGCAGCCATGACCACGGATACGGACAGACAGACACAAGAAGGCACCGGTACCGGCAGATCGGCACAGACAAACATCGGAGCGGGCTCTTCGGCACAGACAGACGCCGGAACAGGCTCTTCGGCACAGACAGACGCCGGAGCGGGCTCTTCGGCACAGACAGACGCCGGAACAGGCTCTTCGGCACAGGCGAGCACTTACATGCAGGAGCTGGAGGCGGCGGTCAGGCAGTACGAGATCTGGTATCTGCGCACCTATGGCCGTCTGCTCATGGGCAAGGACGACGGCGGGGAGATCTTTGGTGATGTGGATAAGGCCCGCGGAAAAGGCCTCCTGTCCGCGGAAGCCGCGGAGCTGAAGATCCTGGAGCAGCTTTGGAAAGGAGACGGAGCGGCAGCGGCGGACTACGCCCGGGAAGATATCCAGAGTTCTCTGGACCTGGATATAGATCTCTATCTTCTGGAATACACCTGGAAATACTCCCTGCTGGGACAATACGCACTGGCCAAGCGGCAGGTCATCCAGGCGGAGGCCTTCGAGGACTATATCCACGCCCTCCCTGCCCATATGGGATTAGAGATCACAGAGGCCTCCCCCCAGGCTCTGGAGGCTGGTCTGCGCATCGACGACCTGATCCTGTCAGCTAATGACCATCCGATCAGCTGCCTCATCCAGGCCCAGGAGCTGTTCGCCCCGGACGGGATCCTCCGGCTGGAGATCTTGCGGGAAGGAAAGGTGGTGGACCTGGACATGGATGCCCGGACCAAGTTCAGCGCGCGGTTCCGTATACGCTTTGACGGATAGGGCGCGGCAGGCCAGACGCTCCATTTTCGCGCACAGGGGTCTGATCTGGCCAAGGTCTGCCCCGCTCTATCGGGCAATGCCGCGAGGGGCAAAAGACAGGAACGATATGGACACTGGGAGTATGCCGCCGCTGCGGTAAGGGCTATCCACGAAGAAAATGGAAACGTCGCAAAAGAAAATTTGAAGAAAAGTAAAAAGTTTGGGAAAGGACCTACTGATATGGACACGATCGTCATCCTGGGCGCAGGCCAGTTCGGCCGCGCCGCCAGCCGCTTATCAAACCTCGACCATCTGCGCATCTTAGCCTTCGGCGATAACGCCAAAAAGCTCTGGGGGACCGCCATAGGCGGGGTAAAGGTCTGCTCCGTGGAGGATGCCGTAAGTCTTAAGCCCGACCTGATCCTGATCGGCGTTACCGACCGGGACAGGACCGGCCAGCTAAAGGACCAGGCTCTGCGGGCAGGCTTTACAGGACGCTTTCTCCTCCTGGGCGACCTCTATCAGTATTTTGATATCCGCAGCGCCACCCTTTTTAACATGGCGGACCGCCTGCTCCAACGAAAGGTCCCCGGCGACGTGGCAGAGCTGGGCGTGTACAAGGGCGATACCGCCTGGAAGCTGAACCTGCTCTTCCCGGACCGGAAGCTCTACCTCTTCGATACCTTTGCCGGCTTCGATCCGCGGGATATCGCTAAAGAGGAGAGCTCAGGATATTCCAGGGCCCAGGTAGGAGACTTTGGGGACACCAGCGAGAGGGCTGTCCTGACCCGCCTTCCTTATCCGGAACAGGCCATCATCCGAAAGGGCTTTTTCCCGGAGACGGCTAAAGGGCTGGAGGAAGCCTCCTTCTGCCTGGTCAGTCTGGACGCGGATCTCTATGCCCCTCTCCTTGCCGGGCTGGAGTACTTCTATCCCAGGCTGAGCCCGGGCGGCATGATCTGCCTACACGACTACGGCAATCCCCGTTTCAGCGGGGCCGCCCAGGCTGTAGCCGACTATGAAGCCGCCCACGGCTCCTTATGCCTGGTCCCCCTGTGCGACCTTCACGGGAGCGCGGTGATCGTGGCGCCTTAACAGAAAAGGAAGCCTCTAAAGCAGAGGCTTTTTCCTTTACTTTGCGAACAGATCCGCATGTGTTCCCGTTCGTGAAGCCGTCAATACCAGCCGTTCTTTGTCTTTCACATAGATCAAAAGCCAGTCTGGTAAGATATGGCATTCACGAAATCCAATATGGTCTCCGATCAGCCCATGATCTCTGTAGCGTGCGTCGAGAGGCTGGTCATCCAAAAGGAGATCGATCACCGCTTCCAGCGACCGCATATCATAACCCCTTTTCTTCATACGTTTATAATCTTTACGGAATTGTCCGGTCGTCACTAACTCCAACATCACTCACCATCCATTTCCGCATCTAGTTCTTCAAAAAGAGCATGTGCGCAAGGATAACGCTTGGCCTGTACCTGTCCATCCATAATCGCCTTAGCCTCTTTTATCGCAGCCTCTGTTTCAGCACTATAACGAGGCTGTTTCACCTCAAATGGCAAGCCGCCTTCCATGATCGATTTTCGTAGGAAGATATTGATCGCATCTGTGATCGTTATCCCAAAACTAGAAAATAGCTTTTCTGCACATGATTTTGTTTCTGGATCGATACGGATATTGATATTAGCCGTTTTTACCATAATATCCACCTCCTTTATGGTCTTGCCTATAGTATAGCCAATTGTATCAATATTGTCAACACATTGTGAAACATTCATAACCAGCGATCCAACTCCACCACCCGCGTCCCGATCTTTTTCTGGAACCACTGATCGTGCTCCACCAAGAGCATGGTGGGCTGAAAGGTCAAGATCAGCTCCTCGATCTGCATCCGGGAGAACACATCGATGTAGTTCAAGGGCTCATCCCAGATATACAGGTGGGCCGGGGTCAGCAGGCTGGCCGCCAACAATACCTTTTTCTTCTGGCCCTCCGAAAAGGCGGACATATCCTTCTCAAACTGGACCCGCTCCATATCCAGCTGGCGGAGCAGGGCGCAAAAAAGACTCTCTTTAAGCCCTCTCGCCTCACAAAAGTCCCAGATCGTGCCTTTCAGGAAGCTGGTATCCTGGCTCACATAGGAGATCTTAAGACCGGAGCCCACCTGCAGCTGGCCGGACAGGACCTGGGGGGCTGAAGCTGCCTGCGGCTGATCGGACAGGACCTGTGGGGCCGGGGCTGCCGCCAGGATCGCCTTGATCAGGGTCGATTTCCCGCAGCCGTTCTTTCCGAAAAGGAGCACCCGCTCTCCCCTCTTGATCTCAAAGGTCAGATCCTCCAGCACCGTCCTGCTGGCAGTCCCGTCTCCATAGCCCAGGGCCAGCTCACGGCATTCGATCAGCCGTTCCTTGTGGTAGGTCAAGGGCATCAGCTTCAAGGACACCGGCTCCTCGATATCCTTAAGCAGCCCTTCCTTCCCCCGGATCTCCCGCTCCAGACGCTTTTCATACTGCTTCACCCGGCTCTCCATCTTCTTGGTCTTCGCGCCGATATAGGCCCTGGTGGCGATCGACCGGTCATGCTCTTTTGTAGGATCGAAGCCGATCTTGCTGTTCTCATTTTTCTGCGCCCACCGCCTGCTCCGATCGGCCGCCTTTCTTAGGGACGCGATCTCCCGCAGATGCTTTTCATTCTCCGCCCGGGCAAAGTGATCCCGACGGCTCTTCTCCTCCCACCAGGTGGAGAAGTCCCCCCTCTGCACCGTTATGGTCTCTCGTTCCAGCACCAGCACATGGTCGATACAGGCATCCAAAAGCGCCCGGTCGTGGGACACCAGAAGGAAGCTCTTCTTCCCCTTCAGATACCTTTTCACGCTCTCTCTGGCCTCCTGGTCCAGATGGTCCGTAGGCTCGTCGATCAGCAGGAAGTCATTGTCCCCGGAGAACAAGATCGCTAAGAGCACCTTGGTCCTCTCCCCGTGGCTCAGGGTCCCAAAGGGCCGGTACAAAAGCTCCGCCGAAGCCTCCAGGGCTCCCAATTCGCAGATGATGCGCCACTCCTCACAGCCCGGCTTTAGCTCCTCCAAAAATGCCGAGGCGCACCGCTCCATACTGCCCTCTGGCAGCCGATAGGGGAAATAGTCAAAAAACAGCGAGGTGCTGATCGTCCCCTCATAAGGGAGTTCCCCCATCAAAAGCTTCAAAAAGGTGGTCTTTCCTTTTCCGTTCCTGCCGATAAAGCCCAGCTTCCAGTCGGTATCGATAGAAAAGGAGACCTTCGTAAAGATATCGTCAAAGCTCCCCTCATAACAAAAGGTGAGGTCTGTCACCTTGATCTGTGCCATACACACATCCCTCCAGTCCATTTCCTGCTGCCAAAAGGACCTGGCCGTGACATCCCTCACCGTCTCCTGACGGATCTCCCCTTATGCGCCCCAAAAGGCTGCCCGCAAAAAGGCCGCCAGACGCAGACCTTCCTGCACCTAGCCGTGGACACGCGCCGCACATGAGAGCGCTGGCATCCAAAGCCCAGGCTGGGACTTTTTTAGACACAAAAAGAGAGGGGGATGAGGTCGGATCTGCTTTCGGCAGCACAGAGAAAGGCGGCCACTTCGCAAGGTACGTCCTTGCTGTGGCGGTCTTTCCGTATGCCAAGGCACACAAAAAGAAGCTGTCTCCAGCTTTTTTGTATGCCCATGTTCCGTAAGCAGATCATCTCCTCATCTTTCCACCCCTCTCATCAGTTCTGTGTGACAGCATACCACAGATCCGGCGGATATGCAACAGTATACTCGTATTTTGATCATAGTTGTCTGGGGACATCTCGACCACTATACATGATGCGGACGATATATACTGTGTGTTCCGCTTCATCTGGCAGATAAAACACAAGATAATGATCGACCGGAAAAAAGCGGAGGCCCTTGCTATGCCATGGATCTCTGTCATATAGCCGGAACCTCATCGGCATCTCGTCAAGGCCACGGATCTCTTGCATGATCCGCTGCATCTGTCTCTTTGCGGTTTCTGGCACGAGCAGCTCATATGCGATATAGCCATATATCTCTTTTAGATCCCGCCTTGCCCCTGCGGTATAGATGATATCCCAGCTCATACCCCGTATCCCCGCCTCATTTCCGCTTCAACCGAGTCTGCCGAGTAGACCCTGCCTTCTCGTATATCGGCCATCCCCTTTTCTATCTCAGCATCAAACTGCTCTCTGGTCAGGGAGCCATATATGAGAGGAGCTTCCTGAGGGAGCTTTACTTCAAAAGGGATACCTCGCTGTAATACGACCTGACGCAAAAACATACTGACCGCATTTGACATCGGTATCCCCAGACGGTCGAGCACTTGCTCTGCCTGCTCTTTGATCTCAGGCTCAACACGTGCAAAAACATTCGAAGTCCTTGCCATCCAAAACACTTCCTTTCGCCTTATAGCATATCATTTTTGATCGCGATATGCAAGCGCTCCGCATGATCTTTGCTGCTTTTTTACAGAAAAAGACCCATCAGCTAGCTCGCCAGCACCTGATGGGTCGGACGATGGTCGCTCAGGCGATCATTGATCCACTAAGGGCGGCAGCAACATCGCCGCCTCTTTTCAATTTTATGACAGCATCTTACCGGTATGGAGTCAAGAGAGAAAAAATGCCGCGAACGAAAACCGATGCAAACGGGTGGCCGACCATACACCATTACTTTTTACAAGTTGGCCAAAGTGCCACTCTGTCAGGGGGATATCACAGGGTCAACGCGCGCTCGCCCGCCCCCACCGGCATATACATCTCGATATAGGAGGTCTCCAGCCTCCCCTCCCGGTAATGGTTCCACAGGTAATGGGCGTGGACCTCCCCGGTGAGCGGGATGCCCTGCTCCCTGGCCCAGCAGACCATGGCCTGGATATCCTCGAAGGTCGGTGAGACGGCCTTCGAAGCGTACACACAGTGTACCGCCTGTGCGAAAGCAAAGGATGGGACTGTGCTGGCCAGCGCCTCCAGCCCCAGCTCCTTTACCGCATACTCCTCCAGCACCAGATAATACTGTCGCTCCTGCCCCTCTTTACAAAGTTCTAACTGCTCATGGAGGTAGCAATTTTCCAGCCGCGTCTCCTCCTGGATCGTATGGAACCAGGCGTCGCGGACAAGGTCATAGTCCGGCAGCTTTTCCGAAAAGGCATAGGTCCGGGGGATCTGGCGGAGGGAATACTGCCCCAGAGACTCGGTGATCTTCCGCCTGGTATAGCGGGTGACCGTCAGCTGATGCAGCATCTGCTGATGGCGCCGGATCTCCTTCTCCTCCTCCTGGATCCGAAGGTCTAAGAAGCTTTCTGCGCAGGCCAGGCTCCCATCTGCATAAAGCCTCTGGATATCCTGGATGCTGCACTGGAGCTTCCTTAAAAAGACCAGATCCAGCAGCATCCGGATGTCCTCTTCTGCATAATAGCGGTATCCATTCTCCGCCTTGCTGGGCGCTGCCAGCTTCTTTTTCTCATAAAAACGCAGCGTGTCACGGCTCACATGCAAAAGCTTTGCCGCTTCCCCGATCGTATATCCCCTGCCCATCTCTTCCTCCATCCTACGTATATCTGGCTCCGCGCTACTTTTGCTGCTTCTCCTGGCCCACATAGGTCACGATCCCCTTGGCATCTGTGCAGTAATAGGTATCCTCCGCATCCTTAACGTTCGTCTTTTTCTTCTGGATCGTCCCGGAGGTATTGATCAGATACTCCTCTCCCGCAAAGGTCACCACCTGCAGCTTCTGGTCTTTGTCCGCCTTCAGCTTCCGGCCTTTGATGTAGATCGCGTTATCCAAGATCCCGTGGATGCCCTCCCCGTTGGCACGGAAGCCAAAGGTATAGCGGTCGTCCAGCTCGATCTCCACGTTCTTCTTCGTGGCCATCACGCCGTCCTTGGGGGTGTTCCCAAAGTAGTAGACCGAGCAGGCCTCATCCTCGCCCGGCATATCGCTGATGTCCTCGATCTCTTCATAGGTTTGGATCTTCTTATCCTGGTCAAAGGTGATCGCGTACAGCCCTTCCAGCATCTCGCCCTTCTCATTAAAAGCATACTTGTATCCGCTGACTGTCTTGATCTGGCTGACCGCCTGCTTCCCGTTCTTGTCCATATAGAACCAGTAGGGCTCATCGTCCGCGTGGGCCTCCGGGTCCACATTTTCATCCGGGACCGTATAGACCCAGCCGGTAGCCAGCCAGCACTGATCGGGCATATTATAATACTTATAGTTGCTGGCAGATGCCACTGGGGAAGTGGCGGTCCCGGATGATGCGTTGGACGCGGTGGAGAAGTTCCATTTGAACTGAGCCACACCTCTCTCGTCAAACTGGTATTTCCTCTTGTTGATCGTCTTCGTGGCATCCACGATCTTTTTCCCATTGGCCCCAAAATAGAACCAGTAGTTTTCCTCTGCGTCCACATCCCCTTCCGGATCGTCCACCTGGATCAGCCGCCAGTCGTTCACCACCACCGCGCCATTATCCTCGTCCCGGCAGTAATACAGGCCCGAAGCCCAGTCGCTGTCGTCGTCCACCATGGTCCCGTCCTCTGTGACCCAGCCATAGAGCATCCTTCCATTTTCATCAAAAATGTACCGCTTCCCATTGATCGTGGTCAGCTTGACCTTTCCCGAGGTGTTCTTCACCGCCTTGCCCGAGCTGTCGAAATAATACCAGCAGGTTCCGTTAGTATAGGCCTCATCATCGCTGTCGTCCTCTAAGAGACGCCATTCATTTCGGACCATGGCTCCGTCTTCATTGACATAAAAAAGATCGTCGTCCCGCTCCACAAGCTGGCTCACCGCCATATAGCCGTCGTCCTTCAGATAGAACCAATGGTCCCCCTTGTCATTTTTCTTCCAGGTATCTGTCACCCGGTCTCCCTTTCGGTCCTGCCAGGTCCACTGGCCATCCTCCATCACCCAGCCGCTGGCCGCAAAGGCCGGGGCCGCCGCTACCATCGCCATCACTGCTGCCGCCGCTACGATCTGGGGCAGCCTCCTCTTCTTATCACTCATCTTACGTCCTCCTTTTGATCCTTGCATACGTCAGACGTGCGCCTGTCCGGTCCGTACATCCGATCCATACATCTGGTCCGTACATCCGATCCGTACGTCCGGCCCATCCGTCGACAGATGGGGAACGCCGCGCCCGCTCTCATCATTCCATATCCGGTCTTGGAACTGCCAGTCATCCCTGGCTGTTATCAACAATAAACCATGGACCAGCTCCAACGTCAAGGGAAGTAAGGAGACTGTAAAACAACGTAAACTCTATGAACATTTTTTCCATATCTGTAAGAAAACGGTAATATTTTTTGCTTGACCTTGGCCTAAGACCATGGTTTATGATGGAGTCGCTTTCGAACACTCTCAAAAAGCCAGGCATCGGGAACGGCCATTCCGTTTTGTCCCGATACCTGGCTTTTTTGACCCGGTCTATCATCAGTTCATCCAGACCGCTTCTTTTCGCATCGTTTTATAGGCACTGTCGTCGTTTACCGCCAGCCTTCACCCCTTTGCTCGCAGCACCAGCGACCCATAGGCCTCCAGCACAGCCTTATCCTCCCCATACAGGATCTCCCCCTCCAGCTCCATACCCATGATATCCACAGGCGCTCCGGAGAAGTTCTGCACGAAGATGTAGCGGATATCGCCCTTCCTCCGCTCTGACATCTCGATACCGGCTGGCAGCTTCCCTCCCGGGAGGTTCCCGCCAGGTCCGGCCCCCTTCACGATCCTGGTCAGCTCCAGAGCATACAGCAGGTGGCCGTACAGCTCGTCGTAGAAGCCCTGCTCCGCATCCGCCCCTACATAATAGGTCCGGCCTTTTCCGTACCGGTGCTCCACCACCGCAGGCGTACCCTGATAAAAGTCCCGGCCGTAGACCATGATCGGCCTTCCGCCCTCTGCCGCGATCAGGTCGCACAGGTTCCTGCAGGTATAGCTCCCGGTCAAAAAGCTTCCTGCTGTCGGGCAGAGACAGTTGGTCTCCCCCTCGTACAGGCCGTCGGTCTCTGTCCGGCGCAGGCCGAACACGTCTGTGACCCCGTGGGGCGTATCGCCCAGGAAGCATAAGTCCTCCTCGTCCACGATCCCCGACCAGTAGGTCAGCACAAAACAGCCGCCCTGCTCCACGAACGTTCTTAGCCTTTCTGCAAAGCCATCGCGGAACATGTAGAGCATGGGAGCCACCACCAGGCGGTAGGCGCTTAAGTCCGCCGTTTGACTGATCACATCCACATTGATCCCGTGGTCCTTTAAGGCCCGGTAGCTCTTCATGGCCGCCTCGTGGTAATGGAGCCCCTTGTTCCGGGGGCCGCAGGCCCCCTCTAAGGCCCAGCGGTTCTCCATATCGTAGAGGATGGCGGCCTCCGCCTCCACCTGACTCCCTAAGATCTCCTTAAGGCCCTCCAGCCCGGCGCCCAACGCCGCCACCTCCTTGAAGACCCGGGTATCCTCCCGGCCGGAGTGGTCGATCACCGCGCCGTGGAACTTCTCATAGCTGCCCCGGCTCTGGCGGATCTGGAAATACAGGATGCTCTCTGAGCCGTGGGCCAGGGCCTGGATCCCGGCTGCCGTGAGAAGGCCCGGCTTTTTCAGCTTGCACACACTCTGCCAGTTGGCCACCGAGGGGCTGGACTCCATCAAAAGGAAGGGCTTCCTCTTTAAGCAGCGCATATAGTCATGCTGCAGCCCGGTGTCCAGGGCCGTGGCGATATCCTCCCCCTTGTGCCAGATCGGGTAGGTGTCCCAGGATACGATATCGATCGACCTGGCGATCCGATCATAGTTTAACAAGGGATAGTCATACATCAGGTTCGTGGTGGCCGGCTGCATAGCACCCGCCCCCCGCAGCGCCCGGATCTCCGCCTCCATAAAGTCTGCCGTCTGTTCCGTCACGAACCGGTGCCAATCCAGGTCCAGACCATGGAGCTGGCTCTCCCCCCTGGGGGAAGGACTCTCGATCTCGTCAAAGGACCGGTAGGTGTGGCTCCAGAAGGCGGTCCACCAGCTTTTATTCAGCCTCCCGATATCGCCCTCATACCTCTTTTTAAGCCATCCACGGAACGCCTCCTGGCACAGGGGGCAATGGCACTCGCCCCCATATTCATTGGAGATATGCCAGCAGATCACCGCCGGATGGGAGGCGAACTGCTCCGCCAGAGCCTTATCGATCAGACGCACCTTCTCCCGGTAGACCGGGGAGGTATAGCAGTGGTTGTGCCGCTCCCCGAAAAGGTTCCGGTGCCGGTCCGCCCTCACCCGCAGGACCTCCGGGTACTGATCCGCCAGCCATTTGGGCCTGGCCCCGGAGGGCGTGGCTAAGATGGTGGAGATTCCCGCCTGGTAAAGGCGGTCGATCCTCTCCCTTAGCCATCCAAAGTCATAGACCCCCTCCTCCGGCTCCAGGGCGGACCAGCTGAACACCCCCAGAGTGACCGTGTTGATCTTCGCCTTCTTCATATAGGCGATATCCTGCTCTAAGATCTCCGGCTCGTCCAGCCACTGTTCAGGATCATAATCCCCACCATAAAGTATCTTACTCGTCATTACAGACCTCCTCGTGTAGATATAGTGGGACATGGTGATGCTGGCATTGGCCGGACCGCCCTTGGTCAGGTTCATGGACTCGTCAAAAAGCTGCAGGGTACCGTTAGTGGATGTGATCAGGGTCATCAGGATCGTGGGCTTTAAGAGGGGCATGGTGATCTTGAAAAAGGTCTGGAACATGTTGGCCCCGTCGATCTTGGCGCTGGTAGCGTGGGTCAGGAAGCTGTAGCCGTGCTCCAGGATGCCCAGCTTGATCAGCACCGCGTTCACAAAGCCGTCCGCGGCAAACAGGGAGCGGAAGATGATCGCGTAGGCCACCAGGGAGGTGGCGCAGGGCAGGAAGATCGCGGTCCTGAACAGGCCCTTGAAGCGCAGCTTCGGGTTATTTAAGAGGCTGGCCAGGATCATCCCTAAGACCAGCATGATCGGGACCTGGATGATCAGGTAGAAGAAGCAGTTCTTGATGGACTGCCGGAAGATCTTATCCTGGAACACCCGGGCATAATTGGTGATCCCGCACCATTTCATGTTCGCCCCTACACCGGTCTTAAAGGAGGTCAGGAGGGCCCGCAGGGCTGGATAAAAACTTAAGGCTACGATCAGGATCACACCAGGCAGCAGAAATGCCCAGCCCACCAGCGCCTGTTTCTTTTGGAGGGTCATCTTTTTCTTTGTATTTTCCATAGGAATCTCTCCTTACTATGAAAGTCCTGCCGCCGGATAGGCGGCCTATGTTCAGGGATGCCCAGTGCGCCCGCCAGACCTTTCTGTGTGGTGGAACGTCTGCTGCCGGGCGCACGAAGGTTTACTGTCCCATACTGAACATCACCGTTTCTTCCGCCGTGGCCAGCTCTGTCTGCAGATCGGCCCCTGTGCAGTAGTTGGTGGCCGCCGTGCTCAGGGCGTTCCCTGCCTCCGAGAAGTAGATCCCCGTATCAAAGGCCGGCACCTGGGCGGCAAAGTCCATGATCTTGGCAAATACCGGCTCTCCGCCGTAAAAATCGTTAGGCTGGGCGTAAACATCGCTGTCCGCGGCCGGAAGCCAGGTGGAGAGGGCTCCCGCGCCGGGGAGGATCGTATCATAGAGCTCCTTGCTGCCAGCAAAGGTGGCCTTCATAAAATCCTTGGCCAGGTCCTTATTTCTACAGGTGCTGGTGATGCCCCAGGTGGAGCCGCCCTGGTTGGAATAGTTGGTGGCGCCCTCCGTTCCGGGCAGGGAAGGCATGTTGGTGATGGCCCACTTCCCGGCGGTATCCTCCATGGTCTCGATGGGGGCCATGATCCAGCAGCCGTTGATCACCCCTAAGGTCTTTCCGCTGGTAAAGGTCCCTATGTACTCGTCCCAGCTGTTCCCCATGGCCATGACCCCGGAGTCATACAGCTTTTTATAGACCTGGATGGTGGCCTCCAGCTTCTCATCCCCCACATAGTAGGGGGATCCATCCTCCTTCCAGATCGAGCCGCCCGCGGAGCGGAGGATCTGCACGATCAGGTCCACGGAACCGGCCTGGGAGGAGAACATGGTGTACCCAGTCTTATCCAGCACATCCTTGCCGATCTCGATGAACCGGTCCCAGTCGATATCGGTCAGATCCTCCACGGTGTAGCCCGCCTCCTCTAACAGGTCCACCCGATAGGCCGCGATCTCGGCCCCGTTGTCAAAGGGGACCCCATAGTACTTCCCGTCCAGCATGGAGACGCCAAGCTTGCCCTCCGAGAACTGGGAAAAGTCGATGCCGGAGTCTGTCAGATCCTCAAACAGGCCATCATAGGTCCTTAGGTATTTCTGATAATTATAATCCTGGGCCAGGGTGATATCCGGCAGCTGCTCCATGTTCCCGGAGGAGAAGATGGTTGCCAGCTGGGTATCCTGGAAGGGGTAGCGCTGCTCCTCGATCAGCACCTCCCCCTTCCCATGGCGGCAGATCCCCACCTCCATATAGTTGTGGAAATGAAGATAGTCCAGCCCATAGCTGCGGACCCACTCCTCCCCTAAAAGCGCCAGCACCAGCTCTTTTTCGGGGATCTCATAATATCGATACTCGATCTTGATCTTCTGCTCCATCGCCCGCTCCTCCTTTTAGAGATAGCATACCCGGAAAAGCCTCTCGGTTTCCAGGTGATACTTCCCCCATTATCGACCTTTTTATCGATCATAGCGGACTTTTGGGCGGATCTGCGCCTAAATTCCATTTAAAAACAGGCAGATCCGATCGATCTGCCTGTTTTTCCTGGATAGAAAAAAGATACTGTATGAAAAGCGGAGACGGGTTTGTCTTGATCTCGATCTGGTTTTCCTAGAGCAAACGTAACAACTGCACAAGCTCATGCGACGTATCCGTACTCGATGTGGTCTGTCTGGTGTCAAACTGTGAAAAACGGTTATCCCGATAGAAGGATAACAGCTTTTCCTCATTTTCTGTCTCTAAAAAAGTTACCATGCCGCCGAACATATACTGCGCTTCCTCGATCACCATCCAAGCCAGTTCTATCAGTTCTTCGCCTGTGATCTCCTTATCTCTGCCGCCTGTATGATTTTTTCCAAGCTGTGCGATCAGGTAAGCAGCCATTGTATAGGTATCCGACTTTATGTCCAACTCACTGACACGCAGTAGCTTCTTTTTCGTAGTATTGCTCACTGTTCCGCCCCTGACCGTCAAAGGCTTCAAAGCAAGAGTAAAATATCCCAGCAAGCCACCATCCTTTACCGAGATCACGACATATGTAACAGACTGGTTCTTTTTTGTAAATTCTATGGCACTTTTTTTCAAAAATCGTTCAACATCTGGATTTTTCGGACATGAAAATCCGGAGAGCAGTTTAGCGAGAGCCGGCTCTCCGGCTTCAGGATCCTCTCCTAATGCGAGATACTCACGAATGTTGACCGCGTAAAATTTATCACTTATCAGCACTCATTTTCTCCTTTTCTTTCATTTCTCTAAATCGCATCAATTCCCGCAATTCTTTTTCGCCTTTTATGAATTTTACAGCTACCGGAGTACGCACAGGACGGTTTTTGGCAGATTCTTCGATCGCATTGACAAACATCTCCACCTGTTCCTTGCCTGAAATGATAAAATTTTTCGTGATGCTTGAAGTTGCCATAAGGAACACCTCCTTTGCTATTATGGCTCATTTAACAGCATACATACTTCCCTGCCTATATTGTACGACCTTATCATCGCTTTTGCAACAGGATCTTTACAGATATTTCTATCCTTCTCCCGCTGCCGTTACTTTTCGCACCCAACATCCTTAGATCTTCCGTAAAATTTTTAAAAAACCGATCGATCTTTCTCTCATTTTGTCATACACTAATGGTAACGTGATCAATGATCTCATGTGGGCTGGTCGTAAGACCCAGGTCCATCACGGGCGGGGAAGTTCCCCTCCATTTTTTTACAAGCGCTGCAGAGGTGACCACGTTTTGAAAGAACCACATCAAACTCAGCCTGCTCGGCGACGTTAAGACCGGTCCCTCCCAGAACGGACCTCTTTGCGGCATATCTATACAATAAGCCCTACTCCCCAGTCCGCAGCCTGATCAGCTGGATCCCCTCAGACTCCCCCCGGTCCCGACTGTACCGTTTGTCCACGGCATTATCCCAATGTTCATGGACGCCCAGGTTAGCCACAGCCGTCCCCTTCCCGTCCGTATAGACCGTACCGGAAGGCGGCGCTGCCACCAGCCCGGCCTCGTGGAGATAGTTCTCATTGCCGGCCGCCCGCACAGCACTGTTATTTTCCGTCACCGCCGGCTCATTGGTCAAAAAGTCCGCGCCCACGGAATCGATCGCCACCGGGTCCTGGGAGACAAAGAGGCTGGCCGTATAGCCGCCGTTAAATGGCTCCTGCTCCCACCTGGCCCTGTCCGCGGTGACAGCCGCGCCCTCGCTGGTGGCGCAGAGGATAGCGTCCAACATATAGAGGACGGTCTTGCCGCCAAGGTCCCTGTTGGCCATCAGATCCACCAATGGGCTGTAGATCCCCATCTCCCCTTTGGTCAGCCACTGGTGCATGTTCGCCCCCTCCGGCGGGCGCATGGCGTTGCCGTTTAGAAATGAGCCGAAGTGGTTCTTCCCGCAAAGGGTGATGCCGTAGCTGTGGCCCTTTAAGTTCGCCAGGTTGATCAGATAGTCTGCCTCGGTCACACAGGTGGGCAGATAGCAGGTCCGGCCTTTAAAGGAATGGGACCATACCACCGGGACCGCCTCATCCGCCACCCCCTTATCCCGACCCACGAAGGCCACGCCCTCCAGGTTGCCCTCTGTACACAGCTCCACCATGTAGTCCGGGAACAGTCTGGATACATCATATACCGTGATATCCGACGGGGACACACCGGCCTCCTCCACCAGGGACAAGAGGAGCGCCCGCAATAAGACCGGGTTGGTATAGCTCATCTTAGTCTCCCCGGAGGTATCGTCATCCATGACCCCGGAGCCATTGATATTGGTCTTGATGACGATCTTCTGTCCATGGACATAGCCGCCAGAGCCGCCCTGCCCCGTGCGGCTGTAGGCAAAGAGCGCCGCCCACCCTTCCTGGGCGTCCTCCTTGCCTCCCAGGGAGGCGATCGCCCCGTCCACCATGCGCCGGATCGCGGTCTCATCAAAATGGCCCGGCTCCCACCAGTAGCCGCTGCCATCCCAATCCACCGAACCCGGATCGTAGGCCCAGACCACCCGCCCCGGCATCACGCCTACGCCGGTACCATAGGGCTCATGCTGCGGGTAGAGACCGTCATATGGCCTGCCGTCCGGCTTTAAGGGCACCTCTGCCCCGCCATGTCCAGCCCGGACCTCATGGGTCTCGGTGGCGGACACCTCCGCTCTGTCATCGCCTGCGCCACCGGTCTCATTTCCTGGCCCGGCCTTTATCCCGCTCTCTCTGTCTATCACACTGCCTCCTTCATCTCCTTTTGCTCTTGTCCGCCCCTCTGATACTCCGGTCTTACCCACTGCCGCTCCTGTCCAACCCTCTGCCATACCAGCCCCGCAAGCGGTCAGCCACAAGGCCAGGAAGAGACTTAGGAGCGCTACCGTCAACCGTCCCAGCCGCACTCTTCCCCCACCAGAGGACCGCCCTTCTCTTTTTGATCTCACATCCATCCTCCCACCTCCTCATCTAAGTCCTATTATGTACAGCCCGACAGAAAAAAGCAAATACCCAGATCGAGATCCTGTTATACTTTACAGGTATCCCCTTCTTCTATATAATCAACCTATGATCATAAAAGCTACTTGCATGGTCATAAAAGTTACTTGAGAGTACCCCACAGGAGAAAGGAAGGCTTTTTATGGAGATCCGCGTACTCCGCTATTTTCTGGCGATCGCCAGGGAGGGCAGTATCACCAATGCCGCCCAACATCTGCACGTGACACAGCCCACCCTCTCCCGGCAGATCCGGGAGCTGGAGGGATACTTAGGCCAAAAGCTCTTTACCCGGGGCAGCCACAGCATGACCTTGACCACAGAAGGGATGATCCTGCAGAAGCGGGCAGAGGAGATCGTCTCCCTGGTGGATAAGACCGAGGCCGAGTTCCGCTCCATGGAAGGCTCTGTCAGTGGGGATATCTATATCGGCGGCGGCGAGACCAAGGCGCTCCGCCTGGTGGCTCAGCTGATCCGGGAGCTCAATGAGGACTATCCGGGCATCCATTACCATCTGTACAGCGGCAATGCGGCCGATGTGACCGAACGCCTGGATAAGGGGCTCTTAGACTTTGGCATCCTGATCCAGCCGGCCGACCTCTCACGCTATGACTACATCGACCTCCCGGCCCGGGATACCTGGGGTGTTATCATGCGAAAGGACAGCCCTCTGGCTAAAAAGGACCGGATACGAAAAGAGGATCTGCTAAAGGTCCCCCTGATCTGTTCCCGGCAGGCCATGGAGCAGGAACGGTCGAAAAATGCGTATGCCGCCTGGTTTGGCGAGGACTTCGACCGGCTTGATGTGGTGACCACCTTTAATCTGGTCTATAATGCGGCGATCCTGGTGGAAGCCGGGATCGGCTATGCCCTCACGATCGATAAGCTGGCCGACACCTCCGAGACCAGCAGCCTCTGCTTCCGGCCTCTGGAACCCAGGCTGGACGCCGGCCTGCACATCGTCTGGAAAAAATACCAGATCTTTTCTTCCGCCGCAGAGCTGTTCCTGGAAAAGCTCCGGGAGCGCTTCCAGGACCCCGGGCTGTCTTGACCGCAGCCTCGTCTGGTCCCGAGCTGGCCTGTCCCGACCAGCCACAGTCCCTCAGGCCCCAGACCGCCCCGGCCTGATCGCTCACAGCCTCAGACCGCCCCGGCCTGTCTGCTCACAGCCTGGTCAGGTTCTGGGCCCAGGTATATCGCCGGTAATACCAGAACACCACCGGCACCTTGATGCATTCATCCAGGCACAGGATGAAGTAGACCACCAGCACTGGGAGCTTAAGGGTAAATGCCGCCAGAAGGGCCAGGGGCATGACGATCAGCCACAGCACCACCCCGTCGCAGATACAGCCGAACCTGGACTTCCCGCCTGCGCAGAAGATCCCCCCGATCGCCATGTTATTGATCGCGCCGGCGATCATATAGTAGCTGCAGATCAGGAGCATGCCGGAGAGGTAGCCGGTGGCCTGCTCCGACAGGTTGGAAAACCGCAGGATCGCCGGGCGCAGCATAAGGAGCAGCCCGCAGGTGACCCCTCCGATGATCCCGGCCAGCTGGACCGAGCGGGCCGCGTACCGCTTGGCCAGCTGGATGTGGTCCTTGCCCAGCTCATTGCCCACCAGGATCGCCCCCGCCGTCCCCAGACCCTTGGATACGCAGGCCAGGGTGTTCTTCACGATATTGGCCAGAGAATTAGCCGCCACGGCGTCATTGCCCAGATGGCCGATGATCGCGGAAAAGATGGTCACGCCGCCGCCCCAGAAGAAATAGTTCCCTACGATCGGCAGGGTATAGTGGTTAAAATCCTTTCGGATCTTCCTGTCCACACGGAGGAGATAGGCGGCACGGATCCTGATGCTGCCCGGTCTCCCCGCCTCGAAGAGCGTCCAGACCAGCTGGATGCAGGTAGCCAGGACCGTGGCCACCGCCGCGCCCTGTATCCCGAGAGCCGGGATACCGAAAGCGCCGAAGATAAAGATCATGTTAAAGCCCACGTTCAGCACCATGGAGGAGGAGCCTACGAGAGTGCTCTTGGCGGTCCTCCCGCTGGTCTTCATGATGCACAGATAGATCTGGGAGATCCCCAGGGGGATATAGGAAAAGCCTGCGATCTGAAGATAGGCCGCGCCCCTCAAGATCAGGGCCGACTCATCGGTGAGCAGCCCCATGATCCGCTCCGGGAGGATGATCGTCCCCGCCAGGAACACGGCCGTCACGGCCGCCACATATCCCATGGCCAGCCCCAAGATCCTTTCCACCGTATCCCGGTCCCCTTTTCCCCAATACTGGGCCGCCAGCATCGTCGTCCCCTGCACCAGGACCGTGATGCACAGGTTCAGGACAAAGGTCACCTGTCCCGCCAGGGAGACCGCTGATAAAGCTTCCTGCTCCAGGACCCCCAGCATGAGCGCATCCGATGCGCTCACCATAGCTGTCATCAGATTTTGGAAAGCCAGCGGGATGACCATGGAGAGCAGATTTCGGTTAAATGCCCTCCGTTCGTCATCACTGCCTATGTCTGCCGCCGCTGTTTTCATGATCGAAGCCATCAAGTCCTTCATGACGATCCCCCTCCTGCTCTATGCTCTGTTATCTCTCTCATGCACACCTTAACACAAAGCTTTCCAAAAAACCAATACTTAAACTGAAAGTCTAGCTTTGCCCTGGAGGCATAGCATGATATGATGGTCAAAGGGTCCCGTTACATGCCATCCCCATCCCGACGCTGCTGTATCGGACAAGGTGAGAAAAAAGGTAACCGTTCAGGGTATCTGAACTGTTACGAAAAAAGCGAAGGGATCCATCTGCGCGCTTTAAAAAACAGATGACATCCGCCCCAGATCGCGGTAAGATAAAAGAAACGCCCGAAGGAGAGGAAGATGAGGACGATCGTCATCGGAGACATCCACGGATGCTTCCAGGAATTAACGGTATTGTTGAAAAAGGTAGACTTTGATCAGGAGCTGGACCGGCTGATCAGCTTAGGAGACCTGATCGACCGGGGCGAGCAGTCCTATGAGGTGTTCGATCTGTTCCGCCGTCTGAAGCTTTCCATGGGAGAGCGGTGTGTGCTCATCCGGGGGAACCACGAACAGATGATGCTGGATTCCGCCACCGATCCGGATTCCCAGCTTTCCTGGCGCAGCAACGGCGGGGGGAAGACTGTGCGCTCCTTCCGCAGTTACAAGGATGATATCCGCCGCCACGCCGGATGGTTCCGGGAGCATATGGCGCTGTACTTTAAGGACACCCATTTCCAATGTACCCATGCCGGACTGCAGGACGATCCCATCGACCGGACGCCTCCCGATATCCTTTTATGGGACCGGGACAGCATCCGGCAAAACACCTATGACGGGCGGCTGACGATCATCGGCCACACGCCCCTAAATGCCCCCGCCCATTTCCTGGGAAACGGCCAGAGCGTGATGCTCCTCCCTTACCACAAGAAGATGCCTCTTCCGGAGACCGGCCTGATCTGCTTAGATACCGGCTGCGTCTTCCAGGGCCGGCTCACCGCCATGGTGATCGAGGGCCGCCGGTTCTGGCTGGAGGCCGCAGACTGGGGCGAAAAGATGCCAGAGGAGCGGGGAGGACCCATGCCGGCAGGGCGGGGGGCGCAGGACGGCCAGCGCGAGGTCGGCCAAACAACAGGGGCCTTTACTGGCAACAGCCCTGTATCCGAAGATCCGGCCACAAAAAAACAGGCCAACGCAAAAAGCCTGGCCAGATTTTTCCAGAAGCTATTCCCTCCTAAAGGCAGATGAGCTGGACCCACGCCGGTCATCACCCGTAAAAAGACCGTGCCCCCGCAGCATCTGCCTGCAGGGTGGCACGGTCTTTTTATCCTTATTCTTTAGCCGCGTTCGCTCCGGCGATCTTGCCAAAGCACAGTGCATCCGGAACGGCATTGCCGCCCACACGGTTCGTGCCGTGGATCCCGCCGGTCACCTCACCGGCGGCATAAAAGCCGGGGATGACCTCCCCGTCGGTCCCGATCACCTCCGCGTTACCGTTGATCTTCAGTCCGCCCATGGTATGATGGACGGCCGGCGAGAAGGACGGTGCATAGAAGGGGCCGGTCTCGATGGTGTTCTCCCAGGTGGTCCGGCCAAACTCGTCTGGTTTATCGGCCTTTACCAGTTCATTGAACTCGCTCACCGTCTTTTCCAGGGCATCCGCCGGGACACCCATGTCCTCTGCCAGCTCGGCAATGGTATCGCCGCTGTATACAAGCCCGTTGTCCACCATATAGCTCAAGGTCTCCGGCGTCACCCCCCGCAGCTCGGCTTCCTTCTGGTCACATACCACATAAAACAGCTTATCGGTCTGGCCCAGCGCGGCCGCTGCCAGGACATCCCGTCGCTGGTCCTCCGCCACAAAACGCTCGCCCTCTTTATTACAGTACAGAGAGCTGTTCACGTAGCCGGATATACCGCCGCCGGAAACGGAATTCAACGGCATCAGCTGGATCCAGCCCATCCCCACCAGGTCCGCTCCTACTGCCTCGCCCATCACGATCCCGTCACCGGTAGCGCCCGGGGAATTATTGGTCTGCAGGGACTCGCCGATGTCTTCCCACTGCTCATTGTATTTTACACGCATCTCCACATTGGCGCTGAAACCGCCTGTAGCCATGATCACGCCTTTTGCTGCCTTAACGGTCACTTTCTCGCCATCCGCATTGGTGACCAGGGCGCCGGCCACACGCCCGTCCTCCACCACCAGCTCCTCGGCCTTAGAATCCAGATAGATCTTTACGCCGTTTTCGGTGGCGTTCTTTTCCAGGGCCGCTATGATATCCGCCCCGCTGTTGTTAGGGGTCTGATGCGAACGGTTCCACAGAGCGCCTACCACGGTGCTGACCTGGTCGGTCCAGGCGACCCCGTTATGGCTGAGCCAATCCAGTGTATCCAGAGTGTTGGACGTGAGCGTGCGCACCAGCTCCACATCCCCCTCATAATCGCCGGCATCAAGGCTCTGGAGCGCGTGCCATTCCAGCGTGTCGAACAGCATCGTGCTGCCGGAAGCCTTATACGCATCCCACTGCTCTTGTACTTCGGCCTTCAGCTTAGCGTGCTCCTCGCTGACATCCTCGTGGGCCAGGACCTTTTCCACGGCGGAAGAGAGCGCCTCCGTCATGGGGATCTCCTTCTGCCGCTCCGGGTCGCAGGTATTGAACGCACCGCCGCAGCGGAAGGTATTGCCGCCTAAGGCAGACAATTTCTCCACTAAGATCACACTGGCTCCGTTCTGGGACGCGGACAGCGCGGCTGACAGGCCGGCGCCGCCGCCGCCGATCACCAGCACATCTACCTCTGCATCTTCCAGAACGGCTCCCTCTGCCTCTGCGCCCCCCTGGACCGCTACGGCAAGCAGCGCCTCCGCGTCGCCGCCTGCCTGGGTGACACAATCGGCCACCGCATCCAGGATCGCCTGGGAGGTGTAGGTGGCGCCGGATACGGTATCCACACCCAGGCTCTGGCTCTCGATGATCGCTGCCGGGACCTTCTCAAAGGCCGCGTCGCTGATCCCGGCCGTCTCTCCATGCTCCCCGATGACGATCTCGGTGATCGCCTCCTCACTGAAGGTTACGGACAGCTCCACCGGGCCATTGTTCCCCTGGGCGCTGGCCGTATAGGTCCCCGGCTTGTAGATGCCTTGTCCCGCGGCTCCCTCCGCCGTGGTCTCCACTGGTGCCGCTGTGGTCTCCGCGGCCTTTGTGGTCTCCACGGCTGCAGTCGTCCCGTCGTCCTTCCCGCCGCATCCGCCAAGGATGAGCGTCATGGTCATCAGGATCGCTGCTGCTCTCCCCCTTCTCTTCATCTCCTAGCACTCCTTCCTTATTTTTTATCAGGCGTCCATACAACGCCCGGATCCACATAGATGTGGGATCTCTCTGTGTTAGGGAATGACTGAGGACTTGTCACCCCGTATCCTACTATTATCTATGTCCATGTGCAAAAACGCAACGGTATATGCCAGGAAAATGTGAAAAACCAACAGATCGGCATGCAAAGCACCGTTCACTCTCCCTCCGGCAGATCCCGCTCATACTCCTTCACGAACTCCGCGAAATCCTCCACCGCCTTCGCCAGATAGTTCTTCTTACTGTACACCATATACACCAGCCGGGTATCCGGCGGGATATCCTGGATCTTGATCTTTTTCAGCCGGTCGAACTGCTTAAGATAGGGGGTGTCCGCCGCGATCGCCACCTGACCGGTCTGCATCACCACGCCCCCGATCGAGATCTCATCGTCATAGGAAAAGCTGGCCTCCACTCCGTTTTCCCGGAGGATCGACCGGACGATCTTCCCGATCGGCAGGGATTCCCGGTAGGTGGTCAGAGAATAAAAGCCAAGCTCCGCCATCTTGATCTGCTCCCGGGCCGCCAGCGGATGGTCGTCGCGGACCACGGCTACCATGGTCTGGGCGATGATGGGGATGAACACCAGATCCGCAGCCTCCACCTCGGAGCAAAAGCCAAGATCGAACCTCCCGCTCCTCACGCCCTCCACCACCTCCTTGGTCATCCCCTGGTAGATGTTAAAGACCGCCTTGGGGTTCTTCTCCTCCTTAAAATCCTGGATCGCCTTAGGGATAAAGTCCCCTAAGACCGTGGGGATACAGCCCAGATCGATCACCCCGCCGATCGCCCCGGACTTCTCCTTAGCCACCGCGATCCCCTTTTCCAGCTCATTCAGCGCGGAGCAGACGTACTGATAGAATTCCCGGCCGTATTTGGTCAGCTTGATGTTCCGGCCTTCCCGCTGGAACAGGGCGATGCCCAGCTCCTGCTCCAGAGACGATATGGAATCGCTGAGGCTGGGCTGGGTGATGTAGAGCTCCTTGGCCGCTTTCGTGTAATGCTCTAGCTGGGCCAGCTTTCTGAAATAGTATAACTGCGACAGGTTCATAAAATACGATCCTCTCTTTGTCCTTTGATGATAACACAGACCGTGCCTTTGTGCAATAGGTTCTTTCATATTGTGGGTCTAGGTCTCTGGTTTGGTCACTTTTCACAATGGGGGCAGGTGTGTCCTAAAGCCGCCGATATCGATCACCTTTTTGGGACCGCCTTATCCACTGCCGCACCCGAAAAGATCCCCAGGATCGAGGTCTTGAGCACGGAGTGAGCAAAAACTCCGGCTGTGGCGTCTGTTTCTCTAAACCTCCATGCGCCCGGCAGCGGACGCACCACCACACAGAACAGCCTGGCGGGCGCATTTGGCTCTACGCTCTGCTCCGGTCGTTGCTAAACGTGTGCCACCGGCACACATGAAGGGCTGTCGTTTTTTGACAGCCCTCTCTTTCAAGATGGATCTTTTTGTCCAGGTCTTCTCTCACCCGACCTGGTCCTTTGGTCACTCTTCCTTCGTCAGATGCGCATAATCCGCATCCTTCCACCCGATGACCACGTTCATGACCGTGGGCAGGATCAAGGTAAAGAGGTTGATCAGGGATACGGCGGTGAGGCCCTTGGATACCAGGCTGGTCAGACCTGCCTGGGACACGCCCCATGTGAGGATCACATAGAACAGGGTCAGGATAGCGCCTCTCTTGTTCCGCTTTGCCGCGGAGACAGCCGGATCTTCCTTGATCCTCTTCTGATACCAGTTCAGTACACGGTCATTGAAGCCCTGGGCATAGTTGATGGCGGTGGAGATCGTGGCAAAGAAGATCGCCACCGTGATCAGGGTCAGCAGGATGCCCTTTAACACGGCCCCGCCTACGCCGTTCTGTACCACCAGGATCGTGTAGACGGCTTTTCCGGCCAGCCAGCCCTCCAGGACCTCGCTGTAGTTTGCCGCCAGGTTCACCACGCTGATCTCCAGGAACGCCCAGTTGGCGATCACCGAAAGGATGACGGCCCAGCGGAGGGTCTTCTTATTGGTAAAGAGCTGGGCATGGTTCACATAGGCGCCAAAGCCCCCTAAGTTCTGCCCGGAGAAGATGTAGGCCCAACAGAGCGCCACCAGCAGGTACTGGATAAAGCTCCCGGCACCCTGGGCGATGCTGGTGTCCATCTGCTCGGACATGATCGCCATCTCCGTGGATAAACGGCCGGTGGAAAGGTTGAAGAACAGGTTGGGGACATTGACCGCTACCAGAGCGATGAAGATCACCGCGCTCATGAACACCGCATTTTTACGTACCAGAGAGCTCCCCTTCATGCACAGGACGAACATGATGATCCCCACGATAAAGGTGGTCAGGATGTAGGGGATCCCGGTCAGCTCCGCCAGCGCAGAGCCGGAGGAGGAGTATGCCAGCGCCATGCACACGATCAGCAGCCAGTTAAAGTTAAATTCATAGACCCACTGCATGGGCTTTGCCAGGATCCCGCCCCAGAAGGTGGAACCGTACTTTGCCAGGAAATTGCTGTAGTCGAAGGTACGGAAGTCCATGGCGAACTTCATGAAGAAATAGATCATGAAGCAGTTGATCGCCGCTACCACAAAGGGCATGAACAGGCAGAAATAGGGCTGGGTCACCACCGGCAGGATGCCGTAAAAGCCTGTGTTCATAAAGAAATAGGACCAGGGCGTGGAACCTGCCGCAAAACCTCCGCCGCACTGGGAGCTGAAGGCGATCGAAACAAATACGATGACCGTCCTCCAGTCGATCTCATCAGCGCCAAAGCTCCTCGCCTGGCCTCCTTGCTTTCCCATAAAGATTTCCTCCTTTTTCATAGGTCCTTCCTATAGATCTTATAGGAAAAAACTTATTTTGTGATTTTTTTAACAAACAGCCGACAGATCCGCTCTCTCTGCTCATCTCGCCGCTCCGGACTGCCAGTAGGCCGACGCCTTGTCTAAAGGCGCTTCGAACAGCCCCAGCCCTTTCACATAGCCGTAGATGATAAAGCCCCGCTTGCACCAGAAGGTACACTCCAGGCAGGGATCCTCGTCGCAATAGCAGAACGCATCCTCGTCGGCCAGGGCGAACACCACCGGCGGGCGTTTGCCCGGGATGATATATTTCATATAGCCGCCGGTATAGGTCTTTAGGTAGAGCCATTCCAACTCCTGCCCCGGATCGATGAACTTCCATGAGACCTTCACCGCGTTCTCATTGTACCCGCCCACGATCTGATAGGTGATGTCCCCACCTGGCCGTATCTCGGTCACCGGGACAGGCGTTAAGACCTCCATCCTTTCCCCGCAGCAAGTGACCAGCGCCTCAGACTGCCCCCGTCCGATCCGCTGATGGATCATCCCGCAGCTTTTACAGCGGTAAAAGACCACCTCCGGACATTGGACGGAAGGCTTCCTGGTGGCCCTGCACCTGCGGGGGCCAAATGCCTGTTGGATCAACCTTCCTTCCCCCTCTCCGCTTTTCCTCTAGCCTTGGCAGTGGTCCACATAAGCCCCAGGTCCCGCCGCCGGGTCCTCCTGCATCCGCTTTTTGATATCCTCCACCAACAGATACTTCTTCACCTTGCCGCTGTCCGTCCGGGGGAGCTCATCGATGATCTCCACCCGCTCCGGCCAGTACCGCTTATTGACCTTCTGTCTCTTAAAATGCTCGATCACATCTTCCCGGGTCACGCTCTCTACCCCTGGCTCCAAGACCAGATAAGCGCAGATCCGCTCGCCCAGCCGATCGTCCGGCATCCCGATCACCGTGTGGTCCGCCACGCCCGGGCAGCCTTCGATGTCATTGTTGATGTCGTTAGCATTGAGGTTCTCGCCGCCGCGGACGATCATATCCTTCTTCCGGCCGATGACCCGGATGTTCCCCTTCTCATCGCCCACGCAGATATCGCCGCTGTAGAACCAGCCCTCATCGTCCAGGGACTGGTCCGTGGCCGCCGGGTCCTTTAAGTAGCCCACGAACACATTAGGGCCTCTGGAGATCTCCTCCCCCGGCGTCCCCACCGGCACATCCCGGCCTTGATCGTCCACCAGGCGCACCTCCACACCGGCCACCGGACGGCCGGAGGTGGTCCCGTTGAGGACTAACGCCTCCTGGGGATGGACATAGACATGGGGGCAGCTCTCGGTGGAGCCGTAGACCTCGCACAGCAAGATCTTATGGCCCCAGGCCCGCTGCACCATGGCCCCCGGCACCGGGGCGCCGCCGCAGAGATAAAAGCGCAGGGAGGGGAGCTCCCTCCTGGTCTGGTCCAGCTCCTTTAAGATGTCATAGATAAAAGGCGTGGCTCCCATAGAATAGGTACAGCCCTCCCGCTCCATCAGCTCCAGGGCTTTCGGACAGTCGAACCGCTCCTGCAGCACCACCTTCGCGCCCATGAGCATGGGAGCGATCAGGCCATGGTTAAAACCGGTGGCATGATCGAGGGGCGCCGGCATGAACATGATATCCTCCTTACTAAGGCCCAGCTCCCGGTTAAAGGACGCTTCGCTGAAGATCAGATTGTTGTGGGTCAGCATGACCTCCTTGGTCCCCCTGGTGGTGCCGGAGGTACAGAGGAGCAGGGCCACGTCATCGCTGGTCACCGGAGTGCGCCTTTTCGCGGGCTGCCCCAGCCCCTTCACAGACTGCCCCGGCCCCTTCGCGGGCTGCCCCAGCCCCTTCGCGGACTGCCCCGACCTTTCCGGTGAAAACGCCTCCAGCACCTCCGCAAAGGTCCTGCAGCCGCTCTTCCTGGGCCGGATGTTCTCTAAAAGCACCACGTCCTTTAAGCTGGGCACCGCCTCCCGGACCGCCAGGATGTCCGCCTCGTAGTCGGTCTTATGGTACCAGGTGGGGCAGAGATAGAGCCTGCTCTCTGACAGGTTTAAGAGGAACTTAAGCTCCTCCCCCTCAAAGCACATACCCATGGGGTTCACCACCGCCCCCACCTTTAAGACGGCCACGGTGGTGATGACGAACTCGCTCCAGATCGGGATCTGAAAGGACACCACATCTCCGGGGCCTATGCCCTGGCTGACCAGGTAGGCGGCCACACGGCTGGCTTTTTCGTCCAGCCCGGCGTAGGTATATCGGTTCCCCCGGTCGTCTACCACGTACTCGCGGTCCGGATACTCCCTTACGGCCTCCTCCCAGCAGTCTGCCAGGGTCCTGGTCCCCCAGGCCCCCTCCCGCCTGTATCTCTCCATCTGTTCCCGGTTGATCTTTGATCCTTTCATCTCCGGCTCCTTTGGCTCTTCTATGCCTGCCTTCTTGCCTCTAATCCCTTGATGATCGCGGGTACGATCTCAAAAAGATCCCCCACCAGACAGTAATCCGCCACCTCGAAGATCGGTGCGGAGGCATCTTTATTGATCGCCACGATCGTCTTAGACTCGCTCATACCGGCCACATGCTGGACCGCTCCGGAGATCCCGCAGGCGATGTAGATCTTGGGGGACACAGTGGTGCCGGTCTGCCCTACCTGACGGCTCTGGGGCATCCAGCCGGAGTCCACAGCCGCTCTGGAACAGCCCACGGTCCCGCCCAGCAGGTCCGCCAGCTTCTGGAGCAGGGCAAAATTATCCGCGTTCTTCATACCGCGGCCGCCGGAGACCACCACATCGGCCTCGCCCACAGGGATCATGCCCTCGTCGCAGGCCTTGATGAACTCCAGGACCTGGGTGCGGATCTTATCGGTGTGGATCTCCTCACGGATCACCTCTGCCTTATTCTCCGGATCCGGCACAGGCTTCTTGAAGGCGCCGGGACGCACGGTACCCATCTGGGGGCGGGTCTCGGAGCAGAGGATCTGGGCGTACAGATTGCCGCCGAAGGCCGGACGCTCCCAGACCACATTGCCGGTCTCCTCCTCCACGCTCAGGGCCGTACAGTCAGCCGTGAGGCCGGTGTGGAGGGAGACGGCGATCTTGGAGCCTAGATCACGGCCATTGACCGTGGCGCCCACTAAGATCGTGTTCGGATGATACTTTTCGCAGAGTGTAAGGAACACATGGCCATAGCCGTCTGCAGAGTAATGGGCATACTCGTCGCCCTGGACCACATAGATCTTATCAGCCCCGGCTCCATTGGCCGCCTGGATGGAGGCCTCTACGTCTTTGCCGATCACCACGGCGCACAGCTTCTGTTTTAAGCCGTCCGCCAGCTTCCGCCCCTGGCCTAAAAGCTCAAGGCCTACATTTTTCGGCTGTCCCTGGAAGCTCTCCACGAACACCCACACATCTTGATATTGTTCGAAACTCATGTCCGTACCTCCCTTTATAAGATCTTCGCCGCTGTCAGCTGGTCTAAGAGCGATGCCGCCTGGGTGCTGGGATCCCCTTCGATCGTCACGCCGTTGGCCGTCCGCTGTGGGGTAAAGGTGGCCTTTACCTTGGTGGGGGAGCCCTTCAGACCGATCTTTGCCGTGTCCACGATATCCGCCATATCCGCCAGGGTCACATGGGGGATATCCGCCTTAAAGGAATCCAGCTTGCCCTTGATCGTGGCATATCTGGGCTTATTGCTCTCCTTCATAAAGGTGCAGAGCACCGGGAGCGCCGCCTCGATCACTTCCACGCCCTCTTCCACCTGGCGTCTGGCGACCGCCTTGCCGTCCTGGATCTTTATATCCAAAACATAGGTCAGACGGGTGAGCCCTAAGTGCTCCGCGATGCTGGGGGCTGTCTGCCCTGTATCGCCGTCGATCGCCTGCTTGCCGCCGAAGACCACGTCAAAGGGTCCCAGATGCTTTAAGGTGCAGGATAAGATGTAGCTGGTGGCGTAGGTATCGGAACCGCCGAAGGCACGGTCCGTGACCAGATAGGCTTTGTCCGCCCCCATGGAAAGGGCCTCTCGCAAGACCGCCTTTGCCTGGGGAGGACCCATACTGATGACCGTGACACTGGCGCCGTACTCGTCCTTCATCTGGAGAGCCGCCTCCAGGGCATTCCGGTCAAAGGGGTTCATGATGCTGGGGACCCCTGTCCGGATCAATGTATTTTTTACCGGATCGATCTTGATCTCCGTCGTATCCGGGACCTGCTTCATACATACAGCTATGTTCATGGTTCATCCTCCTCCATATCGATCACTTATATTCCTTATCCAGCACGTTCGCGATGGTCATCCGCTGGATCTGGTTGGTACCCTCGAAGATCTGGAACACCTTCACATCCCGCATCAGCTTCTCTACCGGGTATTCCCTGGAGTAGCCGTAGCCACCGAAGATCTGCACGGCATTAGAGGTGACCTCCTGGGCGCAGTCGGTGACAAAGGTCTTGGTGATGGAGCCTTCCTTCTGTACCAGGGAGCCCTGATCCATCATCCGCATGGTATTGTTCACCAGGCAGCGGGACGCCTCCACCTTGATCGCCATATCCGCCAGCATGGCCTGGACCATCTGGAACTTGATGATCGGCGTGTTGAACTGCTTTCTCTCCTTGGCGTATCGCACGGATTCATCCAGAGCACGCTGCATGATGCCCACCGCCAGGGTCGCCACGAAGGCTCTGGACAGGTTCAGGGCGTTCAAGGCCAGCTTAAAGCCGCTGCCCTCCGGCCCTAACATCCTGTCCTTGGGGACCCGCACGTTCTCGAAGATCAGATCTGTGGTATTGGAAAGGCGCAGGCCCATCTTGTTCTCATGGGCGCCTACGGAAAGACCTGGGGTATCCCGGTCGACGATGAAGGCGGAGATGCCCTTGTGGCCGGCCGCCGGATCGGTCTTGAAGAAGCCTACGTAGACGGAGGATAGGGCGCCGTTGGTGATAAAGGTCTTGGTGGCGTTCAGCACATACTCGTCCCCGTCCAGCACTGCCGTGCCCCGGATGCCCGCCGGATCCGATCCCGCGTTGGGCTCGGTCAGGGCAAAGCCGGCGAAATTTCCCTTGCGGATGATGTCCGCAAAATACTGCCCCTGCTCCGGTGTCCCGGCTAAGATCACGTTCCGCAGGGCCACGAAGGTGGTGACAAAGGTGATGGCATAGCCGGCGTCCACCTTGGCCAGCTCCTCAAAGAGCATGGCGGTGGTCTCATAGCTCAAGCCGGTGCCGCCGAATCTCTCCGGGATCTCCAGCATGTGGAGGCCCATCTTAAAGCCCCAGTCGAAAAGCTCTCTTGGGCACTCGCCTTTCTCGTCCGCTTCCTGGACATATGGCTTGATCTCATTCTCGGCCATATCCCGCACCAGAGCGATCAGTTCCTTCTGTTCATCGGTGTATAATAAACTCATTTTCTTCACCTTCCTTATCTTCTACAACTTCTACAGCTTCCTCAACTTCTTCTCGCCTTCCACGTCGCCGTCGGCGATCGCCTTCTCGATCTCCTCCCTGCTGTAGCCCAGATGCTCCATGAGCTCCACGGTGTGGGCTCCTTGGGAGCCGCCCACCACAAAGGCCGGATCCGGGTTGGAGGCGAAGTTCACCGGGCTGGAGGGTACGTTGCGCTCCCCGGAGGGATAGGGGATCTTCTTTAAGATCCCATTCGCCCATACCTGCTCATCCTCGTAGATGTCCAGCGGCTCGTAAGCGCCCTCGCAGGCTAAGTCGTTGGCCTTAAAGAGCGTGAGCAGCTCATCCCGGGTGAACTTCTTAAAGGCTTCGTCCAGGATCCCCACCACTTCGGGGTTCAAGCCGTTGGCATTGATGTCGTCGCATTTCTTTAAGCGTTCGTCGCCGATCAGGTCCTCACGGCCGATCAGCCTCATGATCTTATCATAGTCCCGGTCGTACTCCGGACAGCAGATCACCACCCACTTGTCATCGCCGGTGCGGTATACATTATTAAAGGGGTTCACCACCTCCAGGCGGCTCTTGGGATAGGGGTTCCCGTACTGGGCGGAGATCAGGCCGGTGCTCAGGGCAAATACCGCGGCATGATGGAGGCCCACCGTCACCTTATCCCCCGCCCCTGTGCGGGTCCGGTTATAGAGGGCCGCGCAGACGCCGGAGGCCAGCATCATGGATACCTGGAAATCCCCGAAGCCATTGGTGGGGATCATAGGCGCGTCGCCCCGGTTCACAGTGGTGCCGAAGACACCGCCCCTGGCCATATAGCAGGTCACGTCAAAGCCGGCCGTATCCTTCTCCGGGCCGTGCTCCCCGTAGCCTAAGACCTGGGCGAAGATCAGGCGGGGGAATCTCTCCTTTAAGGTCTCATAGTCCAGGCCCAGCTTCACTAAGGACTTGGTCCTGGTGTTGGTGACAAATACATCAGCCTCGGCCAGCAGCTTATACATCACGTCGATGCCGGTGGGGCTCTTTAGGTTCAGGGTGATGAACTTCTTATTAAAATTGGCTACGTCGAAGGCCAGGTTTTCATCGTCTTCGTAGGGCATGTTGAACACAGCGCCCTGGGTCCTGGCGGGGTCGCCTTTGGCTGATTCGACCTTGATGCAGTCCGCGCCCCATTCCCCCAGCACCCGGACGGTGGTGGGAGCGGCCAGGTAGGTGGTCAGGTCGATCACTTTGATGCCTTCTAGTGGTTTCATGAGGGGAGTCCTCCGTGTTGTTTTTTGGGAAATGTGGTCATTTGGTTGTTTGGTAATGGTTTTCAAAAAGGTCCGCTCCGGGAGGGACCTGTCACAACGTCACCGCGCTCTCGCTCCATGGAGAACGTAGCGGACGCTAAGCTCGAAAAGACCTCGCTAAGCGCCGACGTTCTCCAAGGGGTTCCTTTTGTGACAGGACCCTCCCTACGCTACTTTAGATGATCTCATTTAGATCTCTTGCTCATTGAAATATGGATCTAACATGCAGAAAATAGCGAAAAAGAGCCGCCAGGTCCTGGGAACCTAGCGGCCTGGGATATTATTCCTGTCTTTGATCAGTTTTGGATCAATCCTGATATTCTACGACACCGTTAAATTTGATCGCGTTGCGGGAGATCGTGATGCGCTGTACGGTGGGAGCGCCTTCCTCCAGCCACATAGCGCGGCAATCGCGGTAGAGGCGTTCTACGGGGCCGTATTTGCAGTCCTCGAAGTAGCCTACGCCGCCGAAGATCTCCAGCATCTCGTCACTGACCAGACGCACGGTATCGATACTGAACAGCTTGCACATAGCGGCCTTCTCTTCGATATACTTGCCCGCGGGATCCACCTCGTAGTCCTTGGCGAAGTCGTAGACCATGGTGCGCAGGGCGTGGACGTTCATCTGCATATTGGCGATCTTCATGCGGATGGCCTGACGGGTGATGATCGGCTTGCCGAAGGTCACGCGGTCATGGGCATACTGTAAGGACATCTCCAGCATCCTCTGGGCCATGCCTAAGTTGGAGGCGGCGATGTGGGCACGGGATACGGATAAGGAGTGGAGGGCGATCTCCAGGCCCTGGCCTTCCTTGCCCAACAGGTATTTCTTATCCAGCTTCATGTCAGTGAATTTCAGATCCCCATGCCCGGCGCCGCGGCAGCCCATCATGTGGGGCATGTTGATGATCTCGAAGCCCGGCGTGTTGATCGGCACGAAGAACGCGGATAAACGGTCGTCCTTGTCGGAATCGGGGTCGGTCACCGCGATCACATAGGCGAACTCGCAGCAGTCGGTATGGGAGATCAGGGTCTTCTCGCCGTTGAAGATGTAATCGCCGTTCTCATCCTTTAAGGCGGTGGTATGTAAGTCAGCGCCGGTGCCGCCGGTGAGCTCCGTCAGGGCGAAGCAGGTGAAGACGGTCTTGTCCTGGAACTTGTCCATGTACTCGGCTTTTAACTCCTCAGAGCCATAGTCGTCTAAGATCCTCCAGTTCAAGTCCATGGCATAGTGCAGATGCATCCGCATGCCGCCCGGGCCTCTGGAGAACTCTTCCTGTACCTTTAAGATCTCCAGCTCGGATAAGCCGTATCCGCCGTACTGCTCCGGAAGGGCGCAGCGGTATAAGTCGTTCTTGATCGCCAGGTCGTAGAATTCCTGGGGGAACTTATTGGTCACTTCCACTTCCTTCTGGATCTCCTCCAGGGGTCCCTCTGCCAGCTCGCGGATCTGCTTTAAATAGGCTTCGAACTGCTCTTTGTCCAATTTACTCATCTTGAACTCCTCCTTGTGCTCTTATGCTCATGTTTTTTGTAATTTTTTTAACGATCTTGATGGTTTTATTATACTGATCGTACAAAGAAAAATCCAATCGTTACAAACCGTCCTTTTTTCGCGGATCCATAGGCTTTATCTATAATTTCCTGATCCTTTCGCGACCGGTCCGGTCTCATAGGGAGATCTGCTGTCTTTTGCGATGATATATCCCCCAAAAATGCCGAACTTGTCAGATCTTCTCGACCTTTAGGCTCTATCTGGGTGCGCGTGAAGGGAAGACGGGTGAAAAAGGCGTCGTAAGAGATCTGTAAGAAATGAAGGTCGATCGGTCAAAGGGATAGCGGAAAGATAGTAACAGTTCAGATAGGTCTGCGCGCGGTCTGCCCCCTTGGGCATTCACCGCGCTGACCGTACGACATCGTACCCTTTGGGTAAAACGTGGTGGTCGCAAGCATCCGGCCCATCGCGCAGCGATCTTCAATTGCCGGATGCCGTAACAGTTCGGACGTTGTCTGAACTGTTACGAAAGATATTTTAGTTGGCCATTCACACGCCGGGCTGACCTTGACATATGATATAGCATACCGTTTGCATCAGCAATCAAACAGAAAGGAAAGCCTATGTATATTGATAAGGATGGCCTTGAAGCCAACTCCCCTGTCACAGACGGCAGCGCCACAGTCAAGATGACCGAGACACCAGCCTCTGACAATGATCCCGGCTATGCTCCTATTTCTCCAGAAACGCCCTCCTGGGGACCGCCTCCCGGCAACGGCGGCAGTAACGACAGCAACGATCCCGGTTCTTACCCGATCTCCCCGGATACCCCCTCCTGGGGACCGCCCTCCGGCTCTGGCGGAGACAGCAACGATCCTGGCTTTTACCCGATCTCCCCGGATACCCCCTCCTGGGGACCGCCTTCCGGTTCTGGCGGCAGCAACGGCGGCAACAGGCCCTGGCGGCCGCCCATGGGCGGAGGCGGGAATACCGGCAGCAACCCGCCCGTCATCGTAGTCCCCGGCATCGGCGGCTGTGTCAACTGCTCCGGCGGCTCCTCCTCCGGACAGTCAGCCAGCGTCCGCTTCCTCCATGCCGCAGTGGATCAGCCTGCGGTCAATGTACGGCTGGGCAACCGCACGGTCATCCGGAACCTGCAGTTTAGCAATTCTACCCCCTATTATCTGGACAGCAACAGCCAGAGTACCCTGGTGACCGTTACCAGCGTCCAGAACGGCCGTACGTTGTTTCAACGGTATATCAACTTTGCCGGCGGGAACGCCTACACCGTATCGATCGTGAACGACGGCTCCGGCATCACCCTCTTCACCCTGACCGACACCCTCTGCAGCTACCGGAACTCCGGCTGCCTGCGGGCCGTGAACCTTTCCCCTAACAGCGGCAATGTGGATGTCTTCTTATCCGGCTACGGGCGCATCTTCCAGAGCGTGGGCCAGCTGGATGCCACCGGCTACAATGCCGTCCGGGGCGGCAATTACCGGGCCTCTGTCTCCGAAGCCCTGCCCTGCTCCAATAACAATTCCGTCATCATCGGCAACGGCTATGTGGAGTGCAGCAACACAAGGATCGCCATCATGGATTCCGCCACGATCAATGTGATGAACGGGGTGACCTATACCTTGTATATCATCGGCATGGCCTACCAGTTCCCGGCCCTGCGGATCCTGGCGCTGGAGAGCGACCTGATCTATTAGTTGCTTTTCCCGTCTAACTTGCCTTCCTCCGGAATATGCTGTATAATCAATGATCAATGATCAATGATCAAAGATCAATGGGATCGTCAGGAGTATGTTTCGGAGGGAGCTTTATGAGGATACGCGGTAAAGGAAAGATAACAGTGACTTGGCTTCTGCTGGCTGTGCTGTCGGCAGGAGTCCTTTTTTCGGGCTGCGGCCGGGCTGGCCTGCCCTATGATATCGCCGGGCAGATCGCGGAGAAGATCGGCGGATCCGTCACCCGGGGGAGACCTGGCGGGGAGACGGCAGAACGCGGGGATGAGGGAGATGGCGATCAGGGGACCGATGGGGACAGCGGGAGCGGGGGAGATGATGCCGAGAGCGGCAAGGACCCCACAGGGAAAGGGAAGAAAAAGAGGACTGCGGACCAGGAGCAGTTCGATGCATTGGCCGATGAGATCTTTAAGGATGCGGTCACCTCTTCCTTGATCAACCTGCATTTTACGGTGACGGACCCAGAGGGGATGGGGCTCTCAAAGCCAGAGGAGCCTTACGGGGAGGTGTCCCTGGCGGCCCTTAAGGAGGATACGGCCACTTACCAGGAGGCCTTAGACCGGCTGGAGCAGATCAAGCGTAGCCGCTTAGATCCGGACAGCCAGCTGGACTATGATATCCTGCGGCATTGCCTGGAGACGGAGGTCTCTGCCGCGGGGCTGGAGGCCTATGCCCAGCCTCTTGCGCCCACGATCGGGACCCAGGCCCAGCTGCCGATCCTGCTGGCCGAGTATGCCTTCTATACGGAAGAGGACATCGAGGATTATTTTTCCCTCCTGTCCGGCCTCCAGGCATATTATGGCCAGATCTTAGACTTTGAGCGGGAGAAGGCCGATCTGGGGCTGATGATGACGGACGAGGCGATCGACCGGGTACTGGATTCCTGCCGGCCCTATCTGGCCGACGGCGAGAGCTGCGTGCTGGCCGGCACCTTTGCCGAGCGGCTGGACAGTCTGGAGGGTCTTACCGACCAGCAGAAGGCGGCCTATACCGCGCGCCACGCCGAGCTGATCTCCACGGCTTTTGTCCCGGCTTATGAGCAGCTGGTCCAGGGATTGGAAGCGCTTAAAGGGACCGGCAGGGTGGAAGGCGGTCTGTGCGGCTATCCGGAGGGAAGGGAGTACTACCGATACCTGGTCTACTCTTCCACCGCCACCTCCTGCAAGAGTGTGGACACCCTGCAAAAGAGCATTGAAAAGCGGCTTAAGGAGGACCATCAGGAGATCGTCCGGCTCCTGCGGGCCCAGCCGGAGCTGGTGGATCAGCTGGCGGATACGTCCTTCGCCCTCACGGACCCGGAGGAGATCCTTCCCTATCTCCAGGAGGCGATCCGGACCGACTATCCGGAGCCGATCTGCATGGACTACTCCCTCCACTATGTGCCGGAGGCCCTTGAGGAGGTCTTGAGCCCGGCCTTCTATCTGACGCCGCCCATAGACCATGCCGCTGTCAACCCGATCTACATCAACCAGGGCAGCCATGCCGTGAAGGACCAGCTCTTTACCACCTTAGCCCATGAGGGGTATCCGGGCCATCTCTATCAGTCCTCCTATTTTGTGAGCAAGGATCCCGCGCCCATCCGGCATGCCCTTTCCTTCGGCGCGTACACAGAGGGCTGGGCCACCTATGTGGAGTATGATGCCTACCGCTTAGATCCGGATATGAGCCCGGCCATGGCCCAGCTTTTGGCCCTGGACTCCTCCATCAACTTAGGGATCCACGCCTACATCGACATCATGGTCAATGACAAAGGCTGGAAGGTGCCAGAGATCCATGACTTCATCACGGACTATTACAATGATCCCGACATGGTGACCTCCACCGCCCTGTATGAGGCCATGATCGATAATCCGGCGAATTACCTGGAATATCACGCCGGCTATCTGGAATTTTCCGATATGCGCGAACGGGTCCAGAAGGCTTTGGGGGACCGTTTCCAGCCGATAGAGTTCCATCGGTTCTTATTAGATATCGGTCCCGCGCCCTTCCCGGTGATCCGGGACCGGCTGGAGGATCAGGTCCGGGAGCAGAAGCGGTAAAAAGACGCAAAAAATCCTATATTCTGGTATGTTAAAACCGGCCGGGGTATCCTTCAAGATCGCCCCGGCCGGTTTTTTGCCCATGATCAAAGACCTTGCTGTACGCACGGCACCTGGCCCATCGCTCAGGAAATAACGAAGGGATGCCGCGCCAGGCCCAAGATCTTTCGGATCTAGAGTCCTTTTGCAGCATCCCTTCTCACAGGCTGTCCCGGCAAGGTCATCACCGCCCCGGCCGGTCAGCCGGTCAATAATTCTCGGCGTGGACCTCAAAATAGCTCTGGGGATGGGCGCAGGTGGGGCAGATCTCCGGTGCGTTCGTACCTACCACGATATGGCCGCAGTTCCGGCACTCCCAGACCTTGACCTGGCTCTTCGCAAATACTTCTGCGGCCTCCACATTCTTTAAGAGAGCGCGGTAACGCTCCTCGTGATGCTTCTCGATCGCCGCCACCAGGCGGAACTTCTCTGCCAGCTCGGCAAAGCCCTCTTCCTCCGCTGTCTTGGCAAAGCCTTCATACATGTCGGTCCACTCGTAGTTCTCTCCCTCGGCAGCCGCCTTTAAGTTCGCCGCCGTATCGCCGATGCCCTCCAGCTCCTTGAACCACATCTTGGCGTGCTCTTTCTCATTATCCGCCGTCTTTAAGAACAGCGCGGCGATCTGCTCGTAGCCTTCCTTCTTCGCCTTCGATGCAAAATAGGTGTACTTGTTCCTGGCCTGGGATTCCCCGGCAAAAGCGGCCTCCAGGTTCTTCTCGGTCTGTGTTCCTGCGTACTTGGACATGTTTTCCTCCTCCATCTGTATGGTCTGCATGATGTGACCTTGTACTGTGAGCATACACTATGGCGGGGGAAATGGCAAGCGTTATTTTTTCATCGGCTGGCCAGAGAGACCGCCGCGAGATCAGATCTCCTCAAAAGCCTCCAGCACCCGGTCGATCTTTCCCATCATCTCCTGATCGATATCCCAGGTGGTACAGTGGATGTTCTGCTCCAGCTGCTCTACGGAGGAGGCGCCGCCGATGATGGAGGTGACCGCCGGTTTCTGGCGCAGCCAGTTCAAGGCCACTTCATTCATCGGCCTCCCGTATTCTCTGGCGATGGCTTTGATCTGCTCAGCGCCGTCAAGATACCGCTCGAAGGCCGGCCCCACCAGCTTGGGGTTCGCATTACGGATATCCTCCTTTGAGAAATTCGATCCGGAATGGAACTTCCCGGCCAGCAAGCCCTGGAACAAGGGGCTGTAGGGCAGGAATGCCTGTCCATGGGCCTCCACAAAGGGAAGGACCTCTTTTTCCGTCTTATAGTCCAGGGGGATCTCGTGGTAGCTGTCCGCGTTGCGCTCCAGCATGTTATAAAGGCTCTGCTGGCAATGGACATCGATGTAGGTCATCATCTTTTCCACATCGGCCTGGGCGAAATTGCTGAGGCCTACGTAGCGGATCTTCCCGGCTTTTTTCATGATCTCCAGCGCCTGGGCAGTCTCCTCTAAAGGCACATTGGGATCTGGCCAATGCATCTGGTAGATATCCACATGGTCCGTCTGCAGCCTGGTGAGCGTGTCGTCGATCTCCTTTAAAAGGCTTTCCTTAGAAAGGTTGTTGGTGGTCTCATGCTTGTCGTTCCAGAGGAGCCCGCCCTTGGAGGCGATCAGCACCTTATCCCGCAGGCCGCTGTCCTTTAACGCCTTCCCCAGCACCCTCTCCGAATGTCCCCAGCCATACACCGGAGCCACATCAAAGAAATTGATCCCCATATCCACGGCCGCGCAGATGATCTCTTCTGACTTTTTATCATCTGTACAGTCCCAGTCCCCGCCGAAATTCCAGCAGCCGATCCCGATCGCCGATATCTTTTCCTCGATCTTTTCTACCTTTTTATAGATCATCTTTTTTCCTCCATCCTATCTAGCTCGTTCGATCTTACGATCCCGTATCATCACCTGAGCCTCTCATCTCATCATCAATACGCCCACGTCCTGTCATCAGTGCTCCCGCATCCTGTCATCAACGTTTCCGCATCTTATCATCAGCACGCTCCGCATCTTGTCATCAGCGCTTCCTCATCTTATCGATCACCACGGCGATCGCGATCAAGGATCCGATGATGATCTCCATGATGAACGAATTGATCCCCAAAAGCGTCCCCCCCTGGCGCAGGGTGGCCATGATCATAGCGCCCAGGACCGTGCCGAACACTGAGCCTTCCCCGCCGTCTAAGCTGGCGCCGCCCACCACAGAGGCTGCGATCGCGTCCAGCTCATAGCCGTCGCCCGAGGTGGGGACGCCGTTCCCCAGACGGGCGGCCATCAAGATCCCGGCGATCGCGCAGACCAGCGCCGAGAAGATGTATACGCCGTAGACGGTCTTGCGGACATTGATGCCGCTCAGCCTGGCCGATTCTTTATTGCTGCCGTAAGCGTAGATATTCCTGCCGAACACGGTCCGCCCGGTGATGAAGATCCCTAAAAGGATGATCGCCAGCCAGGCTAAGAACATATTGGGGATCCCCAGGAAGCTCCCGGAAGCAAAGGCGGTAAAGCTCTGGGGGAGATCCGAGATCGTCTTGGCCCCGGTGATCAAAAGGATCACGTTCCGCACGATCGTCATGGAAGCCATGGTGGCGATAAAGGGCGGCACCTTCGCGTCGTGGATCAACGCCCCGTTAAACACCCCTACCAGGATGCTGGCGCCCAGGGCCAGCAGGACGGATACCAGGACCGGCACCCCGCGCACCATACACATGGACACCACGATCCCGGATAGTCCCACCACGGAGCCCACGGAAAGGTCGATCCCCGATGAGGTGATGACGAAGGTCATCCCGATCGCGATGATCCCGTAGATCGACGCCTGTTTTAACAGCTTCATCAATGTATCCAGCTTTAAGAACACCGGAGATTTTATCCCGAAGAACAAGAACAATACGGCTAAGATCGCGACCAGAAGGATCTCCGTCTGAAAACGGACCAGCAGCAGATCCTTCCCTTTTTTCTCTGTCTTCTGCTCATTCATCATGCCCTATGACTCCTTTCCACTTTTCCCGGACGCATAACGCATAATGTTATCATCCGTAAACCCATCTCTTTCGATGATCCCCATGGGATGCCCCTCATACATGACCAGCATCCTGTCCGCCAAGCCCATCACCTCCGGCAGGTAGGAGGAGATGATGATGATCGTCTTCCCTTCCTTGATCAGCTCCTCAAAAACCTTGTAGATCTCCAGCTTCGCCCCTACATCCACGCCCACTGTAGGCTCGTCAAAGATGAACAGCTCGCTGTCCTGGGCCAGCCATTTGGAGATGACCACCTTCTGCTGGTTCCCTCCGGACAGGTTCTTCACCTTCTGGAACACGGTAGGGGTCTTGGTCCGCAGCTTTTTCGCATAGCTCTCCGCCACCTGGACACCCTTTTTCCGGTCGATCACGCCCCACCGGGAGATCTTATCGATGGCCACCATATTGGTATTATCCGCCACCGACATCCCCAGCGCCAGCCCCTGGGCCCTCCTGTCCTCGGGGAGCAGCGCGATCCCGGCCCGGATCCCCTGTTCCGGTCTCGTATGGTCGGCCGCTTTTCCCATAAATGTGACCTTTCCGGAATCCTTCACATCGGCTCCGAAGATCGCCCGCACGATCTCCGTCCTCCCGGATCCCACCAGACCGAACATCCCGAAGATCTCCCCGCGGCGTACCTCAAAGCTCACATCCTGGAAAGCCTTTCCACGGGAGATATGCTCTGCCTTTAATACCACCTCTCCCGGCTGTCCGTGCTGGATATGGTACATATCCTCCACATTCCGCCCTACCATCATGGCGATCAGGCGGTCCTCATCGATGTCCTGGATCCGGACTGTGCCCACATAGCTCCCATCCTTTAAGATCGTGGCCCGGTCACAGATGCGGAAGATCTCCTCCATCCTGTGGGAGATATAGAAGATCCCCACCCCGTCCCCTTTAAGCTTATCGATGATCCTAAAGAGCTGTTCTGTCTCGTCTGCTGTCAGGAGCGCCGTAGGCTCATCAAATACCACCGCCCTGGCTTTCTGATGCATGATCTTCCCGATCGCCACCATCTCCTGCTGGGCCACGGACAAGGTTTTGACCAAGGCCTTCGGATCCACATGGACCTCGATGGAGTCTAACGTCTCTCTGGTCTCCTGGTACATCCGCTTATAGTCCACAGTCCCCATGCGGGTCCTGGGGAGCTGGCCCATAAAAAAATTCTCCGCCACCGAAAGATGCTGAGCCAGGTTCACATCCTGATAGACCGCTCCCAGCCCGATGGACTGCGCATGCAGCGGTGACCGCACGTCCTGCTTTTCCCCGTTTACGTAGACCTCCCCGGCCGTCTTCGTGTATACCCCCATCAAAATCTTGATGAGCGTGGATTTCCCGGCTCCATTTTCCCCCACCAGGGCATGGACCTCTCCCGGCAGGAGCTCTAAGTCTACACCGGAAAGGGCGCGGACGCCGGGAAATTCCTTCACGATGCCTTTCATGGCTACTACGGGTTTCTTCTGTTCTTGCATATCCCACCCTCCGTCTGTCCCCGGCCCCGGGCCGGCAGTCCATCCCATGGAGCTGCTCCGGCTGGGACCGGGCCTGCTCATTCATGTTTTGGCCTCATCTTATTTTCCCGGATACAGCAGCTTCTGCACGTCCGCCTCTTCCAGGTTCGCCTTGGTCACCAGCGTGGTGGCCGCCACGATATCGTGCTCTACGCTCTCGCCCTTTGCCGCCGCTACGGCCGCCAGGACGCCGTCATAGCCCATCCCGAAGGGATCCTGCACCACGATGCCGGTAAGAGAGCCGTTCTTGATCGCCGCGATCTCTGTGTCATCGGAATCAAATGCATAGGCCATGATGCTGCCCGCTTTATCGTTCTGGGCGATCGAATTGGCGATGCCGTCGCCCATATGGTTATTGTCACCGAATATGCCCACCAGGTCCTCATTGGCCAGGATCAGGTTATCCACCGCATCCTGTGCCTTGGCGATATCATTGTCGCAGTACTGGGTCTGGATCAGCTGGATATCCGGGACCAGCTCCTGGAGCTTATCCGCAAAGCCTTCACAGCGGGCCTGGTTCACGGCTGAACCGGAATCCGCGCTGATCACCGCCGCCTTCTTCCCTGCCGGATCGATGCCCGCGGCCTTCCACTGCTGGACCATGTCCTCTGCCGCCGTAGCCGCGGCCGCGTAATGGTCTGTGGCCAGATGCTGGGTATATTGATCCGTAGCCAGCTTATTATCCACGGTCACTACCGGGATCCCCGCGCTCACCGCGTCCTCCACTGCCGGGACCGTAGCCTCCGAGCTGATCGACGCGATCACGATCCCGTCAGGCCCTGCTGCCACCGCGTTCTCCAGGATGGTCACCTGCTCGTCGATGTCTGTCTCCGACGCCGGTCCGGCTGTGGTGACCGTGATCTGGCCATTGCTGGCGTCTGCCGCTGCCTGGGCCCCTAATAATACGGTCTGCCAGTAAGAGGAGTCTGTGGCCTTGATGATCACCGTCACCTTGCTGGCGCCGCCTGCCGCCTCTGTCTGGCCCCCCTCGGCCTGCCCTCCCTGGGGCGCTCCTGTCCCCACATCCGCCTGCGGGGCCGCCGTAGTCGTCCCTGCGCTGTCCCCTCCACAAGCTGCTAGACCTGCCGCCATCACTGCTGCCATCGCTAATGCCCATACCCGTTTCCTCATTTTTTCTCCTTCCTTTTTTCGATCGCTCGGATCTTTTGCATCGCTATAAGATAGTTTCTTTTTATCTCCAGAGGGCCTCTGCGGCTGTCCAGATCGCCTTCGCAGCCATATCCTCCCTCGGATGATCTTTTTCAGAACACGGACCGTGTATCATCCCGCGTCCCATTTTCATGACAAATATGTAAAAAAATGTGTGGTACCGCTCCCACATCGATCAAAGAACTGCACAACGCGCGCGCTGCACGTTGTGCCTGTCTATCCTCTTCTCCCGTGACCGTTCAGACACCCTGGACACTCATCTTCTCTCCTATCCATCCAGATGATCTGAACGCTCGCCTTTTCTCGCATCCAGCCAGATGCCCTGGACGCTCATCTCCCCTCCTATCCGTCCAGCCGCCCTGGACGCTCGCCTTTTTCAGAGCCCTTCAGCTCCAGCTTACAGGGGGCCACCCAGATATTCCTCTGCCGGTCCGGATGCTGCATCCGCTCCATCAAAAGCCGCACCCCCATGCGCCCCATCTCGATCGTATCCCTGGATACACAGCTGAAATCAAACCCCAGATCGTCCAGGATGGGGATCTGGTCGATCCCGATGGCGGCGATATCCTTCCCCACCACCAGCCCCTGCTCCACCATCGCCTTGATAAAGCCGATGCTGCTGCGGTTATTACAGGTGACCATGGCGTCCGGCCTGTCCCCGGAAAGGAGCATCTCCTTTGTCAGCGCATAGGCCCGCTCTACGGTGAAATCCCCCTTCAATACGAAAGGCTCTAAGATCTTAAGGCCCCCGGCGATCATGGCATCCTCATAGCCCCGATACCGTTCCCGGGCGATCTTCAGCTGCATATCGCCCTGGATGATCCCGATCTTTTGGTGCCCCGCCCGGATCAGGCTCTCGGCCGCGATAAAGCCGCTCTCGTAATTCTGGAAGTAGACCGTATCCCACTGGGAATAGTCAAAATCACGGTCCACCACCACCACCGGCACATCCAGCCTGGCCAGCGCGGCCTTCAGCTTATCCACCGACTCCCGGTCACCGTAGCCCATAGCCGGCGCGATGAGCACGCCCCGGACCCGCTGGTGCTCCAGCATGGAGAGCGCCTTCAGCTCCTTCCCGCCGTCATTCTGCGTGTCGCAGCAGATGATGGAAAACCCGTTTTTATCCGCCGCCTCGTTGATCCCCTTCAATACCTCGCCAAAAAAGGTATTATCGATCTCCGGGATCACTACACCGATCGTGCTCCCCTCCCGCTTGGAAAGGGTGATCGCCGCCGCTGACGGGCTGTAATCGTGCTCCTGGATCACTTCCTCGATACGCCTGCGCGTCTCCTCGCTCACATACCCTTTATTGTTCAATACTCTGGATACAGTAGACTTCGAAACCCCGGCCAGCTCCGCTACCTCCTTGATCGTCAACATCTTCTCACCTGCCCTCTGTGTGGTACCGGTTTCCTATCTGATGTCATCATACTATCACATGCTTTTCATTATGTCAAGCACTTTTTTTCGCTGTTTTCCCTATTTTTTTGAGATGATATAAAGCCTTATCCGACATTTTTCCCTTATCAATACAATGATCGACAGGCTTTAACTGGATATCCAGGGTGGTTTTGGCACATATTTAAGGTACCGGTCCCCTATCAGATCGTCTCTCCTGCACGAAAAATGACCGATCATCTTCTTTATGCAATGCATCCCCTTCTATAAAACAAAAAAGCCCCCAACGATCCGTCTTCTGACCGCCACAGGGGCATATATGGGCTATCGCCTGACAGGAGCTTGACCATATCCCAGCCATAACCTGACTTTATCCCGACTTTATCTTAGCCAGAGCCGTTCAGATGCAGGCTACTGGGACCAGTTTATCCTTTTCATCTAAAGGTATCACCATAGGCGTCATACAGATAACGGCGCCTTCTCCCACTACCTCCGGCAGGCTGTCCAGGACCGTAAAGTTTTTCAAAGCGGCCTTTCCCGGATCCGCGCTCTTTTTGATCTCCACCGGATAGAGCTTACCGTCCTCCAGGATCATCAGGTCGATCTCCTTCCCGTTATTATCCCGGTAATAGCAGAGGCGGCTCCGCACATCGATCCCGTGGCCCACATAGCTCTTGACGATCTCGGACAGCACATAGCTCTTAAACATGGCTCCTGCCATGGCGGACAGCTCTAATGCCCTGGGCTGGTTCCAATAGGTGAGATAGCAGGCCAGGCCCGTGTCCATGAAATATAGCTTTGGCCGCTTGACGATGCGCTTGATCGTATTCCGGGAGTAGGGCTGCAGCAAGTAGACCAGCCCAGAGGATACCAAAAGCGACAGCCAGCTCTCCGCCGTTTTCCGGTCGATCTCCACGTCCTTTGCCATATCGGCCAGGTTCACCTCCTGCCCGGTCCTGGCCGCGGCGCAGGAAAGGAAGCGCAGGAAGCGCCCCTCATCCTTTACAGCGATCAGATCGCGGATATCCCGTTCCAGATAGGTCTGGGTATACGCGCCAAAATAGTCCTCCGGCAGCAGGCCCGGATCTGCGATCAGCTGCGGCATCCCTCCACGGAGGATCCTTTCAAAGAGAGTTGTGACCGTCTCCGCAGCGCCTGCCGGGCCTATCCGGTCCGGACGGAACGGGACCGTCTCCCGTCCTAAGATCTCTGCCCTGGATAAAGAGTACATGGACAGGATCCCCACTCTGCCCGCCAAGGACTGGCTGACATTTTTCATCATATGGAACATCTGGGAGCCAGTCAGATAATAGGAGCCGTTCTGGTGGCTCTGATCGACCTGGATCTTAATATAGGAAAGCAGCTCCGGCGCATATTGGATCTCGTCGATGATGAGGGGCGGCTGATATTGCTGTAAGAACAGCCCCGGATCCTCCCGGGCCAGGATCCGCAGGCGCGGATAGTCCAGGGTCACGTACTGGATCTTTTCGTTTTCCTCCTTCAGCCGGTTTAACAACGTGGTCTTCCCCACCTGCCGCGCGCCGCAGACCATGACCACCGGGAAATGCTCCGCCAGATAACGGAGCTTTGACTCCATGATGCGGGGGATATACATAGCAAAGCCTCCTTTCATACAAAAAGGGGATCGCTCTCCTTTTTTGTATCACATCAGATCCGGGCGGATCTGGCAAGGGGTGGATCTTACGATCGATCATATAGGGATATACGGATAAGGATCCTAAAGACCGCCTCCACCTACCCGCGCTGATAAAAAACAGCACAGATCCTCCAAAACCGCTTGACTCTATAGTAGCTATACCGTGTTTAATAGAAAGAAAAGGACAGAAAGAAAAAGGGGGTACATGTGATGAGAGCAAAGGAAGTGGAACAGCTCACCGGCCTGTCAAAGCAGACCTTGATCTGGTATGAGAAGGAGGGTCTGATCCATCCTGCACGAAAAGAAAACCGTTATCGGGAATATTCTGCGGAGGATGTGGAGCTCCTCCGGCTGATCAAGATGCTGCGGGGCATGGGGATCTCAATCGATGATATCCGCCAGATGCTGGAAAACCATCTGTCCATCGAAACACTCCTGGACCAGCAGAAAACGTACCTGCAAAAGGAGCAGGCGCAGACGGCGGAAACGGAAAAGTGCATCCGCTTTTATACGGACACCAGAGCCCCCCTCCTCCAGGCGTTGGAGGAGATGTATGTGCCGAAAAAGACCTGGTCCGGGCGGGAACGGCCTCTGATGCCCTTCCATATCGGCACGCGGCCGGACCGTCGGAAGATCGGCCGTCTCCTGGTCTGGAACATGCTCTGGCTGTTCTTCATCCTGTTTTTGCATGTGCCGTTCGCTTATCGTTTTGAAAAGCTGTGGGGGCGTCCCATGCCCCTTTGGATCCTTACCGGGGGATCAGCCCTGTGTGCCGCGGTGCTCATCTTGTTCGGCTTCGGCCTGCCGCAGCTGGGTCTGGCGAACCTGCTCCACCGCTATACCCGGTATGTGGAGTTCTCCAGGGAAGGGATCTCCTATGTAAAAGCCGATAGCCCAGCCGAAAAGCTCCGGTTCCTGTGGCAGGCCCTCCACGGCAGGGAAGCCCTGGTCTGTGTGCCTTACACACAGATCAAAGGGGTCCATATCTTCCATGGCACCCGCTATCTGAGCACATTTTCCTCGCCGTTCGCCTACGAGTTCTGTGTGACCAGCTTCACCTTTCATTTTGAGGATGAGACTGCCTACACCCTTCCGGACCAGCTGTTTTATGGCAATGACGAGGAGATCATCACGAAGATCCTCCAGGAAAAGGTGGGGCAGGTGCGCATCACGCCTGCACCGGCTATCCACTAGCCATTAGCGGCCCAAACGGTCAAGACCGATCGGGTCACCTCCCTATCATGCCATCCCCCACGATCTTCTCGATCCTACAGGAATGTGCTTTTGTCTTTTTCTGGTAGTTTATACCCACCAGCAAGACCTCTCCCTGATACGTTGCCAAAGCCCCTGCATACCGCCTGTCTTTGATCTGGTCGATGGCGCCTTGTGCAGACTGATCCCATTTTAGCTCCACCAAAAGAGCCGGTCTGTCTGATCCTTTCCGCGGCAGGAACACCATGTCGGCAAAGCCCTTTCCGGCCGGGAGCTCCCGGATCAATGTGTAGTCCTTTCTGGCGCTGTAGTAGGCCAGCGTGATGACACAGCTCAATGCGTTCTCATCATTATAGGAAAGGATCGATGTGTTCTCCATATGGACGATATCGATCCCTTTCGCCACCGCCTCTCCATCCTGCTCCAGCGTGGCCTGCAGCAGCCGGTCCGAAGCCGCCAGTGCCGCGGATACGTATCCCCAGCCCTTATCCCCGGCTACAGCATTCCCAAATTCTCCCGCGATCTCAAGGTTGGGGATATAGACCTTTTGCTCCTTTTCCTCATACGCCAGGTAGCCCAGATGGACCAGCAGGGTCAGGATATCGTCCTTATCATTGAAGCTGGTCATATCATTCTGGAACCTTTCCGGGTTGATCCGACAGCTGATACCGCCCAGCATGGCCGCCACCGCTTCCTTAAGCCCATCGAAGTCCATATCGATATACAGCTTCAGCGCTTCATAAGTCTCTGTCCGCGTCCAATAGCTTTTAAACTTCCTATGATGCATCAAGTCCACGATCGACCTGGGGTTGTAGATATGCAGATCTTCCGGAAAACGATACCCGTCATACCAATGCTCCGCTTCCTCAAGGTCGATATCATTGCTCTCGCACAGATCAGCCACCTCATCCCCCGTGAAGCCAAAAAAGGGGGCCAGACATTTAGGGTCCGCATGGAAAATTCATCAAAAATATTTAATGCAGATCCCCCCAGGGGGCCTTCTCTTCTGCTTTCAGCAGAATTCACCTTGTGTGTCCCGTACTTTTTAATAGGCAGTATCCCCGTCATATAAGCCAACTTTACATAGGCCCGGTCTTTTAAAAGATCCTGCAAAAGATCCAGGTACTCCTTTTGTACCCCACTCTGGTCCTTTGCTTCCCGAAAGATACAGTCCCACTCGTCGATGATAAAGATAAATCCTCTCTGCTCTCTTTTGTCCTTAGAATAGACCGATGCCAATGCATCCGGTAGATTTCTTTCCCCCACCCTCACCGCATCCGGATAGGCTTCCCGCAGCTCCTCCAATACCCGGTCTTCTATATAGGGGACCAGTTTTGCAAGCTCCTTTGCTCCCCGCAGGAATTGTTGGATGTTCAAAAAGATCACATCATACTGGTTCAGATGCTCTTGAAAGGTCTCTTCGCTCCCGATCTTCCGATCCTGGAATAAGCTTAGGGAATCCCACCCTCGTCCATAATAGGCACAGAGCATGTTCGCCGCCATGGATTTCCCAAAACGCCGCGGCCTGCTCACACAGAGATACCGCATTTCTGTGTCCATGACTCCATTGGTATACTTGATCAGCTCGGTCTTATCCACATAGATCTTTGACCGTAATGCCATCTTAAAATTATCATTTCCTGGATTTAGATAGATCCCCATATATACCAACTCCTTCAAAGTTTTAGACCATGACCGATCGGATACGTTCTAAACAGTTGTAATTGACCGGTTACATTTCACAGGTGGGCCAAGGGTCCGCTCCGGGAGGGGGCTGTCCGGGCGTCACCGCGCTCTCGCTCCATGAAAACAAAAGCGGACGCTAAGCGCCGACGTTCTTTGCTAAAACAGGGGTTCCTTTTGTGACAGCCCCCTCCCTACGCTACTTTTACTGGCTGGTCTTTCGATGTATTGCTTACCAAATACCTTGCATCTGGATTTTCCGCCCACCTGGATCTATAATAGACATAGCGAAATGACCATCTCCCCGGAAAGGACAGACCGATGAAGACCATCCAGCACACCCTATCCCTCAAATGCAGCTATCCCTTAGAACGCCTGCTATCCTCCCTACCCCCAGATCCTACACATACATCCGGCCCCATAGGCAATCCGCTGTTCTTCGATATCGAGACCACCGGCTTTTCCGGGGACCGTTCCATGCTCTACCTGATCGGCTGCCTCGTCCCAGGTCAGGAGAACGATGCCTGGGATATGGTCCAATGGTTCGCCGACACACCGGATTCCGAGCCGGAGCTGCTGACCGCCTTTTTCACCCATCTAAAGGCGCTGGGCCGCCAGAAGGGCTGTCCCATCCTGCTCCATTTTAACGGGGACCTGTTCGACATCCCCTTCCTGCTGAAACGCTGCCGCCATCACGGCCTGCCCTTTGACTTTTCCCAGGTCCTGAGTGTGGACATCTACCGGAGGATCCGGCCTTATAAGGCGCTTTTAGGGCTGGAGTCCTTAAAGCAGAAGGCCATCGAGCAGTTTTTACAGTTGGACCGCGCCGACCAGTACTCCGGCGGGGAGCTGATCCAGGTCTATCATCGCTATCTGCAGACGAAAGACCCGGCCCTGTATGACCTGCTCCTCCTCCACAATGAAGAGGACTTAAAGGGGATGCCCCTGATCTGCCAAGTCTTAAGCTACCCGGATATGCTGAACGGGGACCTTTCCCTGGACAGCCAGCGGCTCATCCCGCAGGATGCCGTCCCTGTGGCTCATACGGCCTCCACAGCGCCTGCCCAAGATGGTCACATTGCTGCTCCTGACTGTGGCGAGACCTCTGCTCCAGATCGCCATGCTGCCGCCGTCACTGGCTGTGGTGTGGCCCCTGCTCCTGGCTGCAGCACGGATATGGCCTTTGACACGCCCGCCGCCCCGCTCCTGGAACTGGTCTTTAGGAGTCCCGTCACGGTCCCCGTCCCCTTTCAGTCCCCGGGCCGCCTGCCTGGCTCCCAGATCCGGGGCGAGGAGGACCGTATCCTATGCTGCATCCCTCTGTATGAAGGGGATCTGCGCTACTTTTACCCGGACTATAAAGATTACTATTATCTGCCCTTTGAGGACATGGCGGTCCACAAGAGCGTAGGCGCATATGTGGCCAGGGAGGCACGGGTAAAGGCCACAGCCAAGACCTGCTACACCAGGACATCCGGCCTGTTCCTCCCTCAGCCCTCCCTGATCTGGCAGCCAGCCTTCCATAAAGCGTATAAGGATAAGACCAGCTATGTACCCTACACGGAAGCGCTCTTTAAGGACCAGGAGGCCGCCGGCCGCTATCTGCACCAGCTCCTGCCCTGCTGACCTGTCCTCCGGGCAAACCGCCATCCGCCCGTCAGCAGACACCCGCCTGACTTTTTCGCATCCTCACGGATCTCATCAGGCATACCTCCTTGTGCCCGTCAGCGGACACCCGCCTGACTTTTTCGCATCCTCACGGATCTCATCAGACATACCGCCTTGCGCCCGTCAGCAGACGCACCGCCACACAGAAAGCCCTGGCGGGTACGCTCTGCTCCCTAATAGGTTCCTCTCTTTAGCAGCCGCCGGATATAGGCAAAGGTCTTCTCCTCCCCTTCATCCCGCAGCATCATCAGCAGCTTTTCAAGGAGCGCCTGGGTCTGGGGATGGAGGACCGGGGTGATAAAGGGGCGGGTGCGGGCATAATATTCCCAGGCCGCGCTGCTGTCATAGCTCTCCCCCCGGTACACCTTGCAGGCCGCGATCCGGTCGCAGACCATCTCGATCACATACCGCAGGGGCATCTTGTTCCCCACCAGCCCCTTGGTCCGGTCATTGGAAAAGTCGATCCAATACTCGAAATGGTGCTTGTTCCTCCCCTTATGATGGAGCCACGCCGCCGAATAGCCGATCTGCTCCCGCTCCGCCGCGTTAGGGCTCCGGTCTCCCTGGTAGTATTTCACCCCGGTCCAGAACTCAGAGGGGCTGTATTTAGACAGATCGTGCAGCAGCCCCTGACGATAGAGCCCCAGCTTAAAGCACTCCTTCATCACCAGGATCTTGTGATGGGTGATCGTGCGGAAATGATCGCCCACATGCCGGAGTGCTCTGCCAGTCTCTATCCACTCCCCCAGCTTCCGTCCCATCCGGGAACGGCCTCCTCTGCCATCCTTCCCTTTCACGTCCAGTCCCCTGCCGCTCTTCCTGTCTCCCGTCACCGCTTTCACCGCCATATCTCTTTTGCCGATATCGTTCTTGCCCATATCCTTCTTGACGATATCCCCCTTGTCTGTTTCTTTCTTGCTGATATCCCTCTTGTCTGTTTCTTTCTTGCTGATATCCCTCTTGTCTGTTCCCTTCTTGCTGATATCCCCCTTGTCTGTTTCTTTCTTGCTGATATCCCTCTTGCCGGTATCTTTCTTACCTGTACCCTTCATAACGGACCCTCTTCCACTTTTCACTTTTAGCTGTATAGAGTATACCACAAGGACAAAGCCTTAGACAATCGCTTCCCGCAGGTTTTCCAGATATCGTCTGTCACTTGGTTACTTTTCACACCCACGCCAACTAAAGTAGCGTAGGGAGAGTCCTGTCATAAAAGGAACCCCTTGAGGAACGCCGGCGCTTAGCGAGGTCTTTCACGAGCTTAGCGTCCGCTGCGTTCCTCATGGAGCGCAATGTCACTTAGTTAGAAGTTTTATGAGTATCGTTATCCCTGATGTGG